>CANHVY010000001.1 GCA_947464185.1 Burkholderiales bacterium
CCGGAACCCGGCGTGCCGTCCCTGTTGACCTGTTGACGCACGCCACCTGGAAGACCCTCATGAAGACCTTCAGCGCCAAGCCGGCCGAAGTGGTGCACGAGTGGTTTGTGATTGACGCCACCGACAAGGTGCTCGGACGTGTTGCCAGCGAAGTGGCACTCCGTTTGCGCGGCAAGCACAAGGCCATTTACACGCCCCACGTCGACACCGGCGATTTCATCGTCATCGTCAACGCCGACAAGATCCGTGTCACGGGCGCCAAAGCCACTGACAAGATCTACTACCGGCACTCGGGCTATCCCGGCGGCATCTACGCCACCGCCTTCAAGGACATGCAGGCCAAGCACCCCGGCCGCGCCATCGAGAAGGCCGTCAAGGGCATGCTGCCCAAGGGCCCGCTGGGCTACGCGATGATCAAGAAGCTGAAGGTGTACGCCGGTGCCACGCACCCGCACACCGCCCAGCAACCCAAACCGCTCGAGATCTGAGGACGGCCATGATCGGACAATGGAATTACGGCACCGGCCGCCGCAAGTCGTCGGTCGCTCGGGTGTTCATCAAGAAGGGTTCTGGCGTTATCGTGGTCAACGGCAAGCCGCTGGACCAGTATTTTGGTCGCCAGACCTCCATCATGATCGTCCAGCAACCCCTGCTGCTGACGGCCAACGCCCAGTCGTTTGACATCAAGGTCAACGTCCACGGCGGCGGCGAGTCGGGCCAGGCCGGAGCGGTGCGTCACGGCATCACCCGCGCCCTGATCGACTACGACGCGGCGCTCAAGCCCGAGCTCAGCCGTGCCGGTTTCGTGACGCGTGATGCGCGCGAAGTCGAGCGCAAGAAGGTCGGTCTGCACGGCGCGCGTCGCCGGAAGCAGTTCAGCAAGCGCTGATCCCGCAGGCATGGGGCTTGCGCCCTGTGCCGGCTCCACCATGCGCTGGAAGTTGTGGCGCCGCCGCCTGTCGGTGAGCGCCCCTCGGATGATTGTTCGCAGCCACCTGCCCTGGCCATTGCGCTGGGCGGTGGCTGCTCTCGTTTTGGGCTTCTCCGCCGCCATCGCGCTGTGGGCCTTCGAGTTCGGCAAGGACATCGCCGGCCTGGACCGCGACGCCAAGGCCCAGGCCGCGCAGTTGGAGGCCGAGGTGCAGCGCCTTCGAGCCGAGAACGAGCGGGCGCTGGCCGTGGCCCACAGCGCGGAAAGTCTGTTGAAGACCGAGCGCGCGTCGCAGGAGCGTCTGGCACAGGTGGTGCGGCAGTTGGAGGAAGAGACGCGGACGCTCAAGGCCGACCTCGGCTTCTTCGAGCGCCTGATTCCGTCTTCCGGCCCAGGCTTGCAGGTGCGCGGCCTGCAAGCCCAGACCCAGGCCCCTGGGCAGTTGCGCTATCAGATGCTGGTGATGCACAACGCCCGCTCGGCCGCGGAGTTCGTCGGTCGGTATGAAATGCTGGTGTCGGGCACCTTGGCGGGCCGAGCTTGGAGCATGCCTGCGGCCGGCGGCGCTCGGGACATGAAGCTCAAGCAGTACCTGCGCATCGAGGGACTGATCGACCATCCGCCGCAGGCCGTGATAAAAAGCCTGCAGGTCAGGGTGCTGGACGAGACGGGCGCGGTCAAGGCCACGCAAACCGTTCTCTTGTGACAATCCGGAGGGTCAGAACATGGAGTTCGGACGAAAGAAGTCCCCGCCGATACGCAGCCTCATTGGGGAAGGCACGGTGGTCAACGGCCCTGTGCGTTTCACCGACGGCTTGCGGATTGACGGGGAGGTGCAGGGCGATGTCCTGGCCGCCTCGGAGGGTGCCACCCTGGTGGTCATCAGCGACAAAGCCAAGGTCACGGGCATGGTCAAGGCCGCCCATGTGATCATCAACGGCACGGTGACGGGCCCCGTGGAATCGGGCACCCTGCTGGAATTGCAGCCTTCTGCCAGGGTCACGGGTATCGTTCGTTACGAACTGCTTGAAATGCACCCCGGCGCCCTCATTGACGGAGAATTGCGGCCGTTGAAGAATGCTGACAAGCCCACGTTGAAGCTCGCTGCGTCGAACGAGCACTGAACCCGACCGATTGAACGAAGGACCAACATGAACGCCATTGCCGAACCCCTGGCCCCCGCAGCCAACGAGATGCCCGTGCCACTGGTCTTCACCGACAGCGCCGCGGCCAAGGTGGCCGATCTGGTGGCCGAGGAAGGGAACCCTGACTTGAAGCTGCGGGTCTTCGTTCAGGGTGGCGGCTGCTCGGGCTTCCAGTACGGGTTCACCTTCGACGAGGTCGTCAACGAGGATGACACCCAGATGGCCAAGAACGGCGTAACGCTCCTCATCGACGCGATGAGCCTGCAGTACCTGGTCGGCGCCGAGATCGACTACAAGGAAGATCTGCAGGGCGCGCAGTTCGTGATCAAGAATCCGAACGCCACGACCACGTGTGGTTGTGGGTCCTCTTTCTCGGTCTGAGGCTCAGCCGGGGTACCAGGCCCCGAGCACCCGTGGGCCGCGCGCCCCCGTGACTGCGGGCAGGTTGCCAGGAAGGCCTTCCACGTAGGCGCGGGCCAGCCAAGCGAAAGCCAGTGCCTCCACCTGATCCGGTGGCACACCTAGCTGGGCCGTGGACGAAACCGTCACGCCGGGTAAGCATTGCGCCAGGCGCTCCATCAGGTGCTGATTGAAAGCGCCGCCTCCGCACACCAGCAGCCGGGTTGTCTGGGGGGCGTGACGGCGCAACTCGGTGGCCGCGCAGCAGGCGGTCAGTTCCGCCAGCGTGGCCTGCACGTCCTGGGGTGCCCAGGTGGCAGGGGAATCTGCATGTCCCGCTTGTCTCGCTTTGCCGGTTCGTTCGGCCTGTCCCGTCCGCTCTGCCTGTTCTGACCGCAGGGCTTGTTCCAGCCAGGACAGGTGCAGCAGATCGCGGCCCGTGCTCTTGGGCGGGGCCTTGGCAAAGAAGGGTTCCTGCAGCATGCGCTGCAGCAGCCGTGCGTCCACCTGGCCGGTGGCGGCCCATCGCCCGCCTTCATCAAAGGCCTGTCCGGTATGGCCCTCGCACCAGCCGTCCATCAGGGCATTGCCGGGTCCGCAGTCGAAGCCGGTGACGCTGCCGTCGGCGGGCAGCAGGGTCAGGTTGGCAATGCCGCCGATGTTGAGCACGGCAACGTGCTGCCCAGGGCAGCCGAACAAGCCCGCGTGGAAGGCGGGCACCAGCGGCGCACCTTGACCTCCGGCGGCCACATCGCGGCTGCGCAGATCGCACACGGTGCCGATACCGGTGAGTTCGGCCAGCAGGGCGCCGTTGATCAACTGCAAGGTGTAGCCCGTGCCGTCGAAGGCCTGCGGCTGGTGTCTGACGGTCTGCCCGTGCGCACCGATGGCGCTGACGTCCTTCGCCGCCAGGCCGGTGGCCTGCAGCAAGCGTTGCACCACCTCGGCGTAGCGCCTGGAGACCTCGTTGGCCGCCAGGGCGGCGCGGTGCAGCTCGTTGTGGCCGGCGGTGTTGAGGGCCAGCAGTTCAAGCCGCGCATCCGGCCCAAAAGCTTGGTGGGCGTGTGCCAACACCTGAGGCCGGGACCCTGACCAGTCGGCCAGGACGCCGTCGACCCCGTCGAGCGACGTGCCCGACATCAGCCCGATGAACAGCGCCATGGCGATGGCGCGCCGCGCGTTACTCGAAGGCCGGACGTGAGCCCACGGTCTCCGCCAGATCCAGCTTGCCCTGGACGGTGCGGGCCCACTCGGTGAAGCGAGGCCGGGCGGCCGGGTCCAGCGGTACGCTTTCCGACGCCTTGGCGATCTTCAGCGGGTCCTGGTGCACGCCGCCGACGCGGAACTCGAAGTGCAGGTGCGGGCCGGTCGCCCAGCCCGTGGCACCCACCGCGCCGATGTGCTGCCCTTGCTCGACACGCTGGCCCTTGCGCACGTCAATGCGGCTGAGGTGGGCGTAGACCGTCAGGCGGTCCGCGCCATGGCGCACGTGCACCACGTTGCCGTAGCCGTTCTGCCAGCCGGCGAAATCCACCACGCCTTCGCCCACCACGCGCACGGGCGTGCCAGTGGGGGCGGCGTAGTCCACGCCCAGGTGCGCCCGCATGCGCTGCAGGATGGGGTGCATCCTCATCGCAAATCCGGAAGTCACACGGGAAAACTCCATCGGGCTGGCCAGGAAGGCGCGCTTGCGGCTGCGTCCGCTCGGGTCGAAGTACGCGCCTTTGCCGCCGGACTCGAACCAGATGGCCTGGTGGGTCTTGCCGCTGTTGATGAATTCGGCGGCCAGCACGCGCCCGGCGCCTTGGTTCCAGGGCACCGGCTCGCCGTCGGCCGTTACGGACTCATAGACGATGCTGAAGGTGTCGCCCTTGCGCAGTTCGCGATGGAAGTCGATTTCCGCGGAGAAGATCTCGGCCATCTGGGTGGCCACAGGGTCGGGAATGCGGGCCTCGTCTGTGGCAGCGAACAGGGAACTTCTGATGGTGCCGCTGGCCAGACGGGTTTGTGTCTCCAGGGGCACCAGCGCACTGCGCACGGCGAAACGACTGCCTTCGGGCTTGACGGTCAGGCGAGTGAAGTGAGTGGGCGCTGCCCCGGCACTTTCGGCGGGCATGCGCACCACCAGCTCGATCAGTTCACCACGCGCGCCCACGCGGCTGTGGACCAGGCGACCGGCCCGGCCCTCCAGGGCTCGCCGCAGCGCGGGCTCCTGGCGCAGCGCCGCCAGGGTGCCGGCGTCGGCAATCCCCAGACGCCGCAGCGTGGTATCCATGGCGGCGCCCGGCCGGGTGACCTCGCTGAAGCTGAGTTCCAGGCCATGATCGGCCAGAGCCTCCAGCTGCGGGCCGATCTCCACCGTGGCAACGTTCTCGGAGATGGTCTGTACCGGCAACAGCGCCGCGTCGGGTGCCAGTGGTGCCACTGCAAAGGCTACCGCTCCCAGACCGCCGAGCAGGCCTGCAGCGGCCAACATCACCGTCTTGGAGTGTCTTGCCTTGAAGAGGGCGGCAGCCTGGCCGTAATGCTGGAGTAGATCCAAGAAGAAACCCTGCCCGAAAACCATGCCTATCCCGTGCGTGTGCTGCTCAGTCTGCCAGCGTGTTCACGGGCCACCACCCTGTACGTCTTGCTTGAAGCGAGGCCTCTGAAAGAGCGATGCCCGAGGGGCCGTCGCCTAGAATGAAGCCCGATTGCAGTCAGGCATACGCCCAAGAACACTGCCCTCAAGTGCGGCGGAGTATAGCAACCGGCTGCCCGCCTCAGGCCCCCAAAATCCCCTCGTCCGCCGTGCCATGTCGCAGCCTGCTTCCCCCGTGATCGCGCCTCAGGATTCCGCTCATCCCGTGAACGACCAGGTGCGGCAGGCCCTGGCCGTGTGCTTGCGTGGTTGCGAGGAACTGCTGCCCGAAGCCGATTGGGTGAAGAAGCTGGCCCGCTCGCAGGCCACGGGTGTGCCGCTGCGCATCAAGTTCGGCATGGACCCCACCGCGCCCGACCTGCACCTGGGCCACACGGTGGTGCTCAACAAGATGCGCCAGTTGCAGGACCTGGGCCACGTGGTGATCCCGCTGATCGGCGACTTCACCACCATGATCGGCGACCCGTCCGGCCGCAACAGCACGCGCCCGCCGCTCACGCGTGAGCAGATCGAGGCCAACGCCAAGACCTACTTCGAGCAGGTGGGGCTGGTCATCGACATGGACCGCGCCGAAGTGCGCTGGAACAGCGAGTGGAGCGACCCGCTGGGCGCGCGCGGCATGATCTCGCTGGCCTCGCGCTACACGGTGGCGCGCATGATGGAGCGCGACGATTTTTCACGCCGCTTCAAGGAAGGCACGCCCATCTCGGTGCACGAGTTCCTGTACCCGCTGATGCAGGGCTACGACTCGGTGGCGCTCAAGTCTGACCTGGAGCTCGGCGGCACCGACCAGAAGTTCAACCTGTTGGTGGGCCGGATGCTGCAGTCCGAGTACGGCCAGGAACCCCAGTGCATCCTCACCATGCCCCTGCTCGAAGGTCTCGACGGCGTCGAGAAGATGAGCAAGAGCAAGCACAACTACATCGGCATCACTGAACCTGCGAACACGATGTACGCCAAGGTCCTGTCCATCAGTGACACACTCATGTGGCGTTGGTACACGCTGCTGAGCTTCCGCTCGGAGGCCGAGATCGCTGCGCTGAAGGCTGAAGTGGAGGCCGGGCGCAACCCCAAGGACGCCAAGGTGATGCTGGCGCGCGAGATCACCGCGCGCTTCCACGGCGCAGCCGCGGCCGATGCGGCCGAGCAGGACTTCCAGAACCGCGCGGCAGGCGGTGTGCCCGACGTCATCCCCGAGCTGAGCTTGTCGGGCGCGCCGTTGGGCATCGGCGCGCTGCTGAAGCAGGCGGGCCTGGCGCCTTCCACTACCGAAGCCTTGCGCCTGGTGGACCAGGGCGGCGTGCGAGTGGATGGCTCTGCGGTGAGCGACCGCGCTCTGAAGCTGTCGCCGGGCACCTACGTGGTGCAGGTGGGCAAGCGCAAGTTCGCGCGCGTCACGCTCACCTAGCCACCGGGCCATGCAGGTTCCATGCAGGTCCGTTCTTACCTGAAGCTGTCCATCGCGGTGGCGCTGGCCACCATCGCGCTCAAGACCGGCGCCTGGTGGGTGACCGACTCGGTGAGCCTGCTGTCGGATGCGCTGGAGTCGCTGGTCAACCTGGCCGGCGCGATGTTCGCGCTGACCATGGTGACGGTGGCGGACCAGCCGCCCGACGCCGACCATCCCTATGGCCACCACAAGGCCGAGTATTTCTCCAGCGGCTTCGAAGGCGTGCTGATCATGGTGGCGGCGCTGGCCATCATGTGGGCTGCCGGGCACCGGCTGCTGGACCCGCAACCCTTGGAGGACGTGGGCCTGGGGCTGGCGCTGTCGGTGGCCAGTTCGGTGCTCAACGGTGCCCTGGCCTTTGCCATGCTGCGCAAGGCGCGCGAGCACCGCTCCATGGCGCTGGAAGCCGATGCGCGGCATCTGATCACCGACGTCTGGACGTCTGCCGGCGTGGTGGTGGGCCTGCTGGCGGTGAAGTTCACGGGCTGGTTGTGGCTGGACCCGGTGGTGGCCATCCTGCTGGCGTTGAACATCCTGCGCGAGGGGGGCTCGCTGGTGCGCCGCTCCGCCGACGGGCTGATGGACCGCGCGCTGGAGCCCGAGGTGCGGGCGGAGATCGAGAAGACCCTGGACGTCTTTCGCCACCAGGCCATCCGCTTTGACCATGTGAGCACCCGGCGCGCCGGCCAGCGCCGTTTCGTCGATCTGCACATGCACATGCCCTCAGGCTGGACCCTGGGGCGGGCTGCGGCGCTGCGTACCTCGGTGGAACAGGCGCTCATGAGCGCCGTGCCCGGGCTGCGGGCGTCCATCCAGTTGCTGCCCATGGACGTGGAAGCGCATTTCGACGACTCCAGGGACCTGCTGTGATCGCGCTGCTGCAGCGGGTGTCTCAAGCCCGGGTGGAGATTGCGGGGGAGACAGTGGGTGCCATCGGTGTCGGCCTGCTGATGCTGGTGTGCGCCGAGCCCGAGGACACCCCGACCGTGGCCTCGAAGCTGGTGGACAAGGTGCTGAAGCTGCGCATCTTTGCCGACGAGCAGGGCCGCATGAACCGCAGCGTGCAGGACACCGCGGGTGGACTGCTCATCGTCTCGCAGTTCACTCTGGCGGCCGATACGCGGGGTGGCAACCGCCCGAGCTTCACCGCCGCGGCGACGCCGGCTCAGGGCGAGGCGCTGTACGAGACTGTCTTGCGCCTGGCCCGGGAGCGCCACCTGCAGGTGGCTTGCGGCCGCTTTGGTGCGGACATGCAGGTGCACCTGGTCAACGACGGGCCGGTGACGATCCCGCTGCGCATGACCGCCTGAGGGCGGGGCATGAAAAAGCCGGCCCTGGGGCCGGCTTGTCCTATCAGGCCGGCCCAAGGGCCGACCGGTCTCAGCGCAGGTGCGGGCTGATCAGTCGGCGTACTGGCCGGCAGCCTTGATGACCGGGCCCCACTTGTTGATCTCGGCCTCGACGAAGCGCTTGTGCTCGGCCTGGCCCAGGCGGGCGTCGCTCACGACCACGGCGCCCAATGCCTCCTGGCGCTTGATGAACTCAGGGTCGGCCAGCGCCTTGCGCAGTGCGGCGTTGAGCTGCTCCTGGATGGGCCTGGGCGTTCCCTTGGGGGCGTACATGCCATGCCAGATGCTGACATTGAAGCCCTTCATGCCGGACTCGTCCAGCGTGGGCAGCTTGGCAAGCGCAGGCGTGGTCAGGCGCCGCGGGCTGGTGACCGCATAGCCTTTGACCTTACCGCCTTCGATCTGCGCCGAGGTGTTGGTGGTCTGGTCGCACATGATGTCCACCTGACCGCCCATCAGGTCGGTCATGGCTGGGCCCGTGCCCTTGTACGGCACGGTGGTCATGTCGATCTTCAGGCTCTGCTGGAACAGCAGGCCGCACAGGTGCGACGCAGCGCCCAGCCCGGCATTGGCCAGGTTGATCTTGCCCTTGTTGGCTTCCAGCCACTTCACCAGTTCGGGCATGGTGCCCGCCGGCAGCGTGGGGCGGCCGACGATGGTCATGGGCACGTCGTTGACCATGCCCAGGTACTCGAAGTCGCCCAGCGTGTCGTAGGGCATCTTGCGGTACAGGGCCGGCGAGGTGGCCATACCGATGTGGTGCAGCAGCACCGTGTAGCCGTCCGGCGCAGCCTTGGCCACCTTGGCAGCGCCCAGGGTGCCGCCGGCGCCGCCGACGTTCTCGATGATGACGGTCTGGTTGTTCAAGTGTTTGCTCAGCACCACGCCCAGATCGCGAGCCACCTTGTCGGTGGGGCCGCCGGCAGCGAACGGAACCACGATGGTGACCGGCTTTTCTGGGTAGGCCGCCAGCGCGGACAGGGACAGAGCAGTGGTGGCCAGGACGGCCAGCAGTTTTTTCATGGGGGGTGTCTCCGGAGGATGGATTTGACAGGGCGCGATGGTAGAGGGTTGCGAAAGCCCCTAGAGGTGGAAACTACTTAGTCGGATGGGTCTCGTTGAAGACGGCGCCAGGGTCGGCAGCACCAGCGCTGCAGGTGCGCAGCCTAGCGATAGGTTCTGGCGTCCTCGATCACCTTGCCGTCGTTGGGCAACGAGCCGGGGGCCACCAGTTCGACATCGCAGCGCAGCTTGGTCACGTCGCGCACGGTGTGGGCCACGGCCTCGCCCAGGCCTTCTGCGGCGCTCACCACCTCCACGCGCAGGGTCATGCGGTCGTTGGCCATCTCGCCTTCCACCACGAGGCGCGCGCGCGCGACATGGGCGTGCCGGCGCACCACCTCGGCCACCTGGCTGGGGTGCACGAACATGCCGCGCACCTTGGCGGTCTGGTCGGCACGGCCCATCCAACCCTTGATGCGGCCGTTGGTGCGGCCGGTGGGGCAGGGTCCCGGCAGCACGGCCGACAGGTCGCCGGTGCCAAAGCGCACCAGCGGGTATTCGGGGTGCAGCACGGTGACCACCACCTCGCCCACCTCGCCTTCGGGCACGGGGTCGCCCGTGCCGGGCCGCACGATCTCCACCAGCACGCCTTCGTCGACGACCAGGCCCTGACGGGCGGCGGTTTCGTAGGCGATCAAGCCGACGTCGGCGGTGGCATAGGCCTGGTAGCCCTCGATGCCGCGCTCTTTCAACCAGTCGCGCAGCGACGGGGGAAAGGCCTCGCCACTGACCAGCGCCTTCTTCAGCGACGGGATCACCACGCCGGTCTCGGCGGCTTTCTCCAGCAGGATGCGCAGGAAACTGGGCGTGCCGCAGTAGGCGTCGGGCCGCAGGTCGGTCATGGCCTGCAACTGCAACTCGGTGTTGCCCACGCCGCCAGGGAAGACGGTGCAGCCCAGGGTCTGCGCACCGCTTTCCATCATCCAGGCCCCAGGCGTCAGGTGGTAGCTGAAGCTGTTGTGCACCAGGTCGCCGGCTTCGAAGCCGGCCGCGCGCAGGGCCCGGGCGATGCGCCAGTAGTCAGGCGACCCACCTTCGGGCTCGTAGATCGGCCCGGGCGATTGGTAGACCCGGCGCGCGCCGCTCAAGCCCCGCAGGCCGCGCCAGCCGATGGCGGAATAGCCGCCGAAAGGGTCGGTGGCTCTTTGCGCCTTCTGCTGCTCCAGCAGCTCGGGCTTGCGCAGCACGGGCAGGGCTGCCAGGGCGGTGCGTGTGCATACGCTCGCGGGATCTACGCCTTCAAGCAGCGCGGCCATGCCCGGCACCGCCTGCGCGGCACGCACGATGCCAGGCAGGGCGGTCATCAGGGCGGCCTCGCGTGCCGCCGGGTCCCGGGCTTCAAGCGTGTCCAGCGGGGTCGAAAAGAGGCGTGGGTCGTCAGTCATCTCGGTCGCTCCATTGGGCGAGCTGCTTTTTCAGGTGTTGCGTGAAGTCGCGCACCTCGGCAGAGGTCTTCAGGGTGCGGGCCTGCCACTCGGGGCTGTTGCGCGAGGGCTTGCGCACCGCTGCCGCGTCCAGGTGGCCCTGCGACACGCTGGCCCGGGCGATGGCCACACCGCGACGCTCGAACACGCCCGCGCGTTCGGTGAGACCCAGGTCTTTCAGGTCGCGCTTCAGCCGCTGCAAGGCTTCCTCGGGCTGGAAGGGTGGCAGGGCGAAGCCCCAGGCGTCATCGCTCACGTGGTCGGTGGGTAGGCGCGTGGCCGTCCGGTGCAGGTGCAGGGAGGGTGTCGTGCGCGTGCGGAACTCAAGCCAGCCAGCGCTTGCGGCGCTTGTAGCTCTTGACGTCCTTGAAGCTCTTGCGGTCGCCGCCGCCCATGCCGAGGTAGAACTCCTTGACGTCCTCGTTCTCCCGCAGGTCCTTGGCCAGCCCGTCCATCACGATGCGGCCGTTCTCCAGGATGTAGCCGTAATCGGAGTAGCGCAGCGCCATGTTGGTGTTCTGCTCGGCCAGCAGGAAGGTCACCTTCTCCTTCGTATTGAGATCCTTCACGATCTCGAAGACTTCCTCCACGATCTGAGGCGCCAGGCCCATGGACGGCTCGTCCAGCAGCACCATCTTGGGGTTGGCCATCAGGGCCCGGCCGATGGCGCACATCTGCTGTTCGCCCCCCGAGGTGTAGGCCGCCTGCGAAGTGCGGCGCGTCTTCAGGCGCGGAAAGTAGTTGTAGACCTTCTCGAGCGTCTGCGCCACCGCTGCCTTGCCATCCGTACGGGTGTAGGCGCCGGTCAGCAGGTTGTCCTCGATGGTGAGGTGGGCGAAGCAGTGGCGCCCCTCCATCACCTGGATGACGCCGCGGTTGACCATGTCGGCCGTGGAGAGCTTCTCGATGCGCTCGCCGCGCAGTTCGATGGAGCCTTTGGTGACTTCGCCGCGCTCACCTGCCAGCAGGTTGCTCACGGCGCGCAGCGTGGTGGTCTTGCCCGCGCCGTTGCCGCCCAGCAGGGCGACCACCTTGCCTTCGGGCACGTTCAGCGACACGCCCTTGAGCACGAGGATCACGTGGCTGTAGATGACCTCGATGCCGTTGACGTTCAGGAGGATGTTGCTCATGGGGCGGCCTTCTTGTGGCTTGTTCGAGCGCCGCACGCGACGCTCGAACAAGGACCCCTTGCGGGGCCCTTGAAGAGGTGCTGAAAGATCAGCTCTGGCAGTCCTGCGGGCTGCGGCGCTGGATCTTCTTCTCGGCGGCGTAACGGTCGGCAGAGGCGCGGACCATCGGCTTGATGATCTGGTCATCCGCCTGCAGCCAGTCCGAAGACCAGGTGAACTTGGCGCCGTCCCAGGTGTGCACGCGGGCCCAGGCGGAACCCATGTGGTCCGCGCAGCTGGTGGACACCGGACGCATCACGCCCTTGAAGCCTAACGCGTCGAGCTTGGCCTGCGTGAGGTTGAGGTTCTCGTAACCCCAGCGCGCCTGCTCGCCCGTCATGACCTTGCCCTTGCCGAAGCGTTCCTGCGCTGCGCGCACACCTTCGACAGCCAGCATGGCGCCCACGACACCGCGCATGTAGAGCACCGAGCCGACTTCGTCCTTCGGACCCGTGCCTTGCCCCTTGGCGTGCACCTTGTCGAGGATCTCCTTGACCACTGCGGACTGCGGCTCGGCTCCGTGCTGCATCATCACCGCGTTGTAGCCCTTGGCGGCGGCGCCCACGTCACGCAGATCCGGCTCGGCACCGGACCACCAGGTGCCGAACATCTTCTCGCGCGGGTAGCCCGTGGCCACGGCTTCCTTGATGGCCGTGGGCGTCATCACGCCCCAGGTCTGCATGATCACGTAGTCGGGGCGCTGCTGGCGCACCTGCAGCCAGATGGCCTTCTGCTCCACGCCGGGCGCGGGCACCGGCAGCAGCTGCATCTCGAACCCGTGCATCTTGCTGCGCTCGGTGATGATGGGCAGCACTTCCTTGCCGAAGGGGCTGTCGTGGTAGACCACCGCGATCTTCTTGCCGCGCAGCTTGTCAAAGCCGCCTTCGAGCTTGGCGATCTGCTGCAGCACCACGTCGCCTGCCACCCAGTAGTGGCCGATCAGCGGGAAGTTCCACTTGAACACGCCGCCGTCGGCGCTGTCACTGCGGCCGTAACCCGAGGTGATCATCGGGATCTTGTCGTTCGGGATCTTCTCGGTCAGGGCGAAGGTGATACCGGTGGACAGGGGCTGGAACACGGTGGCGCCACCATGCTTGCCTTTCAGGCGCTCATAGCACTCCACGCCACGGTCGGTGGCGTAGGCGGTCTCGCACTCCTCGACCAGCGTCTGCACGCCGTTGATGCCGCCGCGCAGGTTCACGAGCTTCATGTAGTCGGCGTAGCCGTTGGCGAAAGGCGTGGCGTTGGGCGCCACAGGCCCCGTGCGGCCCGTCAGGCTGGGAAAGAACTGCACCTTCGCCTGCGCCATCACGGCACCCGAGGTGAGCATTGCGCTGGCACCGGCTGCGGCCAGCGTGGCCGCCAGTGCGATCGATCGGAACTTCATGGTTTGCCTCCAATAGGGGGTGGTAAATGCGCTGCACTCGTCAGTGCCGGTGAGTTCGAGAGGGCCCGTCGGCCGCTGGTTGAAAACTTGACTGTTCAATGCGGGAAGGGCCACAGGCGCAGCTTCTCCTTGGCCGTGGACCACAGGCGGGCCAGCCCGTGGGGCTCCACGATCAGGAAGAAGACGATGAGTCCGCCGAAGATCATCAATTCGGCATGCGCGACCATCGCGGTGCTGATGTCCACGCCCACAAGAGCCCCCGCCGCAGGCAGGAACTGGTTCAGGAAGATGGGCAGGATCACGATGAAGGCCGCCCCGAAGAAACTGCCCATGATGGAGCCCAGGCCGCCGATGATCACCATGAACAGCAGTTGAAAGCTGCGGTCGATGGAGAACGCAGCAGGCTCCCAGGAGCCCAGGTGCACAAAGGCCCACAGGGCGCCGGCCACGCCGACGATGAAGGAGCTGACGGCAAAGGCCGTGAGCTTGGCGTACACGGGGCGGATGCCGATCACCGCGGCGGCCACGTCCATGTCTCGGATGGCCATCCACTCCCGGCCGATGTGGCTGCGGACCAAATTCTTGGCGCCGATGGCGAACACGACCACGATCACCAGACAGAACAGGTACTTGGCCTCCGGCGTGTTGATGGGGATGCCGAAAAAGCTGAGGTCGGAAACGGAGACCGAGCCCGAGGTGCTGTTGTTGGTGAACCAGGAGATGCGCAGGAAGGTCCAGTCCACGAAAAACTGCGCTGCCAACGTGGCGACGGCCAGGTACAGGCCCTTGATTCGCAGGGACGGAATGCCGAACAGCACGCCCACCACCGTAGCGCAGAACCCGCCCAGCAGCAGCGCGAAGATCAAGGGCATGCCTTCGATGCGCACCATGAAGTTGTAGGCCGCGTAGGCCCCCACGGCCATGAAGGCGCCCGTGCCCAGGGACACCTGTCCGCAATAGCCCACCAGGATGTTCAGGCCCAAGGCGGCCAGAGACAGGATGAGGAACGGGATGATGATGGCGCGGAAGGCGTATTCGTCTGCCACCATGGGCACGGCGAACACCGCCAGCGCCAGCAGCAGGCCGATGGCGACGCGGTCCTGGGTAATGGGGAAGACCTGCTGGTCAGCCCGGTAGCTGGTCTTGAACTGGCCGTTCTCGCGGTAGAGCATGGTTGTATTCCGTTTACACGCGGTCGATGATCTTCTAGCTTCGGCCGGGCCGTTGGCCCTTCACATCCGCTTTGCGGATGTGAGCCTGCGCTGAAAGATCATTGCTCAGGTACTTCATACCCGATCAATGATTTTTTCGCCAAAGAGGCCCTGCGGCCGCACGAGCAGGACGAAGAGCACCAGGACGTAGCCGAACCAGATCTCGATGCCGCCGCCCAGCGTGGGCCCGAGGTACACCTCGGAGACCTTCTCGCCCACCCCAATGATGAGGCCGCCGATGATGGCGCCCGGCACGGAGGTCAGGCCGCCCAGGATCACCACCGGCAGCGCTTTCAGCGCCACCAGTGACAAGGAGAACTGAACGCCCAGTTTGCTGCCCCAGATCACGCCGGCCACCAGTGCGACGAAGCCAGCCACCGACCACACGATGACCCAGATGCGCTTGAGCGGAATGCCGATGGACTGCGCCGCCTGGTGGTCATCAGCCACGGCGCGCAGGGCTCTGCCTGTGGAGGTGTATTGGAAGAACAGGGACAGCACGATCACGAGCGTGGCGGCGATGGCTGCGGCGTACAGGTCTTCCTTGTTCACGAGCACGCCGCCTTTGAACATGCCCTCCAGCAGGAACATCGGGTCCTTGGGCAGGCCGACGTCGATCTTGTAGATCTCGCTGCCAAACAGCGTCTGGCCGAAGCCGTCCAGGAAGTAGGTGATGCCCAGGGTGGCCATCAGCAGCGTGATGCCCTCCTGGTTCACGAGCTTGCCCAGCACCAGACGCTCGACCAGCCAGGCCACCGCGACCATCAGCAGCATGGCCACCGCAAAGGCCAGGATGTTGGCCAAGACCTTGCTGTCGAAGCCCATCCACTGCGGAATCCACTCCGAGAAGCGCGCCATCGCCAGCGCGGCAAACAGCACCATCGCACCCTGAGCGAAGTTGAATACGCCCGAAGCCTTGAAGATCAGGACGAACCCAAGGGCCACGAGCGAATACAGCATGCCTGTCATCAGGCCGCCGATCAGCGTCTCCAGAAAGAATCCCATGTCGTGTTCCTCTTTCGGCCTTCAGGGTCAGTGGCTGGTGCCGAGGTACGCGCTGATCACGTCCTCGTTGTTGCGCACCTCGTCGGGCGTGCCGTCGCCGATCTTCTTGCCGTAGTCGAGCACCACCACGCGGTCGGAGATGTCCATGACCACGCTCATGTCGTGCTCGATCAGCACGATGGTGGTGCCGAACTCGTCGTTGACGTCCAGCACGAAGCGGCACATGTCCTGCTTTTCCTCGACGTTCATGCCGGCCATGGGCTCGTCGAGCAGCAGCACCTGCGGCTCCATGGCCAGGGCCCGGCCCAGGTCCACGCGCTTTTGCAGGCCGTAGGGCAGGCGTCCCACGGGCGTCTTGCGAAAGGCCTGGATCTCCAGGAAGTCGATGATGTGCTCGACGAAGGCGCGATGTTCCTCTTCCTCGCGCTGCGCCGCGCCGAAGCGGATGGCCTGCTGGAAGATGTTGGTCTTCATCTTCAGGTTGCGGCCCGACATCAGGTTGTCGATCACGTTCATGCCCTTGAACAGGGCCAGGTTCTGGAACGTACGGGCGATGCCCATCTCGGCCACCTGGCGCGAGTTCATGTGCCCGAAGGTCTTGCCGCGGAAGGTGATGGTGCCCTTTTGCGGCGTGTAGACGCCGTTGATGCAGTTCAGCATCGAGCTCTTGCCGGCGCCGTTGGGGCCGATGATGGCGCGGACCTCGTGCTCGCGCACGTTGAAGCTGATGTCGGTCAGGGCCTTGACGCCGCCGAAGGCCAGAGAAATGCCCTGGACGTCCAGGATGACATCGCCGATCTTGCGGCCGTCCGTGCTGGGGCTTGCGCCCGCGTCTGTGGTGGTGGGGGTGCTCATGGTCAGGCCGCCTGCTTCACGCTGCTGAAGGTCTTGACGTCGATGATCTTCAAGGTGGCGCTCACGCTGCCGCTGCGGCCGTCCTCGAACTTCACCGCCGTCTCGATGAACTGCTCGGACTTGCCGCCGTACATGGCGTCCACCAGCACCTGGTACTTGTCGCCGATGTAGCCGCGGCGCACCTTGCGGGTGCGGGTGAGTTCGCCGTCGTCGGCGTCCAGCTCCTTGTGCAGCACGAGGAAGCGGCTGATCTGGCTGCCGGCCAGCTTCTCGTCCTGCGCCAGATCTGCGTTGACCTTTTCCACGCAGTCGCGGATGAGTTCCAGCACCTCGGGCTTGCACGCCAGGTCGGTGTAGCCGGCGTAGGGCAGGTTGCGCCGCTCAGCCCAGTTGCCCACGGCCTCGAAGTCGATGTTGAGGAAGGCGCAGACCTTCTCGCGCCGGTCGCCGAAGGCCACCGCCTCCTTGATGTGCGGGAAGAACTTGAGCTTGTTCTCCACGTACTTGGGCGCGAACATGGCACCGTCGTTCGGGCCGCCCAGGATGCGGCCCACGTCCTTGGCACGGTCGATGATCTTCAGGTGGCCGTGCGCATCCAGGAAGCCGGCATCGCCCGTGTGGTACCAGCCGTCGGCCGTGAGCACCTCGGCCGTGGCCTCGGGGTTCTTGTAGTAGCCCTTGAGCAGCCCGGCGCTCTTGACCAGGATCTCGCCGTTGTCGGCCAGCTTGATCTCCACGCCGGCAATGGGCACGCCCACGGTGTCGGCCCGGGCCTCGTGGTCGGGCTGCAGGCACACGAAAACGGCGGTCTCGGTGGAGCCGTAGAGCTGCTTCAAATTGATGCCGATGGAGCGGTAGAAGGTGAAGAGGTCCGGCCCGATGGCCTCACCCGCGGTGTAGGCCACGCGCACCCGGGACAGGCCCAGCGTGTTGCGCAGCGGGCCGTAGATGAAGAGATCCCCCAGCTTCCACATCAGGCTGTCGGTGAAGGACAGGGACTTGCCGTCCATGCGCTCAGGGCCCACGCGGCGCGCCACCTCCATGAAGGTCTTGAACAGCCACTTCTTCAGGGTGCCGGCGTCCTCCATGCGGATGGTGACGCTGGTCAGCAGGCCCTCGAACACCCGCGGCGGGGCGAAGTAGTAGGTGGGCCCGATCTCCTTCATGTCGATGGTGACGGTGGCGGCGGACTCGGGGCAGTTCACGATGTAGCCGCAGGCCAGCCACTGCGCGTAGCTGAAGATGTTCTGCCCGATCCAGGCCGGCGGCAGGTAGGCCAGCACTTCTTCGTTGGCGCTCAGCCTGTCGAAGTCCGCCCCGGCGCGGGCGCGGTCCAGCAGGGTCTGGTGCGTGTGCACCACGCCCTTGGGGTTGCCGGTCGTGCCCGAGGTGAAGAACATCGAAGCCACGTCCTGGGGCTTGACCTGGGCGACGGCGGTCTCGTAGAAGCCGGGTTCGCGCTGCAGGCGGGTGCGCCCCGCTTCGATCAGCGCGTCCAGCGACGTGAGGCCGGCCACGTCGTACTTGCGCAGGCCGCGCGGGTCGTCGTACCAGATGCGCGCCAGCTGAGGGCACTTCTCGCGCACCTCGACGAGCTTGTCGACCTGCTCCTGGTCTTCCACCACGGCAAACGCCACGTCGGCGTTGTTGATGGGGAACACCATCTCCGCGGCCACGGCGTCCTGGTACAGCGGCACGGGAATGGCGCCCAGCGACTGCGCCGCCAGCATGCAGGCGTACAGGCGCGGACGGTTGTCGCCCACGATCACGATGTGCTGCCCGCGCGACAGCCCGGCCTCGGCCATCCCGCAGGTCAGTGCGGCCACTTCATCGGCCAACTCGCGCCAGGTGGTGGTCTGCCAGATGCCGTATTCCTTCTCGCGCAGCGCCGGCGCCTGGGGTCGGGCCTGCGCATGGTCGAGCATCAGACGGGGAAAGGTGGTCTCCAACGCGGTCTCCTCGGTGCGGGGGGTGTGGCTGAAACGCCCGCCTTGGCGGGCGCGCGAGGCCACGGCACACTGTGCGCTTCAATGGCCATGCTAGGCCCTGCATTGACGCCCAGTTGTCCGTCGGACGACATTCCTAGGGTTGTCACTTATGGGACTTACCAGAGGTTTTGTCCGTGATCAATCGCAGCGTGCTGGAACGCGCCCGACCAGCCACCCGCGCCGAGCTGGAGGGCATTCCCTGGCTTCGTGTGCTGGAAGGGTCAGACCTGCAGCGAGCCCAGACCGCCCTGCGGATCGCCCCGGCGCAGACGGGTGACCGCATCTGTCGCTTCGGCCGCCCGCCGACCTTCTGGTTCGGCGTGGTCGACGGCCTGCTCAAGATGAGCAACGACACCCCTTCCGGCGGCACCATCACCTACATGGGCGTGCCGCCCGGCGCCTGGTTCGGCGAGGGCACGCTGATCAAGCGCGAGCCCTACCGCTACAACATCGAGGCCCTGCGCCGCAGCACCGTGGCCGGGCTGCCCATCGAGGACTTCCACGACCTGCTGGACCGCAGCATTCCCTTCAACCGTTACCTGATGAACCAGCTCAACGAGCGCCTGGGGCACTTCATCGCGGCGCGCGAGATCGACCGCCAGGACGACCCCGACAGCCGCGTGGCCGGCAGTCTGGCGCAGCTCTTCAACCCCGTGCTCTATCCCGGCGTGGGCGGACTGCTGCGCATCACGCAGCAGGAACTGGGCTATCTGGTGGGGCTGTCGCGCCAGCGCGTGAACCAGGCCTTGAACACGCTGGCCGCGCAGGGGCTGATCGGCATCGAGTACGGCGGCGTGCGCGTGCGGGACCTGGCTGCGCTGCGGACATTCAGCGTTCGCTGAGCGTCTGATGGTGCCCACTTCTACACTGCGCCACCGCTCGCAGACCCTTGCTGCATGGAGTACCCCCTGATGCTGAGACGATGGGTGCTGACCCTTTCGACACTGGTCGTCCTGTGGGCCCCCCACCTGGTGGGTGCGCAGGCGGCGGCCTTGCCCGCTGGCGTGAGCCAGGTAGCGGCTGTGGAGGGCATCACCGAATACCGCCTGCCCAACGGCCTGCAGGTGCTGCTGGTGCCTGACGATGCCAAGCCCACCACCACGGTCAACGTCACCTACCGGGTGGGTTCACGTCATGAGAACTATGGTGAGACCGGCATGGCGCACCTGCTGGAACACCTGATCTTCAAGGGCACGCCCACCACGCGCAATGTGCTGGGCGAGTTCAGCAAGCGCGGCATGCGTGCCAATGGCACCACCTGGTTCGATCGCACCAACTATTTCGCCAGCTTCGCCGCCAATGACGAGCAGTTACGCTGGTATCTGGCCTGGCAGGCCGATGCCATGGTCAACAGCTTCATTGCCAAGGCCGCCCTCGACACCGAGATGACGGTGGTGCGCAACGAGATGGAGTCGGGCGAGAACAACCCGTTTCGCGTGCTGCTGCAAAAGGCCATGGCCGCGATGTACCAGTGGCACAACTACGGCAAGAGCAGCATCGGCGCACGCAGCGACGTGGAGAACGTGGACATTGCGCGCCTGCAGGCTTTCTACCGCCAGCATTACCAGCCTGACAACGCCACGCTGACCGTGGCCGGCAAGTTCGACCCCGCCAAGGCGCTGCAGTGGGTGGCCGAGTCGTTCGGCCCGATCCCGAAGCCGGCACGTGTGCTGGTGCCCACCTACACCCTGGACCCCGTGCAGGATGGTGAGGCGACCGTCACCGTCAGGCGCGTGGGGGGCACACCGGTGCTGCTGGCGGGCTTTCATGTGCCGCCGGGCGCGAGCCGTGACTTTGCCGCGCTGTCGCTGTTGAGCCAGGTGATGGGCACGGCGCCGGCGGGGCGCCTGCACAAGCGGCTGACCGAAAGGCAGCTCGCGGCGGCGACCTTCGGCTTTGCCTGGGGCCTGGCCGAGCCCGGTCCCCTGTTCCTGGGCGCGCAACTGTCGCCCGGGCAGGATGTGGACAAGGCCCGTGCCGAGCTGCTGGCGGCCATCGACGCCCTGGCCACCGAGCCGGTCACGGCCGAAGAACTGGAGCGCGTGCGCAAGCAGTGGCTCAATGCCTGGGAGCTCGGCTTCACCGACCCCGAACGTGTGGGGGTGGCGTTGTCGGACGCCATCTCGCGCGGGGACTGGCGCCTGTTCTTCCTGGACCGCAACCATGTGCGTGCCGTCACGGCGGAAGACATCAACCGCGTGGCCGCCCAGTACCTCAAGCGCGACAACCGCACGCTCGCGACCTACCTGCCGGTGGCACAGACCGACCGCGCCCCTGCGCCCGCCCGGGTGGACCTGGCCACAGCCATGAAGGACTTCCGCGGTGATGCCGCCGCCGCGCAGGTAGAGAGCTTCGACCCGACGCCGGAGAACCTGGATGCCCGCACGCAGTTGTCGACGCTGCCCTCGGGCCTGAAGCTGGCGTTGCTGCCCAAGGGCGCGCGCGGGGGTGTGGTCCATGCCCGGCTGGCGCTGCGCTTCGGGGATGTGCAGACACTGCAGGGGCTCTCCACGGTCTCGGCGCTGGGGGCCTCGCTGGTCGACAAGGGCGGCGCTGGGCTCACGCGCCAGCAGATCCGTGACCGCCTGGATGCGTTGCGCGCCCAGGTGGGTGTCGGCCCCTCCGAACAGGGCTGGTCGGTCAACATCACCACGGTGCGCCAGCACCTGCCGGAGGTGGTCAGGCTGGTGGGGCAACTGTTGCGTCAGCCGGCCTTCCCGGCTGAGGCGGTGGAGGAGGTGCGGCGCCAGGCGCTGTCGGCCCTGGAGCAGGGCCGCAAGGAGCCCGGCGCCGTGGTGGCTGATGTGCTGGCCCGCCACGGCAATCCCTATCCGCGCGGCGACTTGCGCCACGCGCCGAGCTTCGATGAGCGCGAGCAGAACCTCAAGGCGGTCACGGTGGCCCAGCTGCGGGACTTTCACAGCCGCTTCCTCAGTGCAGCACACGGCCAGTTCAGCGTCGTCGGGGACTTTGACGCGGCCGCGCTGCGCGAGGCCCTGGCCACGGCCTTCGCCGACTGGACGCAGCCCGCCGCGGGACCGGCCCGGTACACCCGTGCGCCGCAGCCTTTGACCGCGGTCCTACCCGAGCGTTTTGTGCTGCTGACGCCCGACAAGCAGCGAGCCAACCTGCAGGCCCAGCTGGCGCTGCCCTTGAACGACCTGGACACCGACCACCCGGCCGTGCTGGTGGGCAATTTCATCCTGGGAGGCAACCCCGCCTCGCGCTTGTGGGCGCGGGTGCGCGAACGGGAGGGGCTGAGCTACGACGTGCGTTCCTTCATCGGCTGGAACCCGGTGGACCGCAATTCCACCTGGACGGTCACGGCCATCTTCGCGCCCGAGAACCAGCCCAAGGTGGAGGCCGCCGTGAAGGAGGAGCTCGCCCGCGTGCTGCGCGAGGGCATCGGCGCGCAGGAACTGGCCCAGGCGCAGCAGGCCTTGCTGAACCAGCGCCGCCTGTCACGGGCGCAAGACCCGGCGGTGGCCAATGGATGGCAGTTCAACCTGGAGCATGGCCGCAGTTTTGCCCAGGCACGCCGGCTCGATGACCAGATCGCGGCCGTCACCGTGGAGCAGGTCAACGCAGCGCTGCGACGCCACCTGGACCCCGCGCGCATCGTCTGGGCCTGGGCGGGGGACTTCAAGCAGCCCTGATGGCGTGCTCGGCCATGGTCAAGGTCCAACCTGGTCTACGGGCGTGAACCTCGGTTCGATCGATCAGTTCGCGCGCCTGCTTTAGCTGCTCGTCGGTAGGTGAAGCAGTTACCCTACCGCGCCGCCTCAAGCAACCTCTGCGGCACGTGCAGCCTGCACCGTGCCCACGTATCGGCGGCCGCACAGCCACATGCTGATGGCTGCCAAGAGCAGCGCTGTTGCAGCGGTGCATGACATGGCGAGCATCAGACCCTCCGGTCTTGGTTTGAGCGCATCGGACAGGGCTCCCACCACGACGGGGCTCAAAGACGCCAGGATGATGTTGAACATGATCACCAAGGCAATCAGCCGGGCCCGCATCGGGGCGGGGGTCATTTCCTGCAGAGCGGTGGGGAAGAGCATGGTGCCCGCCATCAACAAGCATTGGTGCAGGCCCATGATGACGAAGAGCTCGACGGGATTTCGAGCCAGCGGCAGTGCGGCGGCAAAGATCCCGCTTCCCAGTGCCGAGATGGTCAAGACCCGGACCGGCAGCAAGGCCCCGTAGCGTTTTGACAGAGGGCCGAGACCGGCGTTCGCTACAGCCAGCCCCACCACTGCTGCCGTGAAAGTGGCCAGGCCCATCGCATTGCCCAGCTCGATGGGCGTCATGCCCATCTGCCGCGTCGCGATGACCGGGATGAACGCCCCGGTCGCACTGAAGCCGAACACCAGCAGCCCCACACTGATCATGAAGCTTGCGAAGGTCGCAGCCTGCCCGCGCAAGAACGGCCAGACCGAAGCACCCGTCGCGACATCAGCCGTTCGTGCGACCGAGGGACGATTCGAGCCTACCCTCACCAGCAATACGGCCGGAACAAAGATCAGCCCTGTGGCACCCATCAGCAGGAAAGCGACACGCCAGGTTTCCAGGCTTCGCAAAGGCTCCGGCAGAGAGGGTCGCCACTGGTCGATGGCGAATATGAGCCAGCCGCAGGCCGCAATGACCAGCCCGACCAGCAGCCTACCTGCGACCACCAGCGCGGAGTTGGCGTACTGCCGCTGCTTGCCTGAGAACAACTCGGGTATCAGGGCATAGACGATGGGCAACATCCCCGCCTCGGCAGCACCCACCAGTGAGGTGGCCAGGAAAAGCTGCGTGAAGCTGCCCGCAAAGCCGCTGGCCATGACCGTGGCGCTCCAAAGGGCCAGGCAGCCGGCCAGAACCACACGACGATCAAAGCGGTCCGACAGCCAGGCGACGGGGTAGCCGACGATGGCCGCGAAGATCGCGTGGCCCAGGCCCTGCAGCATTCCGAACTGCAGATCGCTTAGTTCCAGAGCCTTGCGCAGCGGCTCGGCCTGCAACGCGAAGATCTGCCGGTCGGCGTAGGTGTAGAGCGTCGAAATGAGCAGTACCGCCAGGCTCAGCCAACTGGCCAGTGAGGCTCTGGTGGACACGGAAGTGGTCTCAATGCTGGTGGTCATGGCAACTCTCCAGTTGCTGCCGAAGTGCAGCGTCGCTCAGTTCGGAGCCCGTGGCGTGGTGCATGGCTTCGTCGAGATTCCGGCGTGCACCCTGCTGCCACACGCGTGACTTGAGCCACTGCGAGGCAACCGACCATTCGCCCTGCGCGATCCGGTCATCGAAGTCGGCGAGTTCCCGACGCATCGCCGCCATATTCTGGGCGGCGACCATCGCACCGAGCAAATAGGACGGAAAGTAGCCGAACATGCCCTGCACCCAGTGCGGATCCTGCAGGGGCCCTTCAGCGAACGATTCGCCGGGCTCAACGCCCAGCAGCGCCACGAAGCGTTCGCTCCACAGCGTGGGGACATCGGCCACTTCGATCGCGCCGTCGATCAAGGCCTGTTCTACCTCCAACCGCAGCACGATGTGCAGGGGATAGGTCAGTCCATCGGCACCGACGCGCACCCGACCTGGCCGCACGCGTTGGACGACGCGCAGCAGGTTGTCGGCGTCGAAGGCCGGCTGATCACCGTAGTGTTCGCGCATCAACGGCACCAGGGCCCGCCAAAAGGCGGGCCTTGCGGCCAACTGGCGCTCGAAGGTCAGCGCTTGCCCCTCGTGCAAAGAGGCAGAGTGTGGACCGGCCAAGGGCTGCCCCAACCATTCAACCGGCAGATTCTGCTGGTAGCACGCGTGCCCCGTCTCGTGCAGCGTACTGGTCAACGCGGCCAACAGATTGGACGCATCAAAGCGCGTGGTCAGCCGAACATCTTCAGGCACGCCACCGGTGAACGGGTGGACCGCGACGTCGAGGCGCCCTGCGTCGAAATTGAAACCCAGCTTGCGCATCAGCTGTTCGCACAAGGCCCGTTGTGCTGGCGCGGGGAAGGGGCCCACCGGTTCGGCCGGAGCCGGCGCCTGCTGCTGTCGTGCGACGGCTCGCGTCAGCAGCGGCGGCAGCCACGTCATGACCCGGTTGAACAGTGGCTGCAGTCTCGCCATCCGAAGGCCCGGCTCGTGCCGCTCCAGCAGCGCGTCCATGCGCGACAGGCCTAAAGCCTGACCTGTGCGGTCTGCCAGTTCGCGCATCACATCGACCACTTCGACCCACGCGGGCGCAAACGCGCCCCAGTCGTTGTCTTTGCGCGCTCGGCTCCAGGCCTGCATCGCTGTGCCAGTGGCCAGTTCGCGCCGTTGAACGAGCGAGGGAGGCAGGGCGCGTTCCAGGCGGATCGCTCGGTTCATGAGCGTCAGGTTGGCTTCGGCATCGCCCGCGAGTGGTTCGTTGGCGGCGGCGGCCAGCCACTCCGACACTCGCGAATCGTCCTGGGCCTGTTTCATCACCAGGGCGAAGGCCGCCTGCGCCTGGGCGCGGGCCGGTGCTGCAGCCGCCGGCATCTGGGTCAGCCGGTCCCAGGTGAGGATGGCCTGCACGTGCTCCAGGTGGTGCAGTTGCCAGTGGTGCACTACCAGTGCGTCATAAGCGGGGGTGGCCGACACGCCGTTTACCCGTTACGCATCGCAAAGCGGATGCCACGGGCGATGCCGGCGGGCGGCACCATGTTGTGGTCGTCGCCCATGTGCACCACGGTCTGCACGGTGAAGCCCGGCCGCTGCTCGGCTGCGAGCCGAGCGCCGAGTTCCTGTGCGTTGGGCACCATGCGGCAGTATTCGACCATTTGCTGGAAGTCGTCCTTGCTGGCAGGGAGCTTGTCTGCACCCACCGAGGGGTAGCGCAAGGTGGACTCCAGTTCTCCAACGGAGATCAGCGCGCGTGCACGGGCTTCACCGGCGCGTACGCGCTCGACGAAGCCGGCCTCGTGGTCCAGCACCTCGCGGTTGTTGTACCAGATCGACGGTGCGATGGCCACAAAGTGCTGGAACGACGCGGTTCGACGGAACAGGGCGTGCAGGGTGGTCAGGCCCCCCAGCGAATGGCCCATCAGTGTCTGGTCGGCGACGTCGACGCTCACGACTTCGGCCACGCGCGGCTTGATCTCCTCGTCGATCATGCGCAAGTAGTCATCCATCTTGCCGTAGCCATTCGGTGGAGGCGGCATCTTGCGGTACCACGGGGTGTTGGCCAATGACTCTTGCAGCGGCGTGGTCAGGTCGTCCATGCGCAGGGTCAGCGCCTCAGTCACCGTGTCGGTCGGATAGCCGATGCCCACGATGACGGCATCGCGCACGTCGGGCCAGCATGCCTGGATGCGCATGGTGTCCACAGCGATGCCGAAGTGCAGATTGCCGTCGATCAGGTAGACGACGGGATGGCCTTCCTTTGGGGCCGGCTTGTTGGGGATCGAGACCATCAGCCGATAGTCGCGCTGGCGAATGGCGGAGCGGAAGTCGATCTGTTGGGCGTTCAGCGCCATCTCGCTTGACGGTACGCTCGACTTTGATGTGTCCATGGTGTGTGTTCGAGGGGTGTATGGCTGGACCGCAGGGCTCATCAGCCCCATAGACTCGCTGCGGGCGGCTCGACCATCCCGTTGACATATCGCATCGCATCAGGCCGGTCTTCCCGTTGGAGCAGGGGTCCATCCAGGTCGACCCAACGGGCAAGTTGTGCTACCAGGAATGCGGGAGCCATGCCCAGCGAGGTGCCGCACATGTTGCCCACCATGACGTCGAAACCCAGCGCACGGGCCTCGCGCGCCAGCGCCAGCGCCTCGGTAAGCCCGCCCGCCTTGTCGAGCTTGATGTTGATCCCTTGGTAACGGTTCAGAAGCCCCGGCAGTGAGTGGCGATCGGTGCAGGATTCATCGGCGACGATGGGGATTGGGGAGTGCAGGCCAGCGAGGGTGTCATCCTGGCCGCGCCTGACGGGCTGTTCAATGAATTCGATGCCCAGTGCCAGCAATTCGGGCATGAGGTACTCGATCAGTTCTCGTGACCACGACTGGTTGGCGTCGATCACCAGACGGGCCTGCGGCGCCTCCTCACGCACGACGCTGATCCAGTCCAGGTGGCGGGTGCCGTCGACCTTGACCTTGATGAGTGGCACTGAAGAAAGAGTTCTTGCGCGGCGCCGTATGTCGCCGATGCTGCCCAGGCCGATGGTGCAGGCGGTCAACAGCGGACGCATGGGTTGCAGGCCCGCACTGACCCAGGCGGGTACGCCCGAGCGCTTTGCCTGCAAGTCCCACAAGGCGCAGTCCAGGGCGTTGCGGGCGCCGCCCCGCGGCAACAGCGCTGCAAGGTCTGATGGAGTCGTTGCTGTGCTCAGGCGTGCGGCCACGGACTCAATCTGCCCGCGCATCGATGACGGCGTTTCGCCGTCGTAGTCCACCCCGGCTGCTTCACCGCGGCCAACAAGTCCATTGCTGTCGGTCAGTTCCACCACCAGAAGCGGCAGATCGACCATGATTTGGCCGGCGATCTCGAACGGCTCTTCAAGAGACCAATGCTCCTCCGTGACCTGCAGCTGCAATGTCATGCGATCAGAACTTCGACGATAGGTTCGACGCCACCACGCATGGGGTCGCAGACAGGAAGCTGCAAATCCGTCTGGGTTCGATGCTGATAGCGGGCCCAGTCCGCGTCAGATAGCGACGAGGAGTTGATGGCCACGCCCACACACCGAATGCTGGGGTTGGTCAGCCGTCCCGCCTCGATGTAGCGTCGAATGGCTTCATCCAGCGCGGGCAACTGGATGTGCGGGTGATCCTCGATCGTCTCCCGTGAGGGGTCATGGCACAGCACGATCGCATCAGGCTGTGAGCCGTGAAGCAAGCCCATCGTGACGCCGGCGTACGCGGGATGGAACAAGGCACCCTGGCCCTCGACCACGTCCCAGTGGTCTGCGTCGTTGGACGGCGACAACGCTTCTGCTGCGCCTGCCACAAAGTCGGCAACTACCGCGTCGATGGCTATGCCATGCCCGGCAATCAGGATCCCGGTTTGACCGGTCGCACGAAATGTTGCCTTGACGCCGTGCGTCGTCAGCGCGCGGGTAATGGCCAAGGCGGTGTACTTCTTGCCCAGCGCGCAGTCCGTACCCACGGTCAGAAGCCGACGCCCTGACCGCCGAGATCCGGTTCCAATGGGCCACTCACTGTCGGAGTGGCGCACGTTGATGAGCTGCGCGCCGGTCGTCCGTGCTGCTTCCACCAGCTCCGGGTAGCGCTCCAGTCGGGTGTGCATGCCGCTGACCACATCCAGGCCGGCTTTCAGCGCTTCAACCAGTGTGGGGATCCACGCGTGCGGGAGCTGACCTCCCGTCGGAGCAACCCCTATGACGATCGACCGGGCACCAGCCGCCGACGCCTGCGCTGGCGTCATCGTCGGCAAATCCAAGCTCACTTGAGCTGCGGCAAGCGCGCATTCGCCAATGACATCGTCGCGGCACCAATCGCGCAGCCCGAAGCCTGTCTTTGCATCGGAGCGAAGCGAGACGTCGCCCAGGAAGACGAGATAGGGTTTGCGGAGGCGATGCATGCGTGGATATTATTTCATCCACTCCATGCGCGCAATAGGGACGACAGCAGGCTCCGGGTACCGCCTCTGCCGCGCGCAGTCGAAATTCAGACCGGCGGTGTGTTGGCGCTGACCACGACGGCCTCGCTCGCCCCGACATTGCGGAACTTGTGGGGCAAGCGACTCGAAAAGAGATAGCCATCACCTGGACCCAGCACGCGCGTAGCCCCGCCCACGGTCACCTCCACCTGACCCTGGATCACCACACCGCCTTCATCTCCAATGTGGCTGTAAGGGGCCTTCGCCGTTTCGGCTCCCGGGGCGTAGCGCTCCAGGAGAACTTGCAAGGGGCGGTTCTTGAGGTTGTGGCCCACCTGGCGCAATGAGATGCCGCCGCCGCCCACTTCCATCAATTCACCATGGCCGAAGAAGACCTGGGTCTCGCTGTCTGGATTGAGTGCGAAGAATTCAGACAGCGTCATCGGAAAACTGTCGAGGATCTTGCGCAACGAGCCCACGGAGGGCGAGATGGCGTCGCGTTCAATGCTGCCGATCGTGCCGTGCGTCAGGCCGGCGCGGCGTGCGAGCTCGCGCTGTGACAGGCCATGCATGTCGCGCAGATAGCGTAAGCGCGAGCCGACCCCCGCTGATGGGTCGCCGGCATCCGCGTCACTGCGCCCCGCAGGCTCTACACGATCGCTGTCATCGTGATCGATTGAGCTTGACTTCTTGGCAGGCGCAGGTTTCGTGGTGGGCGACTTGGGCATGTCCGTGTTGTCTCGACGTTCGAAGATCTTTTCAGTGAGTGTAGCGATGCTGCGCGCCAGATCTGCCGCTTCCTGCTAGAGTGGATATAAAAGTATCCAATCTACGAGGACACTGATGCGGGACTCCGTTGATGTGCCCGGCGATCTCGCAACACAGCTGCGGGAGACGGCGGCGAAGTTTGAAGTACCGGGTCTGGCCATCGCAATGGCTGCACCAGGGCGTCGTGCGGTGTTCTTGGATGGCGAATCCGAGCTTGGTTCTGGACGTCTCGTGACTGAGGACACGTGGTTCTCCGTGGCCTCCTTGGGCAAGCACGTCACGGCAGCCGCTGTGCTTGACTTGGCGCAACGCGGGTTGGTCGACTTGTCCTCCCCTGTCGACCGGTATCTGCGGGACTTGCCTCCTGCCTGGGCGGGGCGCAGCGTCTCCTCGCTGTTGCGCCACACCAGTGGCCTGCCGGAATACCTGGCCTACACAGGAAACGAGGTCGTACCGGAAGATCGGCGCAGCTTCATGTCCACATACGGCGCGATGGTGCCGGCCTTCGGCGAATCGCAGGGCTGGATCTACACCAACACGAACTACATCCTCAGTGGCTTCTTGATCGCCCAGTTGTCCGGTCAGTCGTACGCCGAAGCGGTCCGATCCCTCTTTGGTCGGATGGATTGCCCGGGTGCAGCCGTGAGCAGTCCGCAGTGGGCTCGCGACGCGAACAGCCAGGCGCCAAAGCAGGCAACGATCGACCAAGCCAGTTGGCGGCGCGAAGTGATCGGCGATGGCGACGTATCGTTCACGCCGTCGGGTGCGCTGAAATGGCTCGAAGGCTTGCTGGATCAACGCCTCCTCGATGATGCGCATCTGGGCCTGATGTTTTCTGGTTCCCACTTGGCTACCGGCCGCACTTCGCACTACGGATGCGGATGGTTCCTGGAGCGGCTGCAAGGCGATGTCATCGCCCACCATGCGGGCCACTTTGATGGCTGGACGGCCATGGCCATCATTCATCCGCGCATGGGCTGCGGTGTCATGGCCATGTGCAACCTGGCGCCCGGTAACACGCGAGCCATCCGGTACCTGGCGCAGTTGGCGCTGGAAGGCTTTGCGCCTGGTTCGACGCCCCTGTCTTTGTCTGCAGGCGAGGACGACGACCCCGCGTTGACGTCGATGATCCAGTCCCAGATGCTGCGCAAGCCCGGTGAGGCGCTGAATCCCGCCTGCTTTGCCGAAGAACTCCTGCGCGTGGCGGAACATGGCAGCGCCGTGCGCAACGTCATCAACCTGTACGCCGGTGCAGCGCCGCTTTCCTTCGAACTGGTCGAGACCTGCTGGGAGGCAGCCTTCAGCATGCGCCGCTATCGCATTCGCTATGCCGAGTGGATCGATCACCTGCTGGTCGGATTGACGCCCGAGCGGCGCATCTACTGGGCTTGGGTGCTTTAGTCGTCACTGCCTTGAGTTGGTTATAAAAAACACCAATTTCAAGTTGGATCGGCTTTACATGAGGGTGATTTCCCTAGGTAGTCACGCGCCGTATTGACTGAGGCGCTCAGTTGATGGATATTATTGTATCCAACCGTCGTCCATTGTTCATCCTCATCCTCGGAGCCAAAGATGAAGCTGTCCCGCGCCCTTGACCGACTCACGCCTGTTGTCGGAGCCATCGCCCTGCTGTCACTGGCTGCAAATGTCTCCGCCCAGGCGCAGGAGCTACAGAAGGTGGAGGTCACTGCGTCCAAGCGCGCGCAGTTGGTGATCGATGTGCCGTACTCGATCACTGCCATCGGTGGCAGCGAGATTGCCGACCGCGGCGTCACCGACATCCAGCAGATGCAGTCGGTGGTGCCCTCCTTGTTCATCAACCAGAACGCACCGGGCGCCAGCCGCATCCAGATGCGTGGTCTTTCCCAGGGCGTGGGCTACGGCCCCGCGCTGGTCGGTACCTATCTCGACGAGATCTCGCTGAACATGCCCGACGCACAGCGCTCGCTCGACGTTCCCCTGGTCGACATGGCCCGCATCGAGGTGTTGAGAGGGCCGCAAGGCACGCTGTACGGCGATGGTTCGATGGGCGGCACCATCCGCTTCATCACGCGGGCTCCGCGGCTGGACAAGTTCGAGGGCAGCGTTGAAGCCGGTTTCAGCCAACTGAGCGGCGGCCAGACGGGCTGGCGCGCCAATGGCGTGGTGAACGTGCCCTTGTCAACGGGCGTCGCGGGCCTGCGCCTGGTGGCCGGCCATGAAGACTTGCCGGGCTGGGTGGACAACAGCGCCAACGGCGCCAAGGACATCAACAGCGCCAAGCGTGATTTCTTGCGAGGCAAGGTGCTGGTGAAGCCCAGCGCCAATGTGGAAGTGACAGCGATGTTCTTCCACACCGGAACCGACACCAAGAACAGTTCAGGCTCGAAGTCCGACCGCACCATCGCTTCGTACATCGCGTCGCCGACCAAGGACAAGACCGATCTGTTCAACCTGGTGGCGAACGTCGACCTGGGCAGCGTGCGACTGGTCAGCTCCACAGGCTACCTTGATCGCAAGATCGACACCACCACTGAAAACACGGCTGCACTCGCTGGCTTGCCCGCACCCGTCAGGGCGCTGATCCTGCCTAAACCCACCTCCGGCGGCGCCTACCGGCAAGACATGTCCCAGAAGATCACGACCCAGGAGATTCGCCTGGAGTCGGATGACAAGGGCCCGCTGACCTGGACGGCCGGGGCCTACTACCGTGAGACCGACACCCGCGCGGTGACCTCTGACGTCTGGACCGACGCCACCTTCCTCCTGCAAGGCGGTTTCGACGGAACTGGCCCAACCAACGTCCGGCAGACCGCACTGTTCGGCGAGCTCACCTACGCGATCGCGCCCCAATGGTCGGTGACCGGCGGCCTGCGCTCGTTCCGAGAGAAGGCCGAGAACGTGGGCACCAAGCTGCCGTCGGGGTTCGCCCCGCCGGGAACGCCCTCGACCGTCTTCAACGACCAGGCAACCTTCAGTGCCACCACGCCTCGCTTGAACGTGCTGTGGCGCTACGCACCAAAGTCAGCGCTCTACTTCACGGCGTCCAAGGGCTTCCGCAGCGGTGGCTTCAACTCCACGCAGACACCGCGAGAGTACGGCCCCGAGGACATCGTCAGCGCCGAGGTTGGCGGCCGCGGCACCCTGCTGGGTGATCGCCTGCAATACGAGGTGGCGGTCTATCACAGCAAGTACCGCAATGTGCAGGCGCAGGACCTGGCGGCGGGGTGCACGCCGGCGACCTGCCGCGCCTTGACGGTGAACTCTGGCAGCGCATCAGGCCCGGGCGTCGACGTCGCGTTGAGCGCCGCGCTCGCCCCCAAGACCACGCTGGACCTGACGCTTGGCTACTCCGATCTGGCCTACGACGTGAAGACGCAGGAGCGCAATCCCGGCGACCCGCTGAACTTCGTGCCCAAGCTGACGGCGTCCTTGTCGCTGAGCCACCGCTTCAACTGGACGGTGGGTCTGCCGGGCATGCTGAGGGTGGACTGGCAGCACTCCGATCCCGTGAAGTTCATCATCCGCAATCAAGGTGTGAATGTCACCAGCGACAACATCAACACGCTGAATGCCCGCATCGGGGTGGAAAAGCCCACCTGGCAGCTCTACCTTGAGGGCAAGAACCTCACCAACTCGAATGGCGTCACGTTCCCGGGAATCTTCGGCTTGCCCGACTTCAGGGTTGCGCCGCGCTCACTCGGCGTACTGGCGCGGACCCAGTTCTGACGCTGGGTGGGCAGGCGATGGGCCCACCGTGAGCCTCAGTCCTGCCGGATGCTCGTCGAGCGCTGGGGGCAGTGCCCCTGGCCGGGATTGCCTGATGGGGATCCCCGTCAAGCCAAGGTCTCAAACAAGCGCATCAGCAGCCGCATCCTGGGAATCACGGAGCTGATGTAGAGGCGCTCCTCGTGGGTATGCCCACCGTCGCCGTCCACGCCCATGCCGTCCAGCGTGGGCGCGATGTTGGCGGTGAAGTTGCCGTCGCTGCCGCCGCCGGTCTTCAGGTCCACGAGGTCAAAGCCCAGCTCGGCCGCCAGGCCGCGCGCGTGTTCGAAGAGCGCCGCGATGGCGGGGGTCTTTTCGTAACCCGGCCGGTCGATGCAGCCCGTCACGACGAGGCGGCAGTCCGGGTCCACTGATTGCAACGCCAGCATGCGGCGCGTGATCTCCTCAGCCAGTTCCGGGTTGGGCACGCGCACGTCGACCTCGGCCCAGGCGTGCTCGGGCACCACGTTCTGACGCGTGCCGCCGCCCACCAGGCCGACGTTGACCGTGAGGCCGCGTTCGTAGTCGGTCATGGCCTCCATCGCTTCGATCTGGCGCGCCAGTTCGCGGATGGCGTTGCGGCCCAGGTGGTGTTCCACGCCGGCGTGTGCCGGGCGGCCCGTGACCTCCACGCGGAAGCTGCCGCAGCCCTTGCGCGCCGTCACGATCTTGCCGCCCGAACGCGCCGGCTCGGTGACAATGACGTAGCGCGCGCGCCGGGCCTCGCGCACGATGTGCTCGCGTGAGGTGGGGCTGCCCATCTCCTCGTCGCTCACCATCAGGTGGCGAATCGGCAGGTGCGTGGCGATGCCCTCGCGCGCGATCTGCCGCAGTGCGGCCAGCGCGATATGGGTGCCGCCCTTCATGTCTTCCGCGCCGGGGCCGTACAGGCGGTCGCCCTCGATGCGCATGGGCAGCGGCCCGGTGATCGTGCCGATGGGGTGCACGGTGTCCAGGTGGCTCAGCACCAGCACGCCCGGGCCGTCCGCCGCCGCGGGCGGGCAGTGGCGTGCGTCGGTGGCGAGCAGGTGGTCGCCCATGCCGTCGCGGCCAGCGATGCGCTCCACGCGTGCGCCGAAGGCTTCGTAGTCGGCCTGTACCTGCGCGGCGTAGCGCGCCATGCCCTCGGCGTCATCAGTGGGGCTTTCGATGGCGATCCAACGCTGGATGCCGGACAGAATTTCATCCAGATCGATGGCCATGAGCATGGGAATTTCCTTCAGTTCAGGTTGATATTTGGATAACATAATATCCATCTTGAGCATGGAACGCATCAACTACTCAGCTTGGGACCTCTTCGCCGCATCCCGCCATGGCCATCAGGACTGGGCCGCGGCGTGGCGCGATGCCGAACCCAGGCCGCGCTACGACGCCATCATCGTCGGCGGGGGCGGCCATGGTCTGGCCACGGCCTACTACCTGGCCAAGAACCATGGCCTCGCCAACATCGCGGTGCTGGAGGCTGGCTGGATCGGCGGTGGCAACACCGGGCGCAACACGACCATCGTCCGCTCGAACTATCTGTTTCCTGAAAGCGCCAGGCTGTACGAATTCTCGCTGCGCCTCTACGAAGGCTTGTCGAAGGAGCTGAACTTCAACATCATGCTCAGCCAGCGCGGCGTGCTGACGCTGGCCCATTCGCGTCACGACCTGGATGCACAAAGTCGTTGGGCCAACGCCATGCAGTGCAACGGAATCGATGCCGAACTGCTGGATGCACGGCAGGTGCATGAACTGGAGCCCCGGCTGAACATGAGGCCCCATGCGCGCTACCCGATCCTGGGTGGTTTCATCCAGCGGCGCGGTGGATCCGCGCGGCACGACGCGGTGGCCTGGGGTTACGCACGTGCGGCGTCGGCGCTTGGAGTGGACATCGTCCAGAACTGCACCGTGACCGGGTTTTGTCGTTCAGGCCAAGGCGTCAGCGGGGTCCGCGTGCGCCACCAGGGCCGCGAATTCGAGATCCACGCGGACAAGGTGGCGCTGGCCGTGGCCGGGCACTCGTCAGTGCTGGCCGCCATGGCCGGCCTGCCGTTGCCAGTGACGAGTTACGCGCTGCAGGCCATGGTCACTGAGCCCGTGAAACCCGTATTGAATACCGTGACGATGACGCCGGCACTGGGCGGCTACTGGAGCCAGAGCGACAAGGGCGAGGTGGTGATTGGCGGGCCGCTGGATCACTTTCCGTCTTACGCTCAACGAGGCAGCTTCGACGTGATGCAGCACGTGGTGGCCGCCACCTGCGAAATGCTGCCCTCGCTGGCACGGCTGCGGCTGCTGCGTCAATGGGCCGGCATCGTCGACGTGGTGCACGACTCCAGCCCCATCATCGGCGCCACGCCGGTGCCTGGTCTGTACATCAACTGCGGCTGGGGGACGGGCGGATTCAAGGCCATCCCGGTGGGTGGCTGGACCCTGGCGCATGCGGTGGCAACAGGGCGTCCGCACGAGCTGGCCGAGCCCTTTCAGTTGGAGCGATTCTTGACCGGGCGGCTCATTGACGAGGCCGGTGCCGCCGGCATCGCGCACTGAAGGGGGCGAGCCCAGCATGATGCTTCTGACATGCCCCTGGTGCGGCGAGCGGCCAGAAAACGAGTTTCACTGCGGCGGTACGACGGCGATCATCCGGCCCCCCCTGGGTTGCGACGATGACGCCTGGGGCCGCTACCTCTTCTTCCGTGAGAACCCCAAGGGAGCGCACGCTGAACGTTGGCGCCACACCTCTGGCTGCGGCCAATGGTTCAACGTTCGGCGCGACACGGTGTCTCACGTCGTCGACGCCGTGTATGGAATCGGTGACTCAGCACCGGAAGGCGAAACGCCATGAGCGGGTATCGACTCGCGGCCCCCGCTGGCCATTGGATCGACCGCGATCGACCGACGGACATCCAGTTCAACGGCCGGGCGATTCCTGCCCTGCGGGGCGACACGGTGGCGTCCGCATTGTTGGCCGCCGGCGTGACCCTGGTGGGGCGCAGCTTCAAGCTGCATCGCCCGCGCGGCATCTTCAGCTGCGGCGTGGAAGAGCCCACAGGTCTTCTGGACGTCGGTACGGGCTCCGGGCGCACCCCCAACACGCGAGCCACCGAGATCGAAGCCGAACCGGGGCTGGTGGCCCAGACCGGAAACGCCTGGCCGAGCGTGGGTTTTGATCTCGCTGCGGTCAATGCCCGTCTGGCAGGTCTGATGCCCGCGGGTTTCTATTACAAGACGTTCATGTGGCCGAACTGGCATTGGTTCGAGCCCCTGATCCGCGCTGCGGCCGGCCTGGGACACGCGGCGCCTGCTGATGCGGGAACGGACGCCGATCGCTACGACGAAGTGTCGCGCCAGGTGGATGTGCTGGTGGTCGGTGGTGGCGCCGCCGGCATGGCAGCCGCGCTGGCGGCGGCGGCGGCCGGGAAGGATGTGCTGCTGGTGGAGGGTTCGAAGGCTCTGGGTGGCTGGGCTCTCGGCACGTCCGATGAGACCTTCCGTAACGTGCAGGCGCAACGCGAGCAACTCGACAAGAGCAGCATCCCGGTGCTCACCCGCTGCACCGTTTTGGGCCTGTACGACCATCGTCTCGCGGTGGCCATTGAGCACGTCCGCGGGGCGGTGCGCGAGAGGCTGTGGAAGATCCGCGCGCGCCGCATCATTCTGGCCACCGGCGCCTTCGAGCGCCCGATGCTGTTCCCGGACAACGACCGGCCGGGCGTCATGCTCGCCAGTGCCGTGCAGCGCTATGCCGCGCTCTACGGCGTGGCCTGCGGACGCCATGTAGTCATCGCCACGGCCTGCGACAGTGGCTACGACTCGGCGCGGGAACTCGTGGCTGCCGGCGTGAATGTGGTGGCGATCGTCGATCACCGATTGGCCTCTGGCTGCGAAGCTCCGCAAGGCGTGCCGGTGTATCGAGGCAGCGCCATCGTCGCAGTGCAGGGTCGGCGGTCGGTGGAAGGCGTGACGATTGCGTCCCACGATGGCCGCCAGGTCCACACGCTGCAGGCGGACTGCGTGGGCAGCGCCGGAGGCTGGACACCTGCCGTGCACCTCTATTCCATGGCCGGAGGCCGGCTGCGTTGGCATGACGACGCGTCCATGTTCGCCCCGGCGCAGGCCATCCTTGACATCGACGTGGTCGGCGCCTGTGCGGGTGCGTTCGACGTTTCCTCCGCAGTGGCACATGCCGCCGACGTTGGAGCACGAGGGTTCTGCGCGGCACCTGTCGGCGGCATTGGCCAGGTACCCGCCGACTTGCGCCCCGCAGATGCCGCGCTTCGGGCGCTGCGACGCAAGCCCGGCAAAGTCTTTGTGGACCTTCAGAACGACGTCTCGGCGGACGACGTGGCCCTGGCCGCGCGCGAGAACTACCGATCGGTGGAGCACTTGAAGCGCTACACCACCATGGGCATGGCCACCGATCAAGGCAAGACCAGCAATGTCAATGCCCTGGTGCTGATGGGTGCACACACGGGCAGGGCCCCCGCAGAGGTGGGTACGACGAAGTTCCGTCCCCCTTTCAAGCCGGTGACCCTGGCGGCCTTGGCGGCTGGTCGCACGGGTGCCCGCTTGAAGCCGCTCAAGCGCATGCCCGGGCACGAGTGGCACGCGAAACACGGGGCGCTGTTCGAGGAGTTCTCTGGCTGGCGTCGCCCAGCGGCCTATGTGCGCACCGGTGAGACGCTGCAGATGGCCGCGGAGCGCGAGGCATTGCACGTCCGTACTGCGGTCGGCCTCTTTGAGGCATCACCTCTGGGCAAGATCGAGGTCTACGGGCCGGACGCAGCCGACTTTCTGGACCTGATGTACGTGGGCACGATGTCGACCCTGGCCGTCGGCAGTGCACGCTACGGACTGCTGCTGAACGAGAACGGTGTCATCGTGGACGACGGCATCGTCGCGCGACTGTCTGAAAACCACTTCTGGATCAACACCACCTCAGGTGGTGCTGACAGGATGGCCCTGGCCTTCGAAGAGTGGCTGCAGTGCGAGTACGTGCAGCACCAGGTTCTGATCAGCTCGGTTACGCCCGACTGGGGCAACGTCACCGTCAGCGGCCCCAGGGCCTGGGAGCTGCTGCAGGCCGCCAGATTCGACGCCTCACTGAGTCCGGGGGCCATGAAGCATATGACCCTGCGTGAGCTGACCTGGAGCGGCGTGCGCATGAGGGTCCTGCGCGCCAGTTTCAGTGGCGAACTCGGTTACGAGATCAACCTCCCGGCGGCGTACACGCACGCGCTGCTGGTACAACTCACGGCTGCCGGCACGTCACTGGGCGTCGCGCCCTATGGCCTGGAGGCGCTGATGATCCTTCGCACCGAGAAGGGCTTCCTGCATGTGGGTGGCGACACCGATGGCACCACCCTGCCGGGCGATGTCGGCATGGACCGCAATGTGGCCGCCAAGAAGGCCCACTTCGTCGGTCGTCGGTCCTTGCTGCGCCCTGCAGCGCTGGACCCTTGCCGCCTGCAGTTGGTCGGCCTCCTCCCGGCAGACCGTCGCACCCGGCTGCCGGTGGGCGCCCATGTGTGCGCACAGCGCCCGCCAGCAGCTGCAGAGGGCTACGTCACCAGCAGCTGCTACAGCCCCATCCTGGGCCATCCGGTGGCACTGGCCATGCTCAAGCGTGGCCGGCAGAGGCTGGGCGAGCACATCACGGTATGGCACATGGGCACCCGCGTGCAAGCCGAAGTTGTTGCGACGCCATTCTTCGACAAGGAAGGGAACCGGTTGCATGGTCTTTAAGCCACCCGCGCCCCTCGAACCGTTCGACCCTGTTCGCGGCGATCTGGCCGCGATGCTGTCGGCTGATGTGCCAGGTGGCTGGGCCGCGCACGCGCTCGTGCAAGCCCGTGTCTTGTGGCCGATGCATGTGGTCAGCCTGCGCAAGCTGGAGCCGCAAGACGCGCAGTGGATGGCCGCACTGCGCGCAGCGGGAATTCACGAACTTCCCAGACCGGGCTGCTTCACGGGGGGTGACCTGCGCGCGGTCTGGAGCCGCCCAACGGAATGCCTGGCCCTGACACAGGACGCCACTGCCGCCTCCGTACTTCTGGATTTGCTACGGCCTGGCGCCACGGCATTGGGCTGTGCCGTGGATCGAACCTCCGGTGTAGTCGCCATCGAGTTTTGTGGCCCTGGCATTGAGCGCTTGCTGGCTCGCCTTGTCGACGCCAGCGCCATTCCCATGGCCTCAGGGCAGGCGACACGGGCTCGAATGGTCGAGGTCGGCGTCCACCTGTTGCGCATCGAAGACGAACAACTTTGGCTGCTGTGTGACCGACCGCACGCGGATTACCTTGCCGCGTGGCTGCTCGACGCCAGTCAACGCGTCGAAGGCTGATGATCAGATCGAAGATCAAGCGGGCCGATCGATTTCTCTGACGCAGCGCTGCCAGGATGCCGTCGGCATCTTGGGCTCTGTCACCATCCGGATGGCCCAGCGGGATGCCTTTGTCGTCGAAGGTTGGCCTCTGGTGATCCGGGCATCGGCCTGTTCTTCATGCGTGGTGCGCACTCAGAAAGCGTACGCCGCCGCCAACACACCGTTGATGCCCGTCTTCTTCTTTACCAATTGGCTGTCTGCGGCATCGCCCAGCAGGGTATCGGCCGTGATGCGCGCAGTGACCGAAAGCCGCGGGCTGCGCAGGTAAGTGACTGCCAGACTGACTTGGCCGTTGCGCGCACCAGCCGTGGGTTTGTAGGTGCGGTACCCGCTGGCTGCAGCCTGCGCCGCGGTCACCCCGAAGAAGGACTGCATGTATTCGGCGTTCGCCAGGCTGACGCCCGCACCCGCGCTCAACCGCCATTGCGCGGCGATCTGGGTGGCGTAGGCCCCGCCCAGGTCGACGACCAGTCCCTTGCCGTTTTGGGCAGCACCGTAGCGCAGGGAAGAGGTGAGGCTCACTGCGGGTGTCAGCGCGTAGTTGAAGAAACCACCGAACTCCACCTTGGCGTCAACATCCCCCATGCCACGCAGCGCTGAAGAGCGGCTCTGCTTGCGTCCGAGGTCGGCCGTGAGGCGCAGGCCATATTGCATGCCCATGTTGGCCGAGAAGTTGTAGCCCACGCCATTGGTCGTGCCTGCGAACCAGCCGTTGGCCCATTGATAGTCGAGCACGGGCAGGGCCAGCGTGCGGCGTTCGTCCGAGCCTTGGTAGTCGGTGACTGCCAGCAGTGCCGCGCCGGCCACGCCGCCATCTTTGTCTGGTGCTGCGGCGTAGAGCCGGACGGCATCGAAGGCTTGGGCGTTGGCGGACGGGGCGGCCAAGGTGGCACAGGCGGCCACAATCGAAGCAGGCAGCAAATGAGTGATGGAGAACTTCATGATGATTTGCGGTCGGGTTCGAGGGAAGGTTTGAAGGTCAGGAAAGTGGGCAGACACCCACGCAGCACGCGTCGCGTCGATGGTGAGGCCAAGTCGTCATCCGGCTGCGGCGGGTTTAGGCACTGTGCGTCGCATCTCGCGCAGGATCAGACTCAAGGTCGCCAGGTGCACCGCGGCGATGACGATGTTGCTGATCACCACTGGGTTCTGCAGGCTGCCCACCGTCAAGGGCGTGGTCAGCTTGTAGATGACTTGAACCAGCAGCAGGGGTGCCACGAGCATCGCCTCCTGGCGGAACAGCAGCACTGTGGACACGATCAGAATGGCGCCGTAGACGGACAGCAGGATGCCTCGTGCGGCGGTGGCTGCGCCGAACGCATGAACCACCCAGGCGGCGTCCAGCAGCAAGCCCACGCACACAGGGATCAGCACTGCGATGTTCAGGAGAAGCGAGAGGCGAATCATCTTTCTCATACGGGAGGTCCCCATCATCAATAACATCGTTATGGGCGCTACCATAACATCGTTATGAAAGTCGCGCAAGGGATCTCGAAGACGTCGGCACTGTCGCGTCAACGCTCGACCACGCCTTCGGACGACGTGGCAGGTGCGCTGCTGTCGGCCGCCCGGCAGATCTTCGAGTCCGAGGGACTGCCCGCGCTCTCGGTCCGTCGCGTTGCCCAAGCGGCCGGCTGCACAACCATGCAGGTTTACAGCCGGTACGGCGGGAAGGATGGCCTGGTGCAGGCCCTTTTCGACGAGGGCTTCGAAGCGCTGGCCACCGCTCAGCGGGCCGTTCCCGCGTCATTGCCACCGGCCGAGCGCGTTCGTCGGCTGTGTCATGAATATCTGAGGATTGCCGCAGAAAGGCCTCATCACTATGCCCTGATGCTGGGAGCGCACAGCGGCGACTTCCAGCCGCCCATCGAGAGCGGAGAGCGCGCTCTGGCCACTCTGACCCATCTCGTTGCGGCGGTTGGCAATGCGCTGCCGCAATCGACTGATCGAGATCAGCGTGCCCGAGAGGTGGCGCATCAGATCCTCGCCTTCTGTCACGGCTGGGCCATGCTCAGTGCCACCCCTCTTCTCGATGAAGCGCGGGCCGAAGTCGTCGTCGACGAGGCGATATCCGCCCTCCTGGGCTCAAGCCCGTCATGACGTGGCGTGTTTCAGACTCCCGCGCCGGACCCGACACATCCTGAGTCAGGCCGGCGATATGGGCGAGCACGCCGCCCGGCTGTGCCACCGGCTGTTCGCCGTCGAGGGCCGGACAAGCCAGCGCTTGCCTCAGCCCCTGTCGTTGGCCACGCCCGCCGCCACATGCCCGGCCGGCACGTGCGCGGCGGCCGAGTCCACGTGCCCGGTCTGGTCGTCAAAGAAGAAGTCCGGCTCGAACTCGCGCAGGAACTCGCCCTTGGCCAGCCCGCCCAGGAACATGGCCTCGTCCACTTCGATCTGCCAATCCATCAGGGTGCGGATGGCGCGCTCGTGCGCGGGCGCGCTGCGCGCCGTCACCAGGGCGGTGCGGATGCGCATGAGGGTGGGTGTGGGGGAGGGCGGCGCTTCGGCCGCGCCTGATGTGCCGTCCACCAGGGTGGCGCCCGCGCGCTGCAACCGGTGAAGCGCTTCCAGCAACGGTTTGAAGGGCCCGGGGGCCAGCGGTGTGCCGGAGTGCGTGCGCTCGTGGCTTTGGAAGGCGTCCAGCCCACCGTGGCGGAACACGCGCTCGGCCTCGTCCGAGAACAGCACGGCGTCGCCGTCGAAGGCGATGCGCACCTCCTGCGGGTGGGCATCGGAGGCGTGCGCGCTGTGCGGGTACACGCGTGCCGCCGGCACGCCGGCGGTCAGGGCGCTGCGCACGTCAGCCTCGTTCATGGACAGGAAGAGGTTCGCGTCCAGGGGCTTGAGGTAGCGCCAGGGGCTCTGGCCGCGCGTGAACACGCCGCGCTCGATGGGCAGGCCGTAGTGCTGGGCCGAGCGGAACACGCGCATGCCCGAGACCGGATCGTTGCGCGACAGGATCACCACCTGCACCCGCGGCGCGTCGGCGTTGAAGGCCAGCAGCTTGCGCACGAGCGAGAAGGCCACGCCCGGACGCGCCGGCTGGTCCAGGCGCTGCAACTGCAGTTGCATGTAGGCCCGGTCATCCTGCGCCTCGAACAGCCGGTTCTCTTCCTCGAAGTCGAACAGCGCGCGCGAAGAGATCGCGACGACGAGCTGGCCTTGCAGGGAGGCCGCCATCACTTCACCCAGGCGTTCATCTGGATGATGGGCAGCAGCACCGCCAGCACGATCAGCATCACCACGGCGCCCATGGCCACGATGAGCAGCGGTTCCAGCACGGTGGCCAGCGCCATGGCGCGGCGTTGCACTTCCCCCGAGAGCTGCGCGGCCGCGCGCGAGAGCATCTGCGGCAACTGGCCCGTCTGCTCGCCCAGGCGCGCGAACATGGCCAGCAGGCCCGGAAAGCGCTTCTTGGCCGCCAGCGCGCTGGCCAGCGGTGCGCCTTCTCGCACCTGCACCAGCGCGTCCAGCGCGTCGGCGCGCATGGCGCGGTTGCCCAGGGTTTCGGCGGCGGCCTGCAGGGCCTTGAGGATGGGCACGCCCGCGCCCGCCAGCATAGCCAGGGTCCCGGCAAAACGCGCGGCGTTGTAGCCCCGGGCCAGGCGGCCTACCAGCGGCAGGCGCAGCCAGGCGGCGTCCAGGCGCAGGCGCGCCCCCTCCTGGCGGCGCAGAAGCAGCAGGGCCGTGATGCCGCCTGCCACGCCCAGCGCCACCAGCCAACCCCAGTCGCGTGCGAACTGGCTCAGTGCCAGCATCGCCACCGTCAGCAGGGGCAAGGCTCGGCGGGAGCTCGTGAACACGCTGGCCACCTGCGGCACCACGTAAGTGACCAGGAAGATGACGATGAGCAAGGCGATGCCCGAGACGATGGCCGGGTACAGCGAGGCCCCGATCAGCTTGGACTTCAAGGCCTGGCGCTCCTCCAGGTCGTCGGCCAGCTTGTCCAGCACCTGCCCGAGTGCGCCACCCTGCTCGCCGGCGCCCACCACGGCGCGGTAGACGTCGTCGAATTCCCTTGGCGCGGTGGACAGCGCATGCGCGAAGCTGTGGCCGGCATTGACCTCGCTGCGCAACTGGGCCACCAGGTCACGCTGTCGCGGGTCTTCGGCGTCATCTGCCAGTGCGGTCAGCGCCCGCTCCAGGGGCAGTCCGGCGCCCACCAGCCCGGCCAGTTGCCGCGTCCACACCGTCAGGCCCGTGCCGCGGAACGCGCGGCGCCCGAAGGCGGAGGCTGTCGGGCTCTGCGACGCACCGTCCACGGCCTGCACTTCCAGCGGCACCAGCGAGCGCGTGCGCAGCTGGCTGCGCACCGCGCGGGCGGTGTCCGCCTCCAGCACGCCGCTGTGCGTCTTGCCGGCGGCGTCCACGGCCTCGAAGCGGAAGGCGGGCATGAGTTCAGTGCAGGAGAAGGTGTTGCAGGTTCAAGGAGGTGCGGTGCTCAGTCGCGCGTCACGCGCACCACTTCCTCGGCCGACGTCACCCCTTCGGCCACCAGCCGCTGTCCGTCCTCACGCATGGGCCGCAGGCCGCCCGCCAAGGCCGCGGTGGTGAGTTCGCTCTCGGCCGCCCGGTTGTGGATCAAGGCGCGCACCGCCTCGTCCGCGGTCATCAGCTCGTACACACCCGTGCGGCCTTTGTAGCCAGTGTGGCCGCAGGCCGGGCAGCCCACGGCGTGCCACAGCCCTTGGGCGTCCTGGCGCCGGCAGGCCGTACACAGCTGGCGCACCAGACGCTGCGCCAGCACGCCCAGCAGGCTGGAACTCAGCAAGAACGGCTCCACGCCCATGTCGATCAGGCGGGTGACGGCCGAGGGGGCGTCGTTGGTGTGCAGCGTGGCCAGCACCAGGTGGCCGGTGAGCGAGGCCTGGATGGCGATCTGCGCGGTCTCGTAGTCGCGGATCTCGCCGATCATGATGACGTCCGGGTCCTGGCGCAGGATGGCGCGCAGCGCCTTGGCGAAGCTCAGGTCGATCTTGGCGTTGACCTGGGTCTGGCCGATGCCGGGCAGCTCGTACTCGATCGGGTCTTCCACCGTCAGCACGTTGGTGGTGGCCGTGTCCATGCGCGCGAGCGAGGCGTACAGCGTGGTGGATTTGCCCGAGCCCGTGGGCCCGGTGACCAGCACGATGCCGTGCGGCTGGCGGATCAACCGGTCGAAGCCCTGCAGCACCTCGCCGCTCATGCCCAGGGCCTCCAGGCTGAAGCGCGTCTCGGTCTTGTCGAGCAGGCGCAGCACTGCTCGCTCGCCGTGTGCCCCGGGCAGCGTGGAGACGCGCACATCGATGGCCCGCGTGCCCAGGCGCAGCGAGATGCGCCCGTCCTGCGGCAGGCGCTTTTCCGAGATGTCGAGCTCGGCCATGATCTTCAGGCGCGAGATCAGCGCGGCGTGCAGCGCCTTGTTGGGCTGCACCACCTCGCGGAGCGTGCCGTCCACGCGGAATCGCACGGCGCTGCTGCGCTCGTAGGGCTCGATGTGGATGTCGCTGGCGCCGTCGCGCACGCCTTGCGTCAGCAGGGCGTTGAGCATGCGGATGATGGGCGCATCGTCGGCCGCTTCCAGCAGGTCTTCCACCGCCGGCAGTTCCTGCATCAGCCGTGACAGGTCCACCGCGCTTTCGACCTCGCCCACCACCGCCGCGGCGCTGCTTTCGCCCCCTGCGTAGGCCGCGGCGATGCGCGCCTGCAACTGGGGTGCTGCCTCGCGCTGCCACAGGTCCACCGCATGCACGCGCAGCACTTCCGACAGGGTGGACACCGGGGTGGCCGGCGTCGTCCACAGCACGCGCTGGCGGCCATCGTCCTGCAGCAGGACCTGGTGCGCCTTGGCAAAGGCGTAGGGCAGGGGGTGTCGCATGCCGTGGCGCTCAGGGCTTGGCGGGCGGCGTTGCGCCTGGCGCCGGGGCGGCGGCGGGCCCGGGCGCCTGCAAAGGCGGCAGCACGGGGCTGTCCTGCAGGGGCAGCATGGGGCGGGGCACGGGTTGGCTGTCCATCTGCTGCGCGCGGATCTGTTCGTAGCGGTCCAGGCTGAGTCGGTCGCCCGCCGGGGCATCACGCAGCACCACCGGTCGCAGGAACACCATCAGGTTGGTGCGGTTCTTGGTGCGGCTCTCGCTGCGGAACAGGGTGCCGATGCCGGGGAGGTCGCCCAGCAGCGGCACCTTGGACTTGTTCTCGATGAAGCGGTCCTCGATCAGCCCGCCCAGCACGATGATGCCGCCGTCGTCCACCACCACATTGGTCTCGATTTGCCGCTTGTTGGTGGAGGGCCCGGCATTGGTGGTGCCCGGGGCCACCTTGTCGCTGACGCTGGAGGACTCCTGGAAGATCGTCATGCGCACGGTGCCGCCCTCACCGATCTGCGGCTTGATGCGAAGCGTGATGCCCACGTCCTTGCGCTCGATGGTCTGGAAGGGATTGGCCACCGAGGTGCCGGTGCTGGTGAACTGACCGGTCACGAAGGGCACGTTGCTGCCCACCACGAACTTCGCCTCCTCGTTGTCCAGCGTGATCAGGTTGGGGGTGGAGATGATGTTGGTGCTGGTCTGGCTCTGCAGCGCGCGGGCAATGGCCGACAGCGCATAAGTGCCGCCGTAGTTGCGGATGAGGCCGATGTTCAACCCTTCACCCAGGTTGATCTTTCCGGCGGCCGCGCCGGTGTTCAGCCCGATGAGGTTGCCGTTGGGGCCGAAGTTGGTGCCCACGCCGATCAGGTTGCTGTCGCCCCGGCTGCCGATCAGGCCCTGCCACTGGAAGCCGAAGTCGGCGGCGTTGTCGCCCGACACCTCCACGATCATGCTCTCGATATAGACCTGCGCGCGGCGCGTGTCGAGCTGGTCGATCATGGCCCGCACCTGACGGTACAGCGGCTCGGGCGCGGTGATGATCAGAGAGTTGGTGGCCGGGTCGGCCTGCACGAAGCCGCCCGTGGTGGGCTGGGCGGCCGCCGTGATGGGCGCGGTGGCGGCGGCCCCTGGAGCCCCAAGACCGGGCGTGGCAGGCGTGCTGCCGGGCGCAGCGCCGCCGGTGATGCCCAGGCTCGGACCCGAGCCCCCCGTTGCGCCGCCGGCGCTGGCAAAGGCAGCGCGCAGCACGGTGGCCAGGCGCGTGGCATCGGCGTTGCGCAGATGAACCACCCAGAAGTTGCCTTGCGGCCCCGCGCCCTGGGCGGGCCGGTCGAGCTTGTCGATGATGGACAAGGCAGCAGCCAGCCGTGCACGGTTGGGTGCGCGCACGATCAGCGAGTTGCTGCGGGAATCCGCGGCCACCGTGACGCCTGCGCCAGCGCCCCCGGCGGCGCCCGGGGTCGGCGCCTGCGCGCCGGCCACCGAGGCTTCGGACAGGCGCTGCACCAGCTGGGCCAGATCGGCCGCCACCGCGTGCTTCAGCGGCACGATCTCGATGTCGGTCTGGGCGGGCTGGTCCAGCGCCGCGATGATCTTGCCCAGGCGCTGCAGGTTGTCGGCGTAGTCGGTGATGACCACCGTATTGCTGCCCGGGCTGACGTTGATGGTGTTGTTGGCCGTGATCAGCGGTCGCAGCACCGTGACCAGGTTGTTCGCGTTCTCGTAGCGCAGGCTGAAGATCTGCGTCAGCACCTGGTCGGCTCTTGCCGTGGCTTCGCCCACCACCACGGTGCCGGCCTGCAGCTTGGCGTCGGCCTCGGGCACCACCTTCAGCAGGCCCGCGCTCTCCACCATCGCAAAGCCCAGCCCCCGCAATGCCGCCAGGTAGCTGGCATAGGCCTCGCGGATGGTTTGCGGCTGCTCGCTGTAGACGGTGATGTTGCCCTTCACACGCGGGTCCACGGCGATCTGGCGCTCGATCATGGCCCCGAAGGCCCGCGTCACGGCCTCCACATCCGCATTGACGAAGTTGACGGTGACCTTGGTGCGCGAGCGCATGGCGCGCGTGTCGGGCTGGGGGGCGGCAGGGGCGGCGGCCGCTGCGGTGCCCGCCGGCTGGGCGCGCAACGCAGTGGGGGTCAGCACCCCGCTGCCCGTGCCCACCCAGAGTGCGGCGGCCAGTGTGCTCAGGGAAAGCCGGGACGGGTTCATGCTCATCCGATCGAAAGAATCGACCGCGCTCCGTCGCGCGTGCCGATGAGGTTCAACAGATTCTGCAGCGCGGCCTCCTGGCCGGGCGCGGCGCGGGCTTCGCCGCGCAGCCGCAGGCGCGCCCCTGTCCACTGCCCGGAGCCGCTGAGCAGCAGTGCGCCGTCGAGGGTGTTCAGCTGCACCGTGGCCGCCTCGCTGCCGGCGCCAGTGCCGGCCACCACCACCCGGTAGCTGCCCAGGCGCGGCAGCGTGGACAGGCGCGATGCGATGTCGGTGGCCTCCAGCACCACCGAGCCCTGCAGCCGCAACCCGCCAGGGGCCATCTGCAGCGTGAAGCCGGGGCTGGACAGGCGCAGCAGACCTGAGGGCTGAAGGGTGTTCCAGGGCGTGCCCAGGGCGCTGAGCCAGGCCGCGGGCCACAGCACGGTGGCGCCAGACGTCGACCCGGAAGCTGCCCGAGGAGCCGCCCCGGCAGGAGGCCCGGAACTCGCCCCGGAACTCGCGCCGGAAGGCCCCTCTGGCCTGCCCGGCGTCGTGTCCAAGGTCTTACCCTCCGCCAGCGACAGGCTCCAGGGGCCGAGGCCCGGTTGCAGTCGCAGCACCAGCGGAGCCGGCATCAGATCCTGGTGGCGCAGGGTCAGACGAGCGGCCAGCCCGCCCCAGCCGCCTGACCCGTCCAGTTTCCAGCTCAACTGCCCTGGCAGGGTCAGGGCATCCCGGCTGCCTGGTCCGCCCGTGAGGGTGACCCGCGCATGACCTGACCAGACCGTGCCCTGCGCGTGGCCCAGCACGACGCGCCCCTGGCTGGCCTGCAGCAGCGCCCAGGCCACCCAGCGCGCCGGGGCGAAGACCACGGCCGCGGCCAACGCGCCCAGCAGCGCGCCGGCGAGGGCCCAGCGCGTGGCGGCTGTCACGGCGCGGCCCCCGAAGCGCCCGAAGCGCCCGAAGCGCCCGAAGCGCCCGAAGCGCCCGAAGCGCCCGAAGCGCCCGAAGCGCCCAAAGCGCCCAAAGCGACGACCAGGGTGCCCGACAGCCCGCGTTCCTGGCGCGTCAGTTGCATCTCCACCACCCGTGCCCGGGCACCTGCGCGGGCTTCGGCCCACCAGGCCTGCAATTCGGTGCCGCTGGCGCCCTCTACCGTCAGCACGGCACGGTCGCCCTGGAACTGCAGCCGTCCTCGCGGGGCCAACCGGGCTGTGGCGGCCTGCAAGGCCTGCTCTGCCTGCCCGGCAGGTTGGGCGGCGATGGACTTCAGGGTCTGTGCTTCGGCCGCCTGCCGCTGCATCACCCCTTGCTGCTCCAGCAGGCTGGTCAGGCGCTGCTGGGCCAGGCGTCCCTGGGCCAGCGGCTGCTGGAGGCCCCACCACCACAGTGCCGCGGCGCCCACCACCCAGGCTGCCAGCGTCAGGGCTCCGCGCTCCCGCGGGGCCAGCGCTTGCCAGCGCTCTGCCAGCGCAGTGCGCCATGCGGCAAGGGCGGAGACTGCAGCAAGAGTGGAGGTGCCGGACCTTGCAGGCTTCATGGCGCGGCACTCCGCCCGGCAGAAAGGTTGCGACGCGTCAGCGTGAGGGCTCCGCCTGCAGCCTCCGCGGACCAGCCCAGGGGCTGCAATCGTTCGTTCATGGATGACACCTGGGCCCCGTCCAGGCCGGCCGTCGACAAGGTCAGGCGGCCGCGCTCGTAGCGCAGGGCTTGCGGTGGTGCCAAGCCATTCGGCCAAGCCGCAGCCGCGGCGGCCAGTGCGGCTTCCAGGTCGGCGTCACCCGTCTGTCCGGCGGCCTGTCGCAGCCGGTCCAGTTCACGCTGCATCTGCAGCGGCGCGTCCAGCACCACCCGGATCTGCGGGTGGGTGGACTGCAGAAGCTTCACCTGTGCCTGCTGGGCGGCGCGCACGGCTTGCTGCTGCTGCCAAGCCCAGGCGTGCAAGCCCAGCACGTTCACCACCACCGCCGCGGCCAGGCCCAGGCGCAGCGGCCGCCAGGGGGCGGACCAGAATTGGCGCCATGCTTCCCGCCCCAGGCGCAGGCCTCGGTGCCCAGGGGCCAGATCGAACTGGCGCAGCTCCCACGCGCTGCCGGCGGCCTCCAGCCCCGGTTGCCACTCGGGCACGACCGGCACCGGCCGTCCCGCCCAGGCCTCGGCCCGGGCGGCGGCGGCCGGCGTGCAGGTCCAGGTGAGGGCCGGGCCCACCTGCGGGTCCTGGTCCTGCTGGGTCAACGCGGACTGGAGCCGTTCCCGAGCGCCGTCGCCCTCCAGCGGCATGGCAGCCACGCCGCCCTCGTTGGCCCACACCAGTTGGGCCGCGGCCGGCCCATCATGGGCCGCCTGCTGGAAGTGGGCACGGGGCGCCGGTCCTGGCTCGAACAGAGGCACCACCCGGTCGATGTCCCGGCCGGCGGCTTGGGCGGCCTGAAGCGCGGCCGTCAGTGGCGCCTTGGCCAACAGGGCGACGGTGCAGCGCCGGCCCGGCTTGGCCTGCGGCGGCAGGGCGAAGTGCAGGTGTTCGGGCTCCTCGAGCAGCCCCTCTTCGAGCGCGCCAGACAGCGCGGCCCGCATGCGCCCGGCGGGCACCTTCGGCAGGTCCAGGCTTGCCCAGGACAAGGCCTGAGGCGGCACCAGGGCCACCAGCGTGTCGGCCCGGGGCCACAGGGCGGGAGGGTCCTCGCCCTGGCTGGTCAGCAGGCGGCCGTCTTCCGACAGGGCCCACCGCCACGGTGCGTCGCGCCGGCCGGGCGCTGCCGCGCCCACCCCTGGCACGTCGCTGTCGGCGGCGCGCGCGGGCATGGGCATGGGCATGAGGACGACGAGGACGGACATGACAGTGGCGTGCAGTGCGTCAAGAGACTTGCAGGCGCTCACCTGCGACGGGGCGACGATCTCCTGGCGCCCGGACTGTACGCCGGCCCACGCAGCCCATGCCGGGCATCCGCAACCTTGGCCGTCGTGCTGCGTCAGTCGACGTCAGTCGCTGTCAGTCGCCGTCAGTCGCCGTCAGTCGCCGTCAGCGGTCGTCACTCGGTCGTGGCCTGCAGGTTGCGGCGCAGTCGGTGCACCGCCAGCACCTCCGCCGTCCCACGGCGGCGCACCAGCGAGGCTTCCTCCAGCACCCGGTCTTCCAGGCGCAGCCGGCCGCGAACCTCGAAGTACTGGCTGCCCACCGACACCCGGCTGCTCTCCAGCGGGCTGCCGGGCGGCAGCAGCGCGCGCACCTGTTCCAGCCGTTCGAAGGCCTGCTGTTGCCGGGCCTGCACCAGGCGCTCGGCGGTGCCGGCATCCACCGCCAGCACGGCGGCCAGCACCTCGCGGCCGGCCGTGTTCAGGTTCACGGGCGTGCGGGTGGGCAGCACGTCCACCAGGGGCCGCAGGGCCTGCAGCACGGCGGGCTCCAGCCCCAGCCAGGCCAGGTGCTCGAAGCGCTGCACGGGCAGCACGCGGGTGTCTTCGTCCTGGGTGGATGCACCCGCACCCGCCCCCGTGCCGAGCGTCGAGGCCCCGCCCGCAGCCGCCCCGCCCGCAGCTGGTATGGCCGAACGCGCCCGCCAGGCGCTGGCCAGCCCGGTGATGATGCGCTCGGTGTCCTTGGGGTTCAGCCCGGCCGCAGCGCACAGGCGGCCCAGGGTGTCGCGTTCGACGGCCACGGCCTGGCCCTCGTCCGTGAACAGGTTGCGCAGGTTGTAGCGTGCCTGCGCATCCGTGATCGAACCCGACAGGAAGGCCTCGACCTCGCTGTCGGCGGAGGCCTCGCGGTCGGCCGCCAGGAAGCTGGACAGCCGGGCCTCGGCCAGCGGCGTCGCCCAAGGCTCGCCCGCGTGGTCCACGGCGCCCGAACGGACGTCCTCGCGCAGGATCAGCCGTGTCCAGTCCAGCGCACCGGCCAGGATCCAGGTGGACTGCCCACGCGAACGCTCGGCCGACTCCACCTGCACCGCGCGCCATTGCTGCCAAACCATGCCCGCGGCCAGCGAGGCCACTAGGGCCAGCAGGGTCATGGCCAACAGCAGCGCGGCCCCGCGCTGGGCTGACGGCGGCCGGTGTTGCCAGGCAGGGAAACGCGACGGGCTCATGGCTGCGGTGGCATCAGCAGGTCGCGGGTGAGCGGGCCTGCAGGCAGGCTCAGCACCAGGCGCACCGCACTCGGCAGGCGCTCGTCCAGGGCCGCAGGCAGGGCCCCGGGGGGGGTGCCCTGGCCCGGTGGCTCGGGGGTCTGTGTGTTGCGGTCTCCGGTGGACTGCGCGTTGGTCCAGGCGTTGTCGCGGTGGAAGTACAGCTGCAACCCGTCCAGACCTTCCAGCAGCTTCACGGTGCCCGCCTCCTGCCCCAGCAGTTGCTGGCTGCGCAGCCACAGGTCCTGCAGTTCGCCCGTACGCGTCACCGCCGGGCTGGCCCAGCGCCACCAGGCGCCTTCGCGCCGACTCCACACCACCACCTGCACCCCGCCCTCGGCGGCCTCGCGCGTCAGGCGCATCTGTGCACCGTCAACGCGCAGGGCTGGCACGGCGCCCGTGGGCAGCACCGCCCACAGATCCCGCTCCCACTGCGCCAGCGCGATGCTGGTGCGCAGCGTGGCCTGCGAAGACGCCTGGGCCGCCTCGCGCGAGCGCACCATGGCGTCCAGGCCCTGCCAGGCCATACCCGCGATCACGGCCATCACGGCCAGGGCCACCAGCACTTCCACCAGCGTAAATCCGCGGGCCTGCTCCCTGCGGCTGAGCGCTGGTCTCTCGGCCATGGCGGATGGCTTCTTCACAGCCGGGAAGCCACGGTGGTGACCGTCAGCAGGGCTTGGCCGTCGGCGTTGCGCACGACGGCGTCCACCCGGCGGAAGTTGGGGTTGGGCGTGGGGCGGGTGCGCAGCGTCCCCCGGTACTCGCGGCCGAGTTGCTCGCAGCTGAAATCGGCGTCGCCCACGCCCGGGAACTGGCGGCTGAGCTTCAGCGCCGTCAACTGGTTGTCGGCGCACCACTGCGCCGCGGTGACGTCGGCCAGCCGCCGGGCGCCCTCCACCACGCCGGCGGCTGCCCGCATCCCCGCGGCCAGGGCCACAGCCACGATGGCCAGCGCCACCAGCACTTCCACCAGGGTGAAACCCGGCGAGTTCTGCCCGTGAAGCGGGCCCCCCTGGCCGCGTGGGCGGCGTGGGGCGTGTGGGCCGCGTGGGGCGTGTGTGCGGCGGGGGGGCGGTGCGTTCGGATGCATGGGGTACCCAGTCATCCATCAAGGGCAGGTCATGGGCGGGAAGCCGTCGCGGCCTGCTGGCCGGCAGGTGCGGCCAGGAGGGTGTCTGCGGGCTGCGGCTCGAACGGCCCCAGGCCGTCGGTGGCCAGCGTCAGGCGCCGGTCGCCCAGGCGCAAGCTCACGCGCTGGGCGCCGATCAGGGGTTCGGGCCCCAGCAGCAGGCTGCGGGCCCCCACCACCTCGGCCTGCACCTGCGGCGTCAGCCAGCGCTGCGGCAGGTTCAGGGCAACGGGCAGCCCCACGAAGCGGAAGTGCGGCGCGCTCTCCTCACCCGCCTGTTCACCCGCCTGCGAGGCGGGTGCCGGCACCCACCGAACGGCCAAGCCCGACGCGCGGGACTCGGCCCGCGCCGCCTCCAGCAGGGCGGACAGGCGGTCGGCCTCGCGCTCCAGCGCTGAGGCGTCGGGGTCGCGCAGGGCCAGGGTGGCCAGGGTCGAGGCCAGGGCCACGATGGCCACGACGATGAGCAACTCGATCAGGGTGAAGCCCCGCCCCCTATCCTGCCGGCCTTCCCCACCGAAGGTTCTGCTGGCAGGGCGGCCTGTGCTGGGCGATCCGACCCAGGCACCGGTTGCGAAGCTCGCTGCGCCGCCCCTATTGCCAGGAGCCGATGTCGGCATCGGGGCCCTCACCGCCGGGTTGCCCGTCGGCACCGAAGCTGAAGACGTCGATCTCGCCCTTGAGCCCCGGGTTCAGGTACTGGTAGGCACGGCCCCAGGGGTCGGGCGGCAGCTTGTCCAGGTAGGGCTTCCAGTTGGGCGCGTTCGGCCCGGCGGAAGGCTTGCGCACCAAGGCCTCCAGGCCTTGCTCGGCCGTGGGATAGCGCTGGTTGTCCAACTTGTACAGCTTCAGCGCCTGCATGAGGTTGTTGACGTCCGTTTTCGCCGCCGTCACCCGGGCATCGGCTGCCCGGTTGAGCACGTTCGGGGCGATCAGCGCGGCCAGCACGCCGATGATGACCAGCACCACCATGATCTCGATCAGGGTGAAGCCGGCCACGCTGCGCCTGGCGCCGGGCCGGGTGGCTTCAGCGGCTTCAGCGGCCTCGGCGCCTTTGCGTCGGGTCAAGCCGGGGCCATGCAGGCGCGGGAAACAGGGGGTCATCATGGCGCTTTGTAGGGCTCTGAATGGGGTCGGTCCATCATAATTCCCCGATGCTGGCGAAAACATCGGCTTTCCTCATCTGGGCTGCAGTGGCCGGTGCCGCGGTCTTCTGGGGCTTGCATTTGTCCGGAAGCGCGCCCGAAGCGCCGCCCCATGCCCAGCCGGCCCCCGTGGCCACCGTGGTGCGCTCGGACCTGGGCCGGCTGCTGGGGCCGGACCCGGCCTCGCCCTCCGCCGAATCCCAGGCGCCCCTGGCCGTGGCGCAGCAGAGCCGATTCCAGTTGCTGGGCGTCATCGCCGCGGGCAGTGGGGGCCCTGCGGGCAGTCCGGGCCCTGGGGGCTGGGCCACGCTGGCCGTGGACGGCAAGCCGCCGCGCACCTTCCGCGTGGGCAGCGCGGTGGATGACTCCAGCGTGCTGCAGAAGGTCAGCGCGCGTGGCGTGGAGATCGGCCCGCGCGGAGGGGCGCCTGTGGTGACGCTGCAACTGTCCCCGCTTGCCCCGGCGGCCACGGGCCGGCCGGGTGGGGCGGGGCCTGCGCCTGCAGCCTTGTCAACGGGTGCTGCCATTGGTGCTGTACCCGGCGCTGTACCTGTGGCCGAGGTCCCCCCTCCGTCCGAGGCCTTGCGCCGCCCCAGTCCGATCAACCGCTGACGGGCGGCGCCTGCCATGGAACCTCAGTCTGGGGCAACACCTGCCCACCAGGATGACCCGGCGGCAGCCCTGAGGGCGCATGCGCTGGCGCAACAGTGCTTTGAGCAGCCCTTGTCCACGCTGCCGCGCCGCCCGCCCGTGGCCGTCTCGCCCGACGCCACCCTGCACGAGGCCCTGAGCCTGATGAACGCGCATCGCGTGGGGTCCGTGCTGGCCCTGGACGCGCAGGGCGTGGCGCTGGGCATCCTCACCCGGCACGATCTCTTGCCCCGCGTGGCGCTGGCCGAGCCGCCGCTGGACGCCCGACGTACGCCGCTGCGCGCGGTGATGAGTGCACCGGTGCACACCCTGGACATTGAACAGCCGCTGCAGCAGGCTGCCGCGCTGATGTCGCGCCACGGCATCCGCCACGTGCCCCTGACCCAGGGCGGCCGCGTGGTCAGCCTGGTGTCCGAGCGCGACCTGTTCGCCCTGCAACGGCGATCCCTGCGCGAACTCGGCGGCGCGCTGCGCAGCGCGCCGGACCTGGCCACGCTGCAGGCGCTGGCCCCGCAGATTCCGGCCCTGGCGCGGCAGTTGCTGGCTGAAGGGCTGGCCGCCCGCACGCTGACCGACCTGGTCAGCCAGCTCAACGACGCCCTGGTGGAACGCGTGCTGGTCTTGCTGGCGGCGCAGCACGGGTTGGACCTGGCCCGCGCCTGCTGGGTAGCCTTTGGCTCCGAGGGGCGCGGCGAGCAGACCATCGCCACCGACCAGGACAACGGCCTGGTGCTGGATGACGAGGTCGGCCCGGCCGAACGCGAACGCTGGCTCGTCATGGCCCGCCACGCCAACCAGGTGCTGGACGCCTGCGGCTTTCCGCTGTGCAAGGGCGGCATCATGGCGGGCGAGCCCGCCTGCACGCAGACCGTTTCGGAATGGGCAGCGGCCTTCAGCGGCTGGATGGCGCACGGCCAGCCGCAGGACCTGCTCAAGGCCGGCATCTTCTTTGACCTGCGGCCCATCGCCGGCCAGGCCGGGCTGACGGTGCCGCTGCGCGCGCTGATCTGCGAGCAGGCGCCCCGGCACCCGCGCTTTCTGCGGCTGCTGGCGGCCAACTCCCTGAACTTCCGCCCGGCGCTGAACTGGCACGGCGGGCTGGACACGGTGCAGCACGGCGGGCGGCCCGTCATCGACTTGAAGTTGCACGGCACGGCCGTCTTCGTGGATGCGGCGCGCTGCCTGGCCCTGGCCCACGGGCTGGCCGCCGTGGGCACGCGCGAGCGGCTGCGGGGTGCGGGCGAGGCCATGGGGGTGCCGGTGGCCGAGCGCGAGGGCTGGGCTGCGGCCTTCGAGGTGCTGCAGGCGCTGCGCCTGCGTGCCCAGGGCGCGCCCGAGGACGGTGCCGCGCAGACCGAGCCCGGCAACCCCAACCAGGTGGGCCTGGACCTCCTCAACGACCTGGACCGCGGCCTGCTGCGCGACGCCCTGCGCGTGGCCCGCAGCCTGCAGCAGCGCGTGGAGATGGACTGGGTGCGGTCCTGAGCGTCCGCCTGGTGCCGGGCCGGAGGCCCGGGGTTCAGCGCAGGAACAGCCGGTACACCGGGTTGGCCGTCTCTTCCACGTAGGGGTAAGCCAGGGTCTGCAGGAAGTCGTCGAAGGCCGCCGCGTCGCCAGCCGGCACCTGCAACCCCACCAGGATGCGGCCATAGTCCGCGCCCTGGTGGCGGTAATGGAACAGGCTGATGTTCCAGTTCGGGTGCATGGACGACAGAAAACGCTTGAGCGCGCCAGGCCGCTCGGGGAAGGTGAAGCGGAACAGCCGCTCGTCGCGTGCCAGCTCGCTGCGCCCGCCCACCAGGTGGCGCATGTGCTCCTTGGCCATCTCGTCGTCGGTCAGGTCCACCGTGGCAAAGCCGTGGCGCTCGAACAGCCGGGCGATCTTGGGGCCCTCCTCGCGCTTGTTCAGCGTCAGGCCGACGAAGACGTGGGCCACCCGTTCGTCAGAAATGCGGTAGTTGAACTCCGTCACCTGGCGCGGGCTGGCCGCCCCGGCGGAGGTGCCGATGAGGTCGATGAAGCGGCGGAACGAGCCGCGCTCCTCGGGGATGGTCACGGCAAACAGTGCCTCGCGCTGTTCGCCGAACTCCGCGCGCTCGGCCACGAAGCGCAGGCGGTCGAAGTTCATGTTGGCGCCGCAGGCGATGGCCACGAAAGCCTGGCCCTTGCACTTGTGCGTCTGCACATACTGCTTGAGGCCGGCCACCCCCAGCGCGCCGGCCGGCTCCAGGATGCTGCGCGTGTCCTGAAAGACGTCCTTGATGGCGGCGCAGACCTCGTCGGTGTCCACGCGCACGAAGTCGTCCACCAGGGCGCGTGTGAGGCGGAAGGTTTCCTCGCCCACCAGCTTCACCGCGGTGCCGTCGGAGAACAGCCCCACGTCGGCCAGTTGCACGCGCCGGCCCTTGCGCACCGACTGCATCATGGCGTCGGAGTCCACGGTCTGCACGCCGATGACCTTCACCTCCGGCCGCACGGCCTTGATGTAGGCCGCCACGCCGGAGATCAACCCGCCGCCGCCAATAGCCACGAACACCGCGTCCAGCGGCCCCTGGTGCTGGCGCAGGATCTCCATCCCCACCGTGCCCTGGCCCGCGATCACGTCCGGGTCGTCGAAAGGGTGGACGAAGGTCAGGCCCTGGGACTGCTGCAACTCCAGCGCCCGCTGGTAGGCGTCGGAATAGCTGTCGCCGTGCAGCACCACCTCGCCGCCCAGCGCCTGCACCGCGTCGATCTTCACGCGCGGCGTCGTCACAGGCATCACGATGGTGGCCTTGCAGCCCATCTTGCGCGCCGACAGCGCCACGCCCTGGGCATGGTTGCCGGCCGAGGCGCAGATGACGCCGCGTGCACGCTGCTCGGGCGTCAGGTGCGCCATCTTGTTGTAGGCCCCGCGCAGCTTGAAGCTGAACACCGGCTGCTGGTCCTCGCGCTTGAGCAGCACCTGGTTGCCCAGGCGGCGCGACAGGTGGCGCGCAGGCTCCAGCGCCGACTCGATGGCCACGTCGTAGACCTTCGCGGTCAGGATGCGCTTGAGATAGTCCTCGGCAGACCGCTGCGCGGCCTTGGTCGGGGCCGCAGGGGCTGCCTGAAACGTGGCGCCCTGGTGGCCGTTGCTGGAAGAGGAAGGCTTGGAATTCGGCATCACGGCATCATAGAAGCGCCACTGTCGTGCCCGAACCGGGCCACCGACGCGCTCTGGACTTGAAAGCGTCCAGGCAAAAAAAGACCCGGAGCCCGTGAAGGCTCCGGGTCAATCCACCATTGGAGGAGGTGGAGGAGACAACCGGTGTGCAGCGTGTTCACTCTTGCGGGCTGCGGGCGTCCAATCCCGAACCCCTGCCGAATCCCTGCGTTGCAACGTGAAATGAGTCTAGCACTGGATTGTTGCAGCGCAGCAAGAGTGCTTCAACAGCGCATTCAGCTCCTGCGAAAGGTCAGTTCCGCGAGGGAATATGCAGAAATCGTGCCCGCCTGCACAATGCCCGACTCGTTCACTTATGGGGTGCCGCTGGAGTTCGCGCACCGGAATGCAACATGGAATGCACCATCCACTGGATGCCGTCCACCGGCATGGGCTTTGCGGCCGAAACCGGCAGCGGCCACCTGATCAACATGGACGGCGCCCCCGATGGCGGCGGCCGCAACCTGGCCCCCCGGCCCATGGAGACCCTGCTGGCCGGTGCCGGCGGCTGCACCGCCTATGACGTGGTGCTGATCCTCAAGCGCGGGCGCCACGCCGTCACTGGCTGCCAGGTCAAGCTCCAGGCCGAACGCGCGGACGCCGACCCCAAGGTCTTCACCAAGATCCACCTGCACTTCGTGGTCAGCGGCAAGGGCGTGCCCGCCACCGCCGTGGAGCGCGCCGTGGCGCTTTCCCACGAGAAGTACTGTTCCGCCACCATCATGCTGGCCAAGACCGCTGCCGTGACCACGAGTTTTGAGGTGGTGGAGGGGTGAGACAGGGATGAGGCGGATGTGATCGGGGGGTGATGACTTTTGATGAGGGGATGCGTCAACACACGGTCCTCGTCCAACTGGTGCATCTACCCGTCATCCTGCTGCCGGAAGTGATCCAGCCAGACTGGCGTGGCTACGAGGACAACACTCAAGGAACTGCGTCGGAAGCGAACTTGTCTTCTTGGCGCCGATGAATTCCCTTCATATCAGGCCCGTCACCGCCGCCCAAGGCGGCCAGGCGCTTGGCCGCCTGCACCCGCACGAAGGTCTTGACCGCCTCTCGAAAAAGATCGGCCTTGTCCATGGCGGGATCGGCCACCTCCAGGGCACGCTCATACAGCGTGTCATCGATCGTCACGGTCGTTCGCATGGCTGTTCCTCACCTTACTTGATGAAGCCTCGCATCAAGCCCTCACACCCGGTGCGCCACCGTGGTCATCACCCGGGCGCTGGCCTTCATCAGCCATTTCACGGGTTCCGGCATGGGGGCGGCGCCGGCGGCCAGGGCATCCTCCGCATGGCGCGCTTCATCCGCCTTCATCTGCACGACGATGGCGCGTGAAGCCGTGTCCGCTGCAGGCAGGCGGTCCAGGTGGCGGGCCAGGTGGGCTTCCACCTGACGTTCCGTTTCCACCACAAAGCCCAGGCTGGCGGCGTCACCCAGCCGCCCGGCCACCAGCCCGATGGTGAAGGCGCCGGCGTACCACAGCGGGTTCAGCAGGCTGGGCCGGTCGTTCAGTTCCTTCAGGCGCTGCTGCGTCCAGGCCAGGTGGTCAGTCTCCTCCCGCGCCGCGGCCAGCATCTGCTGCCGCATCTGCGGGCTGCGGGCCGTCAGCGCCTGGGCCTGGTACAGCGCCTGCGCGCAGACCTCGCCCACGTGGTTCACGCGCATCAGGCCGGCGGACAGGCCGCGGTCAGCGTCGGACAGTGCAGGGTGACCTTCAACGCTTTCAGCGCCAGCACGCACCCCGACAGCAGCAGGGCTTTTCGGGCTGGGGCCCTGCGGCATGGGGCGCGAGGCCTGGGACGCAGCGAAGACGGTTCTCAAGGCGTGGTCCACGCTGGACAACACACGGTCGGTGAAAGACAACATGCCGCCGAGCATAAGGGCTGCCCCCTGCCTTCGTTGCGCCTGCACCACAGCCTGTGGCGTTTTTGCAATGGGGGCTTGGCAAGCTTTGCCCTGCTCTGGTGGAATGCGTCCTGCTTCTTGATGCAGCGCCACAGAGAAGAGGTTGTGCCCACCAGGGTTCGGCTTCGGCGGGCGTCGGGATGTTTTCAACCTAGGAGATTGTTCACATGAAGAAGACCCTGATTGCTCTGGCCGCGATGGCCGCCACGACCGCTTTCGCGCAATCCACCGTCACCCTGTCGGGCAACGTGAAGGCCGGTTTGGCGCAAACGAAGTACTCCGGCGCTGCGACCGGTAACGGCAGTGCCGCCGGTTTGGCTGACGGCTCTTCGCGCTTCATCCTGAGCGGCAGCGAAGACCTGGGCGGCGGTCTGCGCGCCAACTTCCAAGTCGACACCCGTTTCCGTATCGACGACAACGGCGGTCAGCCGACGGCCAGCCCGCTGGCTGGCGGCAACACCTTCATCGGTCTGGCCGGCAGTTTCGGTAACCTCCAGATCGGCAAGCTGGACACGCACTACTGCCTGGGCAGCGACACCCACGGCACCCGTGCCACCGCGCTGCAAGCTTCTAGCTGCGGCCTGCTCGCCTATGTCAATGGCAGTTCTGGTAATGCGGTCATCGCCAACGCCAGCCGCTCTGTGAACGTGACGCGGTACACGTCGCCCAACTTCAGCGGCCTGACCTTCCAAGGCACCTACAGCACCAACTTCGCCGGCTCTGAAGGCGCGGTCGGCAAGACCAGCGGTGGCAACGCCACCAACGTGCGTGCCGACTACGCCAAGGGTCCTCTGACCGCCGGCGTGTCGGTGTGGCAAGCCAAGGGTGAAGACCAGACTGCTACCGCTGCCCGCACCGGCCAGAAGGCCACCACCATGGCGGTGAACTACAACCTGGGTGTTGCCACGCTGGGCCTGACCTGGGACAAGTCCGCTTCGCGTGCCGCTGCCGCCAACGTGGCTGCGTTCACCGACACCGAGCGTACGGTGACGTCCATCCCTGTGACCGTGCCGATGGGCGCTGGCACCGTGCTGTTCACCTACAGCAAGGCAGGCAACACCAAGACGGGCACCACCACCAACGCCAACACCGGTGCCACGCTCGTGTCCTTCGGCTACGAGCACGCCCTGTCCAAGCGCACCACCGTGGGTGTGAGCTACGCCAAGCTGGACAACAAGGCGAATGCTGGGTATGTTCTCTATACCCAGGGCGCTCTCAACGGCACGCCGAACAACGGCGTGGGCCAAGACGCTTCCCAGTTCTACGTGGGCGTGCGTCACGCTTTCTGATCAGGCGGAACTCAGGCTCGCCGGCCTCGGCCGGCTTGCACAAAAGCCCACCGTGGATACACGGTGGGCTTTTTTTCGTCTTCTCCCGGCTTGACTTGCGTCCTGTGCCAGTGCTTCGGGGAAGTCTTGCGCTCAGCGCCGCTTTCTCTTCAGGATCCAGGCCTCGGTGACCGTGTCCCATTCATGGGTTCGAAGGAATTCCCGGGTCTCCTTGCGCATTTGTTCCCGGCTCAACTGGCTGACGACCCGGGGTTGAACCAAGGGAACCCATGTTTCCGTTGCGGTGTCCCACCGGTTGTTCTTGAGAAATTCATCCCGCTCCTTGCGCACTTCAGCGCGCCCCTTCATCGGGCCGGGAGGCTCGTATTCGGGCTTCAAGACCCAGGTCTCGTTGTCAGCGTCCCACTTGTGAGACTTGATGAATTCCTCTCTTTCCATCTTCACCTGCGCTCGCGTCAACGGCGCCGGTGTGGCGGTTGCAGCAGCCTGCTGCGCCTGTACGTGGTGGCCGGCCAGGGCCAAGGTGGCGGCGCAGAGCATGGTGACAAGGTGTTTTTGCTGCATAAATACCTCCAAGTTCAGGTTCGATGGTGGATACCGTGAAGCTTGAGTCTTGTGCAGGGGAACAGGCCGCCCCTTGAGATTGAGCACCGTGTTTGCTCGTCCTGCCTCAATGGCTTGCAGAACTGACCGCAGCGCCGGATGACGTCGTCAGGTGTTCAGCCCTGATGCGTTCCGTGGGGGTCGTGGCGGTCTACGCCGGGTGGACGGCCCCGCGGGTGTCTCCCGGAAGCAACAGGAGAGGCGGCGACGGAGCACCCAGCTTGAATTTCCCTGGTTTAACCAGGGACTTTGACGCTACATTCGTTTTCAGGGTTTACGCGGAGAGCGTTCCGTTCGCCCGTCAAGTCTTCCCCTTCCTCTTCAACCTGAAACGAGTCAACGCAATGAACATCAAGCTTCTCAAGAGTGTTACTTTGGTGGCGGGCGCTGTGGCCGCCATGGCCAGCACTTCTGCCCTGGCCCAGACCACCATCTATGGCCTGATCGACATCGGCTATGGTGTCAACGAGGGAGTCACCGGCAAGGGCAGCAAGGCTGACTTTCACTCCGGCGGCGACAACGACAGCTCCGAGCTGAACTCCACCACGCGGGTGGGCGTCAAGGGCAGCTACGACCTGGGCTCCGGCCTCAAGGGCAACTTCAAGTTCGAGACGGCCGGCATCACTAGCGATGGCAAGGTCGGTTCTGTGGACGGCACCCGCTTCTTCAATCGTCAAGCTTGGGCCGGCCTGTCAGGTGGTTTCGGTGAAGTGCGTCTGGGCCGCATGGATTCGATCGCTTTCCAGACCATGATCGACTTCGACTTCAACGGCGCCTCCAACAGCACGATGGCCACCGGCAATGTCGGCGTGGCGCCGATCACGGGCCGTCTGAACAAGACGCTGCAGTACTTCGCTCCTGCCATGGGCGGTGTGCAGTTCCGTGCGGGCGTGCAGATGAAGGGCGATGACGCGGCTGCCAAGGACAACGTGGGCGTGGGCCTGAACTACTCGGCCGGCCCGCTGAGCCTGGGCGCAGCCTACGAAACCAAGCGCACCCCTACGGGCAACGACTTCACAACGGTGGGTGCCGTGTACAACTTCGGCGCCTTCAAGCTGGGTGCGACCTACGCCGACGGTGGCAAGAACGCCACGGGTTATGGCCTGTCGGCTGAAACCAAGGTCAACGGCATCGCCCTGGGCGTGCAGTACGCCGAGAACAGCGACACCAAGAAGAAGGCCACCGAGGTGTACGCCAACAAGGAACTGCTGAAGAACCTGTACGGCTATGTGCAGTTCGGCTCCTGGAAGACCCCCGCAAACCAGAGCCTCCAGGCTTACGGCGTGGGCGCCATCCTGGTGTTCTGATCCCCGACGGGTTCTGTTTTTTCCCCGCACCACAAGGCCGGTCATCCGGCCTTGTTTTTTTGTGCTCGCGATTGAATCCTGATAGGGTCTCGCTCCCGTCGTCCTGACTGTCTGCCACGCCTTTGCGGCGTTCCGTCTGCTTGCCATGCTGAAGCAACCCCCCGGACCCTCAGGCCACACCATCGCGGGTGAGGGGTCTGGGGCTTCCCGTCGGTCGGTCCTGGTGTGGCCGCTGGCGGCGGCTCTCGGCACGCTTGGGGGCTGCGCCACCCGCTTCCCGGGTTCCGGCCAGGCCGGCCTGCGGGTGCCCGCTGACGGCTCGCAGGAGTGGCACCAGGTGCCCCTTCCGGGCAAGCAGGCCACACGCTACCTGGCCGCCACCAAGGACGGACGCGGTGTCGTCCATGCCCGGGCGGAGCGTTCGGCCAGCATGTGGCGGCGCAAGGTGGAGGTGCCTGCCGAGCTTCTGGGCCGGGTGCAATGGTCATGGCGCGTGGACCGGCTCAATCCCCAGGCCAGCATTGGCGACGTGGACGCCGAAGATGCCGTGGCGCGGGTGATCTTCGCCTTCGACGGTGACCGCTCGCGTCTTTCGGCCCGCAACCGGGCGATGTTCGATCTGGCGCAGGCGCTCACGGGGGAGACGCCGCCCTACGCCACGCTCATGTATGTGTGGGAGACAAGCAAGCCGGTGGAGTCGGTGGTGGTGAACCCGCGCAGCGACCGCATCCGCAAGTGGGTGGTCGATTCCGGGCCGCAGCACCTGGGCACCTGGCGTGCGCACCAGCGCGACCTGGCGGCCGATTTCGAGCGCGCCTTCGGCGAAAAGCCCGGGCCTCTGGTGGCCATTGGCAAGATGACGGACGCCGACAACACCCAGGCCCGGGCCGAGGCTTGGTACGGCCCCATCGAGTTGATGCCAGGTCCACCCGTGTGACGCCTCATCCTGGGCGTTTCAGAGCTTTAGGATGGGTTGTGCATCCGCCATGGACGGTATGAAAATCCTTTTTTTATGGGGTTAAAATCCGTATTTCACGAAGTTAACCAGGCTGAATGACTCCTCTTTACCCCCGGTGGATAGAGCCACGGATGGCCGAAGCCATGCGGGATACACCGGTGGTGTTGCTGGCTGGCCCCCGTCAGACGGGCAAGACGACGCTTGTGCGCAAGGTGGCGGCCCAGGAGGGCTTGCGCTACCTGACTTTGGACGACGAACTCACCCGCCTGTCTGCCCGGGACGACCCGGCGGGGATGATCCGGAGCCTGGACCGCGCGGTGATCGATGAGATCCAGCGCGCCCCCGAGTTGCTGCTGGCTATCAAGAGGAGTGTGGACGAGGACCGACGCCCTGGTCGGTTTCTTCTGACCGGGTCGGCCAACTTGATGCTGCTGCCGGCAGTGGCCGACTCCTTGGCGGGCCGGATGGAGACTCTCTCGTTGCTGCCCTTGTCGCAGAGCGAGATCGAGCTCTGCGTTTCGAACTGGCTTGACTGTGCCTTTAGCGGACAACTGCTCCAGCCGGGCCGACCCGCCATCGGCCCGGATCTGGTGGAGCGGGTGCTGCGGGGTGGATACCCCGAGGCGGTGTCGCGTCCTTCGCCCCGACGACGGGTGGTGTGGGCGCGCCAGTACATCGATGCGCTTGTCCAGCGGGATGTCCGGGATGTGGCAGAGGTCCTGAAGCTTGACGAACTGCCGCGACTGCTGCGTGCGCTGGCGCAGACCGCCGGGCAGATGTGCAACTACGCACAGCTGGGCAGCCAGCTCGGCCTGGATGGGAAGACAGCGCGGCGCTATGTCGGGCTCTTCGAGCAGATGTATCTGCTGCAACGGGTGGAGGTCTGGGCGCGAAACAGGCTCAGCCGCGTGGTCAAGACGCCGAAATTGCAGTTGCTGGACGCCGGCCTGCTGGCGGCCTTGCTCGACCTGAACGCTGACGCCGTGGCTCAAGACCGCACGCGGTTCGGCCACGTGCTGGAGACTTTTGTCTTCGCGGAGCTGCTCAAGCATGCCACCACCTCCGACGGCGACTACCGCCTGATGACCTACCGCGATGCCGACCAGTTTGAGGTGGACATCGTCATCGAGAACGCTGTCGGACAGGTGGTGGGTGTAGAGGTCAAGGCCGCGGCTACCGTCCGGGAGGCCGACCTGCGCGGCCTGAGGAAATGGGCCGGCCGCGCGGGCGGCTTGTTCAAGATGGGCGTGTTGTTGTATGACGGCACCGAGACCCTGCCCTTGGGCGAAGGCCTGTGGGCTGCGCCGCTGTCCACCTTGTGGGGCTCCTGATCACAAGAATGATCCTGCCGGCCTCGGGGCTTTCCCCCTTGGGGCCCCGGCGCGGTTTGACGCATCATCTTGGGCTTGATTTCACTGAGCCAGGCTTTCGGCTGCCGGGGTGTCACCCTTGGCGTCAAGCCCCTGTGCTCAACTCACCGCCCTCATGCTCGCCTTCGTTCTTCGCCGCCTGATGCAGGCCGTCATCGTGATGCTGACGGTGGCTTTCCTGGCCTTCATGCTGTTCCAGCACGTGGGAGACCCCGTCACCAGCCTGCTGGGGCAGGACGCCACGCAGGAGCAGCGCGACCAGTTGCGCCAGGACCTGGGCCTGGACCAGCCTTTCCCCGTGCAGTTCGCCAAGTTCGTGGGCAATGCGGTGCAGGGTGAGTTCGGCCTGAGCCTGCGCCAGGGGCGCAAGGTGTCGGCGCTGATCGCCGAGCGTTTCCCGGCCACGCTGGAGCTGGCGTTGGTGGCGGCCGTGATCGCCTTGCTGGTGGGCATTCCGCTCGGGGTCTACGCGGCGTTGAAGCGCGGCACCTTCGGCTCGCAGGCGGTGATGATGGTGTCGCTGCTGGGGGTGTCGCTGCCCACCTTCCTGATCGGCATCCTGCTGATCCTGTTCTTCGCGGTGATGCTGAAGTGGTTGCCGAGCTTCGGCCGGGGCGACACCGTGGCCTTTGGCACCTGGACCACCGGCTTGCTGACGGTGGACGGCTGGAAGCACCTGGTGCTGCCGGCCATCACGCTGTCGGTGTTCCAGTTGGCGCTGATCATGCGCCTGGTGCGCGCCGAGATGCTGGAAGTGCTGCGCACCGACTACATCAAGTTCGGCCGCGCACGCGGCCTGCACAACCGGGCGGTGTACTTCGGCCACGCGCTGAAGAACACGCTGGTGCCGGTGATCACCATCACGGGCCTGCAGCTGGGGGGACTGATTGCCTTTGCCATCGTCACCGAGACGGTGTTCCAGTGGCCCGGCATGGGCCTGCTGTTCATCCAGGCGGTGCAGTTCGCCGATATTCCGGTGATGGCGGCCTACCTGTGCCTGATCGCGCTGGTGTTCGTCATCATCAATCTGGTGGTGGACCTGCTGTACTTCGCGGTGGACCCGCGGCTGCGCATCGAGAAGTCGACCGCGGGGCATTGAACGCATGAGCAACTCTTCGGATTCTTCGAGCGCTGGCGCGGCAGGCGCAGTGGCTCCCCTACCCGTCGTGGCACCGGCCCCGGGCGCCTGGACGCGCTTCTTCGACGGCGACATCTGGTACAGCTTCCGCACCTCGCCCGTGGCGATCGTGGCGGCGGTGCTGGCCTTCATCTGCATGTTCTGCGCGGTGTTCGCGCCCTGGGTCTCGCCCCACAACCCGTTTGACCTGGCCTCGCTGGAGTTGAGCGATGCCCGGCTGCCGCCGGCCTGGGAGGCGGACGGCCGAGCGAAGTACCTGCTGGGCACGGACGACCAGGGGCGCGACATCCTGTCGGCCCTGATGTACGGCGCGCGCATCTCGCTGTTCGTGGGCTTTGCCGCGGTGCTGCTGTCGGTGGTGGTGGGCGTGAGCCTGGGCCTGCTGTCGGGCTTCGTGGGCGGCAAGATCGACGCCTTCATCATGCGCGTGTGCGACGTGATGCTGTCCTTCCCGTCCATCCTGGTGGCGTTGCTGATCGACGGCGTGGGCCGCGCGCTGTTCCCCGATGCCCACGAGGCGCTGGCCTTCAGCGTGCTGATCATCGCGATCTCGCTCACCGGCTGGGTGCCTTACGCCCGCACCGTGCGCGGCTCCACCCTGGTGGAGCGCAACAAGGAGTACGTGCAGGCGGCGCGCGTGATTGGCGTCTCGCCCGGGCGCATCATGCTCAAGCACGTGCTGCCCAATGTGCTGGGCCCGGTGATGGTGCTGGCCACCATCCAGGTGGGCCAGGCCATCCTGACCGAGGCCACGCTGTCCTTCCTGGGCGTGGGCGTGCCGCCCACCTCGCCCTCGCTGGGCACCTTGATCCGCGTGGGCAACGATTTCCTCTTCTCCGGCGAGTGGTGGATCACCATCTTTCCGGGCCTGATGCTGGTGCTGATTGCACTCAGCGTGAACCTGCTGGGCGATTGGCTGCGCGACGCCGTCAACCCGCGCTTGCGTTGAACCCATGACCGCCCCCTTGCTTGAAGTGCGCCACCTGCGGGTGGAGTTCCCCACCCGCCGCGGCACCTTGCTGGCGCTGGACGACATCTCGTTCGACATCGCCCCGGGCGAGGTGCTGGGCGTGGTGGGTGAGTCTGGCGCGGGCAAGTCGCTCACAGGCGCGGCCATCATCGGCCTGCTGGAGCCGCCCGGGCGGATTGCCGGGGGTGAGATCCTGCTGGAAGGCCAGCGCATCGACAACCTGCCCTACGAGCAGATGCGCGCCATCCGCGGCCGCAAGATCGGCGCCATCTTCCAGGATCCGCTGACCTCGCTGAACCCGCTCTACACCATCGGCCGGCAACTGACGGAAACCATCCTGACGCACCTGCCGGTGAGCGCTGAAGAGGCGCGGCAGCGTGCCATCCGCCTGCTGCAGGACACCGGGATCCCGGCGGCCGAGCAGCGCATTGACCAGTACCCGCACCAGTTCTCCGGCGGCATGCGCCAGCGCGTGGTGATCGCCCTGGCCCTGGCCGCGCAGCCCAAGCTGATCGTGGCTGATGAGCCCACCACGGCGCTGGATGTCTCGATCCAGGCGCAGATCATTGCCCTGCTCAAGCGCCTGTGCAAGGAGCAGGGTGCGGCGGTGATGCTGGTGACGCACGACATGGGCGTGATTGCCGAAACCTGCGACCGTGTGGCCGTGATGTACGCCGGGCGCATCGCCGAGATGGGGCCGGTGCACGACGTGATCCACGCCCCGGCGCACCCCTACACCGCCGGCCTGATGGGCTCCATCCCGGCCATGGACGAGGACCGCGAGCGCCTGCTGCAGATTGACGGTGCGATGCCGCGGCTGAACGCGATTCCCCGCGGTTGCGCCTTCAACCCGCGCTGCGGCAAGGCCACCGAGCGCTGCCGCCAGGAGCGGCCGGAGCTGCAGGCGGCCGGCACGACGCGGGCGGCGTGCTGGCATCCGGGTTCGGCCGTGGCCGTGCCGCATGCCGAGGGAGCCAGCGCATGACCGCCCTGGTGCAAGTCCACGATCTGGCCAAGACCTTCGACGTCTCGGCGCCCTGGCTCAACCGGGTGGTGGAGCGCAAGCCGCGGCAGTTCGTGCACGCGGTGGACGGCGTGAGCTTTGCCATCGAGCGCGGGCGCACCCTGGCCCTGGTGGGCGAGTCCGGCTGCGGCAAGAGCACGGTGGCGCGACTGCTGGTGGGCCTGTACGGCCCCACGCGTGGCCGGGTGGAGTTCGACGGCCAGGACACGGCCACGCTGGGAGACGGCGCGGCGCTGCGTGCGGTGCGCCGGCGCATGCAGATGATCTTCCAGGACCCGTACGCCAGCCTCAACCCGCGCTGGAAGGTGCTGGACATCGTGGCCGAACCGCTGCGCGAGCACGGCCTGGTGGAGGGCGAGGAGGCCCAGCGCGCGCGCGTGAGCGAACTGCTGCAGTCCGTGGGGCTGGCAGCGGCCGACATGGAGAAGTTCCCGCACCAGTTCTCTGGCGGGCAGCGCCAGCGCATCTCGATTGCCCGCGCGCTGGCCACGCAGCCGGAGTTCCTGGTCTGCGACGAGCCCACCTCGGCCCTGGACGTCTCGGTGCAGGCCCAGGTGCTCAACATCATGAAGGACCTGCAGCGCGCGCAGGGCCTGACCTATCTCTTCATCTCGCACAACCTGGCGGTGGTGCGGCACGTGAGCGACGAGGTGGGCGTGATGTACCTGGGCCGTCTGGTGGAGCTCGCCCCCAAGGCCGAACTCTTTGCCCGCCCGCGCCACCCCTACACGCGCATGCTGCTGGATGCCATCCCCGACATCCACATGACGGGCCGCGCCCGCACGCCGGTGCAGGGCGAGGTGCCCAACCCGCTGAACCCTCCGGCCGGCTGCGCTTTTCACCCGCGCTGCCCGCACGCGAACGCGCGCTGCTCAGCCGAGCGGCCCGCGCTGCAGAGCATCGGCGGCATCCGCATCGCCTGCCACGCGGTGGAGGAAGGGCGGATCTGATGGGTGGGTTCAGGCGTCGGGCAGCAGCCATCTTGAGCTGCCGTTCGGGCTGAGCCCTTCGACGCCGCTCAGGGCGACCCTTCGACAGGCTCAGGGTGAGCGGGGGGATTTCGGTGGGAGCAGGTGCTCGCCGGCGAAAAGGGAGCGCACGTCCTCGCGTTCGCGGATCAGCGTGGCCTGGCCGTTGTCCACCATCACCTCGGCGGCGCGCGGCCGGCTGTTGTAGTTGCTGGCCATGACCATGCCGTAGGCGCCGGCCGACAGCACGGCCAGGCGGTCGCCGGGCTGCACGGCCAGATCCCGGTCGCGTCCCAGCCAGTCGCCGGATTCGCACACCGGCCCCACCACGTCCCAGCGCAGCGTCGGCTCGGTGCGCTGTCGGCAGGGCTCGATGGCCATCCAGGCCTCGTACATGGCCGGGCGCACCAGGTCGTTCATGGCGGCGTCGACGATGCAGAAGTTCTTCACTTCACCGGGCTTGAGGTACAGCACTTCCGTCACCAGCACGCCGGCGTTGCCCACCAGCGAGCGCCCGGGCTCGAACATCAGCGTGCGGTGCCCGTGGCCGCGTGCGTCGATGCGCTCGATCAGCCGTGACACCAGTTCATCCGCCCCCGGGGGGGACTCGTCGGTGTAGGTGATGCCCAGGCCGCCGCCCAGGTCCAGGTGGTGCACGCGGATACCGTGCGCTTCCACCGCTTCCACCAGGTCGAGCATGCGGTCCAGTGCGTCCAGGTAGGGCGCCACCTGCGTGATCTGCGAGCCGATGTGGAAGTCGATGCCCGTGACCTCCAGCCCCGGCAGCGAGGCCGCGTGCCGGTAGGCCGCCACGGCGCTCTCGTGCGCGATGCCGAACTTGTTGCCCTTCAGCCCGGTGGAGATGTAGGGGTGGGTGCCGGCGTCCACGTCCGGGTTCACGCGCAGGCTCACGCGTGCCGTGCGGCTGGCGGCCACGGCTACCTCGGACAGCACGTCGAGCTCGGCTTCGCTTTCCACGTTGAAGCACAGCACGCCGGCCTCCAGCGCGCGGTGCATGTCGGCACGGCGCTTTCCCACGCCTGAGAACACGGTCTTGGCGGGGTCACCCCCCGCGGCGATGACCCGCTCCAGTTCCCCCGCCGAGACGATGTCGAAGCCGCAGCCCGCCTGTGCGAAGGTCTGCAGCACGGCCAGCGCGGAGTTGGCCTTCATGGCGTAGCACACCAGGTGCGGCCGGCCGGACAGCGCACGCTGGTAAGCGGACAGGGCAGCCTGCATGGCGCGGCGCGAGTACACGTACAGGGGCGTGCCGAAGCGCTGGCCGAGGTCTGCCAGCGAGCAGCCGTCCAGCACCAGGTCTTGCCCTTGGCGGGCCAGCCAGGGTGCGCCGGGCAGGGGAGAAGTCATGTGGCAGGTTCCGAAAAAGGGCAAGAGAAGGCGGAAGAGAGCCGAAGGGGGGGGCGAAAGATGGCTAAAGACGGCTAAAGACGGCTAAAGACGGCTAAAGACGGCGAAAGAAGATGGACTGGCCCGTGAAGGGCTCAGCGTTGCAGCGGTGCCGAGGCGGCGGCGGCGGGCGGACTTGCAGAGGGCTTCGCGGAAGGCTGGGCAGCGGGCTGGGCGGCGGCCTTGGGTGTCAGTGTCAACGGACCCTTTTGTCCGCAGCCGCCCACCGCCAAAGCCCCCAGAACCACCAGGCCCGCGAGGGTTGCCCGCTGCACCAGCCTTCCGAGGGCGGGACGCGTCGATACACTTCCCGAGATTTGTCCCGTTTCTCGTCGCGCTTCTCGTTGTGTTCCCATCTTGAAATTCTATCGACCATGCCTGCCTCGGACCTGCCCACCCCAGACCAGCCCCTCAGCGACGCCGACTACCACGCCAAGGCCTTCGCGGTGTTGTCGGCCGTGGAGCAGCTGCTCGATCGCTGGCTGGAAGACGATGTGGTGGACATCGATGCGCGCCGCACCGGCGGGCTTCTGGAACTGACCTTCCCCGATCGCAGCCACATCGTCATCAACACGCAGCCGCCGTTGCAGGAGTTGTGGCTGGCCTCCCGTGAGGGCGGCTTTCACTACCGCCATGTGGCGGGCCGCTGGCTGGACACCCGCGACAGCTCGGAGTTCTTCGAGGTGCTGTCGCGCGAAGCGTCGCGGCAGGCGGGCAAGCCCTTGCGTTTCAGCGCCTGAGACGAGCGAGCACCTCGAATCAGCGCCGGAACAAGTCCAGGATGCTGCTGCGTTCCTGGCTGCTGGCGGGGCTGGGCACCTTGTCTTCGAGGCCTAGGCTGCTGACGCCGCGGCTGCCGCCAAACTCATCGAAGGCCCAGTCGCCCTTGGCGCGCACCACACCCTCGGGCGGCTCGTACTCCTGCACGGGCACCCCTTTGAGGGCCACCTGCATGAAGTCGATCCACACCGGCAGCGACAAGCCGCCCCCGGTTTCATTGCTGCCCAGCTTGCGCGGGTTGTCGTAGCCAATCCACACCACGCCCACCAGCGTGGGGTGGTAGCCGGCGAACCAGGCGTCCATCGAATCGTTGGTGGTGCCGGTCTTGCCGAACAGGTCAGGCCGTTGCAGCTGCGCCTGCGCCTTGGCCGCTGTGCCTGAGCGGGTGACTTCCTGCATGAGCGAAGACATCACGAAGGCGTTGCGCGCTTCCAGGGTGCGCAGCGATTCGTCCAGCACTTGCGGCCTGGCCTCGGTGAGGACTCGGCCGGTGGGGTCGGTCACCTTGGACACCAGCATGGGCTCCAGCCGGTAGCCGCCGTTGGCGAACACGCCGTAAGCGGTGGCCATCTGCAGCGGGGTGACCGAGCCCGCGCCGAGTGCCATGGTCAGGTAGGGCGGGTGCTTGCCGGCTTCGAAACCGAAGCGGGTGATCCAGTCCTGCGCAAACTCCGCCCCCGTGGACTGCAGCACCCGGATCGACACCATGTTCTTGGACTTGGCCAGCGCCGTGCGCAGGCTCATGGGCCCGTCGAACTTGCCGTCGTAGTTCTTGGGTTCCCACGGCTGGCTGCCGGTGGCGGTGGCGTCGAAGAACAGCGGGGCGTCGTTGACCACCGTGGTGGGCGTGAAACCCTTCTCGAGCGCGGCCGAATAGATGAAGGGCTTGAAGCTGGAGCCCGGCTGCCGCCAGGCCTGGGTGACATGGTTGAACTTGTTCTTGCCGTGGTCGAAGCCGCCCACCAGGGACTTGATGGCGCCGGTGCGAGGGTCCAGCGCCACCAGCGCGCCTTCGACCTCCGGCACCTGCGTCAGGGCCCACTCACCCTTGGGCCCCTTGAGCGCCCGTACCACCGCGCCGCGGCGAATCTGCACCTTCGGTGCTGCCTTGTCCGACAAGCCCGAGGTGACCGGCTTCAGACCCTCGCCAGTGACCGTGATGGTCTCGCCGGATTGCAGCACGGCCACCACCTTGCGGGGCTGGGCTTCCAGCACCACCGCGGCCTTGAGTTCGTCGTTGTCGGGGTGGGCGTCCAGCGCCTCGGCGATACGCGCGTCCAGCGCGCCTGCGTCCGCCGGCAGCATCACGTAGGCCTCGGGCCCGCGGTAGACCTGGCGCAGCTCGTAGTCCATCAGCCCCTTGCGCAGCGCCTTGTAGGCTGCGGCCTGCGCCACGGAATCGATGGTCAGGTGCACGTGCAGCCCGCGCGAGTAGGTCTCGTCACCGTACTGCGCAAACACCAGCTGGCGCGCCATCTCGGCCACGTAGTCGCTCTGGCCGCCCGCCTCGGCAGGGGCGCGGTACTTCAACACCTGCTTCAGCGCCTGGTCGCGCTGCGCCTCGGTGATGAAGCCGTTGTCCAGCATGCGCTCGATGATGTGACGCTGCCGGACGACGGCACGCCGGGGGTTGCTCAAGGGGTTGTAGGCCGAGGGCGCCTTGGGCAGGCCGGCCAGCATCGCGGCCTCGGCCACGGTCAACTCCTTCAGGGGCTTGCCGAAGTAGACCTCGCTGGCCGCGGCAAAGCCGTAAGCCCGATGCCCCAGGAAGATCTGGTTCATGTAGACCTCCAGGATCTGGTCCTTGGACATCAGGGCCTCGATCTTGAAGGCCAGCAGGATCTCGTAGATCTTGCGCGTGAAGGTCTTTTCGGTGCTGAGGTAGAAATTGCGCGCCAACTGCATCGTGATGGTGGACGCGCCCTGGCTCTTGGCTTCAGCGAACTGCGCCAGCGCAGCCCGCAACACCCCCTTGAAGTCCACACCGCCGTGGCGGTAGAAGTTCGCGTCCTCGATGGCGAGCACCCCGTCCTTCATCACCTTGGGAATCTGGTCGATGGGCGTGTAGATGCGACGCTCCTCGCCGAACTCCGCGAGCAGGGGGCCGTCGGCCGCGAAGACGCGCAGGGGCTGGCGGGGTCGGTAATCCGTCAGGCTGCTGGTGTCAGGCAGGTTGGGCGTGGCCAGCGCCAGCGCCAGGGCCAGCAGCAGGGCCCCGGCAAGGGGCAGCCCGACAAACCCCGCCAAGCCCCAGGCCAGCCAGCGCCTGCGCAGGCCGGTAGGGGCAGCCTTGCTGGCGGGGGAGGGTGCTGCTGCGGGTGCGGGGTTCGTTGGTCGAGCCATGGGGCCTGCGGTCCTCGCAGCAAGGCAGACAGAGATTATAGAAAGCGCCACCCTCGCGCAGAACCGTGGCATTCGGCACTATGTGCCTTTCCCGACTTTTATCGCTGATACGATCGCGCGGCAATCTATTCGGTCAATTGACAGACCGCAATTGGAGTCGATTTTCAGGTGAAACCTTCGTTGAGGAGTATGCAGGCGTGAGGTTCCGTGAGGGGTGGTCAAGCAGGAAGACGGCGCCCATGATCGGCCTGGACATCAGTTCGTCCAGCCTGAAGCTGGTCGAACTCGGCCAAGACTCCTCGGGACGCTACATGGTGAACCGGATCGCTCAGCAAGCCCTGGAAGCTGGCTGGGTCGTGGAGGGCCAGGTGGAACGCTTCGACCATGTGGTCGAAGCCACGCGGCGGCTGGTCGCGCTCAGCGGCACCAAGACCCGCCGCGTGGCCATGGCCCTTCCCCAGGCTTCGGTCATCACCCGCAAGATCACCGTGCCGGCTGGGCTTCGCGAAGACGAACTGGAAATGCAGGTCCAGGGCGAAGTCAACCAGTACGTGCCGTTCTCCATGGACGAGGTGAGCCTGGACTACTGTGTCGTGGGCCCCAGCGAGGCCGTGCCTGATGAGCTGGAAGTGATGGTGGCTGCCTGCCGCAAGGACAGGGTACGGGACCGGCAGGCCCTGGCCGAGGCTGCGGGCCTTCTGCCAGCCGTGCTGGACATCGAGTCGCATGCTTCCAGGATGGCCATCAACCGCTGGTCGGCGTGCCTGCCCCGGCTGGGCAGGAATGCAGTGATCGCCCTGTTCGAGATCGGCGCCGTCAACACCGGCCTGAAGGTGTTGTACAACGAAGATCTGATGTACGACCGGGACCAAGCCTTTGGCGGTGCACAACTGACGCAGTTGATCGCTCGGCAGTACGGATTTACCTTGACGCAGGCCGAGCGCCACAAGGTCGAGGGCACTCTGCCCGCGAGCTACCGAAGGGATCTGCTGGAACCCTACGTGGACAGCGTGGCCCAGGAGATGGGTCGCGGCCTGCAGTACTTCTTCACCAGCACTTCGCACCACAGGGTGGACCATGTGCTGCTGGCCGGCGGTACGGCCTTGCTGGCTGGGCTGGCTGTGCGGGTGCAGGAAGCGACAGGTATCGACTGCATGGTGGTCAATCCTTTCGATTCGATGCTTCTGGGCAGCGCCGTGAGCCCTGATCGGCTGGCGCGCGAGGCCCCGGCCTACCTGGTGGCCTGTGGCTTGGCGATGCGCAGGTTCTACCCGTGATCCTCATCAACCTGCTTCCCCACCGCGAGACGCAGCGTCTGGCGCGCCGGCGTCACTTCTACCTTTGCTTGACGCTGAGCGCCGTCTCTGGGCTGGGCCTGGTGGTTGCAGGTTCGTCGGGCCTGGCCCAGATGACTTTCGTGCAGGAGGCACGCAACGCCTACTTGCAGACCGAAATCTCCCGGCTGGACGGCCAGATCAAGGACGTCACCTCTTTGCGTGTCGAGATCGATGCCTTGAAGGCGCGCCTGCAGTCCATTGAGGACCTGCAGACCGATCGCAACACCCCCGTTCACCTGCTCACCGAGGTGGCGCGTCTGACCCCTGAAGGGCTGCACCTGAAATCGCTGGTGCAGACAGGTACCGATGTAGTGCTGACTGGCGTGGCCCAGTCCAACGAGCGCGTGTCCGAGTTCTTGCGTAACGTGTCCTCGAATGGGCAATGGCTGGAGCGCCCTGAGTTGATCGAGGTGAAGTCCGCCCGGGCCGAAGGTCCGGCCCGCGAACTTGTACGCACTTACGAGTTTTCTTTGAGGCTGAAGGTCAAGAGGTCCACCCCGGACCGGTTGCCCGAGAGGCCGGCCAGCCCCACTTCTCCCTGATTGCAGCGATGGCCATCTTCGCGTCACTTCGAGCCAAGTCCTTGCCGTCTGTGGATCTGGATCAGATCCTTGACTCGGTCGCCGTCCAGTTCCAGGGACTGAATCTCCGGGAGCCCGGGCAGTGGCCCCTCTTGCCCAGGGCAATGGTGTGGGCGCTGACGTTGGTGCTCGTGACAGGGGCGGGGTGGGCCGTGGTGATATCGGAAGCTTCCGCGCGACTGGAAGTTCAGCGTGCACGTGAGCCGGTGCTGCGGGACCAGTTCCGCACCAAGCTCAACCAAGCCACCAACCTGGAGGAGTTGCGAAAGCAAAAGCTGCAGGTTCAGGAGTACGTCAATCAGTTGGAGAAGCAGTTGCCTGGCAAGGCCGACCTCGATGGCGTCCTCTCCGACATCAACCAGTCCGGAATGGGTCGGGGACTGTTGTTCGACTCCTTCAAGCCTGGGCCGATGGTGGTGCGAGAGCACTATGCCGAATGGCCGATCGCCCTGAAGGTCACGGGCAGGTACCAGGACATCGGGTCTTTCCTGGCCGATATCGCCAAGCTGCCGCGTATCGTGACCTTGCACGACATGGTCCTGACCGGTCCGGGCATGAGCCCGCCCGGCCAAACTGCAACGCCCCATGCGGCGCCTGCTCTCATGCTGGAAGCTACCGCCAGGACTTATCGCTACTTGGCACCAGGCGAGACTGCCGCTGCGAAGACCGATGCACCGCCCCCTTCTGCTTCGAATGCTCCTGTTTCGAGGGCTGTTGCGTCGAAGGCTGCTGCGAAGGGAGAGAAGAAATGAGGCGCGAAGGCAGGCCGATGGCGGGCATGGCAGTCGCCCTGCGGCAGGCGTTGGTGTGGCTGGTTGCGGCTGGCGCGCTGGGGCTGACGGCCTGCAGCAGCTCTGAAGACCCGGTGCAGTCCTGGACGGAGCAGCAGCGCAGGCAAGCGAAGATCGGGCTGCAGGCGCTGCCCGCGCCCGCTCGATTCGAACCGCAAGAGTACGACGCGCAGTCAGGCCCCGACCCTTTCGACACACACAAGTTGACGTCAGAGATCAAGCTCGCCTCGACGAAGGTCAGCCCGCGGATGGCTGCGGAACTGAACCGACGGCGTGAGCCGCTGGAAGCCTACGAACTGGAGACCATGGTCATGGCAGGCACCTTGCAGCGCCAGGGCCGGGCGGTCGCTCTGGTCAGCGTCGACAAGTTGCTCTATCAAGTGAAGGTGGGAGACTACATGGGGCAGAACAACGGCCGCGTCGTGAAGATTGAAGAGGGCAAGCTTGAGCTGCGCGAGGTCGTGCAGGATGGCGCTGGCGAGTGGGTGGAGCGCACCGCTTCGCTGCAGACCCGGGAGAGCAGGCGATGACCATAGATCCACACGGTACGGCGCAGGTCCGTACCTGCTGGCGATTGCGTGCCCTGGCCCTGATGCGTGCCTTGGCCTTTGCGCCGCTGCTGGCCCTGGGGCCGGCGTTGGCCTGGGCCCAGGTCAACCTGCAGGCCGTGAGCAGTTCCCTGCAAGGGGGCGTTGAAGTCGTCAGGATCGAGTTCAGCCAGCCCTTGGTACGCCTGCCGGTGGGCTTCGCCGTCCAGACGCCTCCGAGGATTGCGCTGGACTTCGCCGGGGTATCCAATGCCCTGAGTACCGGCTTGGTGGAGGTGAACCAGGGCAACCTGCGCACCGTCACAGTGGCCGAGGCGGGCGAGCGTACGCGCGTGGTGCTGAATCTGGTGCGGCCATCGGCATACCAGACGCAGATCGATGGCAACGCTTTGCTGGTGCGATTGGAAGCGGCCGATGCACCGGCCGTGGCAGGCGCTCCCGGCCCGGCGGCCATGGCGGCCGGTGCCGCCACGGCGACGACGATTGCTCCGGCTGCGACGGGCAGGGCGGCGGTCGGGGCAGCCTCGCCGCAGGCTCTTCGCGAGATCGACTTCCGCCGTGCGCCGGAAGGCACGGGGCGCATCATCGTCACCCTGCCCAGTGCGGACACGGTGGTGGACATCCGCAACCAAGGACAGAACCTGGCCTTGGAGTTTCTGCGTGCATCGCTGCCCGAGAACTTGCGTCGGCGGCTGGATGTCACCGATTTCGGTACCCCGGTGCGTGCCGTGACAACGGTGCAGAACGGCGACAGGGTGCGCATGCTGGTGGAGGCCAGTGGCGCCTGGGAACACAGCGCCTATCAGACGGACAACCAGTTCGTGCTGGAGGTGCGGCCCGTGCGCTCCGATCCCAACCGTCTGACGCAGGGTTCGACCTACAGCGGTGATCGCCTGTCGCTGAATTTCCAGAACATCGAGGTGCGCTCTTTGTTGCAGGTGGTGGCCGACTTCACCAGCTTCAACGTTATCACCAGCGACAGCGTGACGGGCAGCCTGACACTGCGCCTGAAGGATGTTCCCTGGGACCAGGCGCTGGACATCATCCTCCAGAGCAAGGGCCTGGGTGTGCGCAGGAGCGGCAACGTGCTGCTGGTGGCCCCCAAGGAGGAGCTCAACGCCAAAGACCAAGCCGAACTGGAAGCCCGCAACAAACTGGCTGACCTGGAACCGCTGCGTACGCAGTCCTTCCAGCTGAACTACAGCAAGGCCGAAACGCTGGCCCGCGCCCTGGGTGGAGGCGCGGGTGGCGGTGGCGGTGGTGCTTCGCCAGCGGCGGGTGGCGGGGCAGGCCAGGGCTTGGGCAGAGGGTTGGGAGGTGCCGGTTCGGGGCTGGGCGGGGCAGCGGCGGGCGGTGGCTTCCAAGGCGCTGCGCGCATCCTGTCGCCCCGCGGCAGCGTGATCGCCGAGGTGCGGACCAACCAGCTGTTCGTCACCGACATCCCCAGCACGCTGGAGCAAGTGCAGGCGCTGATCGCCAAGGTGGACGTTCCGGTTCGGCAAGTGTTGATCGAGGCCCGGATCGTGGAGGCGGACGATACCTTTGGCCGCGCCCTGGGCGTCAAGCTGGGCGGCAACGATCTGCGCGGCGTGCAGGGCGGCGTGCCGGGCTACTCCGTGGGCGGGGGCAACTACCTGGCTTTCGGCAGCAACTACAGCAGCCTGGTGAGACAAACCGGGCAGGGCGGCTCCAGTTCCAGTTCGTTCTCAGACCCCACGTTCGTCAGTCTGCCGGCCGACACGAGCAAGATCGGTTCAGCGGCCGCCACCTTTGCGCTTTCGCTGTTCAGCCCCAGCGCCAACCGGTTTCTCAACCTGGAACTGTCGGCGTTGGAGGCCGAGGGCAAGGGCAAGATCGTGTCCAGCCCGCGCGTGATCGTGGCCGACCAGGACACGGCGCTGATCGAGCAAGGTGAGGAACTGCCCTTCCAGAACGCTACTTCCAGCGGTGCGACGGCAGTCTCGTTCAAGAAGGCCAACCTCAGGCTGGAAGTGGTGCCGCAGATCACCCCCGAAGGCAATGTCATTCTGGATGTCATCGTGAACAAGGACAGCGTCGGGCGCACCACGCCTTCGGGATTCGCCATCGACACCAAGCACGCCAAGACGAAGGTCATGGTGCAAAACGGTGGCACGGTGGTGATAGGCGGCATCTACATCCAGACCGAGAAGAACGATGTCAGTAAAGTGCCCTTGCTGGGCGACGTGCCGTACCTCGGCCACCTGTTCAAGAGCACGGTCCGCACGGTGAGCAAGACCGAGTTGCTGATCTTCATCACGCCGAAGATCGTCACGGATGGGGCGATGGCCAGGTGAGCCCGAGGGCGGACCTGGTGGATGGGCCAATCGGAAAGAGTCGAATGATCATGAACATGTGGGGCATCAAGCGAGGGGCTGCGTTCGTGCTGGCGCTTGGCCTGATGGTCGGGATGCAGGGTTGTGGGGGTGGGGGCGACAAGGCGGGGGCCTGCATCCTGTGCTCCTCGACGTCGGACACCTCGACGTCCACCTCCTCGGGCGTCCTGTCGCTCACGGCCAGCAGCACGACGGTGTCCTCCGCCAGCCCGGCCCAGATGACGGCGGTGCTGAAGGACGGCAAGGGCAACCCGGTGGCGGGCCAGGTGGTGACCTTCAAGGTCGTGAGGTCGCTGGCTGTCACGGGTGTTGCCACCGCCTTGACCAACGCCAATGGAGAAGCCTCCACCACCGTCGCGCCGGCCAGTTCCACCAGCAAGGGCGCCGATGAAGTCACGGCCAGCATCACCTACGGCGGCAAGGTGCTGGAGAAGACCGTGGGGTTCCAGTTCAACGCCACGGACATCAGCTTGTTGTTCGCCGCGCTGCCCAGTGGTTTCACCTTGTCTGCCTACGGGCAGACTTCACTGGCCCTGAATGCCACGGGGGCTTCCGTGGGATCGCCCGTGAGCGTCACGCTGACCAGTGCCTGTGTGACCTTGGGCAAGGCCACGATTTCGCCGTCCACGGCGACCATGACCTCCGGCAGCTTGACCGTGCAGTATCTGGACAATGGCTGCGGCGCATTGAGGGCTTCCGACATCGTGCAGGCCTCGGTGCCTGCGTCGGCGTCCACGGCCACGGTCACGGTGCCTCTCACCACGCCCAATGTCAGCAGCTTGGGCTTCGTCAGCGCCTCGCCGGAACAGATCTACCTCAAGGGGTCGGGCTTGGGCGAAAGTTCGCTCGTCACCTTCGTGGTACGGGATTCGGCAGGCAACGCGCTGCCGAACCGGGACGTCAGCTTGACCCTGCTCACAGGCGCCGGCGGCGTCACGATGGAAGGGCAGGCGGTGGGCACGTCCGTCAGCCGCACCTCGGATGCCCAGGGTCGTGTGTCGGTGCGCATCAATTCAGGGACCGTGCCGACACCCGTCCGGGTGCAGGCCAGTTTGCCCGTGGTCATCGGTGGCGTGACGACGACGGTGTCCACGGTGTCCAGCAACCTGAGCGTGGCGGTCGGCTTGCCGTCGCAGTTGAACTTCTCGATGTCCCAGAAGACGCTCAACATCGAGGGTTTCGATTACGACGGCATCTCCAACACCTACAACATCATTGCCGCGGATCGCAGCGGGAACCCGGTGCCTGCGGGGACGACCATCAGTTTCAGGGCGGAGGGCGGTCAGGTCGTGGCCACCGCGCAGACGCAGTTGGTCGATGGCATCGCCCGTACCAGTGTGAACTTTGTGTCTGCCCAACCCAAACCTGCGGATGGCCGGGTCACCATCACGGCCTACGCATTGGGCGAGGAGTCGTTCGAAGACCTCAACGGCAACAACATTTACGACCCCGCAGAGCCTTTCCAGGACCTGGGCCATGTGTTTTTTGACCGCCGGTACAACGGTGCATACGAGGCGGGCGAGGACGAGTTCCTGTCGCTGGAGATCAATGGAAGCTCGGCCTGCGTGCCTCCCGCAAACAGCCGGCTGGCGCTGGGTGTTCAGATTCCTTCCAGGCCGGGCACCTGCGACGGCGTCTGGAGTGGCGCCGGCAAGGTGTATGTGCGCAGGGCCGCCGAGACCGTTCTGTCGAAATCCACTCCACGGCCTTTGTGGTACGTAGACCCTGACCGTGTAGCGCTTACAGATTCGGGTCTGAGATTCTCATGCGACACGATCACTCTTCAGGTTGGGCCGTCGCCCACGAACACGGCAGTGTTTGCGAGGGCCATTGGCGCTGTCTGGTACTCTGGCTCGACGAACACCGTCGCAAACGTGGACGGAAGCTTTTTGCTCTGGGTTGCAGATTCCAACGACGCCCGCTTCAACCCCATGGCGGCAGGAACCACGGTTGAAGCCTCCACGACAACCACCGGACTGACGACGCGAGTGGCTGGGGGAAGCCCCATAGCCAGCACTTCTGAACCCACGCTGGCTGCAGTGACTGTTACTTTTGGTTCTGACTCCACCGGTGCCCCCATTTCAATCGGGACCGTTTCGGTCAAGTTCACGTCTCCCAGTGGAACCTCCACTTCCGTTCCCATCACTGTCGTTAAGGGCGACCGCCCCGACGTCTGCACTCCATGAACCTCGCCCTCGTCGGCATGCCCGGCTGCGGCAAGTCCACGGTGGGCAGGCATCTGGCGAGGCACTTGGGCTTGAGGTTCGTGGACTCGGACACGGAACTGGAGTCACGTATCGGCATGCCGATCCGGGCCTTCTTCGAGGCGCAGGGTGAGGAGGCCTTCCGCGATGAGGAGCAGGCCGTCATCGAAGACCTGTCGCACGGCCAGGGTCTGCTGATCGCCACGGGTGGCGGGGTGGTCTTGCGGCAGGCCAACCGGGAGGCTCTGCACGCGCGGTGCAAGGTGTTCTACATGCGCGCCACGCCAGAGGAGTTGTACCGCCGACTGCGACACGACACCCACCGGCCGCTGTTGCAGGTGGCCGACCCTCTGAAGCGCCTGCGCGAGCTGTACCGGGAGCGCGACCCCTTGTACCGCCGAACCGCCCACTTCACCGTCGAGAGCCCTCGGCCCTCGGTGCAGGGCCTGCAGCACATGATCCTCATGCAACTGGAACTGGCCGGCCTCATCGACGCCGGCACGGTGCCCTCGCCGGTGGATCCGCTGGCGCACCCCATTTCTTGAGGCAGGAGATGGCAACCGATCCCGCGCAAGCGCCCCAGTCAGGGACGCAGACGGTCACCGTCGACACCGGGCGGGAGCGCTACGACATCGTCATCGGGCGCGGCCTGCTGGGCCGGTCGCAGAGCTGGACAGGCCTGCCCCGGGCCGCACAGGCGGTGGTGGTGAGCAATGCGACCATCGCCCCCTTGTGGGCCGCGCGTCTGGTGCAGGCGCTGCAGCCCCACTACCGCCAGGTGACGGTGATCGAGCTGCCCGATGGCGAGGCGCACAAGGACTGGCCGGCGCTGAACACCATCTTCGACCACCTGCTGACCCACGGTGCGGACCGCAAGACGGTGCTTTTCGCGCTGGGCGGCGGCGTGGTGGGCGACATCACCGGCTTTGCCGCCGGCTGCTACATGCGCGGCGTGCCCTTCGTGCAGGTGCCCACCACGCTGCTGGCGCAGGTGGATTCCTCGGTGGGCGGCAAGACGGCCATCAACCATGCGCTGGGCAAGAACATGGTCGGCCTGTTCTACCAGCCGCAGCGCGTGGTGTGCGATCTGGACACGCTGCAGACGCTGCCGCAGCGCGAGTTCATTGCCGGCCTGGCCGAGGTGATCAAGTACGGACCCATCGCCGATGAGGGGTTCCTGGGCTGGATCGAGGGCCATCTGGAGCCGCTGCTGGAGCGCCAGCCTGCGGCCATGGCGCACGCGATTCGGCGCTCCTGCGAGATCAAGGCGCAGGTGGTGGGGCAGGACGAGAAGGAAGGCGGGCTGCGTGCCATCCTGAACTTCGGCCACACCTTCGGCCATGCCATCGAATCGGGTCTGGGCTACGGCCAGTGGCTGCACGGCGAGGCCGTGGGCTGCGGCATGCGCATGGCCACCGATCTGTCGGTGCGCCTGGGCTTGTTGCCGCCGGCGGCCCTGCAACGCATGCACGATCTGCTGGTGCGGGCCGGGTTGCCGGTGCGCGCGCCCGACCTGGGCGCCGATCGCTACCTGGAATGGATGGGCCGGGACAAGAAAGCCGAGGCCGGCGAGATCCGCTTCGTGGTGCTGCAGGCCCTGGGGCGTGCAGCCGTGCAGGGTGCGCCAGACGAGGTGGTGTGGCAAGTGCTGCAGGCCGCGGTTCGGGTGGGCGTGCCCGCCTGAGGGCGGGCGTCGCCAGGACTCCGGGCATGAGGGCTTAAGAGATCAAGGGCTGCAGGGTCAGGCCGTCTGGACCTTTGCGGCTTCCAACAGCGCTGCATCACGCCGCCTTCTTCCATGGCCCGCCTGCCCCGCATCGCCCTGCCCAGCCACGCCCACCATGTGGTGCAGCGGGGCCACAACCGCCAGCCCATCGTGCTGGACGATACGGACCGCCACCACTGGCGCCAGGTGCTGGCGGATGCGGCGGTGACGCACCGCGTGGACGTGCACGCCTGGCTGCTGCTGGACGACCACTTCCATCTGGTGCTGACGCCTTCCACCGCGGAGGGCCTGGGGCGGATGATGCAGTCGCTGGCGCGGCGGCACGCGGCCGAATTCAACCGGCGGCATGGCCGAAGCGGCACGCTGTGGGACGGGCGCTTCCGCTCTTCACTGGTGCAGCCGGGTGCCTGGCTGGCCGACTGCATGCTGTACGTGGAATCACATCCCAGCCGTACGGGCGCTGGGGGTGCCGCGCTGGAGTGGCCCTGGTCCAGCCTGGCCCATCATCTGGGGGCCCGCAGAGACCCGCTGGTGGTGGAACCATCCGCGTGGTGGACTCTGGGCAACACCCCCTTCGAGCGCGAAGCGGTGTGGCGCCAACGGCTGGAGGTGGCGTTGGCACCGGAGGTGGTACAGCGCATCACCCAGGCCACAAGGCGCGGCTGGCCCGTGGGCGACGCAGCGTTTCTCCAGAGTCTGGAGCCGGCCACAGGCCGTGCCATGGTGCCCCGGCCCCGAGGCCGCCCTGTCCGTGCCAGCGTGCCCGGCGCGCATGACGGTTCCGGATAAGGGATCCGATGGACGGGTCCGATCGCCAGGCCCGACATCCGGGTCGGTCTGACGGGACGGTCTGACGGCACTGTCTGACTGGGGACTCGCCTCACCCGCGTGTCCGCGGGCCCGGGCCCGCCCTGCAGGCCCGGCTGGCAGGCGGCTTGCTTACGCATCAATGGAGGCACCGACCGCGATGGCCTTCAATGTGTCCCTATTTAAGAAGCCATCTGCCGGTTGAGTCAGTCATAAATTAACCTGACCCTATTTAATTGAACTTGAGGAGGATGCTGCACCGCAGTATCCTCCTGATCCCGCCGAGAAAGCCCAGGAGCACGACATGGACAAGGCCGCTGCCGCCCTCACGCCCGACACGCCTGCACTGCAGGTGACTTCTTCCGCAACGGCAAGGCTGGAGCTGGAGCTCACGCAGGAACACGGCCTGTACGACCCTGGCCATGAGCATGACGCCTGCGGCGTGGGCTTCGTGGCGCACATCAAGGGCCACAAGGCCCACGCCATCGTGCAGCAGGGCCTGAAGATCCTGGAGAACCTGGACCATCGCGGCGCGGTGGGCGCGGACGCCCTCATGGGTGATGGCGCCGGCATCCTGATCCAGATCCCGGATGAGTTCTACCGCGCCGAGATGGCGGCGGCCGGTCAGGCTCCCGATGGTCGCGTGGGCGTCACGCTGCCGGCCCCCGGCGAGTACGGCGTGGGCATGATCTTCCTGCCCAAGGAGCACGCCTCGCGCCTGGCTTGCGAGCAGGAGATGGAGCGCGCTATCCGGGCCGAAGGCCAGGTGCTGTTGGGCTGGCGCGATGTGCCGGTGGACCGCGACATGCCGATGTCGCCCACGGTGCGCGACAAGGAACCCGTGATCCGCCAGGTGTTCATCGGCCGCGGCCCGGACGTCATCGTGCCCGACGCGCTGGAACGCAAGCTGTATGTGATCCGCAAGACGGCCTCGGCCGCCATTCAGGCGCTGAAGCTGACGCACAGCCGCGAGTACTACGTGCCCAGCATGAGCTGCCGCACCGTCATCTACAAGGGCCTGCTGCTGGCCGACCAGGTGGGCACCTACTACCTGGACCTGAAGGACGAGCGCACGGTGTCCGCCCTGGCCCTGGTGCACCAGCGCTTTTCCACCAACACCTTCCCGGAGTGGCCGCTGGCGCACCCGTACCGCATGGTGGCGCACAACGGCGAGATCAACACCGTCAAGGGCAACTTCAACTGGATGCGCGCCCGCGAAGGCGTGATGAAGTCGCCCGTGCTGGGCGACGACCTGAAGAAGCTCTACCCCATCAGTTTCGAACACCAGAGCGACACCGCCACCTTCGACAACGCGCTGGAACTGCTGACGATGGCGGGCTACCCGCTGGCCCACGCCGCCATGATGATGATCCCCGAGGCCTGGGAGCAGCACGAGGGCATGGACGAGCGCCGCCGCGCGTTCTACGAGTACCACGCCGCGATGATCGAACCCTGGGATGGCCCGGCGGCCATGGTCTTCACCGACGGCAAGCAGATCGGCGCGACGCTGGACCGCAACGGGCTGCGCCCGGCGCGTTACTGCGTGACCGATGACGATCTGGTGGTCATGGCCTCTGAGTCCGGCGTGCTGCCCATCCCGCAAAACCGCATCGTCAAGAAGTGGCGCCTGCAGCCGGGCAAGATGTTCCTGATCGATTTCGAGCAGGGCCGCATCGTGGACGACGAGGAACTGAAGAACCAGTTCGCCAGCGCCCGACCCTACCGCCAGTGGATCGAGAACGTGCGCGTCAAGCTCGACGCCATCGAGGTGCCGGTCGGCACCCATGCCGGCCCCGCCGACTTTGTGGAAACGCTGCTCGACCGTCAGCAGGCCTTCGGCTACACCCAGGAAGACCTGAAGTTCCTGATGAGCCCGATGGCCGCCAACGGCGAAGAAGGCATCGGCTCCATGGGCAACGATTCGCCCCTGGCCGTGCTGTCGGACAAGAACAAGCCGCTGTACAACTACTTCAAGCAGCTGTTCGCCCAGGTGACGAACCCGCCGATCGACCCGATCCGCGAGGCCATCGTCATGTCGCTCAACAGCTTCATCGGGCCAAAGCCCAATCTGCTGGACATCAACGCGGTGAACCCGCCCATGCGCCTGGAGGTGACCCAGCCTGTTCTCGACTTCGAGGACATGGCCCGGCTGCGCTCCATCGAGCAGTACACGGGGGCGAAATTCCGCTCGCACGAACTCGACATCACCTACCCCGCTTCCTGGGGCCACGAGGGCGTGGAGGCCAAGCTCGCCTCGCTGTGCGCAGAGACGGTGGACGCCATCAAGGGCGGCCACAACATCCTGATCATCACCGACCGGCACATGAGCCGCACCCAGGTGGCGATCCCCGCGCTGCTGGCGCTGTCGGCCATCCACCACCACCTGGTGCGCGAGGGCCTGCGCACCACCGCGGGCCTGGTGGTGGAGACGGGCTCGGCGCGCGAGGTGCACCACTTCGCGGTGCTGGCGGGCTATGGCGCTGAAGCCGTGCACCCCTACCTGGCGATGGAAACCCTGGCCTCGATGCACGCCGGCCTGCCGGGCGAGTTGTCGGCTGACAAGGCGATCTACAACTACGTCAAGGCCATCGGCAAGGGCCTGTCCAAGATCATGTCCAAGATGGGCGTGAGCACCTACATGTCCTACTGCGGCGCGCAACTCTTCGAGGCCATCGGCCTGGAGAAGGGTTTTGTGGAGCAGTATTTCCGCGGCACGGCCAGCCAGGTGGGTGGCATTGGCGTGTTCGAGGTGGCCGAGGAAGCGCTGCGCATGCACCAGGCCGCCTTCGGTGACGACCCCATCCTGGCGCGCATGCTGGACGCTGGCGGCGAGTACGCCTGGCGTGTGCGTGGCGAAGAGCACATGTGGACGCCGGATGCCATCGCCAAGCTGCAGCACAGCACGCGCGCCGGCAAGTTCGACACCTACAAGGAATACGCCCAGCTCATCAACGACCAGAGCCGCCGCCACATGACGCTGCGCGGCCTGTTCGAGTTCAAGGTCGACCCAGCCAAGGCCATCCCACTGGAGGAAGTGGAGCCGGCCGCCGACATCGTCAAGCGCTTTGCCACGGGCGCCATGTCGCTGGGTTCCATCTCCACCGAGGCCCACTCCACGCTGGCCATTGCCATGAACCGCATCGGCGGCAAGAGCAACACGGGCGAGGGCGGTGAAGACCCTGCGCGCTACCGCAACGAGTTGAAGGGCATCAAGGTCACCGCCGGCACCAAGGTCAGCGACGTCATCGGCGCCAAGGTCATCGAGGCCGACTACGTGATGCAGGAAGGCGACAGCCTGCGCAGCAAGATCAAGCAGGTGGCCTCGGGGCGCTTCGGTGTCACCACCGAGTACCTGGTCAGCGCTGATCAGATCCAGATCAAGATGGCGCAGGGCGCCAAGCCGGGCGAGGGCGGCCAGCTGCCTGGTGGCAAGGTGTCGGACTACATCGGCTTCCTGCGCTACTCGGTGCCGGGCGTGGGCCTGATCAGCCCGCCGCCGCACCACGACATCTATTCCATCGAAGACCTGGCGCAGCTCATCCACGACCTGAAGAACGCCAACCCGCGTGCGGGCATCAGCGTGAAGCTGGTGTCCGAGGTGGGCGTGGGCACCATTGCGGCCGGTGTGGCCAAGTGCAAGGCCGACCACGTGGTGATCGCCGGGCACGACGGCGGCACGGGCGCTTCGCCCTGGTCGTCCATCAAGCATTGCGGCACGCCCTGGGAACTGGGCCTGGCCGAGACGCAGCAGACCCTGGTGCTCAACCGCCTGCGCAGCCGCGTGCGCGTGCAGGCCGACGGGCAGATGAAGACCGGGCGCGATGTCGTCATCGGCGCACTGCTGGGGGCCGACGAGTTCGGCTTCGCCACCGCGCCGCTGGTGGTGGAGGGCTGCATCATGATGCGCAAGTGCCACCTCAACACCTGCCCGGTGGGCGTGGCCACGCAGGACCCGGTGCTGCGCAAGAAGTTCTCGGGCAAGCCCGAGCACGTGGTGAACTACTTCTTCTTCGTGGCCGAAGAGGCGCGCAGCATCATGGCGCAGCTGGGCATCCGCCGGTTCGACGACCTGATCGGCCGGGCCGACCTGCTGGACACGAAGAAAGGCATCGCCCACTGGAAGGCGCGCGGACTGGACTTCAGCCGCATCTTCCACCAGCCCGCCGTGCCGGCCGACGTGCCGCGCTACCAGACCGAGGAGCAGGACCACGGCCTGTCCAAGGCGCTGGACCTGAAGCTCATCGAGCGCTGCCGCCCGGCTATCGAGCGCGGCGAGAAGGTGCACTTCATGGAAGAGGCGCGCAACGTCAACCGCTCGGTGGGGGCCATGCTCTCGGGTGAACTGGTGCGCCACCGCCCCGAGGGTCTGCCCGACCACACCATCTTCATGCAGATGGAGGGCACGGGCGGCCAGAGCTTCGGTGCGTTCCTGGCCAACGGCATCACGCTGTACCTGATCGGCGACGCCAACGACTACACCGGCAAGGGTCTCTCCGGTGGGCGCATCGCCGTGCGGCCCAGCATCGAGTTCCGCGGTGACGCCACGCGCAACACCATCATCGGCAACACCGCGCTGTACGGCGCCACGCGCGGCGAGGCCTTCTTCCGCGGTGTGGCGGGTGAACGCTTTGCGGTGCGCCTGTCAGGCGCCACCGCGGTGGTGGAGGGCACGGGCGACCACGGCTGCGAGTACATGACGGGCGGCACCGTGGCCGTGCTGGGCATGACCGGGCGCAACTTCGCCGCCGGCATGAGCGGCGGCGTGGCCTACGTCTTCGATGAGGACGGCAGCTTTGCCGCGCGTTGCAACACCAGCATGGTGGCCCTGGAGAAGGTGCTGCCGGAGGCCGAGCAGGCCGCCAGCGGCGCTGCGGCGTCCTGGCACCGGGGGCTGTCGGACGAGGCGCAGCTCAAGAAGCTGGTGGAAGACCACCACAAGTGGACCGGTTCGCTGCGCGCACGCGAGATCCTGGACCACTGGACAGCAGCCCGCGCCAAGTTCGTCAAGGTCTTCCCGCACGAGTACAAGCGTGCCCTGGGCCAGACCGCTGCCAAGGCGCAGGCCGCGTCATCTGCGCCCGCCGCGCCCGCCGCGACCGTGGCCGCCTGAACTGCACCGACAAGGAACCAACATCATGGGAAAAGTCACCGGCTTCCTCGAGTTTGAGCGTCTGGAAGAGGGCTACGAGCCCGTGCCCAAGCGCCTGAAGAACTGGAAAGAGTTCGTCATCGGCCTGTCCGAGGAGCAGTCCAAGGTGCAAGGGGCGCGCTGCATGGACTGCGGCACACCGTTTTGCAACAGCGGCTGCCCTGTCAACAACGTCATCCCGGACTTCAATGACCTGGTGTTCCGTGGCGACTGGCAAAGCGCCATCGAGGTGCTGCACTCGACCAACAACTTCCCGGAGTTCACCGGCCGCGTCTGCCCCGCTCCGTGCGAGGCCGCCTGCACGCTGAACGTGAATGACGACGCCGTGGGCATCAAGTCCATCGAGCACGCCATCATCGACCGCGCCTGGGCCGAGGGTTGGGTGCAGCCCCAGCCGCCCAAGGCCAAGACCGGCAAGAAGGTGGCGGTGGTGGGCAGCGGCCCGGCTGGCCTGGCCGCAGCGCAGCAACTCGCGCGTGCCGGCCATGACGTGACCGTGTTCGAGAAGAACAGCCGCATCGGCGGGCTGCTGCGCTACGGCATCCCCGACTTCAAGATGGAGAAGTCGCACATCGACCGGCGCATCGAACAGATGCAGGCCGAGGGCGTGACCTTCCGCACGGGTGTGCTCGTGGGCGCGATGCCTGCCGACGGCCCGGCTGCCAAGGTGACGAACGACGCCCAGACCGTGGTCTCGGCCGAGGAACTCAAGGCGCAGTTCGATGCCGTGGTGCTGACTGGCGGCTCTGAAACCTCGCGCGACCTGCCCGTGCCCGGCCGCGAACTCGCCGGCGTGCATTTCGCCATGGAGTTCCTGCCGCAGCAGAACAAGGTGGTGGCCGGTGACAAGCTCCAGGGCCAGATCCGCGCCGAAGGCAAGCACGTCATTGTGATCGGTGGCGGCGACACCGGCAGCGACTGCGTGGGCACCAGCAACCGCCATGGCGCGGCCAGCGTCACGCAGTTCGAACTGATGCCCATGCCACCCGAGGAGGAAGACCGCCCGCTGACCTGGCCCTACTGGCCCTACAAGCTGCGCACTTCTTCCAGCCACGAGGAAGGTTGCCAGCGAGAGTTCGCCATCGCGACCAAGGAGTTCGTCGGCCAGAACGGCAAGCTCACGGGCCTGAAGACCGTCCACCTGGAGTGGAAGGGCGGCAAGATGAGCGAGATCCCGGGCACCGAGAAGGAGGTCCCGGCCGATCTGGTGTTGCTCGCCATGGGCTTCACCGCGCCCGTGGGCAGCGTGCTGGAGGCCTTTGGCGTGGAGCGCGACAACCGGGGTAACGCCAAGGCAGGCACCGACTTCATCGGCGGCTACGAGACCAACGTGCCCAAGGTCTTCGCCGCGGGCGACATGCGCCGAGGCCAGAGCCTGGTGGTCTGGGCCATCCGTGAAGGGCGGCAAGCTGCGCGCTCGGTGGATGAGTTCCTGATGGGATTCAGCAACCTGCCGCGTTGAGGCCGCAGTAAGTCGGCGCCGGGAATCCTCACGTCCAGGTAAAGAAACCCTGCTTAGCGCAACCGGGCCGGGCGCGCATGGGAAAATACCCTGAGTCTTGATTCCCAGTCCACGCGTGCGCGTGGCCGCGCCGCTTGAGCACCGATGCCCTGATCGAGGTCGACCGTGTCAGCTTTTCTTATGACACCGGTCGCCAGATCCTCTCCAACCTCTCCTTGACCTTCCGCCGGGGTCAGGTCACGGCCTTGCTGGGCGGCTCAGGCTGCGGCAAGACCACCTTGCTGCGCCTGATCGGTGGCAGTGCCTCACCTGACGTTGGTGAGGTGCGTTTCGACGGGCAACGGGTCGACGCTGCTGACAAGCCCCGCATGTACGCGCTGCGGCGCCGCCTGGGCATGCTGTTCCAGTTCGGCGCGCTGTTCACCGACCTGACGGTGTTCGACAACGTGGCCTTTCCGCTGCGCGAGCACACCGACCTGCCCGAGGCCTTGATCCGCGACATCGTGCTGATGAAGCTCAACGCCGTGGGCCTGCGCGGCGCGGCGCCGCTGCGCATCTCGGAGGTGTCGGGCGGCATGGCGCGGCGCATCGCGCTGGCACGCGCCATCGCGCTGGACCCGGAACTCATCATGTACGACGAGCCCTTCGCCGGGCTGGACCTCATCTCCATGGGCGTGGCGGCCAAGCTCATCCGCACGCTGAACGACGTGACGGGTGCCACCTCGCTGGTGGTGTCGCACGACGTGCCCGAGTGCATGGCCATCAGCGACCACATCGTGCTGATGGCCACGGGGGGGCGCATCGTCGCCCAGGGCAGCCCGCAGGAGTTGATGGACTCCACCGATCCGGAGGTGCGCCAATTCGTGCGCGGCGAGCCCGACGGTCCGGTCAAGTTCCACTACCCGGCCACGCCCATCGGGCAGGACTTCGGCGTCGAGGCTGCAGCGCCATGACCGCCTGGCTCGACACCGTGGCCACGCTGGGCCAGCGCGCGCTCAAGCTGCTGCGCGGTATTGGCCACGCGGCCTTCTTCACGCTGGACATCCTGCTGGCGATTCCAGCGTCGCTGCGCCGCTTTTCGCTGGTGGTTCGCCAGATCCATGCGGTGGGCAACCTGTCGCTGGTCATCATCCTGGCCTCGGGCACGGCGGTGGGCTTCGTGCTCGCGCTGCAGATGTACTACGCCCTGGTGACTTACGGCGCCACGGAATCGCTGGGGCTGATCGTCAACCTGTCGCTGGTGCGTGAACTGGGCCCGGTGGTGACGGCGCTGCTGTTTGCCGGCCGGGCGGGCACTTCGCTCACGGCCGAGATCGGCCTGATGAAGGCCGGTGAGCAACTCGCGGCCATGGAGATGATGGCGGTGGACCCCAAGAGCCGCATCCTCGCGCCGCGCTTCCTGGCCGGTGTGGTCTCGATGCCCTTGCTGGCCATCCTGTTCTCGGCCGTGGGCATCCTGGGCGCCTACGTGGTGGCGGTGTTGCTCATCGGCGTGGACGCCGGCAATTTCTGGAGCATCATGCAGTCGCGCGTGGATGTCTGGCGCGATGTGGGCAACGGCGTCGTCAAGAGTTTCATCTTCGGGCTGATCTGCACGCTGGTGGCGCTGTACCAGGGGCATGAGACCGAGGCCACGCCCGAGGGTGTGGCTTACGCCACCACGCGCACGGTGGTGATCTCGTCGCTGGGGGTGCTGGCAATGGACTTCGTGCTGACCGCACTGATGTTCTCCACGCCCTGACGCCGGATGCCGTTCACACGCCTGCTCGCACTGCTGCCTGGGAGAGACCAAGAATGAACAAGAGAAACATCGAGATCCTGGTGGGCTTCTTCGTCCTGCTGGGCCTGGCCGGGCTGCTGTTCCTGGCCCTGAAGGCGGCCAACCTGGCCAGCTTCGGCGCGCGCGACGGCTACCAGGTTAGCGCCCGCTTCGACAACATCGGTGGCCTCAAGCCGCGTTCGCCGGTGCGCAGTGCCGGCGTCACGGTGGGCCGGGTCACGTCCATCGCGCTGGACGCCAAGACCTTCGAGGGCGTGGTGACCATGGAGATCGACAGCAGCGTGCGCTTCCCCAAGGACTCCTCGGCCAAGATCCTGACCGCCGGACTGCTGGGAGACCAGTACATCGGCATCGAACCCGGTTCAGCGGACGATAACCTGGCTGCCGGCGCGGTGATCCGCCAGACCCAGTCGGCCGTGGTGCTGGAAAACCTGATCGGCCAGCTGGTCACGGGCAAGGCCGGCGAGGCGGCAGAACAGGCGGGGCAGAAGAAGTGAAGCGAGGCAGTGTCCTGGCCGCCAGCCGCTCAGGGCCGGCTCTGCAGGCCCTGCTGGCGGGCGTGGCGTTGATGGCGGGTGTGGTGCTCGCGCCGGCGCATGCTCAGGTTCAGGCTCAGGCTCAGGCTCAGGCTCAGGCTCAGGCTCAGGCTCAGGCTCAGGCTCAGGCTCAGGCTCAGGCTCAGGCTCAGGCTCCTGTCCAAGGCGTACCCTCTCTGGCCCTCAAGGCGGATCCGCTGGAGGGCTTGAACCGCGGGGTGTTTGCGTTCAACGAGGTGGTCGACCGCGCCTTGATCAAGCCCTTGGCCACGGCCTACCGGGCGGTGTTGCCCAGCCCTGTGCGCACGGGCGTGGACAACGTCTTCGGTAACGTGGCAGATGCCTGGTCCGCCGTGAACCTCCTGCTGCAGGGCAAGGTCAAGAGTGCGCTGGAAATGACGGTGCGCGTGACCACCAACACCGTGTTCGGGCTCGGAGGACTGCTCGATCTGGCCTCCGACGCCGGTCTGGAGCGGCAGCCCGAGGATTTCGGCCAGACCCTGGGCAAGTGGGGCGTCGGCCCGGGCCCGTACCTGGTGCTGCCCTTTTACGGTGCGAGCTCGCTGCGGGACGCCGCTGGCCTGCCGCTGGACCGGCAGGCCAGCCTACCGGGGATCGTGCACGACGGGACTTACCGATGGGGGCTGACCACGCTGGAACTGGTGCACGCGCGCTCTGACCTGCTGTCGGCCACAAGCCTGCTGGATCAGGTGGCCTTCGACAAGTACAGCTTCGTGCGCGACAGCTACCTCGCGCGCCGGCGCAACCTGGTCTTCGATGGCAATCCGCCTGAGGAACCGGAGGAAGAAGAGCCGCTGCCCTCATTGCAGCCGTCGCAGCCGCCCGCGCCGCAGATTCCCTCTGCTCAGGCGCCGCAATCGCCACCGACGCCGCAGGCGCCGCCCCCGTGAACCAGAATCCGAGTCTGTTCGTTGAAGGCTGAACCGGCCTGCACTGCAGGCCTTGTCTGAAGGATCATCATGTTGAACAAGCTCCAACCCCGTGTGCACCGCCGCGCCGCCCTGGTCATGCTGGCCCTGGCGATGGGGGTGGGTGCAGGGTTTGAGGCCCGCGCTCAGGCCCCCGCCACACCTGACGCGCTGGTGCGCCAGATCTCCACCGAGGTCATCGACACGGTGAAGGCCGACAAGGAGATCCAGGCCGGCAATCTGGGCAGGATCATCGCCTTGGTGGATGCCAAGGTCATGCCGCACGTGAACTTCCAGCGCATGACGGCCATCGCCGTGGGTCGCGCCTGGCGCACGGCCACGCCCGATCAGCAAAAGCGTCTGCTCGACGAGTTCAAGACCCTGCTGGTGCGCACCTATTCCGGCGCGCTCACCCAGGTGAAGGACCAGACCGTGCAGTTGAGGCCGCTGCGCGCGGGGGCAGACGACTCTGAGGTGGTGGTGCGCACCGAGGTCAAGGGCAAGGGCGACCCCATCCAACTCGACTACCGCATGGAGAAGACGCCCGCCGGCTGGAAGATCTACGACGTGAACGTGCTGGGCGTCTGGCTGGCCGACACCAGCTTCAAGTCGCAGTTCGCGCCCATCATCGCCAACTCAGGGCTTGACGGCCTGATTGGCAACCTGGTCGAGCTCAACCGCAAGGCGGCCGCCCGCAATTGAGCTCCAGGCGATGAAGCTGCCCGGCACGCTCACCCTGCCCTCGGCGCGCCAGACCACCGAGGCCCTGGCGCAGGCGCTGGCGGCCCTGCCGGCGGGGGGCACGTTCTGCGTGGATGCCTCAGGTCTGGCCGACCTGGACACGTCGGCCCTGGCTGTGCTGCTGCAGGCCCGCCGCGACGCGCAGGCCCGGGGTCTGGCCTGGCAACTGCAGAGCGCACCCCCCAAGCTGCGGCAGTTGGCCGCGCTCTACGGCGTGGAGGCCCTTCTTTGGCCTCCTGCTGAACCGGCCTGAAGGGCCGCCTCGGACGGGGGCGCTCAGTTCCGGTCCGTGTAGCGCCGTGTGCGCAGGTTGCGCTTGATGTCCTGCAGCATGGGCCGCAGGCTTTCGCTCGGCAGCCGCAGCGCCACGCCCGTGGTGAGGATGTCCACGATCATCAGGTGCAGCAGACGGCTGACCATGGGGCTGTAGCGGTCGAAGTCTTCCGGGTGGTCGGCAGCCAGCAGGATGTGGCCGGGCTGCCGGGCCGCGTGGGCCAGGGGCGAATTGCTGGCCGTCACCACGATCACCGTGGCGCCCTTGCGGTGCGCGATGTCGGCCACGTCGATGAGGTCGCGGCTGCGCCCGGAGTTGCTGAACACCACCGCGCAGTCGCCCGAGCCCAGCATGGTGGCGCTCATCACCTGCACGTGGCCGTCGGTGCAGGCGGCCGAGTGCACGCCCAGCCGGAAGAACTTGTGCTGCGCGTCCATGGCCACGATGCCCGAGTTGCCCACGCCGTAGAACTCGATGCGCCGACCGTCTCGGCAGGCCTGCGCCAGGGCGCTGATGGCCTGCTCAATGGCGTGGCTGGTGGCGGCGTTGCGGTACTTCAGCAGGGCGCTCACCGCGTTGTCGATGACCTTCACCACCAGGTCACCCGGCTTGTCGTCCTCGTCCACCGCGCGGTGGACGAAGGGCACGCCCTCGTTCACGCTGCCGGCCAGCTTGAGCTTGAAGTCGGCCAGGCCGTCGTAACCCACGCTGCGGCAAAAGCGCACCACCGTGGGCTTGCTGACATGCGCCCGCTCGGCCAATTCGGCCACGGGCTGCGTGGCGAAGCTGCGCGCGTCCGACAACACCAGCCGCGCCACCCGCTGCTCAGCGGGCGGCAGTGCGGGGATCGCCGCGCGGATGCGGTCCAGCATCATCGGCATCGCGCCGGCTTCTTCCGCTCGGGTGCTCATGCCGCCTTCTCTCGGGCCGCCGTCGCCATGGCCTGCCCAGCAGGGCTTGTGGCCGGGCGGCTCACTGCTCTTCGTCCCAGGTACAGCCGTCGCGGGCCACCATCGCGCTGGCGGCAGGCGGGCCCCAGCTGCCTGCGGTGTAGGGGCGCGGCCCATTGGGGTCGCGCTCCCAGGCCTGCAGGATGGGCATCACCCAGCGCCAGGCCTGCTCTTGTTCGTCGCTGCGCACAAACAGGTTCAAGCGCCCGGCAATCGCGTCCAGCAGCAGCCGCTCGTAGGCGCCCACCCGCTCGGTGGGGAAGGCCTTGTCGAAATCCAGGTCCAGCTTCACAGGTGACAGCAGTTCGGCCGCCCCGCCATGCGACAGGTTGCCCTTGGCCGCCAGCAGGTGCAGTTCCAGCCCATCCTCGGGTTGCAGCTTGATGACCAGCTTGTTCGCCCGGTGCGAGCCCGGGAAGATGGGGTGCGGCACGGCGCGGAAGTTCACCACGATCTGCGCGTCGCGGCCGGGCAGGCGCTTGCCAGTGCGCAGATAGAACGGCACGCCGGCCCAGCGCCAGTTCTGCACCTCGGTGCGCAGCGCCACGAAGGTCTCGCAGGTGCTGCCGGGCGGCACCTTCACTTCCTCCAGATAGCCCTTGACGGGGTCGCCCTGCACGTTGCCGGCCTTGTACTGTCCGCGCACCACGTCGCGCAGCACGGTCTCGGCCGTGAAGGGCTTCAGCGAGCGCAGCACCTTGAGCTTCTCGTCGCGGATGGCGTCGGCATCGCTGGTGCTGGGCGGCTCCATGGCGATCATGGTCAGCAGCTGCAGCGCATGGTTCTGGATCATGTCGCGCAGCGCGCCGGTCTTGTCGTAGTAGTCGCCGCGCGTGCCCACGCCCAGAGACTCGGCCAGCGTGATCTGGATGTTGGCGATGCTCTCGCGACGCCACAGGGGTTCGAACAGGGCATTGCCGAAGCGCAGCGCCATCAGGTTCTGCACGGCAGGCTTGCCGAGGTAGTGGTCGATGCGGAAGGCCTGCTCCTCGCGGAACGCCGAGCGCACCACGCGGTTGATCTGCAGCGCGCTGTCCAGATCGTGGCCCAGCGGCTTTTCCAGCACCACGCGCACCTGCGGGCCGTTCAGGCCGGCGGCGCCCAATTGCTCGCAGATCACGGGAAAGAGGTAGGGGCTGGTGGCCAGGTACAGCACCACGGTGTCGGCGCTGCGCTCGTCGATCCAGGCCTTGAGCCCTTCGTAGTGCTCGGGTCGGGACAGGTCCATGCGGCGGTAATGCAGCAGCCGGGCGAAACGCTCGAACTCCTCGTCGCTGGGGCGCTTGGAAGACTCCACTTCCACGAAGCGGTCGCGGACGAAGCGGCGGTACTCGTCATCACTGCGCTCGTCGCGCGCCACGGCCAGGATGCGGCCTCCCTCGGGCAGCTTGCCGTGGCGCAGGGCCTGGAACAGCGCGGGCATCAGCTTGCGCCAGGTCAGGTCGCCGGTGCCGCCGAAAAAGACAAGATCAAAGGACATGACCACTTACCCGTCCTGACCGGCTCAAAGCCGACACAGAGGAGGGTGTAATTTTGTTACATGATTGATCATGCATCGGTTTCATAAGCAGGTCAACGGGGGCTCGGCAGGGGGGCTCCGGGTGAGCGTGTGGAGGGGTTGTGTGACGCAACCTTCAGTCTCAAGGCAGGATGCGGGCCCGTGGCTGCCGCCGTGTACTTGCGATGGCGCCTTGTGCAGGCCCTGAGTGTCGACTGGCGACGGCGGGGCCTTGCCCCTGGCTCAAGCTCCTGCTGGAAGTTTGCATCGATGTCGCTCTGCCTGCGTCGCGTCGCGTCAACGACCCGTCGGCACACGACACGCTGCAGGCGCCGCTGGCCATCGCCCTCGATGGCTACGGCGTCGACACCGTGCAGCGGCAGGTGCTGGTCAGCCAGAGGTGGCGGCTGCTGATCCGGGACGTGGACAGCACCTGGGAGACGCCCCAGCGCTGGAGCTGAAAGGTCCGTCCCGACGCCGACCGGCTTTTTGTTCGCGGCGGCGGCCTGCAGCATGGCGAGCACGCCACCAAGGCGCGCGCGCGGTTTCCCTGAGGGTTTTCGGCTGCCAGAACCGGGTGGTCTCGCCCGCCCCTCGGCAGGGAGCGCTCGCTCACCAGTGGCGAGCGTTCAATTCTTGCCCTTGTCGATGAGCGTCACGGCAGGCAGCCCCTTGAAGTGACCGTCGCACGTCAGGAGGGACGCCCCCTGGCTTTGTGCCGTGGCGAAGACGATGGCGTCCGCAGTCGCCAGCTTGTGCGCCCGTGTTGCCTCCGCTGCGGCCAGTGCTATGGGAGTGTCGAGCGCGACGACGTGACAGATCTGCGTGAAGGCGATCACTTGATCGGCTCGCTCTTCCCCCACCTCACGGGTGAGCCACTTCGCCAACTCAAGCTGCACGATGGTCGGCACCACCCAATCGGTCGGTGGTGGCAAGTGCGGCTCGATACTGCGCGCCGTAGCCGAGCCGATCAGCCACTCGATCCATGCTGAGGTGTCGACAACGACCATCAGACCCGGTCCGACCGATCACGGTGGCCCTCGGGCGATGCGCCGCGGGCGATGCCTTTGAGAGTCTGCAGTTTGGGGACAGGTACCAGCAGCACGCCCGTCCCCTTCGGGATGAAGGCAAACGTGACGCCCGCTTCCCAATGCTGCGCTGCCCGGATGGCCTTGGGTATGGAGATCTGGTACTTGGTGGAGAGGGTGGCGGTGGGGTTCATGGTGCGGCAATCCGATCGATCAAAGGATGGTAAGACGTCGCGCCGGGGCTGTCCAGTCTGAACAGTTGGGCTGCCGGACGGGGCGACGGCAAGGAGGCGCGCACGTTGCAGGCCGCAGCCGTCACCTACCGCCTCGCCTTCGGCTCCTGCGCCACGGTATCTTGAGTTGGAGCCCCACCTGGCCCGCGTCGATGGGCCTGTCGCAGCGCGGCTTCCTGCAGGCGCTGCTGGCCCCTTTCAACAGGGCGGACGAGACGGCTCAGCCGGCCCGGATCTGCTGCGCGGCATCCTGCTGCGAACGCCTGGCCGCGGCCCAACGCCAGATCAGACCAGCCCCAGGTCGCGCGGTTCGGCCATCGGAAACACGGCGGAGAGTTGCGCCGGGCTCAGGCCGAACTGGCGCTGCAGCAGGCCGCCCAGCAGGCTGCGGACTTCATTGAGCACGGGGTAGTCGCGGTTCTGGAACAGGTTGTTGGGCGTGACGGCCACCTGTTCTCCCACCACCTGGCCACCGCGCACGGCGCCCCCCAGCACCCAGTACGCGCTGCCATGGCCGTGGTCGGTGCCGTTATTGCCGTTCTGCCTGAAGGTGCGGCCGAACTCGCTCACCACCACCACCGTGGTCTGGCTCCAGCGGGAACCCATTTCCTGGGCATAGGCGGCCAGGCCGCGGCCCAGCTCCTCCAGGCGGGAGGCCAGCTGCCCGGTGGCGCCGCCCTGCGCGACATGGGTGTCCCAGCCGCCGACATCCACGAACCCCAGGCGGTGGCGGCCCTTCATGAGCCGGGCGATGCGCCGCGCCTCCAGCTCGAACCCGCGGGCGCTGACGGCGTTGCGGCTTGCCGCGCCCATCTCGGCGGCCATGTCGCGCAGCACCTCGTCGCGCACGGCAAAGCCCTGGCTCACCGCGCCCGCGAGTTCCGTGCCCTGGTACATCGCGCCGATGATGTGGCTTTGGCGTGCGTCCACGCTGGGCCGGTTCACGTTGCGCAGCGCGGTGTTCGCCACTTGGGCCTCACCTTGCATCACCAGCGGCACCCGGTCGGTGAAGGCCATGGCGGCGGCGCCCCTGAGCGTGCCGGCCAGCCGGTTCATGAAGCCCGAACGGTAGTTGCGCGGCCCCTGCAGGGGCTGCCCCAGTTCGATGCTGTCCTGCGTCTCGAAATGGCTGCGCGACGTGTCGTGCGAGCCGGCAAAGGGCACGAAGGCGATCTCGCACCGCTCCCACAGCGGATACAGGCTGTCGCGCAAGGCCGGGTGCAGGCCCCAGTCGGCGTCGAGCGCCAGGGCCGCTGCGGCGCCGCTGCCGGGGCGTGGCACGGCGATGGTGGGTCGGGCCTCGTAGTAGAAGCTGCTGCTCACGGGGACCAGCAGGTTGGCGGCGTCGTAGCCGCCCCGCAGGAACACCAGCAGGAAACTCGGCTGCTCCGCGCCGACCGCCCAGAGCTGCCCGCCGCCCAGGCTCAGGCCCGTGCCGGCCAGGCCTTGCAACAGTTGTCGTCTGTCCACGAGCGTTCCTCCTGACGCCTCAGCGCCGCATCATTTCAGGGGACGACAGCAGGAACGTGTTCCATTCCTGCGGCGTAGTCGCTTGCGCCAGGGCAGCCCGGGTGCCGGGGCCCAATCGGTGCTGCAGCACCTGATCGAACAGCAGACGCGGCGCCTGCGGTACCGACGATCCTGGCGGCGGCGGCGTGCCCTGGGCCGCGCCTGCGGGCGTGAACAGGCTGCCAGACCCCGATCCGATGGCCCGCGCCACCTCGAATCGGGCCGTCATCTGCCCCGGGCCGGACCATGCGGCTTCATCGAGCGGCCAGCCGTCGGGGGTCTGCCGGCCATAGAGGGGCTGGCCCAGGCGGTTCAGCCAGGCCAGGACTGCGGAGGCGTTCTGGATCACGCGGTCGTCGTACGTCAGGCGCAGGGCGGAGACCACGAAGCGCATCGGGTCCTTGAACTGGCGTCCCGCACCCTGCGCGAACTCGGGCGAACCCAGCAGCGCGCGCAGCGTGAAGGCGATGTCACCGTCCGAAGCGGAGAACGCCCGAGCCACCCGCTCCACCAGTGCGGGCGGGGGCGGGTCCGATAACCAGTACTGCACGAGCTTGCGGCTGAGGTGACGGGCCGTGGACGGATGTCGGGCCAGCCGGTCCAGGGCCTCTTCCACCTCCGCCAGGCCGCGCTGCTGCAGGGGCTGGCCCAGCAGGCTCTTGGCGGTGAAGTCATGCCGGCCGGGGTGGAACTCGAACACGCCGCGCCGCACGTAGGAGCCTTGCATCTCGCGCCGCGCCACAGGGGTGTTGGCGGGGGTGAGGTTGACACCTGCGCCGGTCAGCACCCGCGCCAGTTCCTGCACGTCCTTCTGCGTGTAGGGGCCCCCGGCACCCAGCGTGTGCAACTCCATCAACTCCCGCGCCAGGTTCTCGTTGCTGCGGTTGACGGCGTTCTGTTCGTTGTCCAGGTAGCGCAGCATCGCCGGGTGCAAGGCTGCTGCGCGCAGCAGGTCACGGAAGCGGCCCAGGGCGTGCGGCCTGATGGCGGTGTCTTCGTAGTCTCCCACCATGGCGCGGATGTTCGCCTTGCTCTGGAACACGCTGAAATGGTTCAGCCAGAACCAGGTCATCTGCTCCTGCAACTGGCGCGGCGAGTACAGCGCCCGCAGCAGGTGGCGCGTTGCCGCTTCACGCGCCAGGCGGGTGAGTTCCTGCTGGTACGCCTGCTGGGCTGCCCGCTTTTCGTCGTCGTTCTTCTGGGCATCGGCGGTGCGGCGCTGATGTTCCAGGTCGAACATCAGCGTGATGAAGGGCTGCCGGCTCAGCGTCAGGGCGTCGATCTGCGCTTGTGCGGCTGCCGGCAGCAGGGTCGGGCCGGGCGCGAGCTGTTCGTCCAGCATCGCGGTGAAGTCCCGCCCGGCAGATGACGCCAGGGCCGACGCAGACGCGCCCCAGGTGAGGCGGTTGACGACGTGATAGCGCGCAAGCGCGGTCTCACCGGGTGCCGTCGCGGCCGTGGACGCGTGCGCAGGCCGCGACCCGGGAGCGGGCACCGTGGAACAGGCTGCCAGAAACAACGCCAACGCCAGGCCCAGGACATGGTGGGCGAGGGATCGCCTTTCAGCCTTCATGACCGCCGCATGATGCCTTGTCCGCATCCGCCTGACCAGGGGGGCCACGCCGCGTACCCGACAGTCCCAGCGCTTAGCATCACACCTGTGAACGCCCTGCGCCTGCATCACCTGACCTGGCAACCCGCCGGCGGCGGGCGGCCAGTGCTCGATGCAGTGGATTTTGCGGTCGGCACTGGCGAGGTGGTGGCCGTGCTCGGGCCTTCGGGGGCGGGCAAGACATCGCTGCTGCGCCTCGTGGCCGGCCTGGAGGTGCCCACGCGCGGCCGGGTCGAGATCGCTGGCGCCGACGTCACCGCACTGACCGCGAACGACAGGCCCGTAGGTCTGGTGGCGCAGAACGCCCGCCTGTTTCCCAACCTGACCGTGATGGACAACGTGGCTTTCAGGCTGCGGCTGGCATCTGCCGACGCGCAGGGCGCCCAGAGCGCGCTGGCGCGAGCGCGCAGCACTCTGCAGCTTCTGGACATCGAAGCGCTGGCGCAACGGCTCCCGGGCGAACTCTCCGAGGGCGAACATCAACGGGTCGCGCTGGCGCGCGCACTCGCCCCCGGGCCGACGATGCTGCTGCTGGACGAGCCAATGTCGCACCTGGACAGGCGCCTGCGGCGTGCCCTGCGCAGGCAGATCCTGGACCTGGGTGCGGGGCTGGGCCTGACGCTGGTCTATGTGACGCACGATCAGGCCGAGGCCATGGCCGTGAGCGACCGCATCGTCCTCCTGCACGAGGGTCGCGTCGTGCAGCAAGGCACGCCGCGCAGCCTGTACGAGCAACCGGCTTCGGCCTTCGTGGCGGCGTTCATGGGCGACATGCGTCTGTTCGACGCCTGGAGCGACAGCTGCGGTGTGGTGAAGCTGGGCCCGCTGCACCTGTGCAAGCCAATCGACCCGCTCCCAGGTGCGGCGCCCGTACCAGGGCCAGTACGCGTGGTGGTCAGGCCGCATGCCTGGCGCATCGGTCCGGCACATGCTCGCGGGCTGCCGGCGCGGGTGCTGCGCAGTGCCTGCCTCGGGGCGCAGGTGGAATACACCTTGGCCAGCGACTTGGGGGAGGTGCTGGCGTTGACACCGCGCGCGCCCCTCCTGCATGAGAACGGCGCTCCCGTCAGCCTGACGCTGGCCGGCCAGGGTGTCTCGATTCTGCCCGCAGCCTGATGAGGCGTCCTGTCCGCCTCGTATCTTGCAACCCGCTTTCGCGCACCCATGGTGATTGCCCGATAGACCGCAGGCCTCTCGAGTGCGAAGCTACGCTGCATATGAGTGTGTTGCTGGTCGAGGACGATCTGGGGCTGGTGCAGGCGCTGGGCCGGGCGCTGGCCGCGCGCGGGTTCTCCCTGGTGTCGTGTGGCGATGGCTTGGAGGCTCTGGCTTTGTGCCAGCGTCAACGCTTCGACGCCATCGTCCTCGACCTGTCCCTGCCCGACATCGACGGCCTGGAGGTGATGGCGCGACTGCGCGGTCGCGACGACGTAACTCCCGTGCTGATCCTGACGGCCCGCGGAGCGGTGGGAGAACGCGTGATGGGGCTCAATGCAGGAGCTGACGACTACCTGGTCAAGCCATTCGACCTGGACGAACTGGAAGCGCGGTTGAGGGCCCTGATCCGTCGTCACCAGGGCGAGGGCGATCTGCGCTGCGGTCGCCTGCGCCTGGAACGCAGCGGCCCGGCCTGCTGGATCGACGAGCGCCCGCTGGACCTGCCGGCTCGGGAGGCCGCGCTGCTGCGTGCCCTCATGCTGAGGTCGGGGCAGACGTTGGCGCGCGAGCACTTGCATCACGCCGTCTTTCCTGTCAACGAGCCCGGTGGACCTGGGGGCACCTCACCACAGGGGGACGCGCTGGACGTGGTCGTCCACCGCCTGCGCAAGCGCCTGGCCGGTGCCGCCCTGGAGATCGTCACCCTGCGCGGCATTGGCTACATGCTGTGCGAAGACACAGCGCAGACCACAGGCATGGTGAAAAGGGCGCGTGCATGACCCGGACGGACCAGCGCGCCGAACCAGGGCGACCTGCTCTTGCGGGTTCGTTGAGGACCCAGGTGGCGCTGGGAGCGCTCGGCGCAGCCGGCCTGGGCGCTGCTTCTCTTGGGGTGTGGCTGGTGCCAGGCCCGTCGCCAGCCTCAGCGCCATGGCCCATGGAGGCTCTTTTTTGGGCGGCTTCGGTCATCACGGCTTCTGCCGCCCTGGCCTTGGCCTGGGCCACCGGCCGGCACGCGGCCATTTCCTGGCGTCGGTGGGAGCAGGCCTTGCAGCGGCATGACGGTGAGGCCGACACGCCCCTGGACGCTGAGGGGCCCTGGGAGGTGCAGGCCAGCCTGTACACGCTCAATGCGTGGATCGAACGCCGGCGTCAGTCCAGCGGACGACAGCAGCGGCTGCTGGGCGACGCCTCTCACCAGTTGCGCACGCCGCTGGCGGTGCTGCGCACGGTGCTGCAGGGCACGCCGGCGATGGAGCTTGGCATGCGTCGGGATGAACTCTTGCGCACCGTCGACCGCGCCACCGAAGTGGTCAACGAGATGTTGGCCCGCTTGAAGCTCGACCAGCGCCGCGTCGGGCCAGCGTCCGCCACCGAGCTTCGCCTGGACAGCGTCGCACGGGAAGCCGCGCTGGAGTTCGCGCCCTTGATCGGCACGCAGCGCTTGAACTTCGAGCTGCAGGCGGAGCCGCTGTCCGTCAGGGCGGACGCCTGGATTCTGGGCGAGCTCGTGCGCAACCTGCTCGCCAACGCCATCCGGCACTCGCCGCGCGAAGGGGCGCTCGGCATCGTCGTGCGCCGCACCCATGAGGGGCCCGAGCTCATCGTCTGGGACGCCGGGCCCGGACTCCGCGAAGGGCCCCGCGAGCGACTGTTCGAGCCCTTCGCGGCGGCAGCAGCCAGCGGCATCGGCCTGGGGCTGTCGATCTGCCGCGAGTTCGCGCAGGCCATGGGCGCACATGTCGAGCTCTACAACCGCACCGATGGCCAGCGGATCATCGGGGTTGATGCCGTCGTACGCTGGCCCGCTGCTGCTACTTCTCCCCTTGTCACCACCCATCCCCACGAAGGAGATTCCCGATGAAGAAGACCCGCATCATCATAGCGACCCTGTTCGCGCTCACCGGTGCAGTTCAGGCGCAAGACGCCGGGCAGATCAACGTGATCTGCTCGGTGCAGGCCGAGTGGTGCAACCTGATGCAGACGGTGTATTCGCGCACCACGGGGGTGAAGGTCAACATGTCGCTCAAGGGCTCGGGTGAGGCGCTGGCGCAATTGATCGCCGAGCGCGCCAATCCCAAGACCGACGTCTGGTTCGGCGGCACGGGCGACCCGCACCTTCAGGCTGCCGAGCAGGATCTCACGCTGGAGTACAAGTCCGCCAGCCTGCCGCAACTGCACGCCTGGGCGCAGCAACAGGCGGCGCAGAGCAAGTTCCGCACGGTGGGCATCTACTCCGGCCCCCTGGGCTTTGGCTACAACCCCGAGTTGCTGGCCAAGAAGAAGCTGCCCGTGCCCAAGACCTGGAGCGACCTGCTCAAGCCCGAGTACAAGGGCGAGATCCAGGTGGCCAACCCGGCCTCCAGCGGCACGGCCTACACCATGGTGGCCACGCTGGTGCAGCTGATGGGCGAGGACAAGGCCTTCGACTACATGAAGAAGCTGCACCGCAACATCAGCCAGTACACCCGCTCGGGCACGGCGCCCATCAAGGCCGTGGCGCGCGGCGAGACCTCGGTGTCCATCAGCTTCGTGCACGACGGCCCGGGCGAGAAGATGCAGGGCTTCCCGGTGGAGACCATCACGCCGAGCGACGGCACGGGTGCCGAGATCGGCTCCATGAGCCTCATCAAGGGGGCGCGCAACCTGGAGGCGGCCAAGAAGTTCTACGAGTGGGCGCTCACGGCCTCCGCTCAGGAAATGGGTGCGGCGGCCAAGCAGTTCCAGTTGCCCTCCAACAAGAGCGCCAAGGTCGACCCGCGCGTGCCGGATTTCAAGAAGATCAAGTTCATCGACTACGACTACGCCAAGTACGGCTCCTCGGCCGAGCGCCGGCGCCTGATCGGCAGGTGGGAGAAGGACGTCAACTCGCTGCCGCGATGAGCAACCTGCAGGGCCTGACGCCTTTGCATCTGTGCAGCCTGGTGGGCGGGTGACACGCAGCATGACGAATGTGAACCACGGCGCCCGGTCGGGTCAGCGTGCCATCCGCGCCTGGGCGATGCTGGGCCTGGCGGCCTGCGTCTTGCTGCCCTGGTACTTCCCGCAGGACCTGCGGCTGGTGGCGGCGCTGCGTGGCGTTTGGGGCCCTGAGCCCACGGCTGCAGCCCTGGTGCAGGTGGGGGAGCATGGTCGCACCTGGCTGGGCGGTGGGGTCGGTGCGCTGATGCTGGCGCTGGCGGCCGGTTTCATGCCGGCCGGGCGTGCACAGGGCCGGGTGCTGCTGGTGGCGGCAGCCTTGGGCCTGCTGGTGGTGCTGGGCGGCGGCTTCACGGTCGGGCTCCGGGGCTGGAACTTTGACCTCCTCAATGCCTGGTTCGGAGAGTTGCCTCGAGGGCAGATCGGCTTGGGCTTGGGCGGTGCCGTCACGCTGCTCAGCCTGCTGATCCTGCTGGGTGCCGGGCTGGCGCGGCTGGGACGCTTTCGGGGCGACCTGTTCGTCGCCGCTGCGGTGGTGCTGTGCTCGGGCTTGCTGCTGCTGTTCGTGGCGCTGCCGGTGGCGCGCAGCCTGCTGGGGGCCTTTCTCGACGAGGCCGGGGCCTGGTCCCCGCCAGCCTTGTGGGAGCGCCTGGCGCACGAACGGGTCTGGGGCCTGTCCTGCCTGGTCGGTGGGGTGCGCTGCGGCGTGGCCTGGAACACGCTGTTCCTGGCGCTGCTGACGGCGGCAGGCACCACGGTGATGGGCACGCTCATTGCCCTGTACGCCGAGCGGGGCAGTGCGCGCTGGCGCAGGCCCATGAACGTGCTGGCGCTGCTGCCCATCATCACGCCGCCGTTTGTCGTGGGCCTGGGGTTGATCCTTCTCTTTGGCCGTGCCGGACTGGTGAACCAGTTTCTCGAGTGGGCCTTCGGCATTCCGCCCACGCGCTGGTTCTACGGGCTTTTCGGGGTGTGGTTGGCGCAGATGTTCGCCTTCACGCCCATCGCCTTCATGATCATGCGTGGCGTGGTGCAGGGCATTTCGCCCAGTCTGGAGGAGGCGGCGCAGACGCTGCGCGCCTCGCGCATGCGCACCTTCATGACGGTGACGCTGCCGCTGCTCAAGCCCGGGCTGGCGAACGCCTTCCTGGTGGGTTTCATCGAAAGCATTGCCGACTTCGGCAACCCCATCATCGTGGGCGGGCAGTACGCGGTGCTGTCCACCGACATCTTCTTCGCCATCGTCGGCGCGCAGTACGACCAGGGCCGCGCCGCGTCGCTCGCCCTGGTGCTGACGGGTTTTGCGCTGGCCGTGTTCTTCCTGCAGCAGCGCGTGCTCGGGCGGGCGAACTACACCACGGTGTCGGGCAAGGGCGATGCGGGCGTGGCCATGGCGATGCCCGACAGCTTGCGCCGGCTGTGCCTGGCCACGGCCGGGCCCTGGTTGTTGTTCACGGTGGTGGTCTATGTCTTTGCCTTCATCGGCGGCTTTGTGCAGACCTGGGGCCGCGACTACACGCCCACGCTGGCGCACTTCCGCACCGCGTTCGACCTGCAGTGGGGCGCGCACGGCCTGGTCTGGGCGGGCACGGCGTGGAGCTCGTTGTTCACCACCGTCAAACTGGCGGCCATCGCGGCGCCGCTGTGCGCGGGCCTGGGCCTCCTGATCAGCTGGCTGCTGGCGCGCACGCAGTTCGCGGGGCAGCGCGCCTTCGAGTTCTCCGCGCTGCTGGCGTTCGCCATCCCCGGTACGGTGCTGGGCGTGAGCTACATCCTCGCCTTCAACGTGCCGCCCTTCGAGCTCACGGGTACCGGCATCATCATCGTGCTGTGTTTCATCTTCCGCAACCTGCCGGTGGGTGTGCGCGCCGGCACGGCCAGCTTCAAGCAGCTGGACAAGTCGCTCGACGAGGCCAGCACCATGCTGCGTGCGGGCACCGCCACCACCTTGCGCCGCGTGGTGCTGCCGCTGCTAAAGCCCGCGCTGGTGGCGGCCCTGGTGTACAGCTTCGTGCGCAGCATGACCACGGTGTCGGCGGTCATCTTCCTCGTCACCGCGGAGTACGAGCTCGCCACCACCTACATCATCGGCCGCGTGGGCAATGGCGACTACGGTGTGGCGCTGGCCTACTGCACCGTGCTGATCGTGCTGATGTCGCTGGCCACGGCGTTGATCCAGTTCCTGGTGGGTGAACGGCGGCTGGGGCGGCGCGCGGTGGCGGCGCATTGAGCATGCCCTGCTCACCACCCGGGCCCACCGCTGCAAGACCTGGCTGACCTTCGACAAGCCCCCAATCCCCTGAAAGCCTCGCCATGAGTTCCATCGGCATCGAATTCCGCCAGGTCACCAAGCGCTATGGCGACGCGCGTTCGCCGCTCGTGGTCAAGGGCATCGACCTGCAAGTGCCCAAGGGCTCGCTGACCACCATCCTCGGCCCCTCGGGCTGCGGCAAGACCACCTCGCTGCGCATGATCGCGGGCCTGGAGTCGCCCACGTCGGGCACCCTCCTGATCGACGGGCAGGACGTCACCACGCTGGGCCCGGCCGAGCGCAACGTCAGCATGGTGTTCCAGAGCTACGCGCTGTTCCCGCACATGAACGTGGTCGAGAACGTGGGCTACGGGCTGTCGGTGCAGGGCCTGTCGCGCGACACCACGGCACAGCGCGCCCGCGCGGCCATGGAACTGGTGGGCCTGGCCGGCTTCGAGCAGCGCCTGCCGAGCGAACTCTCCGGCGGCCAGCAGCAGCGCGTGGCGGTGGCGCGCTCGCTGGTGCTGGAGCCCAGCGTGCTGCTGTTCGACGAGCCGCTGTCCAACCTGGACGCGCGGCTGCGCCGCAGCATGCGCGAGGAGATCCGCGCCTTGCAGCAACGCCTCAAGCTGACGGTCGCCTACGTCACGCACGACCAGAGCGAGGCCCTGGCCGTCAGCGACCAGATCATCGTCATGGACGCCGGCCTCATCGCCCAGGCCGGCACGCCGCGCCAGCTCTATGAGCAGCCGGCCACCGAGTTCGTGGCCGGCTTCATGGGCGAGGCCTTGCGCTTCGAAGCGACAGTCGATGAAGCGGGGCTGGTGCACCTGGGCCCGCTGCGGTTTGCGCCGCGCCGGCCGGTGGCGCCCGGCCCGGTGCGTGTGGCGGTGCGGCCCGAGGCCTGGCAGGTGGAGGCCGTGCCCGCGGCATCAGGTGCGCAAGGCGAGGCGGGTGCGCTGCCCGGCACCCTGCGCAAGATGGCCTACCTGGGCAGCTTCCTGGAACTCACCGTGGACACGCCGTTGGGCGAGGTGTTTGTCGTCTCCCCCGGGGTGGACCACGCCTGGCAATCAGGGGATGTCATGCGCCTGCGCCTGGGCAGCCACGGGGTGTCGGTGGTGGCTGGGTGAGGCCTCGAGGGGTCGACGGGCGGCCCGATGGCTTCAGCTTCGAGCCTGCCCGCCGCCCCGCACCTCCACCCACAGCAGGTACAGCCCGCTGGCCACCACCACGGTGGCGCCGGCGATCACCAGCGCATCGGGCACCTGGGCGAAGACCAGCCAGCCCAGCAGCGTCATGTAGAGGATCTGCTGGTAGAGAAAAGGCCCCAGCGTGGCGGCCGTGGCGTAGCGGTGCGCCTGTGCCACGAAGTAGTGGCCCAGGCCGCCGCACAGGCCGGCCAGCCCGATGATGGCCCAGGTGAAGGCGTCGGCCGGGTCTTTCCATTGCGCCAGGCCGAAGGGGGCGATGACCACGGCGGCACCGATGGCCGACATCAGCTGCAGCGACGCGGCGGACTCGGTGGCGGCCAAGCGTCGCGTCAGGATGTTGAAGCTGGCGTACAGCACGGCGTTGCCCATCGCCAGCAGCAGCGCCGGATGGAAGGCACCGGTCCACGGCCGCATGATCAGCATCACCCCGCCCAGGCCCGCGGCAATCGCCAACCAGCGCCGGGCGTCAAGGCGCTCGCCCAGCCACCAGGCGCTGAGCAAGGCGATGAGCAACGGCACGGAGAACTGGATGGCCCCCGTCTCGGCCAGCTGCAGGTACTGCAGCGCCCAGAAGTTCATCGCCGTCATCACGCCCAGCATGGCGCCGCGCAGCGCCTGCAGCTTCACGTTGCGCACCCGCACCAGCTCGCGGCCGTACATCGGCGCCAGCAATGCCGAGGTGATGAACACATGCGCCATGAAGCGCATCCACACCACCTGGAAGACCGGCAGGTCCTGCACCAGCCACTTGGCGCAGGCATCCAGGACGGCGAACAGCAGGGTGGTCAGGCAGACCAGCGAGATGCCGATGCGGCGGTTGCGCGCGTTGTCGTCGTGGAGCATGCAGGAGTCCTGCATTGATTCTAGGAGTCGACCCGCACGTGGCGGCATCGGACAATGCGACGCACGCTGGGCTGCGTTTGTGCAGGCCCGTCATTTGCTTCTGATCCTCTTGTTTTGGATCCCGTTGATTTGGAATCCTCCACTGCCCACGCCATGAACCAGCTCGACCAGCTCAAGCAATTCACCACCGTCGTGGCCGACACCGGCAATTTCCGCCAGCTCGCCCAGTTCACGCCGCGCGACGCCACGACCAACCCCTCGCTCATCCTGAAGGCGGTGCAGCAGCCCGAGTACGCACCGCTGCTGGCCGACACGGTGGTGGCGCACCGCGCGCGAGCGGTGCCGGAGATCGTGGACGAGGTGCTGGTGCGCTTCGGCCTGGAGATCCTGAAGGTGGTACCCGGCCGCGTCAGCACCGAGGTGGATGCGCGCCTGTCCTTCGACCGCGCCGCCACCGTGGCGCGGGCCCGTCGCTTGATCGCGCTGTACGAGGCCGCCGGCATCGCCCGCGAACGCGTGCTGATCAAGATCGCCGCCACCTGGGAGGGCATCCAGGCCGCTGCGGAGCTGGAGCGCGACGGCATCCGCTGCAACCTCACGCTGCTGTTCGCCTTCTGCCAGGCCGTGGCCTGCGGCGCGGCGGGCGTGCGGCTGATTTCGCCCTTCGTGGGCCGCATCTACGACTGGCACAAGAAGGCCGCTGGCGCCGCCTGGGACGAGGCCGCCCGCGCCGGGGCGAACGACCCCGGCGTGCAGTCGGTCAGCCGCATCTACGCGTACTACAAGCGCCACGGCATCGTCACCGAGGTGATGGGTGCGAGCTTCCGCAACGTCGGCCAGATCACGGCGCTGGCCGGCTGCGACCTGCTGACCATCAGCCCGGAGTTGCTGGCGGCACTGCAGGCCACCGATGCCCCGCTGACCCGGGTCCTGGACCCGCAAGCTGCAAGAGACGCCGACCTCCCGGCCGTGCACCTGGACGAGGCGGCCTTCCGATGGGCCTTGAACGAGGACGCCATGGCCACGGAGAAGCTGGCCGAGGGCATCCGCGCCTTCGCGGTGGACGCGTCCAAGTTGGACCGCATGATCGAAGGCCTGCGGGGCTGAGCTTGCCGTGCCGCTGCGTGTTCCCCGCACCTGTGCCCATACGCCCGGGGCGCACTTGGCAGGGTGCACTCGGCTGAGCGATCCCTTCTGGCCTGGGTGTCTCGGGGTGATGATCCGTTCGGGCTGAGCCTGTCGAAGCCCTCTTTTCGCCTGAAGGAGCAATCCGCCCGTGAACAAGCTGTCCCACCCCCGCTGCGACCGCACCGCTGCCTGGGCCGCGCTGCAAGGCCACTTCCAGGCCCACGGCCGCGGCTTGGACCTGCGCGAGGCTTTCGCGCGCGACCCGGCGCGTTTCGAGACGCTGTCCTTCGAGGCGCCGGAGGTCTTTGCCGACCTGTCGAAGAACCTGCTGGATGCGGCCACGCTGCATTTCCTGCTCGATCTGGCGCGGGAGTGTGGCCTGGAGGCCCGGCGCGACGCGATGCTGGCCGGCGAGAGCGTCAACCTCACCGAGGGCCGGGCGGTACTGCACACCGCGCTGCGGGCGCCGCGCGGGGCCGCACCCTTCAGCGACGAGGTGCACGCCACGCTGGACGCCATGCTGGCCTTTGCTGACGAGGTGCGGGCCACGACGCAGGGTGACCTCGGCGGCCCTGGCGGGACGCCTGGCCCCGGTGCCATCACCGACGTGGTGAACATCGGCATTGGCGGCTCCGACCTCGGCCCGCGCATGGCCGTAGCCGCGCTGGAGCCCCTGGCCCGCAGCGGCCCGCGCCTGCACTTCGTCAGCAACGTCGACGGGCACGACATTGACGCGGTGCTGCGCGGCCTGGACGCCCGCCGCACGCTCTTCATCGTGGCCAGCAAGACCTTCACCACGCAGGAGACCATGGCCAACGCCCATGCGGCGCGCGACTGGTTCGATGCCCAGGGCGGCACCGACCGCGCAGCGCACTTCGTGGGCGTGACCACCAACCTGAGCGCCGCGGCCGACTTCGGCATCACCCGTACCTTCGGCTTCTGGGACTGGGTGGGCGGGCGCTACTCGCTGTGGAGCGCCATCGGCCTGCCGCTGGCCATCGCTATCGGCAGCGCGCAGTTCCGCGCCTTCCTGGACGGTGCCCACGCCATGGACCGGCACTTCGCCACCGCGCCGCTGGCGCACAACCTGCCGGTGCTGCTGGGGCTGCTGGACGTCTGGTACCGCAACTTCCACGGCTTTGCCAGCCGCAGCGTGGCGCCCTACCACCAGGGCCTGCACCGCCTGCCGGCCTACCTGCAGCAACTGGAGATGGAGTCCAACGGCAAGGGCGTGGACCTGGACGGCGCGCCGCTGCCCTACGGTACCAGCCCCGTGGTGTGGGGCGAGCCGGGCACCAACGGCCAGCACGCCTACTTCCAGATGCTGCACCAAGGCACTGACGTGATTCCGGTGGAATTCATCCTGGTGCGCCAGCCGGCGCATGCCTTGCGCGACCAGCACGCCAAGCTGCTGGCCAACGGCCTGGCGCAGGCGCAGGCGCTGATGCTGGGCAAGACCACCGACCAGGCGCTGGCCGAGCACGCGCCCACGGCTTCAGCCACGCTTGACCGCGCCGTGCTGGCCCGCCACCGCACCTTCCCCGGCAACCGGCCCAGCACCACGCTGCTGCTGGAGGCGCTCACGCCCCGAACGCTGGGTGCACTGATTGCGCTGTACGAGCACCGCGTGTTCGTCAGCGGCGCGCTGTGGGGCCTCAACAGCTTTGACCAATGGGGCGTGGAGCTCGGCAAAGCCTTGTGCAACGCCCTGCTGCCGCGCCTGGACAGCGGCGACGTGGTGGGGCTGGACGGCTCCACGGCCGGGCTGCTGCAGCGTCTGAAGGGTGCCCGCGCGTGAGCGGCCCCGCTGTCATCTTCGACTTCGGCGCCGTGCTGTTCCAGTGGCAGCCGCTGGCGCTGTTGCAGCAGACCGTGCCGGACCTGGCGCCTGACGAGGCCGCGGCCCGGCGCGTGGCGGCGAGCTTCTTCGAGAGCTTCACGCCAGACAGCGACTGGGCCCGTTTCGACCTGGGCCTGGTGGAGGAGGCCGAACTCGCACAGCGCATCGCCGCGCGCACCGGCGCGCTTGAGGACCGCGTGCGCCGCGTCATCGACGCCATCCCCGGCCACCTGCAGCCCCAGGCCGACTCCGTGGCCCTGCTGCAGCGCCTGAAAGCCGCGGGTCACCGCCTGTACTACCTGTCCAACATGCCGAGCGCCTATGCCGCGCACCTGGAGCGGCAGAACGCCTTCATCGGCGACTTCCTCGACGGCATCTTCTCGGCGCGCGTGGGCCTGGTGAAGCCGCACCGGGCGATCTTCGAGCTGGCCGACGAGCGCTTTGGTTTGGCGGGCATGCCCACGGTCTTCATCGACGACCACGCCGGCAACATCGCCGCCGCGCAGGCGCACGGCTGGCAGACGGTGCACTTCAGCGGGGCGGCGCAAGCCGAGCGGGAACTTCAGCAGGCGGGGTGGCTGCCGCTGCCTTGAGCGCCGGGCGCGGCGGCTTGGCCGGGCCGTGAGGGCCTCTGCGGGATGTCCCGCACAGGGAAAACCCGGATCTGATTCCCAGCGCCGGCGGTGGACATCGCCTTGGTGTCACATTCCGGGCCGCGCGCCTGCGCGCGTCGTTCAACCCCGACCGGAGACCGCCATGTCCCTCAGCCCCCGTTCCCCCTCCCGCCGCCAGGTGCTCCAGGGCACTGCTGCCGCTGTCGGCGCCGCGTCCTTCGCACCGGCGCTGCTGGCGCAGGCCGCGCCGGTGCGCGTGGGCTATTCCATGTCGCGCACGGGCCCGTGGACGGGCGGCGCGCAGGTCAGCCAGGAGCCCAATTTCCTGCTCTGGGCCGAGCAGCAGAACCAGGCCGGCGGCCTGGACGTCAAGGGCGTGCGCCGCCGCATCGAGCTCATCAGCTCGGACGACCGCAGCGACACCGAGACCGTGGTGCGCACCTACGAAAAGCTGATGGGCAGCGACAAGGTGGACCTGGTGCTGCCGCCCTGGGGCAGCAACGCCAACTTCGCCGTCGCCCCGCTGGCCAACCGCTTCGGCTACCCCTTCCTTGCGCCCACCGCGCTGAGCCGCCGCCTGGTGGAGATGAAGCTGCCGTACTTCTTCCTGCTTCTGCAGCAGCCCAAGGCGATGTGCGAGGCCATCGTGGACATGTTCAAGGCCAACGGCATCCGCACCGTGGCCTGCGTCTACGTGGACGACCTGTTCGGGCTGGAGAACTACGCCGCCTTCAAGGTGGCGCTGCAGGGCACCGGCATCAACCTGGTGGAGGATAAGAGCTACCCCGGCGGCGTGAAGGACCTCTCGCCCGTGCTGCGCTCCATCAAGGACAAGAACCCCGACGCCTTCGTGGGCTTCACCTACCCGCCCGACACCATCCTGGCCAGCCGCCAGGCCAAGGAGATCGGCTTCAACCCCAAGGTGTTCTACGCCTCGGTGGGCACGGCCTTCCCGTTGTACAGGAACGTGATGACACCGGTTGGCGCCGAGGGCGTCACCGGCATGGGCTCCTGGAATTCCAAGACCAGCCCGGGCGCCAAGGCCTATTTCGACGCCCACGTGGCCAGCCAGAAGAAGGAGCCGGACCGCTGGGCCAGCGGCGCGGCCTGGGCGGGCCTGGAGATCCTGACCAACGCGGTGAAGCAGGCGGGTCTGGACCGCAAGGCCATCCGCGACTACGTCGCCGGCACCACGCACAAGACCATCATCGGCGACATCCGCTTCCAGGGCAGCGAGAACGTGGGCACCCCGGGCACCATCGGCCAGTGGCAGAACGGCGAGTTCGAGGTGGTGTGGCCGACTGCGCGTGCCACCGCCAAGCTCAACGTCAACAAGCCGGCCTGGAAGTAAACCCTCCGCCAAGCCCTGACCGCCGGGCGCACGGCACGTGGTGCCGCCCGGTGAACGCATCTCCATGTCCGCCGCTGCCTGGATCGAGCTGATCACCTCCGGCCTCATCACCGGGGGCATCTACGCCTTGGTGGCGCTCGGCCTGAACCTGCAGTACGGGCTGATGCGCATCCTCAACATCGCGCATGGCGAGTTCCTGATGGTGGGCGCCTTCCTTACCTGGTGGGTGCAGTCGTCTTTCGGCCTGTCGCCCCTGCTGATGGTGCCGGTGTCGTTCGCGCTGCTGATGGCGCTGGGCCTGGCCATCCACTTCCTGTGCTTCCGGCGGCTGACGGCCACCTCGCCCAACCTGGACATCTTCGAGGCGCGTGGCCTGATGGTGGCCTTCGGCCTGATGTTCCTGGTGCAGAACTTCGTGTCCTGGCAGTGGGGCGGTGACCTGCGGGGCTACGACTACCTGACCGAGCCGGTGAAGCTGGGGCAGGCGCAGTTTGCGGGCAACAAGCTGCTGGTGTTCGGCCTGGCGCTGCTGTTCAGCGGCGCGCTCATCGTGCTGATGCGCATGACGCTGCTGGGCAAGGGCGTGCGGGCGCTGATGCAGTCGCCCGTGGGGGCGCAGCTGGTGGGCATCGACACGCGCCGGCTGCACCCGCTGATGTTCGGCATCGGCCTGGGGCTGTCGGGCGTGGCCGGCTGCCTGCTGTCCATGGCCTACACCATCTCGCCCTCGATGGGCGAGCCCTACACCGTCACCGCGCTCATCGTCATCACGCTGGGCGGCTTCGGCAGCATGGGCGGAGCGCTGGCCGGCGGGCTGCTGCTGGGTGTGGTGGAGGCCATCGGCATGCACTACACCAACCCCTCGTTGAAGGCGCTGCTGTCGTACACGGTGTTCATCGCCGTGCTGCTGCTGCGGCCCGAGGGCCTGTTCACGCGCAAGACACGCAAGGCCTGAACATGGGCGCGCAAGCCATCCCCGTTCGGACTGAGCTTGTCGAAGTCCAGGACCTGGGGTCCGGTACCGGGATGTCTTTCATCCCCGGTCAGACTGAGCTTGTCGAAGTCCCGAAACCCGTGTTGGTAGACCTGCGCTTTGACAGGCTCAGCGCGAACGGAGCCGGGAGGAGCCGGCGCTTCGACAGGCTCAGCGCGAACGGTATTCTGGGCAGGGAACGCTGGGTCGGGACCGCTGCGAACGGTTTGAATGTCAACCCCGTTCGGACTGAGCTTGTCGAAGGCCTGGAACCCGTGGTCGTGCACTGGCGCTTCGACAGGCTCAGCGCGAACGGTGCCTTGAAGGTTCCCCTGGCAGGACGGAAGGCAATGGGATGACCGACCGCCAAGTGCTGGTGCGTGACCTGCTGGTGTGGTTCGGCCTGACCGGCTGGGCTCTGGCGCTGCCGGCTTTCGGCAGCGAGTTTGTCGTGTCCATGGCGCTCACCTGCCTGATGTACGTGGCGCTGTCGTCGAGCTGGGGCCTGTTCTGCGGCAGCACGCGCTACCTGTCGCTGGCCACGTCAGCCTTCTTCGGCATCGGCGCCTACACCAGCGCGCTGATGCTGGAACGCACCGGCTGGGTGGAATCCATCGCCATGGGCGCGCTCATCGCCACCGCGGTGGCGGTGGTCATGGGCGCAGCGGTGCTGCACCTGCGCGGCACCTACTTCGCCGTGCTCACCTTTGGCATGACGGAGTTGATCCGCCACGCCATCACCTATTTCGAGAAGTCGGTCACCGGCACCGTGGGCCGGGTGCTGACCGTGGTGCCTGAGCGCGACACCATCTACATCACGGTGCTGGCGCTGGCCTCGGCCACGGTGGCGCTGTCCATCCTCATCCGACGCACGCGCTTCGGCCTGGCCTTGCTGGGCATCGGTGCTGACGAGCAGCGCGCACAGACGCTGGGGGTGAACACGCGTTGGGTGAAGATCGCCGGCTTTGCGATGACGGCGGCGGTGGCTGGCGCGGTGGGCGCAGCCATGTCGGTGCGCTGGACCTACATCGACCCGCACACCGTCTTCAACCCCTTCATCGGCTTCCAGACGGTGCTCATCGCCCTGATCGGTGGCGCCGTCACGCTGTGGGGGCCGCTGATCGCCGCGGTGGTGTTCAGCCTGCTGGCCGAGACCCTGCGCCTGGCCGCGCCGCAGGTCTACATGATGACGCTGGGCCTGCTGCTGATCCTGTCGGTGCTGTACCTGCCCGGCGGACTGGCCTCGCTGCGCTGGGACACCTGGAAGCTATGGCGCGACGACGTGAAGAGCTGGTGGCGCGAGCGCCGCTATGAGTGGAGCGGCGAGAAGGCGCGCGACAAGCGCCTGGCCCGGGAGCGCCGCCTTGGCTGATGGGGCTGATGTGCCTGATGTGGCTCGGGCCGTGTCCCCCTTCGCCCGCCAGGGCGCCTCTTCGGCTGCGCCGGCCCAGCCCGTGCTGCTGGAAGCCCGTGACGTGACCGTGCGCTTCGGCGGGCTGGTGGCGGTGGACGCCGTGAGCGCGAGCTTCCGCGCGGGGGAACTGGTGGGCATCATCGGCCCGAATGGCGCGGGCAAGACCACCTTCTTCAACGCGCTCACGGGCGTGCAGCGGCCCACCGCCGGGCGCCTGGTGGCCGATGGGCGTGACCTCACCGGGGCGGGGCCGCACCGCTTTGCCGCGCGCGGCCTGGCCCGCACCTTCCAGACGCCCCGCGTGTTCGGTGAACTGCCCGTGGCCACCAACATCGGCTTCGGCCTGAAGTTCGCCGGCCGGCGCCGGCGCCAATGGTGGCTGTGGGGCGACGAGGTGGGCGTGCCCTGGGCGCTGCGCGACGTGGAGGGCATCCTGGGCCTGATCGGCCTGCGCGAGCAGGCGGCGCTGCCGGCCGGCTCGCTCACGCCGTCGCAGCAGCGCCTGCTGGAGATCGGCATGGCGCTGTCCACGCGGCCGCGCCTGTTGCTGTTGGACGAAGTGGCCGCCGGCCTGACCGAGGCCGAGCTGGAAGACATGGCCCGGCTGATCCGCCGCCTGCGCGACGAGCTGGACCTGACCGTGGTGTGGATCGAGCATGCCGTGACCACGCTGCTGCGGCATGTGGAGCGCGTGATCGTGCTGCACCAGGGCCGCAAGATCGCCGACGCCACCCCCGCCGAGGTGGTGCGCGACCCGGAGGTGATCGAGGCCTACCTGGGCGACGAGATGGTGGACGAGGACCTGTCGCGCCCTGCCGGCGCGGCCGGTGCCCCGACGCCCCCTGCTGACGGGGTTGCGCAGGCTGCGCCGTCGAGGACCTCCTCATGATGTGGCACCGCCCCGACGGCTTCACGCTGGGTGGCAACGGCCGTGCGCACCTGAAGGTGGAAGGCCTGGCGGCCGGCTACGGGCCGGTGCAGGTGCTGCGCGGCCTGCGCTTCGAGGCCCGCCCCGGGCTCACGGTCATCCTCGGGCCCAACGGCGCGGGCAAGACCACGCTGCTGCGCGCGCTGGCGGGCCTGATCCCGCGCGGCGGCGAGGTGCTGCTGGACGGCGAGGAACTGCCGGAGAAGACGCATGAGATCGTGCGCGCCGGCGTGGCGCTGGTGGCCGAAGGGCGGCAGCTGTTCCCCCAGATGACGGTGACCGAGAACCTGGAGCTGGGCGGCTGGCTGGTGCCGAAGGCCGAACGCGCGCGCCGGCTGCAGCAGGTGCTGCAGGACTTCCCCAAGCTGCGCGAGCGCGCCGGGCAACTGGCCGGCACCATGAGCGGCGGCGAGCAGCAGATGGTGGCCGTGGCCCGCGCCATGATGAGCGCACCGCGTCTGCTGATGCTGGACGAACCCTCGCTGGGCCTGGCCCCGCGCATGGTGGACGAACTGCTGGCGTTGGCGCGGCGCATTGCCGACGCTGGCACCACCGTGCTGATGGTGGAGCAGAACGTCAAGAAGGCCCTGGCCGTGGCCGACCGGGGCTACGTGCTGGAGCGCGGCGCCCTGGTGGCCAGCGGGCCGGCGCGCCTGCTGGCGCGCTCCACCGTGGTGCGCGAGGCCTATCTGGGCGCGCAGGCCGAAGACACCACCTCGGCCGCCGATGCGGCCCGCCGGGGGCGTTCCGCTGCTGCCCCCGTGTCCTGAAACCTCGAACCCATTCCCAGGAGCCTCCCGATGTCTGATCTGTCCATGCTGATCAACGGCCTGAAGGTCACGGCCGAGAAGAACGCCACCTTCGAGCGCCGCAACCCGCTGGACGGCACCGTAGCCACGCGCGCCCCGGCGGCCTCGCCGGCGGATGCCGTGATGGCGGTCGAAGCCGCCGCCGAGGCCTTCAAGACCTGGAGCGAGACGGGGCCCAGCCTGCGCCGCGCCCTGCTGCTGAAGGCGGCTGACCAGTTGGAGGCCCGCACCCCGCAGTTCATCGAGGCCGTCTCGGCCGAGACCGGGGCCACCGGCATGTGGGGCGGCTTCAATGTCTTCCTGGCCGCGGGCATGCTGCGCGAGGCCGCCGCGTTGACCACGCAGATCGTGGGCGAGGTGATTCCTTCGGATGTGCCCGGCAGCCTGGCCATGGGCGTGCGCCAGCCCGCAGGGGTGGTGCTGGGCATCGCGCCCTGGAACGCGCCCGTCATCCTGGGCGTGCGCGCCATTGCCACGCCGCTGGCCTGCGGCAACACCGTCATCCTCAAGGGCAGCGAGAACTGCCCGCGCACGCACCAGCTCATCATCGAGGCGTTGCAGGAGGCGGGCTTCCCGCCAGGCGTCGTGAACTACATCACCAACGCCCCGGCCGATGCCGGTGCGGTGGTGGAGGCCATCGTGGCGCACCCAGCGGTGCGGCGGGTGAACTTCACCGGCTCCACGCGCGTGGGCCGGCTGATTGCCATGACCTGCGCCAAGTACCTCAAGCCCGCCGTGCTGGAGTTGGGCGGCAAGGCACCGCTGCTCGTGCTGGACGACGCCGACCTGGACGACGCCGTGAACGGCGCGGCCTTCGGCTGCTTTGCCAACAGCGGCCAGATCTGCATGAGCACCGAGCGCCTGATCGTGGACGAGAAGGTGGCCGATGAGTTCGTCAAGAAGTTCGCCACCAAGGCCCGGGCCCTGCCCCTGGGCGACCCGCGCAAGCCCGAACCCGTGGTGCTGGGCAGCGTGATCGGCATGTCCACCGTGGAGCACTGCAACGCGCTGATCGACGATGCGCTGGCCAAGGGTGCCAAGCTGGTGTGCGGCGGCAAGGCCGACAGCACGCTGATGCCGGCCACGCTGCTGGACCACGTGACCCCGGCCATGCGCATCTACCGCGAAGAGACCTTCGGCCCGGTCAAGGCCATCGTGCGCGTGCGCAACACCGAGGAGGCCATCGCCTGTGCCAACGACAACGAGTACGGCCTGTCGGCGGCGGTGTTCGGGCGCGACGTGGCGCGCGCCATGAACGTGGCGCGGCGCATCGATTCCGGTATCTGCCACGTCAACGGCCCCACCGTGCACGATGAGGCGCAGATGCCCTTCGGCGGGGTCAAGGGCAGTGGCTTCGGCCGCTTCGGCGGCCGAGCAGGCGTGCATGAGTTCACCGAGCTGCGCTGGGTGACGGTGCAGACGACGCCGCGACAATACCCCTTCTGATCGGTGGACCCCACCGTCACGCCCTGCTGGAGAACGAACCCATGACCACCCGCCCCAACCCCCCGTTCCGTGCCGACCATGTCGGCAGCTTCCTGCGCCCGGCCTACCTGCTGGAAGCGCGCGAGAAGAAGGCCAAGGGCGAGATCACGCCCGAGCAGCTGCGCGAGGTGGAAGACCGTGCCATCGACGAGATCGTGCGCTTCCAGGCCGACGCCGGCCTGCAGGCCATCACCGACGGCGAGTTCCGCCGCACCTATTTCCACATCGACTTCCTGGACCAGTTGGGCGGGGTGAAGACCGACATTCCGTTCACCATCCGCAAGCCTGACGGCACCGAGGAGCTGGCGCCGCCGGCCATTCGCGTCATCGACAAGGTGCGCCATGTCAAGGACATCCAGCTGGCCGACTTCCAGTACCTGAAGTCGCGGGTGGAAGCCCTGGGCAAACCTGGCCTGCTGCCCAAGGTGACTATCCCGTCGCCCACCATGCTGCACTTCCGCGGCGGGCGCGCCGGCATCAGTCGCGAGGCCTACCCCGAGCTCGATCCCATGTTCTACGACGACGTGGCCGACGCTTACGGCGCGGAGCTGAAGTCCCTGGCCGATGCCGGCTGCACCTACGTGCAGATGGACGACACCAACCTGGCCTACCTGTGCGACGAAAAGATGCGCGAGGCGGCGCGCCAGCGTGGCGACGACCCCAACGAGCTGCCCTACCGCTACGCCGACTTCATCAACAAGGTGGTGGCGCGCAAGCCCGCCGGCATGACGCTGGCCATGCACCTGTGCCGCGGCAACTTCAAGAGCACGCACGCCGCGGCCGGCAACTACGAGCCGGTGGCCGAGGCGCTGCTGTCCAAGATGAACCTGGACGCCTTCTTCCTGGAGTACGACGACGACCGCTCGGGCGATTTCCGGCCGCTGCGCTTCCTGTCCAAGGGCAAGATCGTGGTGCTGGGCCTGGTGACCACCAAGTTCGGCCAGCTCGAAAGCAAGGATTCCTTGAAGCGCCGCATCGAGGAAGCCGCACAGTACGCCCCCATCGACCAGCTGTGCCTGAGCCCGCAGTGCGGTTTCTCCAGCACCGTGCACGGCAACAACATCGCCGTGGAAGACCAGCGCCGCAAGCTGGAGCTGGTGGTGGAGACGGCGCAGGAAGTCTGGGGCTGAGGGTCCGGGCGGACCCCGCGCTTCAGCCCCTGGGCTGTGCCAGCCACTCCTCGGCCAGGCGCACCCAGGCCGTGGCCCCCAGCGGGATCAGCTCGTCGTTGAAGTCGTAGCTGGGGTTGTGCAGCATGCACGGCCCCAGGCCGTGGCCGCCCTCGCGGTGGGCGCCGTCGCCGTTGCCGATCATGAAGTAGCAGCCCGGCTTGGCCTGCAGGAAAAAGCTGAAGTCTTCTGCGCCCATGGTGGGTTCGAACTCCACCACGTTCTCCGGGCCCACCACCGAGCCCAGCACGCGGCGGGCGAACTCGGTCTCCTTCACGTGGTTGATGGTGGGCGGGTAGTTGCGCGTGAAGTGGAACTCGCAGGTGGCGCCGAAGGCGGCGCAGGTGTGCTCGGCCACCGCCTTCATGCGCTGCTCGATCAGGTCCAGCAACTCGAATGTGAAGGTGCGCACCGTGCCCTGCAGTTCGCAGGAGTCGGGCACCACGTTGGTGGCCTCGCCGGCGTGGATCATGGTCACGGAGATCACGCCCGGGTCCACCGGGCGGCGGTTGCGCGTGATGATGGTCTGGAAGGCCTGCACCATCTGGCAGGCCACGGGCACCGGGTCGATGCCGTTGTGGGGCAGGGCGGCGTGCGATCCCTTGCCGCGGATGACGATGCGGAACTCGTTGCTCGAGGCCAGCATGCCCCCGCTCTTGAGCGCGAACTGCCCCACCTTCATGCCCGGCCAGTTGTGCGCGCCGAACACGGCCTCCATCGGGAATTTCTCGAACAGGCCGTCCTTCATCATCTCGCGCGCCCCGCCGCCGCCTTCCTCGGCCGGCTGGAAGATGAGGTAGACCGTGCCGTCGAAGTTGCGGTGCCGCGCCAGGTGGCGCGCCGCCGCCAGCAGCATGGCGGTGTGGCCGTCATGACCGCAGGCGTGCATCTTGCCGGGGTGGGTGCTGGCATGGGCGAACTGGTTGTGCTCGGTCATCGGCAGCGCGTCGATGTCAGCGCGCAGCCCCACGGCGCGGGAGGAGGTGCCGTTCTTCACGATGCCCACCACGCCCGTCTTGCCCAGGCCGCGGTGGATGGGGATGCCCCACTCCGTCAGCGCCTTGGCGATCACGTCGGCCGTGCGCACTTCCTCGAAGCACAGCTCGGGGTGGGCGTGGATGTCGCGTCGGATGGTGGTGATGGCGGCCGCGTCGGCCAGGATGGATTCGATGAGCTGCATGGGGGTCTCCGGTGGGTTGGCGAGCTCACCAAGGCGGTGACCCTGCCGACGTCTGGTAGCCAGGATGGTAGCCGGCTGACGCCATCCACGCTGCCTGCATATCGATAAGCACATTGCTTCGTTCCCCGCAGGCGGGACTGCGGAAATCATGGTGGCCTCTGAACTCACCGACCATGGTTGCCATGAACCGCAAGCCCCCTGCATCGATCTCCCTGGCCCGCCGCTGGATCACCATGGCTCTGATGGCCGGGGCCTGCACCTGGGCGCAAGCCAAGGACTTCACGCTGCTGAATGTCAGCTACGACCCCACACGCGAGTTCTATGCGGAGTTCAACAAGGCCTTTGCCGCGCACTGGAAGGCGCGAACCGGTGGCAATGTCACCATCAGGCAGTCGCATGGAGGCTCGGGCCGACAGGCGCGCTCCGTCATCGACGGCCTGGAGGCCGATGTGGTGACCTTGGCGCTGGCCTACGACATCGATGAGCTCCACGACAAGGGCCGGTTGATTCCTGCGGATTGGCAGAAGCGCCTGCCCCACAACAGCGCGCCCTACACCAGCACCATCGTCTTCCTGGTGCGCAAGGGCAACCCCAAGGGCATCAAGGACTGGGATGACCTGGTCAAGCCCGGTGTTTCCGTCATCACCCCCAACCCCAAGACCAGCGGCGGTGCCCGCTGGAACTACCTGGCCGCCTGGGGGTACGCGCTGAAGAAGAACGGCGGTGATGCGAAGAAGGCCGAGGCCTTCGTGGCCGCCTTGCTCAGGAACGTTCCGGTGCTGGACTCTGGCGCGCGCGGCTCCCTGATCACCTTCACCGAGCGCGGCGTGGGCGATGTCTTCCTGTCCTGGGAGAACGAAGCCTTTCTCGCCAGCAAGGAACTGGGACCGGACAAGTTCCAGGTCGTCGTGCCCAGCCTGAGCATCCTGGCAGAGCCTCCGGTGACGGTGGTGGACAGGACCGTGGACCGCCGCGGCACACGCGAGGTGGCGCAGGCCTACCTGCAGTACCTGTACACCCCGGAGGGCCAGACCCTCGCGGCCGAGAACTACTACCGGCCGGTGGACCCGAAGGTGGCGGCCCGCTTCGAAAAGCAGTTCCCCAAGGTCAACCTGTTCACCATCGACGAGGTGTTCGGTGGATGGGCCAAGGCCCAGAAGACCCACTTCGCCGACGGCGGCGTGTTCGACCAGATCTACACCAAGAGGTGAGCCCGGTGGACACGAACGTGCTGCTGGACCTGCTGCGTCTTCTGGGTCTGGTGGCTCTGCCGGCAGGTGTTGCGTTCCTGGTCAAGAGCCCTCGCACCGGCGCGGAGGACTGGACTGACAAGCCCTCGCATGCTGGGGAGCCTCGCCCGTGACAGCCCCCCGCCGCGCTCGACGGCGTTCAGGTTTGCTTGCTGGCCTGCTCACCCGCCACAGCGTGCTGCCCGGCTTCGACCTGGCGCTGGGATTCGCTCTGTTGTACCTGAGCCTGATCGTGCTGGTGCCGCTGTCGGCCGCCTTCCTGAAGACCTTCACGCTGACCTGGGCGCAGTTCGTGGACGCGACGACCACGCCGCGGGTGCTGGCGTCCTATCGGCTCACCTTCGGCGCGTCCTTCCTGGCGGCCTTGCTTAACGCCGTGTTCGGCCTCATCACGGCCTGGGTGCTGGTGCGCTACGAATTTCCCTTCAAGCGGCTCGTGGACGCGCTCGTGGACCTGCCTTTTGCCTTGCCCACGGCCGTGGCGGGCATCGCGCTCACGGCGCTGTGGGCCCAGAACGGCTGGCTGGGCAGCTGGCTGCCCTTCAAGGTGAGCTTCACGCCGATAGGGGTGTGGGTCGCGCTGGTCTTCATCGGTCTGCCCTTCGTGGTGCGCACCCTGCAGCCCGTGCTGGAGGAACTGCACCGCGAACTGGAGGAAGCTGCCGCCACCCTCGGGGCCACCCGGTGGCAGACCTTCACCAAGGTGATCTTCCCCCTGCTCACGCCGGCGCTGCTGACCGGGTTCGCCCTGGCCTTCGCGCGGGCGCTGGGGGAGTACGGTTCGGTGATCTTCATCGCCGGCAACATGCCCATGATCAGCGAGATCACGCCGCTGCTCATCATCACCAAGCTCGAGCAGTACGACTACGCCGGGGCCACGGCACTGGCCGTGGTGATGCTGGTGGTGTCGTTCGCGCTGCTGCTGCTGATCAATCTGCTGCAAGCCTGGGCCCGCCGGCGCCAGGGGGGGTATTGACATGCGCGCCACCTCCGAACCGCGCTGGGTGCAATGGGTCCTGATCGGCCTGACCCTGTCGTTCATGACGCTGTTCCTGTTCGTCCCGCTGGCCACGGTGTTCGTGGAGGCGCTGAAGAAGGGCTGGGGCGTCTACCTGGCCGCTATCACCGAACCTGATGCGCTCTCGGCCATCCGCCTCACCTTGCTGGCGGCGGCCATCAGCGTGCCGCTGAACCTGGTGTTCGGTGTGGCCGCGGCCTGGGCCATCGCCAAGTTCGAGTTCCGGGGCAAGAGCACGCTGCTGACCTTGATCGACCTGCCGTTCTCCGTGAGTCCTGTCATCGCCGGCCTGATCTACGTGCTGGTGTTCGGCTTGCAGGGGTGGTTCGGCGAGTGGCTGCGCGAGCACGACTTGAAGGTCATCTTCGCGGTGCCGGGCATCGTGCTGGCCACCGTCTTCGTCACCTTCCCCTTCGTGGCCCGCGAACTCATCCCCTTGATGCAGGCGCAAGGCACAGACCAGGAGGAGGCTGCGCTGGTGCTGGGCGCCAGCGGCTGGCAGACCTTCTGGCGCGTGACCATGCCCAACGTGAAGTGGGCCCTGCTGTACGGGGTGATCCTGTGCAATGCGCGGGCGATGGGAGAGTTCGGTGCGGTCAGCGTGGTGTCGGGCCACATCCGAGGCCAGACCAACACCATGCCGCTGCACATCGAGATCGCCTACAACGAATACCAGTTCGCCGCGGCCTTTGCCGTGGCCTCGCTGCTGGCAGGACTGGCGCTGGTGACCTTGGCGCTGAAGTTCGCGGTGGAGCAGCGTGTGCGCCTGGCCCGCGCGGCAGGTACCCACCAGGGCGGCGCCGGCCTGCACGGGGCCGCGCCGGTGTCGCCTGCCGTGGAGGCGCAGGCGACCGCTTCCGGAAAGACCCCTCTCAACAAGCTTCGCCCCAGCACACCATGAGCATCCAGATCCGCCACCTGCACAAGCGTTTCGGCACCACCATCGCCTGCGACCACCTGGACCTGGAGGTCGGTTCAGGCGAACTCGTGGCCCTGCTGGGCCCCTCGGGTTGCGGCAAGACCACGCTCTTGCGCGTGATCGCAGGGCTGGAGGTCCCTGACGAAGGAGCCGTCCTGTTCAACGGGCAGGACGTCACGCAGACACCCGTGCGCGAGCGCGGGGTGGGCTTCGTGTTCCAGCATTACGCGCTGTTCAACCACCTGAGCGTCTTCGAGAGCGTCGCCTTTGGTCTGCGGGTGCGCCCGGCGCGCGGGGATGCGGTCCGGGCGGCCCGTCCGGCCGAAGCGCAGATTCGCGAGAAGGTGACGTCCTTGCTGGCGCTGGTCCAGCTCGAGGGCTTGGGGGGCCGTTTTCCTCACCAGTTGTCCGGCGGGCAGCGCCAGCGCGTGGCCTTGGCCCGCGCCCTGGCCGTGGAACCCCGTGTGCTGCTGCTGGACGAGCCCTTTGGCGCGCTCGATGCCAAGGTGCGCAAGGAACTGCGCCGATGGCTGCGCCAGCTGCATGACGAGGTGCATGTCACCAGCGTGTTCGTCACCCATGACCAGGACGAGGCGCTGGAGGTGGCGGACCGCGTGGTGGTCATGAACCAGGGCCGCATCGAGCAGCAGGGCTCGGCCGAGGACTTGATCACGCGCCCTGCCACCGACTTCGTGCGCGCCTTTCTCGACGATGGCGCACCTTCGGTGGTGCATCGTCTGCGCGAACGCGCCGCAGCGGGCCTGCAGACCCAGGCGGCATGACAGCCAAGGCGAAAGCGGATAGGCCAGGGAACGAGGCCTTCGCGAAGCAGAGCCCTTGCAGCGGATGCGGGTGACTGCAAGGTGGAGGCGATCTGGGCGAGTAGGGATCGCTCTCCCTTGAGTATGGGTTTGGGCGTTGGACCATTCCCGGTGAGCTCACGCGCCACCGCGGCCGCGGCCTTGTTCAGCGTGGCCACGTCGATGCGGTCCTGGTGAACATCCTGTCCGACTTACAGCGTGCTAGATTCATCTAGCGTGTGTCTTGGTACAAGTTCGCAACGACCAGCAACGGTAACGAGACATGTTCGGCCCAGGAAGGTCGAAGCAAGTCATTTTTCAAAGGAGGGGTCCGATGTCTGAAGAAATCGAGCCCCCCATGGACGACGGCGAGGGCCGAGACCTCATGGTCGTGAAGATGCTCTTGGGCTTTGTGCCAGGAGTGGGTGGGGCTTTGGCAGAGTTTGTTGGCTATGTTCACGATAACGTGGCCCGACGGCAAGCGGTGTGGATGCAGGAGGTTTCTACGGCGATCAATGAGCTTCGCGGGAAGTTGGACCTCACCACGGGGCAGCTTTTGTCAAACGAAGCCTTCGTCTCCTTCTTGCTGCAGGCTACCCCTGTCGCTCTGCGGACACACCGGTCCGAAAAACTCCGTGCCCTGAAGAGCGCGCTGGTTTCGGTAGGTAGCTCTACGGGACCTGAAGAGGACCTGGCCACCCAGTTCCTTCGGTACATCGATGAGTTAACCCCCTCACACCTCAGGATCCTGCAGGCGTTGCAGTCCCGCTCCGAAGAGTTTTGTGCCGTGACCACGATGGAGCTGGCTATCCAGCACCTGTCACCATCCGTCTCCTATACCCCATCCTCCGAGACGCGGTACGCCCTTCGGATCTACCTGCATGACTTGAACGCCAGAGGGCTGGTCAACGCCAGCGACCTGCAGGAGTTGCCCGAATTCGAGTCTCGGGCTGGCTACGTCCAGGTTGAGGAGTCGGACCGCACGCCTCTGCAAGTCACAGATCTGGGAAAGCGCTTCATGGTGTTCATCACGAGCGATGCTCCGCTCAGGGTCTAGATGCCGCTTTCGCGGCAGCAGCCCCGTAGGCAGAAAAAGCAAGCCTAACCACGACGCCTCAATGCTGGACTACGATCTCATCGACGACTGGGCGCCGCAGCTCGAACGTGCCCTGGCCGACGCTGTGCCTGCGACCGTGCGTCGGAAGATCGCTGGCACCCGATACGAGTTTGTGGAGGATGCGCTCGAAGACCTGTTGCGCGGTGTGGATCGGGGGCAAGTCGTGGAGCGCGCGCTTCGCTGGATCACAGACGGCCACGTGCTTGCCTACCACGGCACCCGGCTCACACCGGAGGACGTGATCTCGATCGGGACAAATGGACTCCAACCCCTTGTTGCCATGCAGCGCCGGGGCCGCCTTCAGAGAGCTCTTTGCTCTCACCGTTCATGGAAGGAGGTCGAGGGCAAGCTCGACGACGTTCTTGGGGCGCACAGTGGCGTTGGTGCGTTGCGCCACCGTGAAGGCCAAGTACATCTCACGCTCTCTCGGTCCGGGCTGGTCAACGGTTTCAATCACTACCTCGCACAAGGATCGGAGTTTGACGGACTCATTGCATACGATCTACTTGGCGATGAGGGTCGCGCTTTGCTCGCAACTGACGGGACTGCCTTGGTCGTCAAGGTGGCAGTCCCTGGTCAAAGTGCTATTGAAGGAACACAGCGCTTTTTCACGATTGAGCAGACCCTGGCGCGAGGCGAACTACCAAACTTGCTGGCTCCGTTCTTGGAAGCGTGGGCGTTCAAACTCTCCGACCCCACCTATCTATCGTCGCAGCAGATGCTCGATTGCGGCATCTGGTACCGGGACGCTATTCCCGCGAAGTGGATAGTGAGCATTGAGCCGCCGTGACTGAGAGTTACGGCAGGAGTGCAGCCTTTCAAGAAGCTTCCCGTAAGCAGCTCACGCCAGTTCACGGTCGGTGGGCTCTGGCCTATCAGATTTCGAAGGCCGTGCCCGGTTCGGCGCGCAGGGCAGGTTCCACCACGTCCCGGCCGAGGGGAGGGGCGAAGGCCTGGATGAAGCTGTAGGCGTACGCCCGCAGGAAGGCGCCTTTGCGGACCGCCAGCCGCGTGAGATTGGGTGCGAACAGATGGCGTCCGTCAATCGCGTGCAGATGCCTGTCGCGCTCCTCGTCGTAGGCGATGGCGGCCACGATGCCCACGCCCAAGCCCAGTTCGACATAGGTCTTGATGACGTCGGCGTCCATGGCCTCCAGCACGATGCGCGGCTCGATGTGCTGCCGGCTGAAGGCTTCGTCGATGTGGCTGCGGCCGGTGAAGCCGGGCTCGTAGGTCACGAGCGGGAATTGCGCCAGCCGCGCCAGCGTCAGGCTCAGGCCCTGAGCCGCATCTTCTGCCAGGGGGTGGCCGGGTGGCACCAGCACGGCGTGTGTCCACTGGTAGCAGGGCAGGGCCACCAGTTCGGGGTAGGTGGCCAGCGCCTCGGTGGCCACGCCGATGTCGGCTTCGCCTTCCAGCAGCATCTGCGCCACCTGGCGTGGCGAGCCCTGGTGCAGTCGCAAGGCCACCTCTGGGTGGGCCAGGCGGAAGTCCCGCACGGCGGGCGGCAGCGCGTAGCGGGCCTGCGAGTGCGTCGCCGCGATGGTGAGCGTCCCGCGCCCGTCAGCAGCGAAGTCTTCGCCCGCACGGCGCAGGTTGTCCGCTTCCTGCAACAAGCGCTCCACGATGGGCAGCACCGTGTGGCCCGGCGGGGTGAGCCCGGTCAGGCGCTTGCCGGCCCGCACGAAGATTTCCACGCCCAGTTCGTCTTCCAGCTCCCGGATCTGCCGGCTCACGCCGGGCTGAGAGGTGTGCAAGGCCTCTGCCACGGCCGTGAGGTTGAAGCCGCGTCGGACCGCCTCACGCACGGATCGCAATTGCTGGAAATTCACGGCGGGAGTTTGCTCAGTCCTACAAGTGAGCACAACGAATGAAGAGTTGTATGGATATTTGATACGCGCATATGCGGGGGCGTCGGAAGGGGTGTCGGCAGGGGGCGTCTGCGGCGGCCTCCCAAGGCCTGCTCCACGGCACCGGGCTCGGACCGGGGATATGCGGAATCCTCAGATGAGTCCTTGAAACACTTCCTTGGCGGGGCAGGGCACGGTCCTTAGAGTCCGACCCTCCATTACGGAATTGCCATGGGCGCGCCCCCGACCACTGACTTCTCACCCTTTCCCAAGCCGGCGCAGCAGCCCGCTCCGGCCCGCGGGCTTGACGCAATCGCGGCCCGGGGCACGGGGAACGTGGGCAGGTTGCAGGAAGTGCCAGCCGAGGTGTTGCAGGAGCGCTCACAGTCCGCGCTCGCTGTCTTGCGTGAAGCGGTAGATGCAGGCCCGGCGGCGTTTTCGACCAGCCTCGGGGCGGAAGACATGGTGCTGCTGGATCTGATCCGAAGTCACGGCCTGGACATCGCCATCTTCACCCTGGACACCGGGCGGCTGCACGAGGAGACCTACCGCGTGTTGCAGCGTGCCGAAGCCCGGTATGGGCGCTGCATCGAGGTGCGGATGCCGGATCCTCAGGCCGTGCGTGCGCTGGTCGCCGCCCAGGGCATCAATGGCTTTTATGAGTCGGTTGCGCAGCGGCAGGCCTGCTGCGTCGTGCGCAAGCTGCAGCCCTTGAAGCAAGCGCTGGCGGGCCGCAGGGCCTGGGTCACGGGGCAGCGGGCGGCGCAGTCGGTCACCCGCGCGGGACTGTTGCCGCGCGAGCCCCAGGGCCCGGGCGAGCCGGAGAAGTTCAACCCGCTGCACGACTGGAGCGAAGCCGAGGTTTGGGCCTACCTGCGCGCGCACGACGTGCCCTGGAACGAACTGCACGAACGGTTCTTCCCCAGCATAGGCTGCGCACCCTGCACCCGACCCGTCACGCTCGGGGAGGACATCCGTGCCGGGCGCTGGTGGTGGGAGTCCGCCCAGACGCGGGAATGCGGACTTCACGCCCCCCCATCCGCCGCCCCGGCGCAGCGCCCGGTCGCGGCGCAAGCCGCCGAGCCTCCGTCACAGCCTCTGCATCAGACCCCATGACTGCCCTGTCTGCCAACCTCCCCGACACCGGCACCTCCACGCTCAGCCACCTGGACTGGCTGGAGGCCGAAGCCCTGCACATCCTGCGCGAGGTGGCCGGCCAGTGTGCCCACCCTGCGCTGCTGTTTTCTGGCGGCAAGGATTCCATCGTGCTGCTGCACCTGGCCACCAAGGCCTTCCGGCCCGCGCGCTTTCCGTTCCCTTTGCTGCACATCGACACCGGCCATAACTTCCCCGAGGTCATCGCCTTCCGTGACGCTCGCGCAGCCGAACTGGGTGAGCGTTTGATCGTCCGGTCGGTGGAGGACTCCATCGCCGCCGGGCGTGTCGTGCTGCGCAGCCCGGACGAGTCTCGCAACCGCCACCAGAGCGTGACCTTGCTGGATGCGATTGCCGAGTTCGGCTTCGATGCCTTGATCGGCGGTGCCCGGCGCGACGAGGAGAAGGCCCGCGCCAAGGAGCGTGTCTTCAGCTTCCGCGACGCCTGGGGCCAGTGGGACCCCAAGAACCAGCGGCCCGAACTGTGGAACCTCTACAACGCCCGGGTCGCCCCAGGCGAGCACATGCGGGTGTTCCCCATCAGCAACTGGACCGAGCTGGACGTCTGGCAGTACATCGCCCGCGAAGGCCTGGCCGTGCCCTCGCTGTACTTCGCCCACGAGCGGCCCATCGTGCGGCGCGCTGGCGCCCTGGTGCCGGTGACGCCGCTGACGCCCGCGCGCGAGGGCGAGCAGGTGGAGAGCTTGTCGGTGCGCTTCCGCACCGTCGGAGACGTCACCTGCACCTGTCCCGTGGCGTCCACGGCGCGCACCCATGCGCAGATCCTGCTGGAGACCGTGGGGGCCACTTTGACCGAACGCGGCGCCACGCGCATGGACGACCAGACCTCCGAGGCCTCGATGGAGTTGCGCAAGCGAGAGGGCTATTTCTGAAAGGCACCCGCATGAAACGAGACCCCCTGCCGAGCGTGGATGAACAAGACCTGGGTGTGCTGCGCTTCCTGACCTGCGGCAGCGTGGACGACGGCAAGAGCACCCTGATCGGCCGCCTGCTGTTCGACACCAAGGCCTTGCTCAGCGACACCCTGGCCACGCTGGAGCGCCACGCGAGCCGACGTGGCTTGTCGGAGCTGGACCTCTCCTTGCTGACAGACGGCCTGATCGCTGAGCGCGAGCAGGGCATCACCATCGACGTGGCCTACCGCTACTTCGCAACTGCACGGCGCAAGTTCATCATCGCGGACGCACCAGGCCACGAGCAGTACACCCGCAACATGGTCACCGCGGCCTCCACGGCCGATGTCGCCGTGCTGCTGGTGGACGCGCGCAAGGGCCTGCTTCCCCAGACCCGTCGACACGCCACGGTGGCGGCGTTGCTGGGGGTGAGGCAGCTGATCCTGGCGGTGAACAAGATGGACCTCGTCGACGGTTCGCAGGCCGTGTTCGACGCCATCGTCGCGGATTTCAGCGCCTGGCTGTCACAGGCGGCGGTGGTCTCGGGGCGGGCGGCTCCTGACTGGGCGGCCCTGCCCCTGTCCGCCCTGCGTGGCGACATGGTCGTGGACCGTGGCGAAGGGCTGCACTGGTACCACGGGCCCACCTTGATGGAATTGCTGGAGCAGGCCCCTGCCGGCGTGGAGGTGGCCGCGAGTCCCCTGCGGCTGCCGGTGCAGTGGGTGTGCCGGCCCTCGCAGGGCACCCCGGGCGCGGAGGGTCGCGGCTACGCGGGACGCCTGGAGTCCGGGCGCCTGGCGCTGGGCGATGAAGTGCTGGTGCTGCCCAGCGGGCAGCGCTCGCGCGTGACGGCGCTGCGGCTGGGCGAGCGTGAGCTGCAGCAAGCCGTGGCCGGACAGTCGGTCACGGTGTCCCTGGCCGACGAGCGCGACATCTCCCGCGGCGACCTGCTCGTGCGTGCCCACGAAGCGGACGGTGCCGCCCCGGCACCGCAGCGCAGCCTGCAGGCCACGGTGTGCTGGCTGGGCCAGGCTCCCCTGTCGCCCGCCCGGGCCTACCTGCTGCGTCACCTGACCAGCCAGACCCAGGCGCGTGTGGACGCGATCCAGGCCCGCCTGGACATCCACACCCTGGAGTGGGACGCCCAGCCCGAGGCGCGGGCCACGCCCGTGGCCCTGAACGACATCGTCCGGCTGAGCCTGCAGCTTCAGCAGCCGGTATGCGCCGACCGCTACGCGGAGCAACGCGCTGGCGGCAGCTTCATCCTGGTGGACGCGGCCACCAACGCGACGGTGGCCGCGGGGGTCATCGGCTGAGCCAGCGCCGCGGCGCCGCCGTTCACGCGGGGAAGTTCGTGGCGCGGGCCGACAAGCGATTCCCGCGCAGGAGCACTGGGCGGCAGGCAGGCTCCACGGGGGACGCATGAGGGCGCTCCAAGAGGCCGATTCATGTGGCCTTTCGTGCGCCCCCTCATGTGGGCCTTGTGGCACATTGAGTGTCCATGAAGTCCCTTGATTTCGCGCCACCCCCGGCTGACGACCAGCGGCCGGTCCTGGTCCGCGCCGCCTGTCCGCACGACTGCCCGGACACCTGTGCGATGCACGTCACCGTGCAGGCTGGGCGTGTCATCCGCATCCAGGGCGACCCGGACCACCCGCCCACGCATGGCGCGCTATGCACCAAGGTCAGCCGGTATGCCGAGCGCAGCTACCACCCCGAGCGGGTGCTGCATCCGCTGAAGCGGGTGGGCCCCAAGGCCGGGCCGCCGCGCTTCCAGCGCATCGGCTGGGACGAGGCGCTGGACACCATCGCCGCGCGGCTGAAGGCCATCGCCGGGCGCGGGCCGGGCGCAGCGCAGGCCATCCTGCCCTACAGCTACGCCGGCACCATGGGCCTGGTCCAGGGCGAGAGCATGGCCGCCCGCTTCTTCCACCGCCTGGGCGCCTCGCGGCTGGACCGCACCATCTGCGCCAGCGCGGGTGCCGAAGGGCTGATGGCCACCTACGGCGGCAAGGTCGGCATGCACCTGGAGGACTATGCCCACGCGAAGCTGATCCTCATCTGGGGCAGTAACTCGATCGCCTCCAACCTGCACTTCTGGACCTTCGCCCAGCAGGCCAAGCGCCAGGGCGCCACGCTGGTGTGCATCGACCCACGCCGCACCGAGACGGCCGACAAATGCCACCAGCACCTGGCCCTGCGACCGGGCAGCGATGGCGCGCTGGCCCTGGCGCTGATGCACGAACTGGTCACGCAGGACCTGCTGGACCACGACTACCTGGCGCAGCACGTGGAGGGCTGGCCGGCGCTGCGTGAACGCGCACTGCAGTGGACGCCCGAACGTGCCGCCTCGGTGTGCGGCCTGGAAGCCGGGAAGATCCGCGATCTGGCGCTGCTGTACGGCCGCACGCAGCCGGCGGCCATCCGCCTGAATTACGGCATGCAGCGCGCGCATGGCGGCGGCAACGCCGTGCGCCTGGTGGCGCTGCTGCCCTGCCTGACCGGCGCGTGGCGGCATCGGGGGGGTGGGATGCTGCTGTCGGCTTCCGGCTGGTTCGGCCCGGCGGTGGATGCCGCCGCCCTGGAGCGGCCGGACCTGATGCCCCGGCCGCTGCCGCGCATCGTCAACATGAGCACCATCGGTGACGATTTGCTGCGCCAGGCCTCACCCACGTTCGGCCCGCGCATCGAGGCCGTGGTGGTCTACAACAGCAACCCGGTGGCGGTGGCGCCGCAGTCGCGCCAGGTGGTGGCCGGCTTTGCGCGCGAGGACCTGTTCACCGTGGTGCTGGAGCATTTCATGACCGACACCGCCGATATGGCGGACATCGTGCTGCCGGCCACCACGCAGCTGGAGCACCTGGATGTGCACCGTTCCTACGGCCACACCTATGCGCTGATCAACCACCCGGCCATCGCGCCCGTGGGCGAAGCCCGGCCGAACACGGCCGTCTTCCGTGCGCTGGCGCAGCGCATGGGCTTTGAAGACCCCTGCTTTGCCGACAGCGACGAGGACCTGGCCCGCCAGGCTTTCCGGCCCGATCAGGTGGATTTTGAGCAGTTGCAGGCCCGCGGCTGGGTGCGGCTGCCTGTGCCCGCGCGGCCCTTCGCCGAAGGGGGATTTCCCACGCCCTCCGGCCGGGCGTGGGCGGACCATCCGCAGCTCGGTGTGCCCGATCACATCCCCAACCACGAGAGCCCGGAGTCCACGCCGGCGCTGGCCGCGCGCTACCCTCTGGCCATGATCTCGCCGCCCGCACGGCACTTCCTCAACTCCACCTTCGTCAACGTCAAGAGCCTGCGCGACATCGATGGCGAGCCGCTGCTGGAGATCCACCCCGAGGATGCAAAGGCGCGCGGGTTGGCCGACGGCAGCGTGGTGGACGTCTTCAATGACCGCGGGGTTTACCGCTGCAAGGCCGCGGTGAGCACCCGTGCCCGGCCCGGGGTGGTGAACGGCCTGGGCATCTGGTGGCGCAAGCTGGGGCTGGACGGCACCAACGTCAACGAACTCACGCACCAGCGCCTGACGGACCTGGGCCGCGCGCCGGCCTTCTACGACTGCCTGGTGGAGGTGCGGGCAGCGTGAAGCGCTTGTGGCGTTTGCTGGCCGGTGTTTTCTTGGCCACGTCCCTGGCGGGTTGCAGCACCCTGGGCTATGTCGCCCAATCGGTGGGCGGCCATCTGGACCTGATGCAGCGCGCCCGGCCCGTGGAGCAATGGGTGGCCGACCCCGCAACGCCCGACGCCCTGCGCGAGCGGCTGCGACTGGCCCAGCGCCTGCGTGCCTTTGCTTCAGATGAGCTGAAGCTGCCGGACAACGCCAGTTACCGCCGCTTCGCCCAACTGGACCGCAGCGCCGTGGTGTGGAACGTGGTCGCCACGCCCGAGCTGTCGCTCACGCTGCAGACCTGGTGCTTCCCGGTGATGGGCTGCGTCGGCTACCGCGGCTACTTCGAGCGCGCGCCGGCCGACCAGCTGGCGACCGAGTTGCGCGCGCAGGGCCTGGACGTCAGCGTCTACGGCGTGCCGGCCTACTCCACCCTGGGCTGGACCAACTGGCTGGGGGGCGACCCGCTGCTCAGCACCTTCATCCGCTGGCCTGAGTCCGAGCTGGCGCGGCTGCTCTTTCATGAGCTGGCGCACCAGGTGGTCTATGTGGCCGATGACACGGCTTTCAACGAGTCTTTCGCCACGGCGGTGGAGCGCCTGGGCCTGCAGCGCTGGCTGGCCGGGTCAGGCTCGGCGGCGCAGCAGGAGGCGGCCGCGTTGGAGGCCCGGCGCCAGGATTTCCGCCGCATCACGGCGCAGGCGCGGCGTGATCTTCAAGCCTTGTACCTCAGCCGCCTGGCCCCGGAGGCCATGCGGGAGCGCAAGGCCACGCGCTTGCAGCAGCTTCGCGAGGACCACGAACGTTTGAAGGCCGGCCCCTGGCAGGGCTTCACGGGCTACGACGCCTGGTTCGCCCAGGTCAACAACGCCTCGCTGGCCGTCCAGGGCGCCTATGAAGACCTGGTGCCGGCTTTCGAGGCCTTGTTTGAGCGCCAGAGCCGCGACTTCACACGCTTCTACGCTGAAGTGACCCGGCTGGCCGCCTTGCCGACGGCGCAGCGGCGGGCTGCGCTTCTTGCAATGCCGACGAGCGCGCCGTGAGCCCACTCCGGGCCCCGCGTGGCGTTGAAGGCGGGCGATGTCCTACTGAGCCGCAGGCCCGGGACGCGTCGGGGACACTCGGCGCCCTGCAAAGGCGTCGCCACCCTCGTTTCTGGACCCCACCATGCCCGACATCCACATCCGCCGCGAGCACAACCTGGGGTTGGAGGCCGCGCGCACCGTGGCCCAGCGCTGGATGGACGACGCGCAGGACCGTCTGGGCATGACCTGCGCCTGCACCCCGGGGTCCGCGGGCGACACCATACGCTTCGAGCGCGCCGGCGCCAGCGGCACCGTGGAGGTGTCGGCCCAGTGCTTCGAGCTGCGGGCCCGCCTGGGTTTCCTGCTGGGCGCCTTCAGCGAGCGCATCGAGCAGGAGATCACGAGGAATCTGGACGAGCTGCTGGCACGTCCCGGCTGATCGGGCCGCGGCCGGTCGCCGCAGCAGCCCTGCCTACAATCCGGGGTTCATGCTCAGCAGCGCAGCCGCCATCGCCTTCCGCCACGTCGGCAAGACCTACACCGGATCCCGCGGCACGCTCCGGGCGCTCGATGATGTCAGCTTAGACATCGGCCAGGGCGAGTTCTTCGGCCTGCTCGGGCCCAATGGCGCGGGCAAGACCACGCTGATCAGCATCCTGGCCGGACTGGCGCGGGCCACCGAGGGTACTGTCACGGTGATGGGCCACGACGTGGTGACCGACTACGCCGCCGCGCGCAAGGCGCTGGGCATCGTGCCGCAGGAGCTGGTGTTCGACCCCTTCTTCAGCGTGCGCGAGACGCTGCGCATCCAGAGCGGCTACTTTGGCGTGAAGGGCAACGAGGCCTGGATCGACGAAGTGCTGGCCGAACTGGGCCTGACCGACAAGGCGCACGCCAACATGCGCCAACTTTCAGGCGGCATGAAGCGCCGCGTGCTGGTGGCCCAGGCCCTGGTGCACCGCCCGCCTGTCATCGTGCTGGACGAGCCCACGGCCGGCGTGGACGTGGAACTGCGCCAGATGCTGTGGAAGTTCATCGCGCGCCTGAACCGCGAAGGCCACACGGTGCTGCTGACCACGCACTACCTGGAGGAGGCGGAGGCGCTGTGCCATCGCATCGCCATGCTCAAGGCCGGCCGGGTGGTGGCGCTGGACCGCACCTCGGCGCTGCTGGCGGGCACCGCCAGCACCATGCTGCGCTTCAAGACCGACCAGGCGCTGCCGCCGGTTCTGGCCGCGCAGGCCCGTGTCACCGGCCGCATCGTTCAACTGAAAGCGCATGACGCGGCCGAGGTGGAGCAGCACCTGGCGGCCTTGCGACAGGCCGGCATCGTGCCCGAAGACCTGGAGATCGGCCGCGCAGACCTGGAGGATGTGTTCGTGCAGATCATGAGCGGGGCCGATCCGTCGCCGTCGGCCGCGCCAGGGCAGGGGGTGCTGGCATGACCGGCATGGCTGGCAAAGGCGGCTTCAGGCTGGAGGGCGTGGGCCCGCTGCTGCGCAAGGAGGTGCTGCGCTTCTGGAAGGTGGCGTTCCAGACCGTGGCTGCGCCGGTGCTGACGGCCATGCTCTACCTGCTGATCTTCGGGCACGTGCTGGAAGACCACGTCGAGGTCTTTCCTGGCGTGGGCTACACCAGCTTCCTCATCCCTGGGCTGGTGATGATGAGCGTGCTGCAGAACAGCTTCGCCAACAGCAGTTCGTCGCTGATCCAGAGCAAGATCACGGGCAACCTGGTGTTCCTGCTGGTCACGCCGCTGTCCCCGGCGGCCTGGTACCTGGCCTACGTGGGGGCCTCCATCGTCCGGGGCTTGTGCGTGGGCACGGGTGTGCTGCTGGTGACGGTGTGGTTCGCGCCCCCGGGCCTGGCAGAGCCTTGGTGGGCGATCGTGTTCGCCGTGCTGGGTGCGGGCATGCTGGGTTCCCTGGGCTTGATTGCCGGGCTGTGGGCCGACAAGTTCGACCAGCTCGCCGCCTTCCAGAACTTCTTCATCATGCCGATGACCTTCCTGGCCGGCGTCTTCTACTCGGTGCACTCCTTGCCGGCGTTCTGGCAGGGCGTCAGCCATCTGAACCCCTTCTTCTACATGATCGACGGCTTCCGCCGTGGCTTCTTTGGCGCCAGCGACGCTTCGCCCTGGCTGAGCCTGGCCGTGGTGGGCACGAGCTTCGTGCTGGTGGCCGGCATCGCCCTGCGCTTGCTGCACACGGGCTACAAGATCCGTTCCTGAGGAGAAGGGGCCCATGGACCACGCCGTGATGACCGACGAGGAACGCGCCCTGCGCGTGCAACTGGCCGCCTGCTACCGCGTGTTCCACCTGCTGGGCTGGACCGAGCTGATCTACAACCACATCACGGTGCGCGTGCCAGGCCCCGAGCGCCACTTCCTGATCAACCCCTTCGGCCTGCACTACAGCGAGGTCAAGGCGTCCAACCTGGTGAAGATCGATCTCGAAGGCCGCGTGATTGGCGACAGCACATGGCCAGTCAACCCCGCCGGGTTTGTCCTGCACTCGGCCATCCACCAGGGCATCGAGGGCGCGCACTGCGTCATGCACACGCACACCACCGCAGGCTGCGCCGTGGCCTGCAGCCAGGCCGGGCTGTCCATGGACAACTTCTACTCCGCTCAGTTGCATGACCGCGTGGCTTACCACGACTTCGAGGGCATCACCGTGCATGCCGACGAGGGCCCGCGGGTCATCCGCTCCATCGGCCAGCGTCCGGCGGTCATCCTGCGCAACCACGGCCTGCTGGCCTGGGGCGACACGCTGCCCTACACCTTCGTCGTGTTGTGGACGCTGCAGCGCGCGTGCGAGATCCAGGTGGCGGGCGCCACCCTCGGGCCCACGGTCCCTGTTCCGGAGGCGGTACGGCGCAAGGCCAGCCAGGACGCCCTGCAGTTCGACCCCCGGCGCGGCGGCGGGCGTGACGCGTTCGCCGCCCTGGTGCGCATGGTGGACCGCATGGACCCGTCGTACAAGGATTGAGGCTGTATCCACGCCGGCTCATCGTTGCGCAGCACGCCGGATAATCCTCCCCATGGCCGATCCCACCCCTTTCGAAGTGCGCTCCTACATCGCCGCGGGCCTGCCCTGTGAACTGCTGGAGGTGGAGGGCGACGGGCGTCACTTCTTCGCCACCATCGTGAGCGCGGAGTTCGAGGGGCTGTCGCGCGTGCGCCGCCACCAGCGGGTCTACGCGGTGCTGGGCGATAGAATGCGCGAGCAGATTCACGCGCTGTCCATGAAGACGCTCACCCCCGCCGAACACGCCAGCTCTGGCGCCTCGGCCCCCGCCCACCCCCACCACTGATCGGCCTGCGGCCTGCCGCGGGCGCTGGGTCCTGCGCCGCTGCCGGCGCATGGTGGTCCGGGCCTGCAGCGGGGCGCTCCCCCTGCAACGCATGGACAAACTCCTCATCCGCGGTGGCCGCCGGCTCCAAGGCGAGATCGCGATCTCCGGCGCCAAGAATGCTGCGCTGCCCGAACTGTGTGCCGCCCTGCTCACAGCCCAGCCCATCACGTTGCGCAACGTGCCGCGGCTGCAGGATGTGTCCACCACGCTGAAGCTGCTGCGCCAAATGGGCGCCACGGCCGAGTGGAGTGCCGACCAGTCGAACGAACTGCACCTGGACGCCGGGCCAGTCAACAACCCGGTGGCGCCGTACGAACTGGTCAAGACCATGCGTGCGTCGATCCTCGTGCTGGGCCCGCTTCTGGCGCGCTTTGGTGTGGCCATCGTGTCGCTGCCCGGTGGTTGCGCCATCGGCTCCCGTCCGGTGGACCAGCACATCAAGGGCCTGCAGGCCATGGGCGCGCAGATCACGGTGGAGCGCGGCAACATCATCGCCAAGACCTCTCGCCTGAAGGGCGCGCGCATCACGACCGACATGGTCACCGTCACAGGCACCGAGAACCTGCTGATGGCCGCCACGCTGGCCGAGGGCGAGACGGTGCTGGAGAACGCGGCGCAGGAGCCCGAGATTCCCGACCTGGCCGAGATGCTGATCGGCATGGGCGCGCGCATCGAGGGCCACGGCACCAGCCGCATCCGCATCCAGGGCGTGGACGCGCTGCACGCACCGGCCACGCCGCACCGCATCATCCCGGACCGCATCGAGACCGGCACCTTCCTGTGTGCCGTGGCGGCTGCGGGGGGCGACGTCACCTTGCGCGGCGCGCGAGCGTCGCACCTGGACGCCGTGCTCGACAAGCTGCGCGAGGCCGGCGCGGTGATCGAGTCTGGTGAGGACTGGATCCGCGTGCGCGCCCAGGGCCGGCCCCGCGCAGTGAGTTTCCGCACCAGCGAGTACCCGGCCTTCCCTACGGACATGCAGGCGCAGTTCATGGCGGTGAACTGCATTGCGGACGGTGCGGCCAAGGTGTCGGAGACCATCTTCGAGAACCGCTTCATGCATGTCAACGAACTGCTTCGGCTGGGCGCGAACATCCAGATCGACGGCCACACGGCGGTGGTGCAGGGCGTGCCGCAACTGTCCGGCGCCACGGTCATGGCCACCGACCTGCGGGCCTCGGCCAGCCTGGTCATCGCCGGCCTGGTGGCCGAGGGCGAGACCGTGGTCGACCGCATCTACCACCTTGACCGGGGCTACGACCGCATGGAAGACAAGCTGCGTGGCGTGGGCGCCGACATCGAGCGCCTGAAGTGAACTCTGAACGGGCCGCCGCCATGATCACGCTCGCACTGTCCAAGGGCCGCATCTTCGAGGAGACGCTGCCGCTGCTGCGCGCCGCCGGCATCGAAGTGCTGGAAGACCCTGAGAAGAGCCGCAAGCTCATCCTGCCCACCAACCGCGAAGACGTGCGCGTGGTGCTGGTGCGCGCCACCGACGTGCCCACCTACGTGCAACACGGTGGCGCCGACCTGGGCGTGGCCGGCCTGGACACCCTGCTGGAGCACGACGACCACGGCCTGTACCGGCCGCTGGACCTGAAGATCGCGCGTTGTCGCATGAGCGTGGCCGTGCCCGCGGCTTTCGACTACGCACGTGCGGTGCGCCAGGGCTCGCGCATCCGCGTGGCCACCAAGTACACGCAGATCGCCCGGCAACACTTCAGCGACAAGGGCGTGCACGTGGACCTGATCAAGCTCTACGGCTCCATGGAACTGGCGCCACTGACGGGCCTGGCCGACGCCATCGTCGACCTGGTGTCCACCGGCAGCACGCTCAAGGCCAACCATCTGGTGGAGGTGGAGCACATCATGGACATCAGCGCGCGGCTGGTGGTCAACCAAGCGTCGCTCAAGCTCAAGCAGGCGCCCATCCGGGCCTTGCTCGATGCGTTCTCCCAGGCGGTTTCATTGCCTGCCGGCCCGGTGGACGACAGGAAGACGCCGTGAGTGCCTCGACCCCCCTGGCCTTGCGCCGCCTGTCCACGGCTGCTTCCACCTTCGGGGCCGATTTCCAGCGCGTGCTGCACTGGTCAGCCGAGACCGACGCCGCCATCGAGCAGCGCGTGGCCGCCATCCTGGACGATGTGCGCACGCGCGGCGATGCCGCGGTGCTGGAGTACACGGCCCGTTTCGACGGTCTGAACGCCGCATCGGTGGCCGCGCTGGAGATCGGTCAGGACGAACTCCAGGCCGCGCTCACGCGCATCACCCCGGCGCAGCGGCAGGCGCTGCAGTCCGCGGCTGACCGCGTGCGCCGCTACCACGAGCGCCAATTGGAGGCCTGCGGCCGCAGCTGGAGCTACCGTGACGACGACGGCACCTTGCTGGGCCAGAAGGTCACGCCGCTGGACCGTGTGGGCCTGTACGTGCCTGGCGGCAAGGCGGCCTACCCCTCCAGCGTGCTGATGAATGCCGTGCCCGCCCACGTGGCCGGCGTGGGCGAGATCATCATGGTGGTGCCCACGCCAGTGCGTGGCAGCGTGGCGACTGGGGGTACAGGCGGGGCAGGGTCTGCGTCGGGCGGCGCAGCGGCCACCGCTGCGGTGGGAGAGCGCAATGACCTGGTGCTGGCCGCTGCCGCCGTGGCAGGCGTGAGCCGCGCCTTCACCATCGGCGGCGCGCAGGCCGTGGCGGCGTTGGCCTATGGCACCGCCACCATCCCGCGCGTGGACAAGATCACCGGCCCGGGCAACGCGTACGTCGCCAGCGCCAAGCGCCGTGTCTTCGGCCAGGTGGGCATCGACATGATCGCGGGCCCGAGCGAGATCCTGGTGCTGGCCGACGGCAGTACGCCGCCCGACTGGGTGGCCATGGACCTTTTCAGCCAGGCCGAGCATGACGAGCTGGCGCAAAGCATCCTGCTGTGCCCTGACGCCGCCTACATCGACGCGGTGCACACCGCCATCGAGCGCCTGCTCCCGCAGATGCCGCGCCAGGCCGTGATCCGTGCCTCGCTGGAAGGCCGCGGCGCGCTCATCCACACCCGCTCCATGGAAGAGGCCTGCGCCCTCAGCAACCGCATCGCGCCCGAGCACCTGGAAGTCAGCTCGGCCGACCCACACCGCTGGGAGCCGCTGTTGAAGCACGCCGGCGCCATTTTCCTGGGCGCCTACACCAGCGAGAGCCTGGGCGACTACTGCGCCGGCCCCAACCACGTGCTGCCCACCTCGGGCACGGCGCGCTTCTCCTCGCCCCTGGGCGTGTACGACTTTCAGAAGCGCAGCAGCCTGATCGAGGTGAGCGAGGCCGGTGCCCAGCTTCTGGGGCCGATCGCCGCCGAACTGGCCTACGGCGAAGGGCTGCAGGCGCATGCGCAGGCCGCCGAGATGCGCCTGCACGCGCGGAGCACCCCATGACCACGCCTTCACTGAACGACCGCATCCGCCACACCCTGCGCCAGGATGTGCAGTCCATGCACGCCTACGCCGTGCAGCCCAGCGCTGGCTTCGTCAAGCTGGACGCGATGGAAAACCCCTTCACGCTGCCCCCCGAGCTGCAGCGCGAGCTGGGCGAGCGCCTGGGGCGCGTGGCCCTCAACCGCTACCCAGGCATGGGAACGGCGGCGCTGGCGGCGGAACTCGCCCGTCACGTGAACTTGCCCGCAGGTTGCGCACTCACCTTGGGCAACGGCTCGGACGAGTTGATCGACATGCTGTCGGTGGCCTGCATGAAGCCGGGCGCCACGGTGCTGGCGCCGCTGCCGGGCTTCGTCATGTACGAGATGAGTGCCAAGCTGCGCGGCCTGGCCTTCGTCGGCGTGCCGTTGACCGCCGCGTTCGATCTCGACGTCGATGCCATGCTGGCCGCCATCGAGCAGCACCGTCCGGCGCTGACCTACATCGCCTACCCCAACAACCCCACGGCCAACCTCTTCGATGACGCGGCGATCGACCGCGTGGTGGCCGCGGTGGGTGCGCAGCAGGGCCTGGTGGTGATGGACGAGGCTTACCAGCCTTTCTCGTCGCGCACCTGGATGCAGAAGATGGCGTCGCACCCGCACGTGCTGGTGCTGCGCACGCTGTCGAAGTTCGGCCTGGCCGGCGTACGCCTGGGGTACCTGTGCTGTGCCAAGCCGCTGATCGCCGAGATCGACAAGGTGCGCCCGCCCTACAACGTGGGCTCGCTCAACGCCGAGGCGGCGCGCTTTGCGCTGGAGCACGCCGATGAGTACGAGCGCCAGGCCGGCGTGCTGCGCGCGCAGCGTGAGCGCCTGCAGGCCGCCTTGCGCGAGATGCCGGGGGTGACAGCCTTCCCGAGCGAGGCCAACATGATCCTCGTGCGTGTACCCGATTCGGCCCGTGCCTTCGAGGGCCTGAAGGCGCGCGGTATCCTGGTCAAGCACATCGCCGGCCTGCACCCGCTGCTGGTCAACTGCTTGCGCTTGACAGTGGGCGCCCCCGAGGAGAACGACCGCATGCTCGCTGCCTTGAAGGAGAGCCTGTGAACCAGAGCCTGACCATGAAACGTACCGCTGACGTCACACGCAACACCAAGGAGACGCAGATCCGCGTCCAGGTCAATCTCGACGGCACGGGGCAGGCAGAACTGTCCACCGGCATCGGTTTCTTCGACCACATGCTGGACCAGATCGCCCGCCACGGGCTGATCGACCTGCTGATTGACGCCAAGGGCGATCTGCACATCGACGGCCACCACACGGTGGAAGACGTGGGCATCACGCTGGGCATGGCCGTCGCCCAGGCGGTGGCCGACAAGCGCGGCATCACGCGCTACGGCCACGCCTACGTGCCGCTGGACGAAGCGCTGTCGCGTGTGGTGGTGGACTTTTCCGGTCGGCCCGGCCTGCATATGGACGTACCCTTCAAGGCTGGAGCCATCGGTGGCTTCGACACCCAGCTGGCCTTCGAGTTCTTCCAGGGATTCGCCAACCACGCCCTGGTCACGCTGCACATCGACAACCTCAAGGGCGAGAACGCGCACCACCAGTGCGAGACCGTGTTCAAGGCCTTTGCCCGTGCCTTGCGCATGGCCTTGACGCCAGACCCTCGCTCGGCCGGCGTCATCCCCTCGACCAAGGGATCGTTGTGACCCAAACGGTCGCCGTCGTCGACTACGGCATGGGCAACCTGCGCTCGGTGTCGCAGGCCGTGGCGCATGTGGCGCGCGAACTGGACGTGCGCGTGATCGTCACGGCCAACCCTGAAGAAGTGCTGGCCGCCGAGCGCGTCGTGCTGCCCGGCCAGGGCGCCATGCGGGACTGCATGCGCGAACTGCAGGAATCCGGCTTGAAGGACGCCGTGCTGCACGCTGCCGCGAACAAGCCCTTGATGGGCGTGTGCGTGGGCATGCAGATGCTGCTGGACCACAGCGAGGAGCAGGACACCCCGGGCCTCGGGCTGATCCCCGGGCAGGTGGTCCGCTTTCGGCTGGAAGGCCGTCTGCAGCCAGACGGCAGCCGCTACAAGGTGCCGCAGATGGGCTGGAACCAGGTGTTCCAGTCTGCGGCGGCCGGTATGCCGGCCCACCCGATGTGGGCCGACGTGCCCGACGGGGCCTGGTTCTACTTCGTGCACAGCTACCACGCCGCTCCGTCAGACCCGCGCCACACCGCAGCGCTGACCGACTACGGTGGCCGCTTTACCTGTGCCGTGGCACGGGATAACATTTTCGCCACTCAGTTCCATCCGGAGAAGAGCGCCGCCCACGGCCTCACCCTGTACCGCAACTTTCTGCGCTGGACGCCTTGAAGCCCTGCGCTGGCGATGCGCGCAGCGTCTCGCCGCCACTCCCTACCTTTCGTTCCTCCACGCCGACCACCACAGCCATGCTGCTGATCCCCGCCATCGACCTGAAGGACGGCCACTGCGTCCGACTTCAACAAGGCGACATGAGCGCCTCCACCACCTTTGGCGAGAACCCGGCGGCCATGGCCCGGCGCTGGCTGGATGCAGGGGCCCGACGGCTGCACCTGGTGGACCTGAATGGCGCCTTTGCCGGCAAGCCGGTGAACGAAGGTGCGGTCAAGGCCATCCTGCGCGAGGTGGGCGACGAGATTCCCGTGCAGCTGGGCGGTGGCATCCGTGACCTGGACACCATCGAGCGCTACCTCGACGACGGCATCAGCTACATCATCATCGGCACGGCTGCGGTCAAGAACCCCGGCTTCCTGAAAGACGCCTGCAGCGCCTTCGGCGGCCACATCATCGTGGGGCTGGACGCCAAGGACGGCAAGGTGGCCACCGATGGCTGGAGCAAGCTGACGGGCCACGAGGTGGTGGACCTGGCGCGCAAGTTCGAGGACTACGGCGTCGAGGGCGTGATCTACACCGACATCGGCCGCGACGGCATGCTCACCGGCATCAACATCGAAGCCACCGTCAAGCTCGCCCAGGCGCTGACCATCCCGGTCATCGCCTCGGGGGGGCTGTCCGACTTGGCTGATATCGAGCGGCTGTGCGCTGTGGAGTCCGAAGGCGTGGAGGGCGTCATCTGTGGCCGCTCCATCTACACCGGAGCGCTTGATTTCGCCGCGGCGCAGGCACGAGCGGACGAACTCGCCGGCGGCTGACCTTCCTCTGCGTTCCTCCGCTGCCGCCGGGCTCCGCGCCGGGCGGCCCCGTACCCTCCACGAGAACCCTGCCCATGCTGGCCAAGCGCATCATTCCCTGCCTGGACGTGACCGGCGGCCGCGTCGTCAAGGGCGTGAACTTCGTCGAACTGCGCGACGCCGGTGACCCGGTGGAGATCGCCGCGCGCTACAACGAGCAGGGTGCAGACGAACTGACCTTCCTGGACATCACCGCCACCTCCGATGGGCGCGACCTCATCCTGCACATCATCGAGGCCGTGGCTTCCCAGGTGTTCATTCCACTCACGGTGGGCGGCGGCGTGCGTACCGTGGACGACGTGCGTCGGTTGCTCAATGCCGGGGCCGACAAGGTGAGCTTCAACTCTGCTGCCGTGGCGAACCCGCAGGTGATCCGCGACGCCTCGGATCGCTACGGTGCCCAGTGCATCGTGGTGGCCATCGACGCCAAGCGCCGCCATGGGGACGACCTGGCGGCACGCGGCCCCGGCTGGGATGTCTACACCCATGGCGGGCGCAAGAACACCGGGTTGGATGCCGTAGCCTGGGCCGCCCAGATGGCCGTGTTCGGGGCCGGCGAAATCCTGCTGACCAGCATGGACCGTGACGGCACCAGGTCTGGTTTCGATCTCGAACTGACACGCGCCGTCAGCGACGCCGTGCCCGTGCCGGTCATCGCCTCGGGCGGGGTGGGCGCGCTGGAGCATCTGTCAGAGGGCATTCGCATCGGCGGCGCGGACGCCGTGCTGGCCGCCAGCATCTTTCACTACGGTGAGTTCACCGTCGCCCAGGCCAAGGCCTTGCTGGCGCGCGACGGCATTGCCGTGCGCTCGTGACCTCAAAGACGTCCCGGCCGGGGTCGCGCCGCCAGGGTGCGCCTGTTCACGCGCGCACGCCGTTGCCGAAAAAGCCCCAGGAGGTGCGCGTCATCGGCGGCTCATGGCGGGGTTCGCGCCTGCCGGTGGCCGATGCGCCCGGCCTGCGTCCCACGCCCGACCGCGTGCGCGAGACGCTGTTCAACTGGCTGGGCCAGACGCTGACCGGCTGGCGTTGCCTGGATGCCTTCGCCGGCACTGGCGCACTCGGCATGGAGGCTGCCTCTCGCGGGGCGCAACGGGTGCTGCTGGTCGAGCGCGATGCCCGGCTGGCCGAGAACCTGCGCCGCGTGAAGGCCAGACTGCACGCGGACGCGGTGGAGATCGTCTGTGCGCCAGCGCTGGGCGTGCTGCAGTCCCAGGCGCCGGCCAGCTTCGACCTCGTCTTCCTGGATCCGCCCTACGGCCAGGGACTGCTGGGCCCTGCCCTGGACGCCGCCGCGCGCGTGGTGGTGCCCGGCGGCTGGCTGTATGCCGAGGATGCTCAGCCCCTGTCCGACCTGCCATCGCCGTGGTTGCTGCACCGCCAGGGCCGTGCAGGGATGGTTCACCATCATCTGCTGCGCCGTCTGCCAGACCTTCAGGCTGGCGGGCCTTCCCTCGGGCCAGACTGAACTGCACCCGGCCCGGCCGGCGTGACCGATCACGGCAGCCTGTGGCTACACTGGCTTGAACGCGGCCGCAGGAGCCGGCGCGCAAGGACGAACATGACGAACAAGACCCCGCTCACCGCTGTCTATCCCGGCACCTTCGACCCGATGACGCTGGGCCATGCCGACCTCATGCGCCGGGCCTCCAACCTGTTCGACCGGCTGGTGCTGGCGGTGGCGGCGGGCCACCACAAGCGCACCATGTTCACGATCGCCGAGCGCCTGGAAATGGCGCAGGAGATCGCCGCGCCTTATCCGAACGTCGAGGTAATGGCCTTCAGGGGCTTGCTGCGTAATTTCGTCGTCGATCTGGGCGCCAAGGTGGTCATCCGAGGGCTGCGTGCGGTCAGCGACTTCGAGTACGAGTTCCAGATGGCCGGCATGAACCGGCAACTGATGCCTGAGGTCGAGACGGTCTTCATGACCCCCAGCGACCAGTATCAGTTCGTCAGCGGCACCTTCGTGCGCGAGATTGCCACCTTGGGCGGCGATGTCTCCAAGTTCGTGGCACCCTCCGTGCTTCGGCGGTTGCAAGACCGCGTGGTCAACACCGACACCTGAGCGTCTTCCTTCCCATGGCCCTGTGGATCACCGACGAGTGCATCAACTGTGATGTCTGCGAGCCCGAGTGCCCGAACGAGGCGATCTCCATGGGCCCCGAGATCTACCAGATCGACCCGCATCGTTGCACCGAGTGCGTGGGCCATTTCGACGAACCTCAGTGCGTGCAACTGTGCCCCGTGGCTTGCATCCCGGTCAATCCGGAGCACGTCGAGACGCGGGACCAGTTGCTGGTGAAGTACGAGCGGCTGACCGGCCGGCCTGCGCCTTCGTCCGTTTCGGTTTCGACGACACCTCCGCCCTTGGCCTGAGGCCCGGGCGGGCCAAGGGGTCGGGTGGCAACCCGATGACCGTCGCGGCAGCAGGCCGGGGCGACGCCTTGTCACGCAGGCGGCGCTCCTTCTGCAGGGTGGCCGTCAGGCGTTCCTGTGACTTCGCCACCGTCTGCGCCTGACGTCTTTGCTCGTCCGTGCGTGCGTCCTCCGCGTCCACTCTGCGCTGCGATGCCACCGCAGCCTGGGAGGCGCTCAACACCTTGTGACAAGGCTGGTTGGCGTAAGTGACCTGTCCCGCCACGTCGCACCGCCACACCGATGAGGGCGAGGCCGCGCCCGGCAGGTGCAGGCAGGCCGCCATCAGGGCCGGGACAAGTCTCAAGAGGCGGGGTGCGTGGCGCGAGGCTGTCATGTGGCGTCTCCTTGGGTCGGGGGGGTGGCAGGCCGGGGCGGCTTGGGGCGTTCGGGCTTGGCGTGCAACTTCATCACGGCCTGCTGCATGGCGCCGCCAAGCATCAGGTCGAGATGCTTGAGGGATTCCTCGATGCTGCGTTCGATGGCCTCACGCTCGCCGGTGGGGGGTTTGCGCAGCACGTAGCCGGCCACCTCGGCCTTGTCACCGGGATGGCCGATACCCAGCCGCAGGCGCCAGTAGTCTGCAGAGCCCAGTTGCGCGTGAATGTCGCGCAGCCCGTTGTGGCCGGCATGGCCGCCGCCGGCCTTGAGCTTCATCTGGCCCGGCAGCAGATCGAGTTCGTCGTGCACGACCAGGATCTCCTGCGGGGCGATCTTGAAGAAGCGCGCCAGCGCGGCCACCGACTTGCCGGACAGGTTCATGTAGGTCTGCGGCTGCAGCAGCCACACCGGCCCGGCCGGCCGGTTCACGCGCCCCACCAGGCCGAAACAGGTGCGATCAGCCGACAGCGAAGCGCCCAGCTGCCGGGCGGCGGCATCCACCCACCAGAAGCCCGCGTTGTGACGGGTGGCTTCGTATTCGGGGCCGGGGTTGCCCAGGCCGACCAGGAGCTTGATCATGGGTGGAAATTATGCGGAGCGTGAATGAAAAAGGGCCCCACCCGTACGGGGGAGCCCTGCGCAGAAACCCGCCCTCCTTGGAGGGGTGGTGGGCAAGAAGCGTCGGCAGGCCATGAGTGGCCCACCCCGTTCTCACTTCTTGTTCTGCTTCTCGTCCTTCTTCTTGGGGGCGCCTTTGCCAGCCGGGGCCACCACGGGAGCGGCAACCACCTCTTCCTCTTCCTTGGGCAGCGTGGCCGAGACGATGGCAGGGTTCAGCGTGCCGTGACGCACGGCCTTGATGCCTTCGGGCAGCTTCAGGTCGCTGACGTGCAGCGATTGGCCCCTCACCAGACCGGAGAGATCGATGGTGACGAACTCAGGCAGCTCCTTGGCCAGGCACTCGATCTCGAGCTCGGTGGCCACATGGCTGATCACGCACTTGTCGGTCTTGACGGCCGGGGAGACATCTTCACCTGTGAAGTGCAGCGGCACCTTCTTGCGCAGGCGCGTGGTGTCGTCCACGCGTTGGAAGTCCACGTGCAGCACCTGCTGCTTCCATGCGTGCATCTGGAAGTCGCGCAGCAGCACCTTCTGGGTCTGCCCTTCCACTTCCATTTCGAGGATGGAGGAGTGGAAGGCTTCCTTCTTGAGGGCGAAGTACAGGGCGTTGTGATCGAGTTCGATCGTGGCGGGCGTGCCGGCACCGTAGACGATGCCGGGCACCTTGCCGGCGTTGCGCAGGCGGCGGCTCGCTCCGGTCCCCTGCAGCGTACGCGCGTAAGCGGTGAATTTCATTTCAGACTCCAAAGTAGGGCGCCCGCGACCAGGCGCCGAAAGTTGCGGACCTGCGACAGACAGGGCCCGCGCTCATGTGCCGGCCGCCCGAGGGCGCCCGACGACCAACTAGAAATTGTTGTTCTGCTCCGAGAACAGCGAGGTCACCGATTCGCCGTCAGAGATGCGCCGGATGGTCTCGGCGAACAGAAAGGCCACCGACAACTGGCGGATCTTGCCGCAGGCCTTGGCGGCGTCGGTCAGCGGAATGGTGTTGGTGATGACGACCTCATCCAGTTGCGAGCCGGCGATGCGCTCGATGGCCGGGCCTGAGAACACCGGATGCGTGCAGTAGGCGTAGACCTTGCCCGCGCCGCGCTCCTTCAGCACTTCGGCCGCCTTCACCAGCGTGCCGGCGGTGTCGATCATGTCGTCCATGATCACGCAGTTGCGGCCCTCGATCTCGCCGATGACGTGCATGACCTCGGACACGTTGGCCTTGGGCCGGCGCTTGTCGATGATGGCGAGGTCGCAACCCAGCTGCTTGGCCAGCGCGCGGGCGCGCACGACGCCGCCCACGTCAGGCGACACCACCACCAGCTCGGGGTAGTTCTTGTTCTTCAGGTCGGTCAACAGCACCGGAGAGGCGTAGATGTTGTCCACCGGGATGTCGAAGAAGCCCTGGATCTGGTCGGCGTGCAGGTCCATGGTGAGCACCCGCTCGATGCCCACGGTCTCCATCAAGTTGGCCACCACCTTGGCGCTGATGGGCACGCGCGTGGAGCGGGGACGGCGGTCCTGGCGGGCGTAGCCGAAGTAGGGCATCACGGCCGTGATGCGCCGGGCACTGGCCCGCTTCAGCGCATCCACCATGATGAGCAACTCCATCAGGTTCTCGTTCGTCGGGTTGCAGGTGGACTGCACGACGAAGATGTCCCGGGCCCGCACGTTCTGCAGCAGCTCGACATCGACCTCGCCGTCGGAAAACCGGCCGACCTTGGCCTTGCCGAGCTCGATGCCCAGATGAGTGGCAATCTCTTGCCCCAACGCCGGATTGGCGTTGCCGGAGAACAGCATGGTGTTGAACAGCACGTTCGTCTTCAGCGCAGCGTTCATCGGAAGCTGGCGCCGGGCGTCAGCGTGCGGAAGATTTGGCAGGGGAGGAAGGACTCGAACCCTCGCATGTCGGAATCAAAATCCGATGCCTTAACCAACTTGGCGACTCCCCTACACAGGACCCCGCTTGCGCGTGACCCTTCAACCATCTTCTCGGTCCACCCAGCCCCACAAGGGATGCTGCGGCAGGCCTCGACACAAGCGACCGACCCAGCCGGACGGCAGCGCCCCCAGCCATGTCGCCTCGGGTGGAACGCCCGTGTCGACCCTTGCGAACACCGCACTGCCCGAACCCGTCATCCGGCTGTTGCCGAATGACGACTCAAGCAGGCGGGCAGCTTGCGCCACCTCGCCGCAGCGGGCCTGCGCGGGAGGCTGAAGGTCGTTGCGTCCGAAGGCAGGCGGTGCATCCGCCTCACCCAGGACTGCGGCCTTTGCCGGCCCCGCAAGCCAAGCCAGTGCTTCGCTCACAAGTGAGCCCTCAAGTATAGCGGATGCGGAGTCGCGCCTGAGCAGCGGGCTGCTGAAGATGTCGGCCGTGGGCAACGAAGCGGCCGGCTTGACCACGGCGTAAAGATGCGGCGGCACGTCGACGGCGCTGAGTTGCTCGCCGACGCCTTGAACCAGCGCATTGCGGCCGTAGACGAAGAAGGGCACGTCGGCGCCCAGGGTGGCGGCCAGTTGGAGCAGTCTTTGCCGCGGCCAGTGCAGGCCCCACAGGCGGTTCAGCGCCAGCAGGACGGTGGCCGCGTCTGAACTGCCACCGCCCATGCCCGCGCCCGAGGGCACCTGCTTGAGAACGGAGATGTCGGCCCCCGCCGTGCTGCCGGAGGCGGCCTGCAGCGCACGCGCTGCGCGCAGGCACAGGTCGTCGGCGGGCAGGGAATCACCCAGGTCGTGGCGCCGCAGCAGGCCATCCTCGCGGCGCTCGAAGTGCAGGGTGTCAGCCCAATCGATCAGCACGAACACGGATTCCAGCAGGTGGTAGCCGTCACTGCGACGCCCCACCACATGCAGGAACAGGTTCAGCTTGGCCGGCGCGGGCACGTCCAGAAGGGATCGCAGACTCATGGTGTCAGGGCTGTGCGGCCCGCGGTGTGGGGTGCCTGCACGGTGTGCGGGCGGTCATCACGGCGCCGCCTCCAGCCGTGCGCGCAGCAGGATGGCCGGGGCTTGGTCGCGCCGGGCCGTGAGTCGGCCTTCCCCCAGGCCGGACAGGTCCACGGCCCAGCCCTGCTGCACGAAGCCCTGCGCCGTGCGTTCGTGGCTGGTGGCAGGCCAGGGTCGCCCGCGCAGCCAGTCGAACAGGGCCTCCAGCGGCACGTTCTCGCCCAGCAGTTGTCGGGAAAGTTCACCCAGGTCTGCGAAGCCCCGTCGCTCGCCGCCTTGGAGCAGTTCGACCTGTCCAGGATGCCAGCGTGCCTGGGCCACCGTGGTGCCCAGCGGGCTGGTCAGCTCGAGTTCCCCGGCCTGTGCCGAACCCCGCAGCTCGAAGCCTGCGCTCCACTGCTGCGCGGGCGTGTTTGTGCTGGGACTGATCTGCAGGACCAGGCGACCTGTCAGGGCGTCGCCCCGCGCAGGCGGGGGCGCCGTGCTGCAGCCTGCGGCCATAAGAACAGCCAGGAGGCCGCAGGCTGCCAGGCGGGCGCGCACGCCGCTCACAGGTCTTGCTGCAGCCGGACCAGGGTCTCGCGCAGCACCTCGTTGCCGGCGTCGCGTGCTCGGCCCTCGCGCCAGATCGCCCGCGCTTCGTCATGGCGGCCCAGCACCCACAGCACTTCACCCAGGTGCGCAGCGATCTCGGTGTCCGGGCGTGCCCGGTACGCGTCGCGCAGCAGCCGCAAGGCCTCCTCATGGCGGCCCAGGCGGAACTCCACCCAGCCCAGGCTGTCGGTGATGAAGGGGTCACCGGGCGCCAGTTCCAGGGCCCTGACGATCAGGGCCCGGGCTTCGTCCAGTCGCAGGCCCCGATCGGCCAGCGAGTAGCCCAGCGCGTTGTAGGCGTGCTGGTGGTCCGGCTTGAGCTGGATCACCCGGCGCAGCAGCGTCTCCATCTCGGCCAACCGGTCCATCTTCTCGGCCACCATGGCCTGCTCGTACAGCAGGTCCACATCCTGCGGCCAGCGCGCCACGGCCTGATCCAGCACCACGTAGGCATCGCCCCAGCGCTTGATGTCGCGCATCACCTGGGCTTCGGCCACCAGTTTGGCGCGGGCGTCGTTCTCGGTGCGTTCGGGCACCTTGCGCAGCAGATCGCGCGCCTGTTCGACGCGACCCTGCCGGGCGAGGATGCCGGCCCGGCGCGTCTGCACCTCCAGCAAGCGCCTGGGCTGATCGATCTTGGCCAGGTGCGCCTCGGCGGCGGCGTCGTCGTTTCGCAGTTCAGCCGCCTGCGCCAGCAGCATACGGGCCTGGGCGATGCCGTCGGCCAGGGCGCTGCCGGAGCCCGCGCTCGTACCGCTCTGTGCGTCGCCGTCATCATCGTCATCATCGTCGTCGCTGGCGGGCCCCGGGGCTGCTGCCGGCTTGGGGGCCTCGGGCCCCGAGGGCCGTTCCACCAGGGCCAGGTAGCGTGCCAGTGCCTGCTCGGCTGGCTGGGGGTGCTTGAGCTCCACCTGCAGGGCGCCCAGCATCAGCCAGGGCGGGGCCACGGCAGGTTGCTGGCGCGTCACCACTTCCAGTTCGTTCACCGCATCGCCCAGGCGCTGCGCCTGGATCAGAGCTCGGACATAGGCCAGGCGCACAGCGGGTTCGGCCTGCGGCGCGGCCAGGAAGGCCTTGACGACGGACTCGGCCTCGGGCGCCCGCGGCATGAGATCGAGCGCGGCCAGCACCGGACCGACGGCCGTGGTGTCCTGCGTGTGCGCCCGACGTACCAGCGTGAGGGCGCGCGGGACGTCGCCGGCCCGCAGCCAGGCACGGCCCAGCGCCACGCCAGCGGCCACGCGTGTGGCCTCGGCCTGCAGGTGGGGCTGCAGCACGGGCTCCAGCATGGTGGCCACCGCCTTGGGGTCGGCGGCTTGCTGGAAGAAGCGCGGAATGGAGGCGATCAACCCGCTGCGCTCACCTTCAGGGCTGCGGGCGAGCAGGAACCTCAGCGGTTCGGCGGCGTCGCCCGGCCGGTTCAGCGCGCTCAGAATCTGCAACTGCAGCCTCACGGCCTCCAGCGAATCGGGCACGGCCTGCCGCCAGGCCCGCACCGCCGCCAGCGCCCGGTCACCTGCCCGGGCCTGCAGCGCGATGTCGGCCGCACGGCGGAACACCAGTTCTTGACGCGTGCGCCGCGCCGCGTCCATCAGCACCTCGAAAGCCACGCCCGGCTGGCCTCGGCGCAGTTCGATCTCTCCGATCAGCAACTGGTAGAACAGCTGTGCGTCAAGTGCGGAGCGTGTGGGCTCTGCCGCGGACTCCTGACTTCCTTGCGCAACTTCGGTCGTGGGCGGTGGTGTTGGCGTCTGGGCCTGTGCTGCCGCAGTTGCAAGCGTCAGCGCCGCCGACAGCCCGAGGAGTCCGACGACCTTGTGCAGACCCGCAAGGCTGCCCGCCGCCGCACTGCATGGGCGCCAGATCAAGGAACTGGCCCGGAAGGCGTGAGCAGGCACTTGCTCGGCGCAGGGCTTGAAGGAGGGGAGCACGTCTTGGAGACTTCGTCGCTGGGGTGACAGGGTGTCCGGGACATTGTGACAAGGAACGGCAGGTCCTGTCCGCATGGAGCGAACCCGCCGGATCGGCCAAGGGCCAGACGCTGCCCCGGGGGTTGGCGAGCCAGGCGGCTGCACATAATCAGTGATGCCTGAATTGCCCGAGGTCGAAGTCACGCGACGCAGCATCGAGGCGCCATTGGCCGGGGCCGTGGTGCAGGCGGTGGTGCTGGGCAAGCCCCTGCGTTGGCCGCTGGGGTGCGCCCCTGCGCAGTTGGCCGGTCGGGCAGTGGGGCCGGTGTCGCGGCGCGGCAAGTACCTGTGGATGGCGCTCGGCCCGCGTCCGGGCCAGGGGCCTCACGATGCCGGGGGCCTGCTGTTGCACCTGGGCATGTCCGGCTCGCTGGGCTTCCATGCCGCCGGCAGTGGGTCGCCGGCTTCCGCGCCCCTTGCTCCGCCCGGCCCGCACGACCACTTCGACCTGGTCACCACGCAGGGCACGCTGCGCCTGCACGACCCGCGCCGGTTCGGTGCGGTGGTGTGGTCCCCCGCTATGGATCTCCCACCGGCGGCCACCTTGCTGGCCCGTCTCGGGCCAGAGCCTTTCGACGCTGCGCTGACACCGCAGAGTTTTCATGCCCGCCTGCACACGCACCGCACCGCCCTCAAGAACGTGCTGCTGTCGGGCCAGGCCGTGGTGGGGGCGGGCAACATCTACGCCTGTGAGGCGCTGTTCCAGGCTGGCATCGACCCGCGCATGCGCGCCGACCGTCTGAGCCGGCCCCGCGCAGCTCGCCTGCTGCAGGCCGTGCGCGACACGCTGGCGCGCGCCACCGCGATGGGCGGCAGCACGCTGCGCGACTTCCGCGATGCGCACGGCATGAATGGCGAGTTCCAGGCCGAGGCGGCCGTCTACGGGCGCGAGGGCCAGCCCTGCCAGCGCTGCGCCACGTCCATCCGGCGCATCGTGCAGGGGCAGCGCGCGACCTACTTCTGTCCCTCATGCCAGAAGCGCTGAGGCTTGACGTCGCTGACGTCGGCGCAGCCCCTGCGGGAGTACCGGCGCTGCAGGCCGAACCCTCGACCGCTGCCGACCTGGCGGGCCGGGTGGTCGCCTGGCAGCGCGTGCACGGACGGCACGGACTGCCCTGGCAGGGCACGCGTGACCCGTATCGCGTGTGGCTGTCCGAGGTGATGCTGCAGCAGACGCAGGTGGCCACGGTGCTGGGCTACTACGGCAGGTTCCTGGAGCGGTTTCCGGATGTGCAGGCCCTGGCTGCGGCCCCGCTGGACGAGGTGCTGGCCCTGTGGAGTGGCCTGGGCTACTACAGCCGCGCCCGCAACCTGCATCGCTGTGCACAGGCTGTGGTGTCGCAGCACGGTGGTCTGTTTCCGCCCAGCAGTCAGGCGCTGGCCACCTTGCCGGGCATCGGCCCCTCCACCGCAGCGGCCATCGCGGCCTTCTGCTTTGGCGAGCGCGCGGCCATCCTGGACGGCAACGTCAAGCGGGTGCTCACGCGTGCGCTGGGCTTCGACGGCGATCTGGCGCAGCCCGCACAGGAGCGGCGCCTGTGGGAGCAAGCCCGCGCCTTGCTGCCGGCGCAAGGCGTGGAGGCCTACACCCAAGGGCTGATGGACCTGGGTTCTGGCGTGTGCACCCTGCGCCGCCCGGCCTGCGAGCGCTGCCCCTTGCAAGACACCTGCGTGGCCCGGCGACAGGCCCGCCCGCAGGATTTCCCTGTGAAGACGCGGCGCCTGAAGCGGGGCCGGCGCGAACACGTGCTGCTGTGGCTGTGCCAGGCAGACCGCCTGTGGCTGGTGCAGCGTCCCGACACGGGCGTATGGGCCGGCCTGTGGAGCCTGCCGGAGTGGCCGGCCGATGAAGACCTGCAGCCGCGCGTGGCCGCATGGCCTGGCCAGGGCGAGGTGTTGCCGGCCGTGGAGCATGCGCTGACGCACTTCGACTGGACTTTGCGCCCCTTGCGCTGGACATGGCCAGAGGATCTTGCTGTCGCTGACCAGCAAGCCCTGGAGGCGGCCCTGCCGGCGGGCCGCTGGATGACGCAGGCCCAGGCCCTGCAACTGGGCCTGCCCGCGCCCGTGCGCCGGCTGTTGAGCTTCGCCTGATGGGGCCGGGCGGGAGGCCTGTGCTGGAAGCCTGGGCGGCCCTTGGTCAGGTGGGGAACGCTGACCTGCGCCCCGGTGCCGTCAGCTGTTGAGCACCTGCCGGCTGCGCAGGAACTCGTCCACCAGTTGCAGCCGCATCGAGGGCTCCTCCAGCTCCATCAGGCGCTGCTTGGCGGCCAGGGTGATGGGCAGCAGTTCACACCAGCGGTTGGCCACCCAGCCGGCGTCGCGCCATTGCAGAGGCTCCGCAAAGGGCTTGACGTCCTGGGCCAGCAAGGCCTCCAGCGCCTGCTGCAGCGCCTCCACCGCCGGCTGCAGTGCCCTCTCGGGCAGGCGGGGCGCATCGTCCTCGATCACTTCCGCAGGCCCCACCCACAGACCATTGGGCTGCTGCACGGGTGCCTCACGCAGGCGAAAACGTGAGCCGCCGACGCAGCGCACCTTGAGAATGCCGGCCTGCTCCGCGTCCACATCGTCGATGCGCGCCAGCACGCCCACGCGCTCGATGCGCACGCCTTCTGGGTTGTCGCCCGTTTCGGTGCCGCGGCTCATGCACACCACGCCGAAGGGTTCGCCGCTGCGCAGGCAGTGGCCCACCAGGTCCAGGTAGCGGGCCTCGAACACTTTCAGCGGCAGCAGCCCGCCTGGAAACAGCACGGTCTGCAACGGGAACAGGGGCAGCGGGTCGGGCAGGGTCATTCACCAGTATCCAGTTCACGGTGGCGCACCAGGGTGGCGTTACGGTCCTTGAAGCGCTGTGCCAGCAGTTCCACGCCGTACACCGAGCGGTGCTGGCCGCCCGTGCAGCCCAGCGCCACGGTGAGGTAGCTGCGCTGGTCCGACTCGAACCCCGGGATCCAGCGACGCAGGAAAGTCTCGATCTGCGTCAGCAGCTCACCCGCCTCGGGCTGCTCTTCCATGAAGCGGGCCACGGCGGCGTCGCGCCCGGTGAGCGGGCGCAAGTCCTTGATGTAGAACGGGTTGGGCAGCACGCGCAAGTCGAAAACGAAGTCGGCGTCCAGCGGCACCCCGTGCTTGAAGGCGAAGGATTCGAACACCAAGGTCAGGCTGGAGGTGGTCGCGCCGACCAGGTCGCGCACCCAGGCGCGCAGCTGGGCGGGACGCAACTGGCTGGTGTCCAGCACGGTGGAGACTTCGCGCAGGGCCTCCAGCAGCCCGCGCTCCTGTTCGATGGCGTCCAGCAGCGCGTGGCCCTGGTCCCGTGCATGGTCGGTCATGGACAAGGGGTGCGGGCGACGCGTCTCGGAAAAGCGTCGCACCAGGGCCGGCGTGCTGGCGTCCAGAAAGATGGGGCGGATCTTCGTGCCCTTGCGCTGCAGCTTCTCGATCAACCCGATCAGCGCGGGCAGCGAAGCGGCCGTGCGCGCATCCACGGCCACCGCCACCTGGCGCCGGTCATAGCGGTCGAGCTCCAGGCGCACGAAGTCCAGCAGCAGCTCTGGGGGCAGGTTGTCCACGCAGAAGTAGCCGGCGTCCTCCAGCGCATGCAGGGCCACCGACTTGCCTGAGCCGGAGATGCCGGTGATCAGTACGACTTCGGCCGCCTTCATCGCGAAGCGCCCAAAAGGGCCTGGGCATGGGCACGGCTGGTGCCGGCCAGCCGTTCACCGCCGAGCATGCGGGCGATCTCGCTGACGCGCGCCTCACCGGCCACAGGCTGCACGTCGGTCACGGTGCGGCCTTGCGTGCTGGCCTTGGAGACCAGGAAGTGCCCGTCCGCGCAGGCGGCCACCTGCGCCAGGTGGGTGACGGCGAGCACCTGGGTGTTGGCGCCCAGTTGCTTCATCAGGCGTCCCACGCTGTCGCCCACCGCACCGCCCACGCCGGCATCGATCTCGTCGAAGATCAGCGTGGGCACGGCACCCTGCGTGGGACGCTGGCGCGCGTTGGTGGCCGCTGTGGTGCTGATGGCGCCCGTCGCTGTGGTGGCGGCCGTGGCTGCAATCGCCAGGGCCAGGCGCGAGAGTTCGCCGCCCGAGGCCACCTTGGCCAGCGCACGCGGGCTGGACCCGGCGTGGCCCGCCACCAGGAACTCCACCTGCTCCAGGCCAAAGGACTGCGGCTCCTGCACCGGCGTCACCGCCACCTCGAAGCGTCCGCCCTCCATGCCCAGTTGCTGCATGGCCTGCGTGACCGCGGCGGCCAGCCGCGGCGCCGCAGTCTTGCGTGCACGCGATACCTTCTGGGCCTCGGTGCGCCACGCCTGTTCAGCCTGAACCGCCCGCTGTTCCAGCGCTGCCAGGTCTGCCGAGGCTTCCAGCGCCTGCAGCTCCTGGCGCCAGCCTTGCAGCAGAGCCGGCAGTTCCGCCGGCTGGCGCCGGTGGCGGCGCGCCAATTGCATCCAGGTGGACAGGCGCTCGTCCAGTTCCGCCAGGCGGTGCGGGTCCGGCTCCTGCCGCGCCAGGTAAGTCTGCAGGCTGTGGGCGGCGTCTTGCAGTTGCGCCTGCGCCGAGCGCAGCACGTCGGCCACGGACCCCAGGGCGGCGTCGTAGCCTGACACGGCTTCCAGCGCATCTGCCGCGCGGGCGGCCAGGCCATCGGCCGAAGGATCCCCCTCGGACACCGCAGCCAGCGCGCTGCGGGCAGCCTCCAGCAGCGCCTGGGCATGGGCCAGGCGCGTGTGCTCGGCGTTCAGTTCGGCCCACTCGTGCTCGCCCGGGTTCAAGCGGTCCAGCTCGCCCACCTGCCACTGCAGGCGTTCGCGTTCCTGGTCCAGCGTGTCGCGCTGGCGCCGTGCCTGCTCCAGCGCCTGCAAGGCCTGGCGCCAGTGGCCCCAGGCCGCGGCCAGGGGCGCGAGGTCCAGCCTGGCCTGCGCATCGAGCAGCGAACGCACGGCAGCCGGCCGCGTCAGGCTCTGCCAGGCATGCTGGCCGTGTATCTCCACCAGGTGTTCACCGGCCTCGCGCAACTGTCCCACGGTGGCGCTGCCGCCGTTGATCCAGGCCCGGCTCTTGCCCTGCGCGTCGATGGTGCGCCGCAGCAGCAGGGTGCCGCCGGCAGTGTCGAAGCCGGCCTCCTGCATCCAGCCGGTCAGGGTGTCGGGCAGGTCGAACTCTGCGGCGATTTCCGCGCGCACCGCACCCTCGCGCACCAGGGCGGCGTCGCCGCGGCTGCCCAGGGCCAGTTGCAGGGCGTCGATGAGGATGGACTTGCCGGCGCCGGTTTCGCCCGTGAGCACCGAGAAGCCCGCCCCGATGTCCAGGTCGAGGGCCTCGACGATGACGAAATCCTGCAGGGCGATGCGCCGGAGCATGGCTACACCACGCCTTCGTACCACCTGAGCTTGCGCCGCAGCGTGGCGTAGTAGCTCCAGCCCCGCGGGTGCAGGAAGCGCACCTTGTGTTGGGAGCGCCGCACGCGCACCTGGTCGCCATGCAGCAGGCTGGTCAGGCTGTGCATGTCGAAGTTGGCCGAGGCGTCGCGGCCGGCCACGATCTCGATGCGCACCTCGCCGTGGTCCGGCAGCACGATGGGCCGGTTGGACAGGGTGTGCGAGGCGATGGGCACCAGCACCCAGCCGGCAATGCCCGGGTGCAGGATGGGCCCGCCGGCCGACAGCGCGTAGGCCGTGGAGCCCGTGGGCGAGGCGATGATCAAGCCGTCAGCGCGCAGGTTGGCCACGAAGTCGTTGCCGATGTCCACCCGCAGCTCCACCATGCCGGCCGTGGCGCCGCGGCTCACCACCACGTCGTTCATCGACAAGCCTTCGAAGATGCGTTCGCCGTCGCGCCAGACGCTGCCATCCAGCATGGTGCGGTGCTCTTCTTCGTAGTCGCCGGCGAGCATGGGTGCCAGCGACTCCTTGAAGCGGTCGATCGGCACGTCCGTGATGAAGCCCAGGCGCCCCTGGTTGATGCCCACCAGCGGCAGGTTGTGGCGGGCCAGTTCGCGGGCAATGCCCAGCATGGTGCCGTCGCCGCCCACCACCACTGCCAGATCGCAGCGCTTGCCAATCTCGGCCGTGCTCAACGCCTCGTAGTCGGCCACTCCGGTGGCCGTGGCAGTGTCGCGGTCGAAGCAGACATCCAGCCCCTGATCGATCAGGAAGTGCGCCACTTCCTCCAGCACCGGCCGGATGCCGCGGGCCTGGTACTTCCCGACGATGGCCGCGTGGCGAAAGCGCATGGACATGATGCAAATGATTACACCATAGGGCCCCAGGAGCGCACCCCCTCCAACGAGGGGGCTCCAGGAGGGTGAAGGGGGCCCTGCCGCGCGGGAACGGCGGCTCGGCAAGGGCACAGGAAACCGGTGCGCTCACTACAATCGGTCGCATGCTGGACCAACGCGCCAAGACGCTGCTCAAAGCCCTTGTCGAGCGCTACATCGCCGAGGGGCAGCCCGTGGGCTCACGCACCCTGTCCCGCGCCTCGGGGCTGGATCTGTCGCCCGCCACCATCCGCAACGTGATGAGCGACCTGGAGGAACTGGGCCTCATCGCCAGCCCCCACACCAGCGCGGGCCGCATCCCCACCGCGCGCGGCTACCGGCTGTTCGTCGACACCATGCTCACCGCCCGGCCGGTGGACCTGGACCAGGCCTCCCCCGATCTCGCCGCCGCCCGCGGCCAGCTGCACCCTGACCAGCCGCAGCGCGTCATCGCGCAGGCGGCGCACCTGCTGTCCAGCCTGTCCAGCTTCGTCGGCGTGGTCACGGCCCCGCGCAAGGCCAGCGTGTTCCACCACATCGAGTTCCTGCGCCTTGGCGAGCGCCGCGTGCTGGTGATCCTGGTGGCGCCCGACGGCGACGTGCAGAACCGCGTCATCTTCACCGCCCGCGACCACACCCAGGCCGAGCTGGTGGAGGCCGCCAACCACCTGAACGCCCACTACGCCGGCCTGACCATCGAAGCCGTGCGCGAGCGGTTGAAGACCGAGATCGAGGCGCTGCGCGGTGAGATCGGCGTGCTGATGCAGGCGGCGGTGCAGGCCGGCACCCAGGTGATGGAAGAGGCGGTGGACCAGGTGGTGGTCAGCGGCGAGCGCAACCTGCTGGGCGTGCAGGACTTCGGCAACGACATGAACTCGCTGCGCAAGCTGTTCGAGGTGTTCGAGCAGAAGACCGAACTCATGCGCCTGCTGGACGTGTCCAGCCGCGCCGAGGGCGTGCGCATCTACATCGGCGGCGAAAGCCGTGTGGTGCCCTTCGAGGAACTGTCGGTGGTGACCGCCCCGTACGAGATCGACGGCCAGGTGGTGGGCACCCTGGGCGTCATCGGCCCCACCCGCATGGCCTACGACCGCATGATCCAGATCGTGGACATCACCTCGCGCCTGGTGGGGCACGCCCTGTCGGTGCGTTGAAGCCGGTGGTGCTGCGCCTGCGCAAGCGCTTCCGAGTGCTCTCCTGATTCCCCGTCGCGCCCTCCTAGAATCCCGGGGTTCGCAAGGGGGCCGTTAGCTCAGTTGGTCAGAGCAGAGGACTCATAATCCTTTGGTCGTTGGTTCAAGTCCAACACGGCCTACCAGCATCCTTCGTGAAAGCCCCCCAGTCTTTGCCTGGGCGTGGACCACCGCAAGGATCTCCTCCTCCATGACCTGGCTTCGCCGCATGTCCCCTGGCCGCAGCGCCCCGGCAGGCCTGGAGTGGCGTTTGTGGCGGCGGCTGCCGGCCATCGCGCTGTGGGGGCTGGGCTTGCTGGGCCTGGCCCTGCTCTGGCACTGGGCGCAGTTTCCCGATGCGGCCACCCCGGCCCAGGAGCGCACTTACTGGCTGACCGTGTACCGACTGGCCGGTGTTGCGGTGCTGCACGTCACGCTGGTGTTAACTGTGGGCGTGGGCTGCGTGGTGGTGATGATCATGAAGGGGCCGGCTTACGAGGCCGACCCGTACCCGCCCGCCGACCGGCCGCGTTTCTGAGGCCTGCGGGTGCTTCTCTGACGGCGCCGGGCTTCAGCGCACCCGGCTGATGGCCGTGATGACAGGCGGGTTGGTGGGCAGGCTCACCTCCCCGCCGCCGTTGTTGAGGACCGGCACCGCCTTGAGCGCGGCCAGGGTGGCGTCGCTGTTGACGTCCGTGGTGGTGACCACCGTGCCAAACACGGCGTAACCGTTGCCGTCCGAGGACCCCTGCGCATTCAGGAAGGCGTTGTCCACCAGGTTGATGAAGAACTGGCTGGTGGCGCTGTCGGCTGCTGAGGTGCGGGCCATGGCGATGGTCTTGGCCGTGTTGCTCAGGCCCGTGGCGCTGGTCTTTTCTAGTGTGATGGTCGGGCGGGTGGGGGTCTTGGCGGTGTAGTTGGTGCCAAAGGTGAAGCCGCCCCCCTGCGCCATGAAGGTGCTGATGATGCGGTGGAAGACGGTGTTCACATAGAAACCGTCCTGCACGTAGGCCAGGAAGTTCTTCACCGTGATGGGGGCCTTGGCCGGCTCGAGTTCGATCAGCAGGCTACCCAGGGACGTCGTCATCCGCACCTGGGGTTTGGGCACCGTGAAGCTCGCGGTCTTGAGCATCGCCCCGCCGGCGGCGCTGACGCTCAGGCTGATGTCGCCGTCACGGCTGGGGGTGCAGGTCACCTTGACGGCGGTGGCGGTCGCGCCGCTCAGTACCGCTGGCCCCGTGCAACCGGTGGCGCTGGCCGTGACACCGACATCCAGGTTGGCCCCCGCCACGCTGAAAGTGGCCAGGTTGTCATAGGTCGGGGGCGTGTCTGCTGTGATCGCACTCACCGATGCCACGCGCACTTCCGCTGCGCTGCCACCCCCGCCGCCACAGGCCGCGATGAAGGTGGTCAGGCCCAGGGCGGTGGCCAGCAGGGTGACATGCAGCTTGCGAGAGAGAGGGCGGTTCATGGTGTCAGGTGGGGTCTTGATGGAGGAGTGGGAGGGCAGGGAAGGCCATCGTTGCTATCGTACCTACCTGTGGCTTGACGGTGCATCCTTGATACGGCCTTGGTTAACGCTGAACAGCGTTCCACGCATGCACGAACTCCCTTGCGCGTTGGCCTAACGCGACCGCGCTGTCGCCCGGTTGGTAGAGCTGCCCGCCAATGCCAAAGCCTGTGGCGCCGGCGGCGGTCCACTGGGCCAGGTTGTCGGCGGCCACGCCGCCCACGGGCCACAAGGGCGTGCCTTCGGGCAGCACGGCTTTCAGGGCTTTGAGGCCGCGCGGGCCCCAGACCTCGGCGGGAAAGAGCTTGAGGCCGTGTGCGCCGTGCCGCAGCGCGGTGAAGGCTTCGCTGGCCGTGCCCACGCCGGGCACGCACCACAGGCCCAGTGCCACGGCCTCGTCAATGACGGCGGGGTCGCAGTGGGGGCAGACGATCAGGCGCCCGCCGGCTTCGGCCACGGCTTGCACGTCCTGCGGGCTCATCACGGTGCCGGCGCCGATGAGGGTGCCTGCCGGGGCCAGGGCCGCCAGCGTGGCGATGGCCTGCAGGGCGCCGGGCCGGTTCAGCGGTACCTCCACCGCGCGAAAACCCGCTTCGAACAAGGCCGCGCCCACTGAAGCTGCATCTTCAGCGGGCAGGCCGCGCAGGATGGCTACCAGGGGTGGGTCCAGGGGGGGCAGTGCTGCAGGGCGCTGGGTTATGGCTCGGGGGGAGGAATCCAACGGAGTGTCCATGGAAGTTGCCTTCGGAATGTGGAGTTGGGCGGAGTGCGCCGGGCGTTCGTGCAAGCGTCTTCAGCCGGTGCTCACGCGGTTATCAACAGGTGCGCCAGGGCGGTCTTGTAAACCTCGGACGGGTCCAGGTGCTGCAGGGTCACGCCGAAGGCCGCGGCGGCTTCGGCGTGGCGGGCAGCCAGGTGCGGTGCGCCGATGACGGTGACTGTGGCGGGCAGATGCCCGGCGCCGCGGCGGCGCAGTTCGTGCCACTCGGCGCCGATGAGCAGGCCGCTCAGGTAGGACCGCGCCTGCTCGGGCGGCAGGGCGCCGGTGACCACGCGCGCGCGGCAGCCGAAGAGCGCATGGGACAGGGCCACGTCGGCGCCCGCGCGCAGGCCCTGGCCGAAGGCCTCGGGGTGGTGCACATCGGCCCCCGCGTGTTCCGCCCCGGCTGCGGCGGCCAGGGTGCCATGGCGGCCCAGCAGGTCGAACAGTTCGCCGGTCATGAAGGTGGCGAAGTCGGCCACCCGGCCTTCGGCCATGCGCACCCACTTGCTGTGGGTGCCGGGCAGCAGGAACCAGCCGTCTTCATGGCCCAGCAGCGCAGCGCCCAGCAACTGGGTTTCTTCGCCGCGCATCACGTCCACGGCGGTGGCTGTCTTCAGCGCGATGCCGGGCACGATGTCCACGCGCCGCGCCGTGCCCGGCACGCGCAGCAGGTGCTGTCCCAGGTCGCGCATGGGCACCTCGGGGTTGAGGTAGGGCGCTTGCACCCAGCCGTGGGCACTGCCCACCATGCCGGACATCAGCACCCGCACCTGCGGGCCGCTGGCGTTCAGGGCGTGAAGCAGCGTGTGCAGAGACGGCTCGAAGCGGCCACGCGCGGCCAGCATGCCGTCGGCGTCTGCGTGCTCGGCCATGCAGCGCCCGTTGGCGGCCAGGGCGTAGCCGCGACGGTGGGTGGTGCCCCAGTCCACGCCCACGGCCACGGGGGTGTCAAGGTCGGAAAGGCTCATGTGGTGGAGGGTTGGGCTTCGACAGGCTCAGCCCGAACGGGGTGTGGTGGTGGGGAAGGGCTGGCGGGGGGGCGCTCAGGCGGGACGGAGCCCGGGTGTGGTGGGTGGCAGGGGGCCGGGCGTGGCGGCGGTGGCTGGCAGTGGCAGCGCCGTCTTGTATCTCACCTGCTTCAGGGCGAAGCTGGAGCGGATCTTCTCGATGCCGGGAATAGGTGTCAGCTGCTCCAGGATGAAGCGCTCCAGCGCGCCGATGTCGGGCACCGCCACGCGGATGAGGTAGTCGCTGTCGCCTGTCATCAGGTAGCACTCCATCACCTGTTCGTGCTCGACGATGCGCCGCTCGAACTCGGCCAGCGACTCCTTGCCCTGCTCTTTCAGGCTGATGCTGATGAAGACGTTCAGCCCCAGGCCCAGCGCCTTGGCGTTGGCCAGCGCCACATAGCGCTCGATGACGCCGGCAGCTTCCAGCGCCTTCACCCGCGTGAGGCAGGGTGAGGGTGAGAGGTGCACCCGCCGCGCAAGCTCCACGTTGGTGAGCGAGCCGTCGCGCTGAAGATGGTCCAGGATCCGCAGATCAATGCTGTCGAGTTGCATGAAGTGCTGCTGGTGAAAATGTGTGCGGCATCTTATGCTGCGTGAATCCCCGTATGAGGCTTCTTCGGCAACTCATTTCGAGCTCGCCGGCCTACAGTGTCGAAATGAGTGACGCTGGCCTCTCCCGCTTTCTTGCCGCCCCGGCAGCCGTGCCGGCCCTTCACGCCGCGCCCGGGCTGCCTGGCGGCGCGCAGTCCGCAGCGCCGTCCACCCCGGACCCGGATCCGCAGGAAACGGCCGAGTGGCGCGAGGCTTTCCAGGCGCTGGTGCAGCAGCATGGGCCCGAGCGCGCCCGCTACGTGCTGGACCAACTGGCCCTGCTGGCGCGGGACCCGCGCATCGGCTGGTCGCCCGAACTGGTGACCCCCTACGTCAACACCATCCCGGCGGAGCGCCAACCTCCCTTTCCCGGCGATCTGGCCCTTGAGGAGAAGCTGGCCTCACTGATGCGCTGGAACGCCCTGGCCATGGTGGTGCGGGCCAACGCGGCGCACGGCGACCTGGGCGGCCACATCGCCAGCTATGCCAGCGCGGCCGATCTGTTCGAGGTGGGCTTCAACCACTTCTTCCGCGCCCGGGGGCCGGCAGGCCAGGGCGGTGATCTCGTCTTCTTCCAGCCGCACAGCGCGCCGGGGGTCTACGCGCGGGCCTTCCTCGAGGGGCGCTTGAGCGAGGCCGATCTGGCCCACTACCGGCAGGAGATCACCGGCCCGCGGCAGGGCGCCCGGGGCCTGTCCAGCTACCCCCACCCTTGGTTGATGCCCGACTTCTGGCAGTTCCCCACCGGCTCCATGGGCCTGGGGCCCATCAGCTCGATCTACCACGCGCGGTTCATGCGCTACCTCACGCACCGCGGGTTGCTGGACTGCAGCGGACGCAAGGTCTGGGGCGTGTTCGGCGATGGCGAGATGGACGAGCCCGAGAGCATGAGCGCCTTGACGCTGGCCTCGCGCGAGCGCCTGGACCAGCTGGTATGGGTGGTGAACTGCAACCTGCAGCGCCTTGATGGGCCGGTGCGGGGCAACGGGCGCATCGTGGACGAACTGGAGCGCTTGTTCCGCGGTGCGGGCTGGAACGTGATCAAGCTGCTGTGGGGCAGCGACTGGGACGGCTTGTTCGCCCGCGACACCACGGGCGCCCTGGTGCGCGCCTTCGCCCACACGGTGGACGGCCAGATGCAGACCTTCGCCGCCAAGGATGGGCGCTTCAACCGCGACCACTTCTTCGGCCAGAACCCGGAACTCGCCGCCCTGGCCCAGGGCCTGACGGACGAACAGATCGACCGCCTGAAGCGCGGCGGGCACGACCTGGTGAAGATCCATGCCGCCTACGCGGCCGCCGCCCGCCACACAGGCACGCCCACCGTCATCCTGGCGCACACCAAGAAAGGCTACGGCATGGGGGCGGCCGGCCAGGGCCGCATGACCACGCACAGCCAGAAGAAGTTCGACGAGGACGACCTCATCGCGTTTCGCAACCGCTTCCACCTGCCCCTGAGCGACGAGCAGGCGCGCACGCTGGCTTTCGTGAAGCCGGCCGATGACAGCCCCGAGATGCGCTACCTGCACGCGCGGCGGCAGGCCCTGGGCGGGCCGCTGCCGGCGCGCGACCAGGCTGCAGGCGTCGGCGCCGAGGTGCCCGTGCCCGCATTGGCCGACTACGCCGGCTTCGCCCTGCAGCCCGGCGGCAAGGAGATGTCCACCACCATGGCCTTCGTGCGCCTGCTGGGCAGCCTGCTCAAGCAGCCAGGCGTCGGGCCGCGCATCGTGCCCATCGTGGCCGACGAGGCCCGTACCTTCGGCATGGCCAACCTGTTCAAGCAGGTGGGCATCTACTCCAGCGTGGGCCAGCGCTACGAGCCCGAGGACATCGGCTCGGTGCTCAGCTACCGCGAGGCGCTGGACGGGCAGATCCTGGAAGAAGGCATCAGCGAGGCGGGGGCGATCGCCAGCTGGACGGCCGCGGCCACCAGCTACAGCGTGCATGGCCTGCCGATGCTGCCCTTCTACATCTACTACTCGATGTTCGGCTTCCAGCGCGTGGGTGACGCCATCTGGGCCGCAGCCGACCAGCGCGCCCGGGGCTTCCTGCTGGGGGCCACTTCCGGGCGCACCACCCTGGGCGGCGAGGGCCTGCAGCACCAGGACGGCAGCAGCCACCTGGTGGCGGCCACCATCCCCAATTGCCGCGCCTGGGACCCGGCCTTTGCCGGGGAGATGGCCCTGATCGTGGACCACGGCATGCGCCGCATGCTGCTGCAGCAGTGCGACGAGTTCTTCTACATCACGCTGATGAACGAGAACTACGCCCAGCCCGACCTGCCGCCCGGGGCTGCAGAGGGCGTGCTGCGCGGTGGGTACCTCTTCGAGCGGGTGGCAGCCGAGGGCGATGCGGTGGGCGAGGTCACGCTGCTGGGCTCGGGAGCCATCCTGACCGAGGTGCGCAAGGCGGCGTGTCTGCTGGCCGCCGAAGGCATCGCCAGCACCGTGTTCAGCATCACGAGCTGGAGCGAACTGGCGCGCCAGGGGCAGGATTGGGAGCGCTTGCGTGACCTCGCGCCGGATGCGGGCGCACCGGCCCCGCAGGCCCTGCCTTACGTCGCCCAACTGCTGCAGCAGGGCCAGGGCCCTGTGGTGGCTGCCACCGATTACGTTCGCGCCGTGCCCGAAGGCATCCGAGCCTACGTGCCCATGGGCCGTGAGTTCGTGACGCTGGGCACCGACGGTTTCGGCCGCAGCGACACCCGCTCGGCCCTGCGGGAGTTCTTTGGCGTGGATGCGGCCCACATTACGCGCGCCGCGCGCGGGGCCTGTCGTCGTTGCGCGGGCTCCGCACCCTGAACGTCAGGGCGGCGTCTTGGGGCCTGAGCAGAGCCAGGTACTCAGCCTCCGGACCTGAAGGTCCTCATGCGGGCGACATGCCCTACCGACAGGCCTGACAGCGGCCCGTTCAGGTGGGCCAGCGCACCCTTGAGGCTCTCGGAAGGGCCGCGCGAGGGGCCGGCGGGTCTTGGCCACTGGCGTCGTTCAGCCCGTTGGCGCCTTTCAATGATTTCCCCCGTGGCGACTGAAGCGTAGCGCCCGGCGCCGGTTTGCGCCCCCATCCCCACCCCCAACTGGGCCGGTACATGGTCGCGAAACCACTGCGCGGCCAGCAAGGCCACGCGGTCCAGTGCGCCGGGTTCTTCGAAGAGATGGCTTGCGCCGGGAATTATCTTCAGCCGCACCGGGGCCCGCATGCGGGCGATGGCCTGCTGGTTCAGGTCCACCACATCCAGGTCGGCGCCGCCCACGATCATCAGCGTGGGCGCGGTCACCACCGGCAGCGCAGAGGCTGCGAGGTCGGGCCGCCCCCCGCGGCAGACCACGGCGTGGACTCGCCCCGGCCGCAGTGCACTGGCCACCAGCGCCGCGGCCGCACCCGTGCTGGCGCCGAACAGGCCCAGGGGCAGGTGGGCCAGCGCCTGCTGGCGCCCGGCCCAATCCACGGCGTCGGCCAGCCGGCGCGCCAACAGGGTGATGTTGAAGACGTTGCGGCGGTCCTGGCCCTCTTGCGCGTCCAGCAGGTCGAACAGCAGCGTGGCCAGCCCCTGGGCCTGCAGCAAGGCCGCCACGTGCTGGTTGCGCGGGCTGTGGCGGCTGCTGCCGCTGCCGTGAGCGAACACGACCAAGCCTCGCGCCTGTGTCGGCACGCTCAGCACGCCAGGCAGTTGCGAACTGCCGATCAGCACGGGGGCTTGTTGCATGACGAGAACCTCGTGGTGTGACAACTGGGCTTCAAGCGAGGTGGGAGCCAGCCCATCCTGGCGCCGTCTGCACCGCAGGCGTTGATCGTGATCACCCGCGGGTGTCCGGGTCCGCACGACAGTGCGGCCGATGCTGCGATTCGAAAGATCAGACGATCAGGCGCTGTGCCGATGGATGTGTGCGTTCGGGCGTCCCATGCCGGGAGGACCCAGCCATGCTTGACGACCGCGCCGAGCATGCCAACCGACCCCGCGGCCCCGTGAGCCCCGAGAGTCGCAGGAACGCCGCACCCCCACCCGTCCTGCACCGCCAGCGCTTTGCCCACCGGCGCGAAGCCGGCCAGGCCCTGGCGCAGGTGCTGCAGGCCCTGGCCTTGCCGGCCCCCACCGTGCTGGCCCTGCCGCGCGGCGGCGTGCCGGTGGCGGCCGAGGTGGCGCGCGTCCTGGGTGCCCCGCTGGACCTGCTGATGGTGCGCAAGATCGGTGCGCCCGGGCAGCCGGAACTGGCCGTGGCGGCTATGGCCTCCCTGGGTGCGGGCGCGGCGGGCTCGGGTGGTGAGCACAGCGGGCCGGCGGCCCAGACCTTCGTGGACGCCGCCCTCATGGCCGCCACGGGTGCTGACCAGGCCCATGTAGACCGGGGTGTGGCACGCGAAGGGGCGGAACTGGAGCGCCGCCGTAGGCTCTACCTGCACGGACGGCGCCCGATGTCGCTTGACGGGCGCACAGTCATCGTGGTGGATGACGGTATCGCCACCGGCACCACCTTGCGCGCAGCCCTGAAGGCGCTTCGAGCGCCTGCCGCCGCCTTGCAGGGTCAGCACGACCCTGGCCGCTGTCAAGGCAGCGCCAGAGGTGGCCCGCTGGCCGTCGTGCTCGCCGTGCCCGTCGCCCCTGCGCAGGCCCTGGCCGACCTGGCGGGCCAGGTGGACGTCACGGTCTGCCTTTGGACGCCGGAGCCCTTCGTGGCGGTCGGCGTGCACTACCAGGACTTTCGTCAGGTGTTGGACGAGGAGGTGGTGGCCGCGCTGGCCAGCAGCCCCTGAGGGGCCGCCGACCGCTCAGGCGTGCAGCCGGGGCGCTGCCGCAGCCTCGACTAACCTGGAGGGCAGGGCGTTGGGTATGCCCAAGGGCAGTGCCGGTGATGCCCCACCCGCCAGCCCGCCCTGGCGCAGCGCTCCCTTCCAGGTGCCCCGAGTGACGCGTTGGATCTCCTGCAGCAGCTTGGCGTCGACGATCTCGATGTCACGGTAGGTCACGACGATGCCGCCCACCTGTTGCAGCGCGGTCAACGCCCGGCTGACGGTCTCGTGCGCCACGCCCAAGTGGCTGGCGATGTCACGCCGCGTCATGCGCAGGCGGATGCGGCGGTCGGAGTAGCCCAGCGCGTTCTGTCGCTTGGCGAAGTGCAGCAGGAAGCGGGCGACGCGCACTTCCGAACTTGCGGCGGACATCAGGTACTGCGTGTCGCTGCGGCGCAGCAGTTCTGCGCCCACGGCGCGCTGGATCAGACGCTCGATGGCGGGCATGCGGCGCGAGGCGCTCATCACGTCGACGAAAGGCAGTGCGGCCACGGTGGAGTCTTCCAGCGCCACCGCACCGCTGGCATGTCGGCCCCGACTCATGCCGTCCAGCCCGATCATGTCCGCGTGCAGCGCAAAGCCCAACACCTGCTCGTAGCCCTCGGCGTCCACCTGCACGCACTTGAAGCTGCCGGCGCACACGAAGTACAGGTACTCGAAGGGGTTGCCCTCGTGCACCAGGGCGGTGTCGGCGCGCACCCGCCGTGTGGCGTAGGGCATGCGGTCGGTCTGTTCGCTGACCTGGTCGCCCAGGCCGGCCCAGCGCAGCAGGTCCGAGGCCGTGCAGCGGGCCGTGCCGACGGCGGAGGTCTTCGCATTTGCGAGGTCAGAGGTGCTGGCGATTTGCGTGACGAGCGTCATGATTTTTCCCTGAGCAGATGCTGTTGTTGAACGAGCCGCCAGCTTCCCTCAAGTTGCGTCTGCGCGGTATCGGCGCGTGGACGAAGCTGGTTTCGGAGTCCGGGCGCCTGTCGGGCGCGCACGCTGACCCCGCTGTAGGAGAACTCCGATGCCGCACGGGCACCATCAAGGCCGCGGGGGACCACGGGCAAGGCCGGGGAGCGGTGTTCGGCGTCAGCCGGCCTTTGACTTGGGTCATGAGCCGTATCGAAATGGACGCCAATATCGCCAACAGCTTCACGGCAGACGGTGCAAGAGCAGGCTTCGTGACAGCTTTGTGTCTGACAATGACAGAGGCGGCTGTGCGCTACACCGCCGCGAGCAGGGACAGGGAGAAAGTCTTGAGCAATCCGATCACCGGTGCATACACCGTGGTGCTGGCCGACGACCATCAAATGCTGCGCGAGGGCCTTCGCCGCTTGCTCGCTTCTGAATTCGACATCGAGGTGGTGGCCGAGGCCGGTACCGGCAACGAGGTGCTGGACGCCTTGCGTCGCCATCAGGCCGACGTGGTGGTGCTGGACTTGTCCATGCCCGGCATGCCGGGCATGGACCTGATCAAACGCATCCGTGGTGATTTCCCGTCCACCAAGGTGTTGGTGCTGACCATGCATACCTCGGACCAGTTCGCGGTGCGCGCCTTCCGCTCAGGCGCCAGCGGGTTTCTCACCAAGGACAGCGCGGCCGATCAGCTGGTGCATGCCATTCGCAAGATTGCCGCAGGCGGCGCCTACGTCCCGTCTGAACTGGCCGAACGCATGGCGGTGGGCCTCAAGGACCTGGACGACGCTCCGGCGCACCAGCAGCTGAGCAACCGCGAGTTCGAGGTCTACCGGCACATCATGGCGGGCAAGCGTCTGACCGACATCGCCGGCGAGCTGCACCTGTCCATCAAGACGGTCAGCACCCACAAGTCTCACATCATGGAAAAGCTGGGTGTGGCGGGCACTGCGTCACTGGTGCGCTATGGCCTGCAGCACCATCTGTTCGAGGAACACGCCGCGCAGGCGGCTCTCTTGCTGGAGGAGGCGGCGGCTGCCGACATGCGCAGCCCGCTGTCCCCGTAACCAGTCTTTCAGCTTCCCGCCTCGTCAGCTCCGCTGTGCGGGAGCGCCCGCAGGCGTGGCCGGCACCACGGCCGGCGCACGCGTGACGCGGACCTTGCCGCCGGTGGTGACGATGATCACCGGGTCGCCCGCACGCAGTTCTTCCGTGCCCTTGGCCTGCACGATGGCGCGGCGTTCGCCGTTGCGCAACTGCACCATCACCTCCACCGCTTCCTCCTTGGTGGAGGCGCGTTCGATGGCGTTGCCCACCACCGCGCCGGCCACCGCCCCCAGCACGCTGCCCACGGTGCTGTCTCGCCGGCCGCTGCCGACGGAGCCTCCGGCGATGGCCCCCACCACGCCGCCGGCCGCGCCGCCCACGCCGCTTTGCTGGCCCTCCACTGTCACCGGCCGCACGGACAGCACCACGGCATCGGTCACGGTGGACATGCGGTTGGCATCTTCCCGGCGCACCACATCGGGGCTGGTGGTGGTGCAGGCGGCCAGAGTGGCGGCCAGGGCCAGGGCGGCGAGACGGGCATTCATCGTGGTGGCTCCTCGGTCAAGGGTGATGCAAGGTGGGGCCTGCGCCCCGAGGGCGCGATGATGCCCGCTGAATGTGAAGAAGCCTTTCTGTCGGCTGCGGTGGCGGTTGCGGCGGCGGCGCATGGGCCGCCGGGCCCGGGCCGGTGCAGACCATGCGTTTCAGCTGTGCAGGCGCGAATGCCGGGGCACGCTGGCCAGCAGGAACTCCATCTGGTCATTCAAGATGCGACGGCCGCGCAGGATCATGTCCTCGTGCAGGCTGGGCACATAGGGCAGGTAGTGAAGGCTCATGCGCGCCTCTTCAGGCAGGCGGTTGGCCTTGTGGCCGTTGCAACTGCGGCAGGCGGTGATGCAGTTCATCCAGGTGTCGTGGCCGCCGCGTGAGACAGGCACGATGTGCTCGCGCGTGAGTTCCTCGAACCGGAAGGCGCGCCCGCAGTAGGCGCACAGGTGGCGGTCGCGGGTGAACAGCTTGGGGTTGCTCAGTGCCGGCTCGGTGCGCCAAGCCCTGGTGGGTACGGCGCCCTTGACGGCGACGATGGGGTGGACTTCGATGCGCGATTGCTGACCCGTGGCGCGCTGGATGCCGCCGCGCAGCACCTGCACCGCCTCACCCAGCGTCCAGCCCACCGTGTTGCTGGCGTAAAGCGTGGCGGCCTCCTGGGCCGAAATCCAGGCCTGGGGCCTGCCGGAAACGTCGAGCTGAAGTACTTCCATGCCGATCCGTCCTCGGACACGGAGGATACCAATGTTCCGTGTCACCACCGTTCGATGGGGCGTTCTCCTGCCCAAGGCCCGAAAGTCCCTGAAGCCCCAAAGCTCCTGAAGCCCCTAAAGCCCCTTCAATCTGCTGCCCTCGGGGGTGGACAAAGCGCAGCGGGAATGCAAAATAGCACGATCGTTCGATTTTTCGATCTCGCACCTGACGGCATTCGTCTGGAGGACCGCGATCGCTCACCTGCCTTCCGCAAAGATAAACCACGCTACCCGAAGATGGAAACCCTGGCCCCCGCCGAACAGCGACAAGCGCCCAACAAGGGCCGACAAACGCGTGCCGCCATCCTGGACGCCGCCCTCGGCCTGGCATCGCACATGGGGCTGGAGGGCCTGTCCATCGGCGCGCTGGCGGAGTTGATGGGCATGAGCAAGTCCGGCGTGTTCGCGCATTTCGGCTCGCGTGAGGAACTGCAGATCTCGGTGGTGCGCGAGTACCACGCCCGGTTCGAGGCCGAGGTTTTCCAACCCTGCATGAAGGAGCCGCGCGGCCTGCCGCGCCTGCGCGCTCTGTTCGAGTGTTGGGTGCGCCGCGTGTCGGTGGAGATCGATTCCGGCTGCATCTACATCAGCGGCGCAGTGGAGTTCGACGACCGCCCCGGACCCGTGAGAGACGCCCTGGTCGAAATGGTGCGGGCCTGGCACCAGGCCCTGGGCCGGGCCATCGCCATGGCGGTGGAAGAGGGGCATCTGCCCCCCAGCGCCGACCCGCAGCAGATGTTGTTCGAGATCCACGGCCTGATCCTGGCGCTGCACCACGATGCACGCTTCCTCCGTACCCCCGGCGCTGCGGCGCGCGCGCGCGCCGGCTTCGAGCGCATCCTGACCCGTTGACTTCAAGGAGAACCCCATGCCCGTCTACAACCCGCCCCTGCGCGACATGCAGTTCGTGCTGCACGAACTGTTGAACGTCACCGACGAGCTGAAGATGCTGCCGCGCCACGCGGACATCGACGCCGACACCATCAACGCCGTGCTGGAAGAAGGCGGCAAGTTCGCCGCCGAGGTGATCTTCCCCATCAATGCCAGTGGCGACGCGCAGGGCTGCACGCTCGACAAGAACACGCACGAGGTGACGGCCCCGGCCGGCTTCAAGGAGGCCTACGCCAAGTACGTGGAAGGCGGATGGCCGGCGCTGGGCTGCGACCCCGAGTACGGCGGCCAGGGCCTGCCCATCGTGGTGAACCAGTGCTTCTACGAGATGCTGAACTCGGCCAACCAGGCCTGGACCATGTACCCCGGCCTCTCGCACGGCGCCTACGAGTGCCTGCACGCCCACGGCACGCCCGAGCAGAAGGCCACCTTCCTGCCCAGGCTGACCAGCGGCGAATGGACCGGCACCATGTGCCTGACCGAGCCGCACTGCGGCACCGACCTCGGCATGCTGCGCACCAAGGCCGAACCGCAGGCTGACGGCAGCTACCGCATCACCGGCCAGAAGATCTTCATCTCCGCCGGTGAACATGACCTGGCGCCCAACATCATCCACCTGGTGCTGGCGCGGCTGCCGGACGCGCCAGCGGGCAGCAAGGGCATTTCCCTCTTCGTGGTGCCCAAGTTCCTGGTGAATGGCGACGGCAGCCTGGGCGAGCGCAACGGCATCTTCTGCGGCGCCATCGAGCACAAGATGGGCATCCACGGCAACGCCACCTGCCAGATGGTGCTGGACGGCGCCGTGGGCACGCTGGTGGGGCAGCCGCACAAGGGCCTGGCGGCGATGTTCGTGATGATGAATGCGGCGCGCCTGGGTGTGGGCAACCAGTCGCTCGGACTGACCGAGGTGGCCTACCAGAACGCGGTGGCCTACGCGAAAGACCGCATCCAGATGCGCAGCCTGAGCGGCGTGAAGGCGCCGGACAAGCAGGCCGACCCCATCATCGTGCACCCTGACGTGCGCAAGATGCTGCTGACCACGCGGGCGTATACCGAGGGCGGGCGGGCTCTGGCCATCTGGTGCGGCATGCTGATCGACCGCGAGCTCTCCACCGACGATGAGGACGAGCGCGCCGAGTGCGCCGACCTGGTGGCGCTGATCACCCCCATCATCAAGGCCTTCCTGACCGACAACGCCTGGATCGCCACCTCGCACTGCCTGCAGGTGTTCGGCGGGCATGGCTACATCCGCGAGTGGGGCATGGAGCAGTACGTGCGTGACGCCCGCATCAACATGATCTACGAGGGCACCAACACCATCCAGTCGCTGGACCTGCTGGGCCGCAAGGTGCTGGGCGACAACGGCAAGAAGCTGAAGAAGTTCGGCAAGATGGTGGCCGAGTTCATTGAAGAAGAGGGCACGAACGAGGCGATGCAGGAGTTCGTCAACCCGCTGGCCGACCTGGGCGACAAGGTCACCAAGCTCACCACCGAGCTCGGCATGAAGGCCTTCGGCAACCCGGACGAAGTGGGCGGTGCCGCCGTGGATTACCTGCGCGTGTGCGGGCACCTCGTCTTCGGCTACTTCTGGGCCCGCATGGCCAAGGTGGCGCTGGCAAAGAAGGATTCGGGCGACCCGTTCTACGCCGCCAAGCTGCACACCGCGCGCTTTTACTTCGCCAAGCTTCTGCCGGAGACCGCGGGCCTGATCCGCACCGCCCGCTCCGGCGTGGCGCCGCTGCTGGCGATGGAAGAGGCGATGTTCTGATCTCGCAGACGGAACGTGCTGACAACGCCACTCTCAAGAAAGGCATTCCCATGAAGATGACATCTGCCGCCTTGCTGGCGGTCACGGCCCTGGCCTGGTCCGTGGGCGCCCTGGCCCAGGCCACGCCCGTGGGCCTGTGGAAGACCATCGACGACGAAACCAAGCAGGAGAAGTCGCTGGTGCGCCTTGCCGAAGCCGGCGGCGTGCTGACCGGGCGCATTGAGAAGATCACCGACCCGACCAAGCAGGATGCCAAGTGCGAGAAGTGCGAGGGTGCCAGGAAGGACCAACGCGTGGTCGGCATGACCATCCTGGAAGGCGTGAAGCGGCACGGCGGCGCCGACCACTGGGAAGGCGGCACCATCCTCGACCCCAACAACGGCAAGGTCTACAAGGTGCGCCTGACGCCCAGGGACGGTGGCAAGTCGCTGGACGTGCGTGGCTACATCGGTGCGCCCATGCTGGGGCGTACGCAAACCTGGGTGAGGGTGGAGTGACATGAATACGAAGTTCCAAGTCCGCAAAGTCGCCGTCCTCGGCGCCGGGGTGATGGGGGCGCAGATCGCGGCCCATCTGGTCAATGTCAACGTGCCGGTGGTGCTGTTCGACCTCCCGGCAAGAGAAGGAGCGAAGAACGGCATCGTCACCCGGGCCATCGACAACCTGAAGAAGATCAAGCCCGCGCCGCTGGGCCTGCCGGAGTTGGCCTCGCGCATCGTCGCAGCCAACTACGAGGAGCATCTGGCGCTGCTGACCGAATGCGACCTGGTGATCGAGGCCATCGCCGAGCGCATGGACTGGAAGCTGGATCTGTACAACCGGATCGCCCCCGCCCTCGCCCCGCATGCGGTGGTGGCCAGCAATACCTCGGGCCTGTCCATCACCACGCTCTCCGAGGCTTTGCCCGAGGCCGTGCGTTCCCGCTTCTGCGGCATCCACTTCTTCAACCCGCCGCGCTACATGCAGCTGGTGGAGCTCATCGCCACGCCGTCCACGGACGCGGGCGTGATGGACAACCTGGAGACCTTCGTCACCTCGGCCCTGGGCAAGAGCGTGGTGCGGGCCAAGGACACGCCCAACTTCATCGCCAACCGCGTGGGCATCGCCGGCATGCTGGCCACGATGAAGGAGGCGCAGAACTTCGGTCTGTCGTTCGACGTCGTCGATGACCTGACGGGCAAGAAGCTCGGCCGCGCGTCTTCCGGCACCTTCCGCACTGCCGATGTCGTGGGCCTGGACACCATGGCCCACGTCATCCGCACCATGCAGGACAACCTGGGCGCAGGCAAGGCGGCGGATGACCCCTTCGAGGCCCTTTACGAGACGCCCGCTGTGCTGGCCGGCCTGCTGGCCCAGGGCGCGCTGGGCCAGAAAACGGGGGCGGGCTTCTACAAGAAGGTGGGCAAGGACATCCAGCGGCTGGATGCGGCCACCGGCGCCTACGTGAGCGCGGGCGGCAAGGCCGACCCCATCGTCGAGCGCATGCTCAAGAAGCCGCCGGCCGAGCGCCTGAAGCTGCTGCGCGAGAGTTCCAACCCCCAGGCGCAGTTCCTCTGGGCCATCCTGCGTGATGGCTTCCACTACGCTGCGGTGCATCTGGCGTCCATCGCCGACACGGCGCGCGATGTGGACTTCGCGATGCGCTGGGGCTTCGGCGTGAAGCAGGGCCCGTTCGAGCTGTGGCAGCAGGCCGGCTGGAAGCAGGTGGCGCAGTGGGTGCAGGAAGACATCGACGCCGGCAAGGCCCTGTGCAACGCGCCGCTGCCCGAATGGGTGTGGGCGGTGGAGGGGGTGCATGGCCCCGAGGGTTCCTTCAGCCCGGCGCAGTCGAAGATCCGGCTGCACAAGATCGAGCAGTCCCTCGGCCCGGTGAAGTTCTCGCTGGATGCCAACCTCAGCAGCCTGGAGCATCTGCCGCTGAGCCCCCTGGCCGTGCATGAACGCCAGCCCTTCCGCGAGAACGTGGTGGGTTCTGGCGCGGCCGACCCCTTGCAGTCCGGCACGGAGCTCTATCGCAACGACGAGATCCGCGTGTGGACGCCTGACGGCGATATCGTCGTGGCCACCATCACGGCCAAGCTGCACCTCATCAGCCCGGCCGTGACTGAAGGCCTGCTGAAGGCGGTGGAGATCGCCGAAGGCGCCTACCGCGGCGTGGTGATCTGGTCGCCTGACGATGTGTTCTCGGCGGGCGCCAATCTCGAGTCCTTGATGCCGGTGTTCATGAAGCTGGGCTCCAAGGGCATCGCGCCGGAGGAGAAGAAGCTGCAGGACGCGATGCTGCGCATCCGCTACGCCCAGGTGCCGGTGGTGGCCGCCGTGCGCGGCCTGGCGCTGGGCGGTGGCTGCGAACTGGCGGTGCATTGCGCGCGCCGCGTGGCCGGCATGGAGGCCTACATGGGCCTGGTGGAAGTGGGCGTGGGCCTCGTGCCTGGCGGTGGAGGTTTGGCCTACATCGCCCGCCGCGCCGCGGAGATGGCTGCGGCCGGCAACGCGAATGCCGATATCTTGAAGTTCCTCTCCGACGGCTTCACCAACGCAGCCATGGCCAAGGTGGGCATCAGCGCGCTGGATTCACGCAAGCTCGGCTACCTGCTGGACAGTGACGTGATCGTGCCCCACAAGGACGAGTTGCTGTACGTGGCGCTGGTGCAGGCCAAGGCCCTGGCCGAGAGCGGCTGGCGTCCGCCGGCGCGTGTGCCCTTCCCCGTGGCGGGACGCAACGCCAAGGCCACCATCCAGGGGCAGTTGGCCAACATGCGCGACGGCGGCTTCATCAGCGCGCACGACTTCCATCTGGCCTCCTGCATCGCCGACGTGGTGTGCGGTGGTGACGTGGATGCCGGGTCGCTCGTGACCGAGGAGTACCTCATGGCCCTGGAGCGCCAGCATTTCTGCGCGCTGCTGGACCACCCCAAGACCCAGGAACGCATCATGGGCATGCTGTCCACCGGCAAGCCGGTGCGCAACTGAACCCGCGGGAGACCGATCACATGAGCAAGCAAGTGCAAGACGCCTACATCGTCGCCGCCACCCGCACCCCCATCGGCAAGTCCGGCCGGGGCTACTTCCGCAACACCCGCCCGGATGACCTGCTGGTGGCCGCCGTGCGCAGCGCACTGGCCCAGGTGCCCACGCTGGACCCCAAGGCCATCGAGGACGCCATCGTGGGCTGCAGCTTTCCCGAGGGCGAGCAGGGCATGAACATGGCGCGCGTGGCCATGGTGCTGGCCGGCCTGCCGCACAGCGTGGGCGGTGTCACCATCAACCGCTTCTGCGCCTCGGGCCTGACGGCGGTGCAGATGGCGGCCGATCGCATCCGCGTGGGCGAGGCCGACGTCATGATCGCCGGCGGCGCCGAGAGCATGAGCCTGGTGCCGATGACGGGCAACAAGCCTTCGTTCAACCCCGAGGTCTTCGCCAAGGACGAGAACGTGGGCATCGCCTACGGCATGGGCCTGACGGCCGAGAAGGTGGCCACGCAGTGGAAGGTCACGCGCGAGCGGCAGGACGCCTTCGCCCTGGCCTCGCACCAGAAGGCGCTGGCGGCGATTGCCGCGGGCGAGTTCACCGCCGAGATGACGCCCGTGGACGTGGTGGATCGCTTCCCCGACCTGGCTGCCGGCCAGCCGGGCATGAAGACCCGCACCGTGAGCGTCGACGAAGGTCCCCGTGCCGACACCTCGCTGGAAGGCCTGGGCAAGCTCAAGCCCGTGTTCGCCGCCAAGGGTTCGGTGACGGCAGGCAACAGCAGCCAGACCAGCGACGGCGCGGGTGCGTTGATCCTGGCCAGCGAGCGCGCGGTCAAGACCTTCGGCCTGACGCCGCTGGCGCGTTTCGTCAGTTTCTCGGTGCGTGGTGTGGCGCCCGAGATCATGGGCATCGGCCCGATCGAGGCGATCCCTGCGGCCCTGAAGGCTGGTGGCCTGAAGCTGGACGACATCGGCTGGATCGAGCTGAACGAGGCATTCGCCGCCCAGGCCCTGGCCGTGATGGACACCGTGGGGCTGGACCCGGCCCGCGTCAACCCGCTGGGCGGCGCCATCGCGCTGGGCCACCCGCTGGGCGCCACCGGGGCCATCCGCTCTGCCACCGTGATCCACGCGCTGCACCGCCGCCAGCTGAAGTACGGCATGGTGACCATGTGCGTGGGCATGGGCCAGGGCGCGGCCGGCATCTTCGAGCGCGTCTGAAGGAGCCGCTGCGATGAGCCAACACATCCGCACCGGCGTCCTCAACGGCGTGGCCACGATCGAGATTGCGCGGCCCGAGAAGAAGAACGCCCTCACGGCCGAGATGTACACCGCCATGGCCCAGGCCCTGGCCGATGCGCAGGCTGACGGCCAGGTGCGCAGCGTGCTGATCACCGGCCAGCCCGGCATCTTCACCTCGGGCAACGACATCGAGGACTTCATGAGCCGGCCGCCTGGCCAAGGCAGCGATTCGGCCGAAGCACCCGTGTTCCGCTTCATGAAGGCCCTGGTGGATTGCCCCAAGCCTGTGGTGGCGGCCGTCACGGGCGCGGCCATCGGCGTGGGCACCACCCTGCTGCTGCACTGCGACTTCGTCTATGTCAGTGACGAGGCGCGGCTGGCCATGCCCTTCGTGGGCCTGGGCCTGGTGCCGGAGTACGCCTCCAGCCTGCTGGTGCCGCAGCTCATGGGCCCGCGCCGCGCGGCCGAGAAGCTGCTGCTGGGTGACCCCTTCACCGGCGAGCAGGCGGTGGAGTGCGGCATCGCCAACGCCGTCCTGCCCGCCGGCGAGGTGATGGCCCATGCCCGCCGCGTGGCCGAGCGCTTCAACCAACTGCCCCCGGGCGCCGTGCGCGACGCCAAGCGCCTGATGCGCGCACCGCAGCGCGAGCTGGTGCTGCAGACCATCAAGACCGAAGGTGAGATCTTCGGCCAGCGTCTGCGCAGCCCCGAAGCCCGTGAAGCTTTCCAAGCCTTCTTCGAGAAGCGGCGACCTGACTTCAGCCCCTTCAGCTGAGCGACGCAGTCCGAGGGGCCTCGTACTTGCCGTATCAAGTGGGGGGTTAAAAAGAGACTTTTCATAAGGACGGTATGAATCCATAATGTCCTTTATGGAAGACTCTTATCGACCGTTGCTTCGGCAGAAGATCCTGGATGCGCAAGCTGCGCCGCTTCCCCGGCTGACCCCGCGTGATGTGTGGCTTCCGGCCGTGTCGGGCAAGGCCCTGGCGGTCATCGGCATGCGACGGGCTGGCAAGACCAGCTTCTTGTGGCAGCAACTGGCCAGCCGCCATGCCGGCGGCACCCCTCGCGAGGGTTTGCTGTACTTCAGCTTCGAGGACGACCGGCTGGCCGGTATGCGCACGGCCGATCTGGACTTGCTGGTGGAGGAGTACTTCAACCTCCATCCGGAGTGGCGCGACGGCCGGCGCAGCACCTTCTTCCTGGACGAAATTCAACTTGTCAGCGGCTGGGAGTTGTTCGTCAGGCGCTTGCTGGACACCGAGAACATCGAGCTCTTCGTGTCCGGCTCGTCAGCCAAGCTGTTGTCGCGCGAAGTAGCCACCAGCATGCGGGGCCGCGCGCTGGAGGCCGTGGTCACGCCCTTCAGCTTCCGCGAGGCCTTGCGGCATGCGGGCCGTGAGCCGACCAAGCCCGCAAGCCGCCTGACCAAGGCGGAACATTCGCAACTCGCCCATGCCCTGGTTGAGTACCTGAGCGTGGGAGGGTTCCCCGAGGCCCAAGGGCTGGACGCGCGCAGCCGCCACGAACTCTTGCGCAATCACGTTGATGTGGTGCTGCTGCGCGATGTGGTGGAGCGGCATGACCTCAGCCAGCCGCAGATCCTGCGCTGGCTGGTGCAGCAGTTGCTGGGCAACGCCGCCGGGGCCTTCAGCATCCACAAGTTCTTCAGCGATCTGCGCTCCCGCGGCACATCCGTGGGCAAGGACACGCTCCACCAGATGCTGGCCCATCTGGAAGATGCGTTCTTGATCAGCACCGTGGGGCTGGCCACGGATTCCGTGCGGCGCCGACAGGTCAACCCGCGCAAGGTGTACCCGGTGGACACGGGCTTGATGGCACTGTTTGACACTTCGGGCAAGCCCAATCTGGGCCACGCACTGGAAACGGCTGTCCTCCATGAGCTGCTGCGGCGTGGCGCCGCGGTGGACTACGTGCTCACGACCGGTGGGTTCGAGGTGGACTTCTGCGCTCGTTGGCCCGAGGGTCGAGCCTGGCTGGTGCAGGTTTGCGCAGACCTGTCGGACGCGGCCACCCTGGCGCGGGAGGTGCGCGCGCTGCAAGACGCCCGAAGCCTGTGGCCTGGTGCGCGCGCCATGCTCGTGGCCTTGTCCGCACCTGCGGTGGTGAGCCTGCCCGCAGGTATCGAGTTGCACCGTGCCAGCACCTGGCTGCTGGAGGCGGAGCCGGCGATGACTTGAATGGTTCCAGGCGGAGATCTGCCGACCTTTCACCGTCCTCGTACGGCGTTCAAAGCCGCGCCGCCAGCCGCGTGCCCTGGTCGATGGCGCGCTTGGCGTCGAGTTCGGCGGCTTCGTGGGCGCCACCGATCAGGTGCACGCTCACGCCTGCGGCCTGCAGCGGGGCTTGCAACTCGCGCAGCGGCTCCTGCCCGGCGCACAGCACCACGGTGTCGCACTCGATCAGGCGCTGCTCCTTGCGCTTTTCGCCGATGCTGACCCACAGGCCCTGCGGCGTGATGCGCTCGTAGTGGACGCCGCCGATCATCTGCACCTGCTTCATCTGCAGCGCCGCGCGGTGGATCCAGCCCGTGGTCTTGCCCAGGCCGCGTCCGGGTTTACCGGTCTTGCGCTGCAGCAAGGTGACCTGCCGCGCCGGTGCTGAGGGCCGAGGCGGCACCACGCCGCCGCGCACCTGCGCCGGATCGGCCACGCCCCACTCGGCCATCCACTCGGGCAGGCTCAGCGTCGCCGAGTGTCCCGGTGGCGTGACCAGAAACTCCGCCACGTCAAAGCCAATGCCCCCGGCGCCGACGATGGCTACGCGGGGGCCCACGGCTGCTCCCTGCAGCACCTGCACGTAGTTCAGCACGTTCGGGCCGTCCTGCCCGGGGATGCGGGGGCTGCGCGGGGTGACGCCCGTGGCCAGCACGACCTCGTCGAAGCCCTGCACCACCAGCGCCTGCGCGTCGGCCCGCTGGCCCAGGTGCAGGTGCACGCCGGTGGCCTGCAGGCGCTGGGTGAAGTAGCGCAGCGTCTCGGCAAACTCTTCCTTGCCCGGGATGCGGCGCGCCAGGTTGAACTGCCCGCCGATCTGGGCAGTGGCCTCGAACAGGTGCACCTCATGCCCGCGCTCGGCCAGCGTGGTGGCCGCGGCGAGGCCTGCCGGGCCGGCGCCCACCACGGCGCAGCGCTTGCGCCGTGATGTGGGGGTGATGAGGAGCGTGGTCTCGTGCCCGGCGCGCGGGTTGACCAGGCAGCTCGCCAGCTTGTTCTCGAAGGCGTGGTCCAGGCAGGCCTGGTTGCAGGCGATGCAGGTGTTGATGTCCTGCGGCCGGCCGGCGCGGGCCTTGGCCACGAAGAAGGGGTCGGCCAGCAGCGGCCGCGCCAGGCTCACCAGATCGGCGCTGCCGTCGGCCAGCAGGCCCTCGGCCACTTCGGGTGTGTTGATGCGGTTGCTGGTCACCAGCGGGATCTGCAGCCCCTGGGCCCGCAGCGTCTCGCGCATCTTCTTCGTCACCCAGGCGAAGGCGCCGCGCGGCACGCTGGTGGCGATCGTCGGCACACGCGCCTCGTGCCAGCCGATGCCGGTGTTCAGGATGGTGGCGCCGGCGCGTGCGATGGCCTGGGCCAGCGTCACGGCCTCGTCCCAGGTGCCGCCGTCGGGCACCAGGTCCAGCATGGACAGGCGGTAGATGATGATGAAGTCCGGCCCCACGGCCTCGCGCATGCGCGAGACGATCTCCACCGGAAAGCGCATGCGGTGCTCGTAGGGCCCGCCCCAGGCATCGGTGCGGCGGTTGGTGCGCGCGGCCAGGAACTGGTTGATCAGGTAGCCCTCGCTGCCCATGACCTCCACGCCGTCGTAGCCGGCCGCGCGCGCCAGCTTCGCGCAGCGCACGAAGGCGCGGATCTGGCGCTCGACGCCGGCGGCCGACAGCTCACGCGGCGTGAACACCCCGATCGGGCTCTTGATGCGTGAAGGCGCCACGCAGAACGGGTGGTAGGCGTTGCGCCCGGTGTGCAGAATCTGCAGCGCGATCTTGCCGCCCTCGGTATGCACGGCGTCGGTGATGGCGCGGTGGCGCCGCGCCGCGCCGGAGGTGGCCAGCGTGCCGGCCAGGGGCTTGGCCCAGCCCTCGATGTTCGGCGCAAAGCCCCCCGTGACGATGAGCCCCACGCCGCCTCGGGCGCGCTCGGCGAAGTAGGCCGCCAGGGCCGGCAGGTGCTGGCGGCCATCCTCCAGCCCGGTGTGCATGCTGCCCATGATCACCCGGTTGGCCAGCGTCGTGAAGCCCAGGTCCAGCGGGGCCAGCAGGTGGGGGTAGTGCGTGCTCATGGGCCGATGGTACGGCGGTGATGGGGCTGCAGATCTCCGGCAGTCCCAGGGCATCGATATATCATCTGGGATACAGCGATACAGGGTCCGCCAGCCGTCGCGACAGATGGCTGCAAGCTGGGCCCTTCATGACCTACCAGCCCCCTCAGCCGGTGCGCAATGTCCAGTCAGATATCACGATGGCTCTCCTGCCCTCGACCCCGCCCGTCGGAGGGGTCGTGCCGGCGGCCGGCCAGCGGACGGCTGAAGACGGCTGCCGTGGCCGCGGGCTTGTGGCTGCTGCACCTGGGGGTGCAGGCGGCCGACATCACGGTCTCGGCCGCAGCCAGCCTGACCCACGCACTTCGGGACGTGGCCCCGCTGTTCGAGGCGGCCCATCCCGCCCACAAGCTGCGCTTCAACTTCGGCGCCTCCGGTGCGTTGCTGACCCAGATGGCCCGGGGTGCGCCGGTGGATGTGTTCATCAGTGCCGACCAGGAAACGATGGACCAGGCGCAGGCGCAGGGCCTGGTCCGGGCGGCGCAGCGGCGCAACGTCGCCTCCAACACCCTGGTGGTGGTGGTGCCGGCCGCCAACGGTCCGTCCTCCAGCTTGCCCCAGCCCCCGTCCCCGCCGAAGACCCTGAACGATCTGGCCCGGCCCGCTTTCGCGCGCATTGCCATCGGGCTGCCGGCTAGCGTGCCCGCGGGCCGTTACGCCCAGGCAGCGCTGGAGGCAGCAGGCCTGTGGACGGCCATCGCGCCCAAGATCATCGGCGCTCATCACGTGCGCCAGGCGCTGGACTACGTGGCCCGCGCCGAGGTCGATGCCGGCTTCGTCTACGCCACCGATGCGGCGCTGATGCCCGGCAAGGTCAAGCTCGCCTTCACCGTGCCCACGGCCAAGCCCATCCTGTACCCGGCGGCCCCTGTCGTGGCCGGGCCGCATGCGGCTGACGGGGTGAAGTTCGTCGACTTCCTGCTCACGCCCGCGGCGCAGGCCGTGCTGGCCAAGCACGGCTTCGGTCGGCCCTGATCAAGCCCTGAACCGGTGGCCGACTGAACATGGGTGAAGCCTGGACCGCGCTGGCATTGACGCTGAAGGTGGCGGGCTGGGCCACGGCGATCAACCTTGTGCTGGGGGTGGGTGTGGGCTATGCGCTCTCGCGCTGGCGCTTCCCGGGGCGCGATGTGCTGGATGCCATGCTGACGCTGCCCATGGTGATGCCGCCCACGGTGCTGGGCTACTACCTGCTGGTGGTGATCGGCAGCCAGGGCGTGGTGGGCGCCTGGCTGCTGCAGAACTTCGGCATCCGCCTCATCTTCACCTGGCAGGCCGCCGTGATCGCGGCCACCATCGTGGCTTTCCCGCTGGTGTTCAAGGCGGCCCGGGCGGCGTTCGAGAACGTCGATCCGCAGTGCGAGGACGCTGCCCGCACCCTGGGCTTGGGCGAGTGGGGCCTCTTCCTGCGGGTGTCACTGCCGCTGGCCTGGCGCGGCATCCTGGCGGGGCTTCTGCTGGCCTTTGCCCGGGCGCTGGGCGAGTTCGGCGCCACGCTCATGGTGGCGGGCAGCATTGCAGGCCAGACGCAGACCTTGTCCATCGCGGTGTACGAGGCCGTGCAGGCGGGGCAGGACGACACCGCGAACTTCCTGGTGATGGTGACCTCGTTGGTGTGCATGGCCGTCCTGCTGAGCGCGGGCCGCCTGGTGCCCGGCCGCGTCGCGGCGCGAGGCTGAGGCAGCGCACCCATGTCCACCTGGGACCTGAGCCTGAAAAAGCAACTGCGCCACGGTGCGGGGCAGTTCACGCTGGAGGTCGCTTTTCGCAGCGCGGCACAGCGCCTGGTGCTGTACGGGCCCTCAGGGGCGGGCAAGACGCAGACGCTGCGCATGATCGCCGGCATCACGCTGCCTGACAGCGGCTGGGTGCGCGTGGCGGGCCGCGCGCTCTACGACGGTGCGGCGGGCCTGAGCCTCTCCCCCCAGCAGCGTCAGGTGGGCTATGTGTTCCAGGACTACGCACTCTTCCCGCATCTGACCGTGCGGCAGAACATCGCCTTCGCGCTGCGGCGGGGCTGGCGCAACCCGCTGCGCCGGGAACCGCTGCCCGAGGCCGACCGCTGGATCGAGCAGTTCGGCCTGCAGGACGTGGCCGCGCAGCTTCCTCATCAAATCTCGGGCGGACAGCGCCAGCGCACGGCTCTGGCACGCGCGCTGGTGACCCGGCCCACCGCGCTGCTGCTGGACGAACCCTTTGCCGCGCTGGACAAGGCGCTGCGCCACCGGCTGCGCGAGGAGTTGCTGGAGCTGCAGATGTCGCTGCAACTGCCACTTCTGCTGATCACCCACGACGAAGACGATGTCGACCGCCTGGCGCAGGAAGTGGTGTACCTGGATGCCGGGCGCGTACGCGGCACCAGCGCTGTGCCCAGCCCCAAGACGATGGAGTCCTGACATGCCCGCCCGCCCACCGGTCGCAGCCCGGCCCGCGCCGCCTTCCCCGTCTTCCCCGTCTTCCCGACGACCTTCCCGACAGCCGCGCCACTCGGTCCTGCAGGTGCAGGGCTCGCTGTGGATCGAGGCCGGCGGCCGGTCGCTGGGGGGGCATGGACGCATGGCCCTGCTGCAGGCCGTGGCCGAGCACGGCTCCATCACGCACGCGGCGCGCGCCTTCGGCATGAGCTACAAGGCTGCCTGGGACGCCATCGACCTGATGAACACCTTGTCGGGCACACCGCTGGTGGAAAGGGTGACGGGCGGCAAGGGCGGCGGCGGCACCCGGCTCACGGCGCACGGGCACCGCCTGATCGAACGCTACCGGCAGCTGGACGAGGTGCACCAGCGGTTCGTGCGCCTGCTGACCGAGCAGGGCATGGACCTGTCCCAGGACTTCTCCTTGTTGAAGGTGCTGAACGTGAAGACCAGCGCGCGCAATCAGTGGGTGGGGGTGGTCAGCGCCATCCGGGCCGGGGCGGTGAATGACGAGGTGGAGGTGATGCTGCCCGGCGGCGTGCCGCTGGTGGCCACCATCACGCGCGAGAGCACCGACCACCTGCAACTGCGCCTCCAGCAGACGGTGATCGCCATGGTGAAGGCGCCGGCCGTGCTGCTGGCCACCGGCCTGGACGGCGCCCGCGTCTCCGCGCGCAATCGGCTGGAGGGCCACGTGCAGGCGGTGCAACCCGGGGCCGTGAACGCCGAAGTGACCGTGGGCACGCGCACCGGGCTGGAGGTGGTGGCGGTGGTGACACAAGGCTCGGTGCAGGCGCTGCAGCTCGCCCCGGGACAGCCCGTCACGGCGCTGGTCAAGGCTTCGGACGTGATCCTGGCGACGGTGAGCTGAGCGGATGCTGCCCCGGTGGGGTGGCCCCCTCGTGGTTCGGGCAGACTCTCGCTTTTCGGGGACTGCGCAAAACACCGTACACGATGAAGACCACTGACCCGCGCACGCTGTTGCGCGCCATGTTCGACGCCGCCATCGCCCGCGCGCAGCCGGCGCTGTGCATCCCCCCGCACCTGCCCGCGCCGGGTTCGCTCAGGGGGCGGCTGGTGGTCATCGGTGCCGGCAAGGCCTCGGCCGCGATGGCGCAGGCGGTGGAGCAGGCTTGGAGCGGCCCGCCCGACGCGTTGTCGGGCTTCGTGGTCACCCGCTACGGCTACGCCGTGCCCTGCGAGCGCATCGAGATCGCTGAAGCCGCACACCCCGTGCCGGACGAGGCCGGTCTGCGCGCCGCTCAGCGCATGCTGCAGGTGGTGCAGGGGCTGACCCAGGACGACCTGGTGCTGTGCCTGATCTCCGGCGGCGGCTCGGCCCTGCTGCCGCTGCCGGCGCCGGGGCTGACGCTGCAGGACAAGCAGGACGTGAACCGCGCCCTGCTGGCCAGCGGTGCCACGATTTCCGAGATGAACTGCGTGCGCCGGCACCTCTCGGCCATCAAGGGCGGCCGCCTGGCCGCGGCGTGCCACCCGGCGCGCGTGCTCACGCTGCTGATCTCCGACGTGCCGGGCGACCGGCCCATCGACATCGCCTCCGGCCCCACCGTGGCCGACCCCACCACCTGCGCCGACGCGCTGGCCATCGTGCGCCGCTACGGCATCACGCTGGCGCCGGCCGTGCGCGAGGTGCTGGAAAGCCGCCGGGGTGAATCCATCAAGCCCGGTGATCCACGGCTGGCGCGCTGCGAAACGCGCATCATCGCCGCGCCGCAGGCCTCGCTCGAAGCTGCCGCGGCGGTGGCGCGTGAGGCGGGCTACGCGGCGCACATCCTGGGCGATGCGCTGGAGGGCGAGGCGCGTGACGTGGGCAAGGTGCTGGGCGGCATCGCGCTGCAGGTGGCGCAGCGTGGCCAGCCCTTTGCAGCCCCTTGCGTGCTGCTGTCGGGCGGCGAGACCACGGTGACGGTGCGCGGCAGCGGGCGTGGCGGGCGCAATGTGGAATGCCTGCTGTCACAGGCCTTGACGCTGCGCGGCCACCCGCAGGTGCATGCGCTGGCCGGCGACACCGACGGCGTTGACGGCCAGGAAGAGACGGCCGGCGCGCTGCTGGCCCCCGACACCCTGGAGCGCGCCTTCGCCGCCGGCCTGCGCCCAGCCGACCGCCTGGCCGACAACGACGGCCACGGCTTCTTCGAGGCCCTGGGCGACAGCGTGGTCACCGGCCCGACGCTGACCAACGTCAACGATTTCCGCGCCATCCTGATCGACGCGGCGCCTTGAGGGGCGCGAACGGCCTCAGTGGTCCTTCACCACCTTGCCCTCCTGCACGATCATGGCCAGGCCTTCGCCCTGGCCCAGCAGCACCGAGATGTCTTGAAGCGGGTTCCCGTCCACCAGCAGCAGGTCGGCTGTGGCCCCAGGGGCGACGACGCCCAAGCGGCCATCCATGCGCAGCACGTGGGCGGCGTGGATGGTGGCGGCGCGCAGCGTCTCGGCCGCGCCCAGCACGCCAGCGCGGAGCTTGAACTCGTCGGACTGCAGGCGGTGCGATTCGCCCAGCAGGTCGGTGCCGAAAGCCATGCGCACGCCTGCAGCCGCAAAGATCTCCAGCGAGCGCAGCGCGGCGCTGCGCACGTTCTCGATCTTGGCCACCGACTCTGGCGGCAGGCCCAGCGCCGCACCTTCGCTGGCCAGGGCTTCGTAGGTCACGATCGTCGGCACGGCGATGGCGCCATGGTCGGCCATCACCTTTGCGGAATCGGCATCAATCAGATTACCGTGCTCGATGGTGCGCACGCCGCAGCGCACGGCGCGCGAGATTGCCTTGGGCGTGTACGCATGCGCGAGCACGTAGGTGTCGGCGTTGGACGCCTCCTCCACCGCGGCGCGGATCTCGTCCTCGCTGAAACCCAGGTAGTGGATCGGGTCGGTGGGCGAGGCCACGCCGCCTGAGGCCATGATCTTGATCTGGGTGGCCCCCATCTGGATCTCTTCGCGAACAGCGCGGCGGATGGCATCCACGCCGTCCACCACGCGGCCGATGGCGCCGATCTTGGGCGTGCAGGGGCAGGGCTCGATGACGTCACTGCGCTCGCGGAAGTCGCCATGGCCGCCGGTCTGAGACAAGGCGCGGCCTGAAGGAAAGATCCTGGGCCCTTGGACCAACCCGGTGCGCACGGCCTCGGCCAGTGACCAGTCGGCCCCGGCGGCGTCCCGCACCGTGGTGAAGCCGCGCATCAGCATGCCTTGCAGGATGGGCACGGCGCGCAGCACGGTCAGCACGTTGGGCAGTTTGGCCAGGCGCCCGGCGTTCAGCATGGAGGCCAGCACGTGCACATGGCAGTCGATCAGGCCCGGCATCAGCACCTTGCCGCGAGCGTCGATGACGCGGGCGCCGGTGGTGTCCACAGGTTGGTCGGAGACGGCTGTGATGGTCGCGCCTTCGACGCGGACGAAACGGTCCTTGAGCAGGGTGCCGGCGGCGGCGTCCAGCACGTCGGCGTGTTCGAAGACGATCATGGTCAGGGGTCTCCAGAGGGGTGTGGCGGGTCGGTGTGTGTGGCCGGGGTGGGTTGAAGCCTTACGGCCGGCGTGGGTTGAAGCCTTGCGGCTTCATGCCTCTGGCCGCGGGACGGCTCGCGGTTTGCCATCCTTGTCGATGGCCACATAGGTGATGCGCGCCTCGGTCACCTTCACCACCTGCGGGTTCGCCGGGTTGCGCTCGGCAAACACCTCCACATGCACGGTGATGGAGGTGTTGCCCACGCGCTCCACGCGCGCATAGAAGCTCAACAGGTCGCCGATGGACACCGGCTGCTTGAACAGGAACTCGTTGACGGCCACGGTGGCGATGCGGCCGCGCGCGATGCGGTAGGGCAGCACCGCACCGGCCATGTCCACCTGGGCCATCAGCCAGCCGCCGAAGATGTCGCCGTTGGCGTTGACGTCCGAAGGCAAGGGCATCACGCGCAGCACCAGTTCACGCTGGTCCGGCAGGATCTCGGGTGACAGCAGACGGCCGGCGGCCTCGGGCAGTGTGGTGGGAGTGCTCATGGCGTTGATGATAGGCGGCGCGTGCTGGCCAGGCCTGTTCGCGCCATGGGTGGCTGAAACGGCAGCCAAGCCGGCGTTGGCGCGACACGCATGGCAGCGGCGGTGCCGTTTCCGCGACACTGTCCGCATGCGTCCCCCAGGTCCGTCCCTTTCCGCTACGGCGCCCGCCAACCAGCCTGCAGTTGCGCGCTCCGACTGGGCCACGCTCAGCCGTCTGTTCCCCTACCTCTGGCGCTACCGCTGGCGCGTGGGCATCGCGCTGACCTTCCTGATCGCGGCCAAGATGGCCAACGTGGGCGTGCCGCTGCTGCTCAAGGAACTGGTCGACAACCTGGCCCCGGCGCCCGGCTCGGCCGCCGCGTTGTTGGTGGTGCCGGTGGGCCTGCTGTTGGCCTACGGCGCGCTGCGGCTGTCCACCTCGCTGTTCACCGAACTGCGCGAGCTGGTCTTTGCCAAGGCCACCGAGGGCACCACGCGCAGCATCGCGCTGGAGGTGTTCGGCCATCTGCACGCCCTGAGCCTGCGCTTCCACCTGGAGCGCCAGACCGGCGGCATGACGCGGGACATCGAGCGCGGCACGCGGGCCGTGCAGTCGCTGATCTCGTATTCGCTCTACAGCATCTTTCCCACCCTGGTGGAAGTGGTGATGGTGCTGGTGCTGCTGGGCTGGAAGTTCGATGCCGGCTTCGCACTCATCACCGGGGTGGCGCTGGTGCTGTACATCGCTTTCACCGTCACCGTCACCGAATGGCGCACGAAGTTCCGCCGCCGCATGAACGAGATGGACTCCACGGCGCACACCAAGGCCATCGATTCGCTGCTGAACTACGAGACGGTGAAGTACTTCGGCAACGAGGCCTTCGAGGCCAAGCGCTACGACGAGAGCCTGGAGCAGCTTCGCCGAGCGGCGCTGAAGAGCCAGACCACGCTGAGCGTGCTCAACACCGGGCAGCAGATGATCATTGCCACCGCCCTGGTGGCCATGCTGTGGCGCGCCACGCAAGGTGTGGTGGACGGGCGCATGACGCTGGGCGATCTGGTGATGATCAACGCCTTCATGATCCAGCTCTACATCCCGCTGAACTTCCTGGGCGTGATGTACCGCGAGATCAAGCAAGCCCTGACCGACCTGGACAAGATGTTCGGCCTGCTGGGCCGGCACCGCGAGGTGGACGACGCGCCCGGCGCCCCGGCGCTGGCCGTGCGCCAGGGCACGGTGCGCTTCGAAAACGTGGACTTCGCCTACGACCCGGCGCGCCCCATCCTGCACGGCGTGAGCTTCGACATTCCCGCGGGCAAGACGGTGGCGGTGGTGGGCGCCTCGGGCGCGGGCAAGTCCACGCTGGCGCGGCTGATGTTCCGCTTCTACGACGTGACGGGCGGGCGCATCACCATCGACGGGCAGGACATCCGGCAGGTCACGCAGGCCAGCCTGCGCGCGGCCATCGGCATCGTGCCGCAGGACACGGTGCTGTTCAACGACACGGTGGAATACAACATCGCCTATGGCCGCCCCGGCGCCACGCGCGAGCAGGTGGAGGCCGCGGCCCGGGCGGCGCACATCCACGACTTCATCGCCTCCACGCCGCAGGGCTACGGCACGATGGTGGGCGAGCGGGGCCTGAAGCTCTCCGGCGGCGAGAAGCAGCGCGTGGCCATCGCTCGCACGCTGCTGAAGAACCCGCCCATCGTCATCTTCGACGAGGCCACGTCAGCGCTGGATTCCGCCAACGAGCGCGCCATCCAGGCCGAGCTCAAGACCGCCGCGCAGGGCAAGACCGCCCTGGTCATCGCCCACCGCCTGAGCACGGTGGTGGACGCGCACGAGATCGTGGTGCTGGAAGCCGGCCGCGTGGTGGAACGCGGCCCGCACGCCGAACTGCTGGCGTTGGACGGGCGCTATGCGCGGATGTGGCGGCTGCAGCAAAGCGGGGGGGAAGGGGTGTCGCCTGCCGCTGGGGTGGCGGTGTGAGCTTGGCGGACGTCTGAGCGGCTGCACTTCGCGGTCAGGCGGCGGGCAGCGGGGCGCTGCGGCTCGGGCGGCTGGCCCCGGCCAATGGCCGGGGTGCCCTGCGATGCTCGCCGGCAGGGTCGCGCCGCCGAACTCGCTGCGCTCCCTGCGGTCGCTGCGCTCAGACAACCGCGGCGGGTTGGATCACGAAGTGCGCTGCGCGCACCGACCCCGCCGCCTGCGCTTCTCGGCTGCGCCGACTCGCCCCATCACCCCGCCGCCCGCCGCCTGAATGCACGCCGCTGCACCTTGGGCGGTTCAAGTGGTGAAGCTTGTGGAGGTCTCTGCCTGGCTGCGGTTGGCGGTGCGGTGCATCGGCACGGGGGTCGACATCTGCCTGTATCCGCGCAAGGAATTCGAGCGAAGGTCCTCCTGGTCGAGTTCCGCCGTTTTCGCCGCGGTGAACGGCGGCCGCGTGCTGTTCGAGGCAGGCAGCCCAGATCACCTGGACTGTGCTTTGGTGATCGAGCGCCAGCGTGCTGCGCCGGAGACGGCAGGCCTTCGTACCGACGCGGCGTGAGACTGTGCTTGCAGGTGAGATTCCGTCTGTTGCCCGTGCAGCGGGCTTGACGAGACGCAGATGTTTGCCAGCAGATCTGTCTCACGAAAAACAAGTTAAGCGTCGGAATCCAGCCCGGCTACTTCACAACGCGCTTCGTCGGCGCCTTCTTCTTGGCTGCCTTCTTCTTGCCCTTGACGCCGGCTCGCTTCGTCGCTGAATCGCGCATCCGTTTGCCATCGTCGGCTTCACGGAACCACTGCGCCGCAACCTCGAAGCCGCGGGTCCAGAACTCGCCATCAACTTTTGCGACTGGCTGCATCGTAGCCATCTCCCCGGTTGTCTTTCCCGGAAGAAGCCATCGACCGAGCGTATACATGTACGAGTCCCACGTACCTGTGGACGGCTGCATCGAGACCGCGAGAACATCGAATTCACCGTATCGATAGGGACGAGTCTGGTTTTCCGCGCCGTCTGTGCCCGTTCGCGTTTTCTGCGTCTCGGTCATGAAGACCTCGCCGTCGAACCCGTATCGCTTTCCAGCCTTGACAACGGGTGCGCCGCGCTCGCTTCGCTGCAGCTTCACTTGGATGGTGATCGGGCCCCGCCCATCATCCACGCTGTAGTCATAAGCGAAGTTTCCCTCTGGCGTCACGTCCTTCCACCCACGCGCTTCGAGAGCTGCGACGACGAAGGTCCGGAAGGCGGCATCCGCGATGACGCCGCGAAGCATTCTTCGGGTCAACTCAGGCGCGCGATGCACTGCCTCAAGGATCATCTCAGCTGGCGCCCCGACGGCGGCCTCGTACGGATGGATCGCGTGGGTAGCACGCAGCTCCCGAAACACGGCCGCGCGTTCCTCGGGCGTGCATCGCGCAAGAAGCTCCCGCACCGCGTTCAGCGTCTCTTCACTCATCAGGGGTCTTCCTTGGCCGGCCAGGCGGGTTGGCCACGAATGCGAGTACGTCAGCCCGGCTGACGAGAGTTCGGCCACCGACAGCCAAAGTCTTCAGTCGCCCGTTGGCAGCAAGCTTGGCGATCGCTTGCCGCGAGACGCCCCGAAGTCGAGCTGCCTCGGCTTGGTTGACCCACTCCGAAGGTTCGAACGACTCAGGGTTTTTATGGGTTGCTTTTGTCAACCTATTTAGTGCTACACTCAAGATGCTGCATGCTAGCAGCGGCTACGCCATGCACCCGATGAACAAGCTCCTCGACGCTCCCCAGCCGAACCTCTTTGCACCCTCGCAAGAGCACCCTACGAAGCTGCTTTCAGCGGTCGAGTCGTTCTACGAAACTGCCGCAGGAGCCGCATACCTCGGCGACTCTCAGCAAGTGCTTGCCGCTCTTCCGGACGGCAGCGTCAACTTGGTCTTTACCTCACCACCGTACGCACTTCACTTTAAGAAGGAGTACGGCAACGTTAGCAAGGCGGACTACGTCGCCTGGTTCTTGCCTTTCGCTCGTGAAATCCATCGCGTGCTCACTGACGATGGAAGCTTTGTGCTGAACATCGGCGGCAGCTGGAACCAGGGCTCGCCTACTCGCTCGCTTTACCACTACAAGCTCATGATTGCGCTCGTGGAGGAGTTGGGCTTCCACCTTGCACAAGAGTGCTACTGGTACAACCCAGCAAAGATGCCGGTACCCGCTGAGTGGGTCACCGTTCGCCGCGTCAGGATCAAAGACTCCGTTGAGCACGTTTGGTGGCTCTCCAAGACGCCCTTCCCAAAGGCTGACAACCGGAAGGTGCTTAAGCCGTACAGCGCGGACATGATTCGCCTCGCTCAGCGCGGCGTCAAAGCAACGGTCCGACCGTCAGGACATAACATCACATCCTCGTTCGACAAGATTTCATCGGGAGGTTCGATCCCTTCGAATGTCCTTGAAGATCAGATCGCGACTGAAATGTTCATCGCAGGCAATAACTCCGCGAACGATACGTACACGATGCGTTGCAAAGAGGCCGGATTCAAGATTCATCCTGCGAGATTCCCCGCCGCGCTACCCGAGTTCTTCGTCAAACTCCTTACAGACGAGGGAGACCTTGTGGTTGACCCCTTCGCTGGATCGAATACAGCAGGTGCTGTGGCAGAACGGTTGGGCCGCAGGTGGGTCGGAATCGAACTCCTCGAAGAGTACTTGGAAGCTAGCAAATTCAGGTTTGGTCAGTAGCTGTCGCCGCGCGCCGACGCCTAACTCCTTACAGGGACTCCCTATCGTGTCAACAGCCAAGAAGGCTGTTCTCATTGGGTTGACCTGCTCCCCGTACGGGGTACCAAGCGACAGTTGCCAGGGGCCACGCTCTGAGGTGAACGGCTTCCACTCTCGGGGTAAGCGTCCGGCCACCCCCATCTTGACGGGCGAGGGTCGTGCCTGATCAGCGCATGTCGGCAGCCGGGTTCCAGCGGTGGGGCAGCAGTTCTTCAACACGGCTGGCCGG
>CANHVY010000002.1 GCA_947464185.1 Burkholderiales bacterium
CAGTCTTGAGCAGCCCGCCGAAAGGTGACCCTGCCACCCTGGCTCACGCGGCCTGCGCCCACGGCTGCGCTTGATTGACGATGGCTTTGCCCTTCTCTATCTCGGCCACTCGCAACGCGCAGGCGGCCTGAAGATTCAACCAGAGCCCTTGGCCTTGCGGCCGTGGCATCGCGCACGAAGGCCCCCACGTCGTGACGGACACCCGAGCCATCTTCGCCTTCACAGCTATGATGGTCATCATATGAGCTGACCTTCAATCCGCTTCATGACCCCAAATCCCAGCCGCAAGGAACTGAGCCACGACCGCATCGTGACGGCCGCTGCACGGGCCATACGCCGGGGCGGCTTCGAAGGGGTGGGGGTTGCCGACATCATGAAGGAGGCCGGGCTGACGCACGGCGGCTTCTACGCCCATTTCGATTCGCGCAACGCGATGATGGCCGAAGCGATGGACCGCGCCGGCCAGGAAAGCGCCGCCCGGCTCACCCAAGGCATGGCACTGCGCAAGTCGCGCGGTGCCAGCGACTTGCGCGCCCTTGTGGAGGCCTATCTGTCCGACCGGCATCTGGAGGACATCGAAGCCGGCTGCCCGGTGGCGGCGCTGGCCTGCGAGGTGCCGCGCCAGTCGCCCGAGGTGCAGGGGGCCGCGGCGCAGCGGGTGCACGGCCTGCTGGCCATCATGGGCCGCGCGTTGCCGCCCGATGCGCCCGCCGACAGCGCGGCGCTCCTGGCAAGCCAGTTGGTGGGCGCGCTGCTGCTGGCCCGTGCGCTCGGCAACAAGGCCCGGGGCCAGGCGCTGCTGAAGGCCACGCGCCGCAGCCTGCTGGCGCAGTACGACCGCCCGCAGCCCGGCTGAACCGGCTTGGCTCCACACGGCACCAACGGAATGCCCCGGAATATGACGATCGTCATGCAGCACGCGGCCATCGGCCCTTGCAGCGGCAGCGCGCCACGATGAAGGCCGACCCCGCCACGGCGCCGGCTCCCGGCGGCAGCCCCCTCGCGCGGCCTGGCGTGTCCAGGACGCACCAGATGCTGAACGGGCCGCTGCTGCCCACCCTGTTGCGGCTGGCCGCGCCCAATGTCATCGGCCTGTTCGCCGCCACCATGACCATCGGCTACGACGGCTACATCCTCGGCAAGCTGGGCGCCGAGGCGCTGGCCGGCATCGCGCTGGTGTTTCCGCTGTCCATGCTGATGATGCAGATGTCGGCGGGGGGCATCGGCGGCGCCGTCACCGCCGCGGTTGCGCGCGCGCTGGGGGCGGGGCGGCACGATGACGCCGGCCGCCTGGCACAGCAGTCGCTGCTGATCGCCGCCACCCTGGCCGCGGTGTTCGCGCTGGGCCTGCTGGCTGGCGGTCGCGCGGTGTATGCGGCCATGGGCGGGCGTGGCGCGGCACTGGAGGCGGCGCTGGCCTACTCCAACGTCATGTTCGGTGGCGCGGCGGTGATCTGGTTCACCAACGTGCTGGGGGCCGTGGTGCGCGGCACCGGCAACATGCTGCTGCCTGCCACGATGCTGGTGGTGACGGCGCTGATCCATGTGGTGCTGTGCCCGACGCTGGTGTTCGGCTGGGGCCCGGTTCCAGCACTGGGCGTGGCCGGCGCCGCCGCAAGCCTGCTGATCGCCAACGCGGTGGCGGCCCTGGTGCTGGCCTGGCAACTGCTGCGTCCAGGAGCCGCGGCACCCTTGAACCGCACCCGCTGGCAGCCGCACGCACGGCTGTTGCGCGACATCCTGCGCGTGGGCGTGCCGGCATCGATGAGTCCGGTGCTCAGCAACGCGTCGATCGCCGTGGCAACGGCCTTCGTCGGCAGTTTCGGCACCGCGGCACTGGCCGGCTACGGCGTGGCGGCACGGCTGGAGTACATCCTGGTGCCCATCGCCTTCGGCTTCGGCACGGCGCTGACGGCGATGGTGGCCACCCACATGGGAGCCGGCCAGCCCGAGCGCGCCCCGCACGCCGCCTGGCTGGGCGCCGGCATCGTCGCAGCCCTGACCGGCACCATAGGGCTGACCGTGGCGGTCGCGCCGGCGCTGTGGATGGACTTGTTCACGCAGGATGCCGCGGTGCGCGAGTTCGGCGGCACCTACCTGCGCATCGTCGGCGCCTTCTACGGCTTGTACGGCCTGGGGCTGGCCTTGTTCTTCGCCTCGCAAGGCGCTGGACGCATGTTCTGGCCGCTGGCCGGCAGCCTGGCGCGCCTGGGCATCGTGACGCTGGGCGGATGGGCTTGCGTGCACGGGCTGAACACGGCGGCCAGTGGCTTCTTCGGCGTGGTGGCGGCCAGTCTGGCGGTGTACGGCCTGACCATCGCCATGGCGATCAAGCTGGGAGGCTGGGCGCGCACCCATGAACGCGCCTGAGCGCAGCGCGCCGGCACGGACCTCGACCCCTGAACCCCCTCGAACGGAGATCTGCATGGACACACAACAGGTGTTGCTCGACTGGAAATCTGAAGAAGACGCCGTGCGTTCACGGCTGCGGCCGAGCGGGGCTCCCGCACCGACGACGCCGATGAAGGGGCTGTCCGGCATGGAGGTGTTCGCGGCGATCTTCGCGGGCGAGCTGCCGGCGCCGCCCATCGGCGAAACCCTGGATTTCCTGCCCATCCGGATGGAGCCGGGCCTGGCCATCTTTCAAGGGGCGCCCAAGCGGCGTCACTACAACCCGCTGGGCACCGTGCATGGCGGCTGGTTCGCGACGCTGCTGGACTCGGCCGTCGGGTGCGCCGTGCATTCGATGCTGCCAGCCGGCCAGGGCTACACGACCCTGGAGCTGAAAGTGAACATGGTGCGGCCCTTGACGGAGAAGGTGCCCCTGGTCCGTGCCGAAGGGCGGGTGATCCACGTCGGGCGCCAGGTCGGCACCGCCGAAGGGCGCATCGTGGGCCCGGATGGCCAGCTCTATGCCCACGCCACCACGACCTGCCTGATCTTCGAAGTTCCTTCCCAGACGGCGGCAAAGGTCGGCTGACGACAGCTCGACGACAGCCGGATGGGCGGAGCCGGCTGCCACAGGCCGGAGCGTCCGTTGCGGCCGTGGCCCGGATAGGATCGCGACTCCCGTCCGCGAGCCCGTGCCATGCCCTTTCTTCCCTCTTTGCTGCTGAACATCGCGCATGCGCTGGACCACCTGTTCCTGCTGATCTTCGCCACCGCGGTGGGGGCCATCGCGGTGGATTTCGGCATCGCGCGCTGGGAGGACCTGATGCCCTACACGGCGGGCGCCTTCCTGATGTTCGGCCTGTGTTCCATCCCCGCCGGACGGCTGGGAGACCTGCGCGGGCGGCGCTGGATGATGCTGCTGTTCTTCCACGGGATGGGCCTGTCGGCCATCGCCGTGGCGCTGACGCAGAACGCCTGGCAGATCGGGTTGGCGCTCACGGTGCTGGGGGCCTTCTCGGCCATCTACCACCCGGTGGGCATCCCTATGCTGCTGCAGCAGTCCCAGCGGCCCGGGCGCACCATCGGCATCAACGGGCTGGCGGGCAACCTGGGCATCGCGCTGGCGGCGGTGTCCACGGGTTTTCTGGTGAAGTATTTCGGCTGGCGTGCGGCCTTCGTGGTGCCGGGGCTGATCTCCATTGCTGCCGGCCTGCTGTTCGCCCGCGTCGCCCCGCCAGAAACCGCGGCCCCGGCGCGCAAGACCGGCAGCGCGGTGCACCTGCCGCGCGGGCTGGCCATACGCACCTTCGTGGTCATGGTGGCCAGCGCCACCACCGGCAGCCTGCTGTTCAACTTCACCACCAACGGCAACGCGCAGATGATGGCCGAGCGCCTGGACGGCCTGGTGAACGACCCGGCCGCGCTGGGCCTGCTGCTGGCCGGGCTGTACGGCGTGGCCTCGCTGGCGCAGGTGGTGGTGGGGCAACTGGTGGACCGCGTGGCCGTCAAGCCGCTGTTCATGGCCATCCTGGGGTTGCAGATCCTGTTCTTCGCGCTGGCCGCGCAAAGCAGCGGCTGGGCCTGGTACGTCCTGGCCATCGCCTGCATGGTGATGGTGTTTGGCGCCATCCCCTTCAACGATGTGATGGTGGCGCGCTACATCGACGATTCGCTGCGCTCGCGCGTGAGCGGCACGCGCATCGCCATCTCCTTTGGCATCAGCTCGCTGGCCGTGGCGGCGCTGGGCCCGGCGGTGAAGGCGGCCGGGTTCACCCAGCTGTGGCTGCTGATGTCGGGCATTGCGGTGGTGAGCCTGGCCATCGTGGCCTGGCTGCCGGGGGAGAAGGTGCTGAAGGCGGCGATGGCGCGATGACGGCGCCCGCCACCCTGGAGACCGATGTCCTCATCGCAGGCGGTGGCCCCTGCGGCCTGATGCTCGCCAACGAGCTGGGGCGGCGCGGCGTGCGCTGCCTGGTGGCGGACCGCAAGCCCGGCACCGCCTTCAACCCGCAGGCCAATGCCACGCAGGCCCGCACCATGGAGCACTACCGGCGCCTGGGCTTTGCCCACCGGGTGCGTGCGCAGGGCCTGCCGGCCGACCACCCCACGGACGTGGCCTACCTGACGCGCTTTGCCGGCCACGAGATGGCCCGGCTGCGCCTGCCCACGGCTGCGCAGGCCACGCAGTTGATCCGTGGCCTGGGCGGCTCGTGGAGCGCGGCGGAACTGCCGCACCGCGTGTCGCAGAAGTTCGTGGAGGTGGTGCTGCGCGACGAGGCGCAAGCCCTGCCCGGCGTGGACCTGCGCTACGGCTGGGAACTGCGCGGCTTCTCTGACACGGGTGAGGGCATCGCCGCCGAGGTCGCGCCGGTGGAAGCTGCGGGTGGGGCCGGCGCGACCGTGCAAGCCCGCTGGCTGGTGGGCGCTGACGGCGCGCGCAGCGGCGTGCGGGCCCGGCTGGGCATCGAGTGGGAAGGCGGCAGCGGCTTCAAGCGCAGCTTCATGGGCGGGCGCATGCTGGCCGTGTACCTGAAGGCGCCCGACTTCTACCGCCTCAACCCCAACGACCGCGCCTGGATGTACGTGCAGGTGCACCCGGCGCAGCGCGCCTTCATCATGTCGGTGGACGGGGTGAGCGAGTTCGCGTTCCACACCCAGTTGGCCGACGACACCGATGTCGATGCGCTGACGCACGACGATGCCCGCGCCCTGTTCGTGCGCGCCAGCGGGCTGGACATCCCCATCGAGATCCTGTCGATGGCGCCCTGGTTGGCCGGTCACGCGCTGGTGGCCTCGCGCTTTCAGCAAGGGCGCGTGTTCATCGGCGGCGACGCCGCGCACCTGTTCACCCCCACGGGCGGCCTGGGCTACAACACTGCGGTGGAAGACGCGGTGAACCTGGGCTGGAAGCTGGCCGCCGTGCTCAAGGGCCAGGCCCCGCCGGCCTTGCTGGACAGCTACAGCCTGGAGCGCAAGCCGCTGGCGCAGCGCAACACCGGCTACGCCCGGCAGTTCGCCGACTCCATCGGCCTGTTCGACGCGGTGCCGGAACTGGACGACGACACGCCCGCCGGGACGCAAGCGCGAGCGGTGGCGGGCGAGTACCTCAACGGCCATGTGCGGCGCGAGTTCAACGTGCCGGGCGTGACCTTTGGCGGGCGCTACGACGGCTCACCGATCATCGTGCCCGACGGCAGCACGCCGTCGCCGGACGCCGCCAACAGCTACCAGCCCACGGCCTGCCCGGGCGGGCGGCCACCGCACGCCTGGCTGGCCGATGGCCGCTCGCTGTTCGACCTGTTCGGCTTCGAATGGACGCTGCTGGTGCTGCGCGATGCAGCAGGCGATGCCGTGCCGGCCACGACAGGCTTCGAAGCGGCAGCGCGAAGCCTGGGCGTGGACTTGAAGGTGGTGGAGCCCGACGCCGGGCAGGTGCCGGGCCTGCGGGTGTTGTACGAGGCCCCGCTGGCGCTCATCCGGCCCGACCACATCGTGGCCTGGCGCGGTGACAGCGACGCAGCGGCCTTGCAGGCGCTGCAACAGGCGCTGGGCTGGGGCGCCTGACCGGCTGCGCCGGCGGCATCCACCCAGTCAGCCGCAGAACACCCGCCGCGCAACCCTGCCGTCAGCGCCCTCAAGCGCCGCAGATGCGCGCCTTGGCCTGCGCATATTCGCGCTTGAAGCGCTCCACCAGCACCGCTGCCGGCACCACCTCGCGGATGGCGCCGATGCCCTGGCCGCAGCCCCAGATGTCGCGCCAGGCCTTGGCGGCGTTGGCGCCCTCGCCCGTGCTGAAGTTCATCTTGGTCGGATCGCTCTGCGGCAGGTTGTCGGGGTCCATGCCGGCGTTGCGGATGCTGCCCTTGAGGTAGTTGCCGTGCACGCCGGTGTAGAAGTTGCTGTAGACGATGTCATCGGAATTGCTCTCGGTGATCATCTGCTTGTAGCCCTCCACCGCGCGCGCCTCTTCGGTCGCGATGAAGGCCGAGCCGATGTAGGCCAAATCTGCGCCCATGGCCTGCGCCGCCAGGATGGCGCCGCCCGAGGAAATGGCGCCTGAGAGCGCCACCGGGCCACCGAACCACTCGCGGATCTCGGCCACCATGGCGAACGGGCTCTTAACGCTGGCATGGCCGCCGGCACCCGCGGCCACGGGAATCAGCCCGTCGGCGCCTTTCTCGATGGCCTTGTGGGCGAAGACGTTGTTGATCACGTCGTGCAGCACCACGCCACCCCAGGCGTGCACGCCCTGGTTGACATCCTCGCGCGCGCCCAGGCTGGTGATGATGATGGGCACCTTGTACTTGGCGCACACCTGCATGTCGTGCTCCAACCGGTCGTTGCTCTTGTGCACGATCTGGTTGATGGCGAAGGGCGCAGCGGGAGACTCCGGGTGCGCCTTGTCATGCGCGGCCAGTGCTTCGGTGATCTCGGCCAGCCACTCGTCCAGTTGCGAGGCCGGGCGGGCGTTCAGGGCTGGCATCGAGCCCACCACCCCGGCCTTGCACTGTGCGATCACCAGCTTGGGGTTGCTGATGATGAACAGCGGCGAGCCGATGACGGGAAAACGCAGCTTCTGCAGAACGGGCGGGAGGGTGCGGGTGGGTGCGGTCATGGCGCGGCAGGGGTGGCAGTGGAAGCGAAGGCGACATCTTGCCTCAAGCCCGGCCGGATCTGCTGCTCTTGCGCGCGACGGGTGATGGCCATCGCGCAGGCGCGCAGGTGTTCCAGCACCTCGAGACGGCGTGCAGCGTGCAGGTGCTCCGCCATGGCGGCGATGCTGATGGCCGCCACCACCTGGGCCTGTTCGTCCTGAACCGGCACGGCCAGTGCAGAAGTGCCGGGCACCACACCCTGGACAGCGAGTGCGTGGCCGTGGCGGCGCGCCAACGCCACGCGCTGCCGCACCTCGGCCATCGTCAGGCCCAGTCGCTCCAGGCGCGGGCGATTGGATTCCAGCAAGGTCTTGCTGGCGGTCTCCTCCAGGCCAGCCAACAACACCACCCCGGAAACGCTGGCGCCCAATGGTCGCCGCACGCCCACCTCGATGGACAACACCTGGATGGGGTGATGCCCCAGGTGGCGCGCGACGCACACCGAATCCGCGCCATGTCGGACAGTCAGGAAGACGGTGTCGCCCACGGCGCGGGCCAGATCGCGCAGAAAGGGATCGGCCACCGCACGGATGGGCACACCGCCCGTCCGGGCCAGCCCCAGCAGCAGCAGTTCCGGGCCGATGCGGTAGCGGCGCGACCGCAGCTCACGTTCCACCGCGCCCTCGTCGATGAGCACCTGAAGCAAGCGGTGCACCGTGGGCCGGCTCAGGCCCGACATCTCCACCAGATCGGTGAGCCGTACACCGGCCTCCTGCCCCGTGGCCATCAGTCGCAGCAAGGCCAGGGCACGCCGCACGGTCTGCGCGCCTGCGGGGGCTTCAGCCATCGCGGGTCAGCACGGTCTTGGCGGTCTGGGCGTGAGGCGTCTGATGCAGGCGCTGGCCCAGGGTGGCATACCAGGGGCCGCCCAGGCGGCACAGGGGGTCCAGCTCGAAACTGTCCACCTTGCCCTGGACGAGCAAGCCGTCGCGGACGTGCCAGCACAGCACCTCGCCGACGAAGAACTCCGACCCGGTGTCACCATAGGGTGTGACGCTGTGCAAGCGGCACTCCATGGCCACCGGGGCTGCCTGCAGGCGGGGCGCCCGCACGTGGGAACTGGGGGCCGTTTGCAACTGAAGCAATTCCACCTCGCTCACCTCGGGGGGGTGCTCCACAGCGCTGGCGTGCAGAGGCTCGACCAGGGGCCCGTGGGCGATGTGCACCACGAACTCACGCTCCGACAGGATGTTCACCGCAGTGTCCTTGCGCACCCCCGCCTTGCGCCCGATGTTCACCCCCAGGAGCGGGGGCTTGGTGGAGACGAAGGTGAAGGCCGAGAACGGCGCCAGGTTGAGCACACCCGCGGCGGATCGGGTGGTGATCCACGCAATCGGACGGGGCACCACCACCCCTGTCAAGAGCTTGTAGGTCTGCTCCGCATCGAGCTCATGGGCCTGGACGATCATCAGAGATTGCACTTCCACATGATGGACTCCATGGGGGTTCGCAGCTTCCCCCTCGGAGGGCATCATAGGTGCACAGGTGCATCAAGCTCTCATCAAACCGGGGCCGACGCATATCTGATGGTTTACCCGAGATTGTCCGCATGTCGGACTTCTTGTCCCCAAAATCATTGTCCTGCTCAGAGCTGGCCCCTACATTCGGGCACCACGTCCAGGAGCACTCCGATGAAGACCTTGCTCACTCTGCTGTGCTTGTTGTGCGCCAGCCTGGTGCAGGCACAGCCCCAGGCCGATTGGCCCACCAAGCCGGTGCGGTTGGTGGTGCCTTATCCGCCCGGTGGCAATGTGGACGGCGCCGCGCGCGCCATCGCCGAAGACCTCCAGAAGGCCCTCGGCCAGCCGGTCATCGTGGAGAACCGGGCGGGCGCGGGTGGTTTGCTGGGCGGCGAGTTCGTGGCCAAGTCGGCGCCAGACGGCCACACCCTCTTCGTCACCGCCAATGGGCCGCTGCTGTTCGCCCCGACGATGTTCGACCGGCCGCTGTACCACTGGCAGAAGAACTTCATCCCCATCACCAGCATTTCGTTCACCCCGCTGCTGCTGCAGGTGCACCCCTCGGTACCCGTGACCACGGTGCAAGGCTTGCTGGACCTCCTGCGCAGCAAGCCTGACAGCCTGACCATGGCCTCGCCAGGCGCCGGCACCACCAACCACCTGCTGTCGGAGTTGATGCAGCAGGTCACAGGGGTGAAGTGGACCACCGTGCAGTACAGGGGCAATGCCCCGGCCATCAACGACCTGCTGGGCGGACAGGTGCAGTTCGCCTTCGATCAGGTCTCGGTGGCGCAGCCCTTCGTCAAGAGCGGGCGCCTGCGGGCGCTGGCGGTGGTGTCGGCCCAGCGCGTGCCCTGGCTGCCTGATGTCCCCACGCTGCAGGAGCAGGGCATCCGTGGCGTCGACGGCCAGACCTTCACGGGACTGCTCGCGCCCGCGGGCACGCCCGCACCCGTGGTGGCCAGGCTCAGCGACGCGATGCAGAAGATCCTGCGAGATCCGGCCATGGTGCAGAAGTTCTTCGCTGCAGGCGGCCTGGCACGCGCCATGAGCCCGGAGGAGTTCAGCGCCTACCTGGCCAAGGAAGAGGCCACCTGGATGCCCATCATCAAGTCGGCCAACATCCGCGCCCAGTAACAGCCGCCATGCCCTCTGTACCCACCGTCCGGCAGACGCTGCACATCGACAGCTTCGGCCACAAGAACCCCATTCCCGCAGCCGCTCGCAAGGGCCCGCTGCTGATGAGCGGCCTGATCAACGGCACCGACCCGGCCACAGGCCAGCTTGCCGACGGGCTGGAGGCGCAGTGCGTCGCCATGTTCGAGCAGGTTCGCCGCATCCTCGCTGCGAGCGGGGGCACCGTGGACGACCTGGTGCGCATGACCGTCTGGATGAAAGACCGCAGCCAACGCGAGCCGCTGAACCAGCAGTGGCTGGCGATGTTCCCAGACCCACTGCACCGCCCTGCGCGCATGGCGCTGCATGCCCCCGATCTGGCTGGCGGCATCCTGGTGCAGTGCGAGATCACGGCTTACATCGATTGAGCGCCTCCATGGCCGACACCTCCGCCGACTACCACCCCTTCCATCCGCATCCGCGCCAGCCCAGCCGCCTGCCCCCGCCCGGCACCATCGACAGCCAGTTCCACGTGCTGGGGCCGGCCGATGTCTACCCGGTGCGGCCGGGCGCAGCGTATGAGATGCCCAGCGCCACCTGGCAGGCGCTGCGCCGCATGCACGACCAGCTCGGCATCCAGCGCGGCATCATCGTGCAGACCACCACCTACGGCGCCGACCACCGCGTGGTGCTGGACGGCCTGGCCGCCCTCGGCCCCGGCTACAAGGCCTGCGCCAACGCGCTGGTGTTCGAACACGCCACCGACGCCGAGCTGGAAGCCCTGCACAAGGCAGGGGTCCGCGGCGCGCGCTTCTCTTTCCGCCAGGCCCTGGGCGCCGTGCTCACCCGCGAGGCCTTCGACAAGGCCGTGGGCAAGCTGCGCGAACTGGGCTGGTACATGAAGATCCAGCCCGAGCAAAGCGGCATCGTGGAGAGCGCGCACTGGTTCGAGCATCTGGATGTGCCCATCCTCATCGACCACATGGGCCGTGCCGATGCTGCGCTGGGCCCCGAGCGCTGCCCCAACATCGCCAAGCTGCGGCAGTGGCTGGAGCGGGGCAACTTCTGGGTGATGCTGTCGCTGGGTGAAAAGATCTCGAAGACGGGCGCACCCTGGGACGATGTGCTGCCCCTGGCCCGGTCGCTCATCGATGCAGCGCCGCAGCGCTGCGTGTGGGCTTCGGACTGGCCGCACCCGGTGTCCAGGCAAGCCCCACCGAACGACGCCGAACTGCTGGAGCTGCTGTACCGCATGGTGCACAGCGAGGACGAACTGCAGCGCATCCTGGTGAAGAATCCCGCTGAACTGTTTGGTTACGAGACCTGAGCCCATGCTCTTCTTCCCCACCCGCACCGTCGTCGGCGCCCTGCTCGAGTTCCAGGGGGCCTGGCAGGCCCTGGAGCCGGTGATGGCGCAGCCGCCGCACCTGCGCCCGCCGGTGCACCCGGTGCTCTACATCAAGCCCGCCAACACCTGGGCGCGTCACGGTGACCCCGTGCTGCTGCCCCCAGACGTGGCCGAGGTGGAGGTGGGTGCCACGCTGGGCATCAGCTTTGCGCGGGCGGCCTCCCGCGTGAGCGCCGCGCAGGCCCTGGAGTTCGTGTCCGGCTACTGCGTCGTCAACGACGTGACCGTGCCGCACCTGGACGCCCCCAAGCCTGCCCTGCTGCGCCCGCCCATGCGGCAGAAATGCCGCGACGGCTTCTGCCCCATCGGCCCCTGGGTGAGCGCTTCCGAACTGCCCGATCCAGGCGGCCTGGAGATCCGCTCCTACGTCAATGGGGAGCTGCGCCAGCGCAGCCACACCGCTCATCTGCGCCGCGGCGTGGCACAGCTCGTCGCCGATGTCAGCGAGTTCATGACCCTGGCACCGGGCGACCTGCTGCTCATCGGCGTGGACACGCAGCCTGCTCGGGCCCGGGTGGGCGACCACATGGCCGTGGAGATCGACGGCATCGGTCGCCTGGAGAACCCGCTGCACGCGGAAGCCGTCACCCTGCCGGAGGCCGCATGAAGAGCGCCCGCGTGTTCTTTGGCGGTGCCGTGCACGACGCCACCGAGGCAGCCAGGTCCGCCACAAGGTCCGCAGGCCCGGCCTCACTGCGCCTGGCCGACGGCCGCGTGGTGGACGAGCGCCAGGTGATGTGGCTGGCGCCCTTCGAGCCGCGCACGATCTTCGCCCTGGCGCTGAACTACGCCGACCATGCGCAGGAACTGGCCGCCAAGTCTTCGGCCGAGCAGGGCACCTTCTTGCAGGCCCAGCGCAGCGAGCCGGTGGTGTTTCTCAAGGGCGCCAACAGCGTGGTGGGGCACCACGGCCTGACGCGGCGGCCGGCCGACGGCGAGTTCATGCACTACGAGTGCGAACTGGCCGTGGTGATCGGCCGCGAGGGCAAGCGCATCGCACGATCACGGGCTCTGGACTTCGTGCGCGGCTACACCGTGGCCAACGACTACGCGATCCGCAACTTCCTGGAGCCCTACTACCGGCCCAACCTGCGCGTGAAGAGCCGCGATGGCGGAACCGCGCTCGGGCCCTGGCTGGTGGACCGTGACGACATCGACGACCCCATGAGCCTGGCGCTGCGCACCGAGGTCAACGGCCGCGTGGTGCAGGAAGGCCGCACCGGCGACATGATCCACGACGTGGCCTCGCTGATCGAGTACCTCAGCAGCTTCCTGACCTTGAGCCCGGGCGATGTCATCCTCACCGGCACCCCCAAGGGATCGGTGGACGTGCAGCCCGGCGACGAGGTGGTGTGCGAGGTGGAGGGCGTGGGGCGGCTGCTGAACACCCTGGTGGCGGACTGGCCGGCGGCGACGGGGCGGGGCTGAGGACTCGCCACTTGGGCCCTTGCTGGAGGATGCGCCAAGTCCCACTCCAGTTGACTTGGCAAAAACTCTGGCAGGCCGTCTGCCATACTTGGTGCCATGACACAAGCCTTGACCGTAGACAAGACCGGCCGCGTGCTCTTGCCCAGCGCGGTGCGCCGGCGGCTGAATCTGCAGCCCGGCTCGCGCTTGGCTCTGGAGCTTCTTGCTGAGCGTATCGAGCTCACCGTATTGCCTCCCGAATCCGCCCCCACCACCCTGTCGCCTACTGGCAGGCGGGTACTGGGCGCCAGCGGCAAGCCCAGCGATGCAGCCCAGGCCGTGCGCGATGAGCGGGCAGCACAGGCCCGGGGCCGCACCGGGCGATGACCTTGTTGCTGGACACCTCGGTGGTGATCGCCTCGCTGGATGCCGATGAACCTCACCATGCCGCGTGCGACCGGCTGTTGAGCGCGGGGGGACACCGTCTGTTTGCACACGGTCTGGCAGAGACCTATGCCATCTTGACGGGCTCACGCATGGCGCGGCGGATCGGTCCAGACGCCGCTACTGAATTGATCGAATCAGCCGTGCTGCCTTTCGTCGAGTTGGTGCACCTGACAGGCCGAGAAACAATGGCAGCGCTTGCAGAGGCTCCGCGACGCGGCGCCCGCGGCGGTGCGGTGTACGACTTTCTGCACCTTGCCGCGGCCCGCAAGGCGGGGGTGGACGCCTTGGTGACACTGGATCGGCGCGACTTCGAGGCGATGACACGACCGGGCGATCCGATGGTGCGCATGCCGTAGGTACTGAGGCGACACCAGGCACGGCCAACGCCTTGCCCGGGACACGCCAGGCGGGCCAAACCCCTTTTGACCGTGATCGGATCGCCTGACCTCACCACCGAACCCAACCTGTCATCGCAGGCCCCCGAACCATGAGCGACCCCTCCACCGTCTTCCCCAGCCAGCCCACATGGGAAGGCGACGGCACGCACCGCATCCCGTTCGGCGTCTACACCAGTGACGAGTTGCACCGCAAGGAGCTGGAGCGCTTCTTCTACCGGGGCCACTGGTGCTACGTGGGCCTGGAGGCCGAAGTGCCCCACCCCGGGGACTTCAAGCGCACCGTGGTGGGCGAGCGCTCGGTGATCCTGGTGCGCGACCAGGAAGGCGCGCTCAACGTCTTCGAGAACGTGTGCGCCCACCGCGGCATGCGCTTTTGCCGCGAACGCCACGGCCGACTCAGTGCCTTCGTCTGCCCTTATCACCAGTGGAGCTACAACCTGAAGGGTGAGTTGCGCGGGGTGCCGCTGCGACGGGGCGTCAAGCAGGACGGCGAGGTCCACGGCGGCATGCCGGCGGACTTCGACACCGCCGATCACGGCCTGACGCGGCTGAAGGTGGCCACGCGCGGCGGCGTGGTGTTCGCCTCCTTCGACCACGACGTGGAGCCCTTCGAGGATTACCTGGGCCCGGAGATCCTGGGCTGGTTCGACCGCCTGTTCAACGGCCGGCAGCTCAGGCTCCTGGGCTACAACCGCCAGCGCATTCCGGGCAACTGGAAGCTGATGCAGGAGAACATCAAGGACCCCTACCACCCCGGCCTGCTGCACACCTGGTTCGTGACCTTCGGCCTCTGGCGCGCCGACAACAAGAGCCGGCTGCGCATGGACCGGCACCACCGCCACGCCGCCATGATCAGCACCCGCGGCAGCGCGGGCCAGGCCGGGCAGGTGACGCAGGTCGCAAGCTTCAAGGCGGCCATGACGCTGCACGACCCGAGCTTCATCGACATCGTGCCCGAACCTTGGTGGTGTGGGCCCACGGCGGTGATGACCACCATCTTTCCCAGCGTCATCCTGCAGCAGCAGGTCAACAGCGTGTCCACGCGCCACATCCAGCCCAACGGCCACGGCAGCTTCGATTTCGTGTGGACGCATTTCGGCTTCGAGGACGACGACGCGGCCATGACGCAGCGCCGGCTGACGCAAGCCAACCTCTTCGGCCCGGCGGGCTTTGTCTCGGCCGACGACGGCGAGGTGATCGAGTTCAGCCAGCAGGCCTTCGAGAGCAAGCCCTTTCACCGCACGCTGGCCGAGCTGGGCGGGCGCGAAGTGGAGGACACCGAGCACATGGTCACCGAGACGCTGATCCGCGGCATGTACCGCTACTGGCGCCAGGTGATGGAAGCTTGAGTGCCCGTGAACTGCACGCACGCACCCGCATGAACACCCCCCTCTTGAGCTTCGAGGACTGGCTGGCCCTGAACCAGCTGTACGCCGACTACGCCCACACGGTGGATGCCGCCCAGTGGGACCGGTGGACGGAGTTCTTCACCGACGACTGCGTCTACCGCGTGCAGCCGCGCGAGAACCACGAGCGCGGTTTCCCGCTGGCCACGCTCTCGCTCACCAGCAAGGGCATGCTCAAGGACCGGGCCTACGGCATCCAGGAAACGCTGTTCCACGACCCCTACTACCAGCGACACGTGGTGGGCGTGCCTCTGGTGCACGAGGTGGGCGCCGAGCGCATCCGCTGCGAAGCCAACTACGCGGTCTTCCGCACCAAGCTGTCGGAGCCCAGCACGGTGTTCAATGTGGGCCGCTACCTGGACGTGGTGGTGCGCACACCGCAGGGCCTGAAGTTCGCCTCGCGGGAGTGCATCTACGACAGCGAGCTGATTCCCAACTCGCTGATCTACCCGATCTGAGAGCTTGCAAGGTCTGGGCAGCCCGCCGCCGCCATGTGCAACCGCTACGTTGCGCCCGAGCAGGCCGACATCGAGCGCCATTGGCAGCTCGGCGCCGGCCAACCGGTGGGCCGCTGGGCGCCGGGCATCTACCCGCGTGCCCCCGGCCCGTTCATCCGCGCCCGCGATGGCTGTCGCGAGCTGGTGGTGGGCCAGTGGGCCCTGGTGCCGCACTTCGCCAAGACCGCGAAGCTGAGCTACCAGACCAATAACGCCCGCTCCGAGGAACTCGCCCAGAAGGCCAGCTACCGTGGGCCTTGGCAGCGCGGCCAGCGCTGCGTGATCCCGGCCTGGGTGTTTGACGAGCCCTGCTGGGAGACCGGGCGCAACGTGTGGTGGAGCTTTCGGCGCGCCGATGGTCAGCCTTGGGGGCTGGCCGGGCTGTGGAACACCTGGGTGGACCCGGCCACGGGCGAGGTGGTGGAAAGCTACACCATGCTCACGCTGAACGCCGACGCGCACCCGCTGATGCGGCGCATGCACAAGCCCGACCCGGCCCTCGGCCCCGACCAGCAGGACAAGCGCTCGGTCATCCCCATCGAGCGGGGGGATGTGGACACCTGGCTGCTGGGCAGCCAGGAAGACGCCCGCGGCCTTCTGCAACTGGCGCCGGTGGACATCTTCCAGGCGACGACGGCCTCCCCCGCAGCGCAGGACGCAGGGTCGGCCCCAGGCAACGTCGCATCTCCCCAGCAAGGCTCCCTGCTTTGACAAGACGCCCCGCACTGGGGCGTCATTGTGGCTACAGTCGAACGCATGAATGTGATCATGTTCCTTGTCGGGTTGGTGCTGCTGGTCATCGGTGCCAACGCCCTGGTGCGCGGCTCGTCCAAGCTGGCCCTGTCGTTCGGCATCAGCCCGCTGGTGGTCGGACTCACCATCGTCGCTTTCGGCACCAGCGCACCCGAGGTGGCGGTCAGCGTGGGGGCCGTGCTGGACGGCAAGACCGACATCGCCATCGGCAACGTGGTGGGCAGCAACATCTTCAACGTGCTGTTCATCCTGGGGGTGAGCGCGCTGATCGCCCCGCTGGTGGTCAACATCCAGTTGATACGGCAGGAAGTGCCCATCATGCTGGGGGCCAGCCTGCTGCTGCTGGCGTTCAGCCTGGACGGCAAGCTCACGCTGCTGGAGGGCGGCCTGCTGATGGCTTTGCTTGTGGCCTACACGGTGTTCCTCGTCGTGCAATCGCGGCGCGAGACCCAGGCTGCCAAGGACGAGTTTGCCGAGGCGGTGCAGCCCGCCCAGGCCGGCTCCTGGGACAGCCACTGGGCGGCGCAGCTGGGCCTGATCGTCGCCGGCCTGGCGGCGCTGGTGTTCGGCTCGGACTATCTGGTACAGGCCTCGGTCAATTTCGCCAAGGCCATGGGGGTGAGCGACCTCGTGATCGGCCTGACCATCGTGGCCGCCGGCACCAGCATGCCCGAGGTGGCCACCAGCATCTCGGCCGCCCTCAAGGGCGAGCGCGACATCGCGGTGGGCAATGTCGTGGGCAGCAACACCTTCAACATCCTGGGGTGCCTGGGCCTGTCGGGCCTGGTGTCGGGTGACCTGGGCCTGGCCGTGGCACCGTCGCTGCTGGTCTTCGACATGTGGGTGATGCTGGCCGTGGCGCTGGCCTGCCTGCCCGTCTTCATGACGGGGCGGGAGATTGCGCGGTGGGAAGGCGGCGTCTTCCTCGCCTACTACGCCGCCTACGTCACCTATCTCATCATGGCCGCGCAGCAGCACGATGCGCTGCAGGCCTTCTCGGGCCTGATGCTGGGCTTTGTGGTGCCGCTGACGCTGGTGACCCTGGTGGTGGTGTTCATCCGCCGGCCCGCCGCTGGCGACAAGGGCTGAGGACACGGGCTGGCTTCATCGGTCGCCCGTGACACCTGGGCCCTGCTGAAGTGATGCGCAAACAGGAGACGCCATGAGCGAACTGGGCTACAGCTTCCGCCAGCGCCTGGATCACACGCCCCCGCACAAGCGGCCGCCATTGAGGCTGCCTGGGGGCGCGCGGCTGGCCGTGTGGACCATCGTCAATGTGGAGCACTGGAGCCCGGCAGGCGCCATGCCGCGCACCGTGCTGCCGCCCCCCATGGGCCAACCGCTGCTGCCCGATCTGCCCAACTGGGCCTGGCACGAGTACGGCATGCGGGCCGGGTTCTGGCGCTTCCTGGAGGTGCTGCAGGCGCGCTCGATCACACCCACGTTTGCGGTCAACGGCTCGGCCTGCGACCTGTACCGGGACGCCTGCGAGGCCGCGCGTGATGCAGGCTGGGAGTTCATGGGCCACGGGTTCGTCCAGAAGCCCATGCACCGCGTGGAAAACCAGGCGCAGGCCATTGCCGACACCGTCAAGGCCATCCGCGACTTCACCGGCAAGCCCGTACGCGGCTGGGAGAGCCCGGGCCTGACCGAGACTGACGAAACCCTGGACCTGCTGGCCGAGGCCGGCATCGAGTACGTGGCCGACTGGGTGCTGGACGACCAGCCGCTGACACTGCGCACGCGCGCTGGCCCCGTGGTGTCGGTGCCGTACACGGTGGAAATCAACGACGTCGTCATCTCAGCCGTGCAGCAGCATCCCTCTGACGAGATCCTGCGGCGCGGGCGCGACCAGTTCGACCGGCTGTACCAGGAGGGCGCCGCATCGGCCAAGGTGATGGCCATCTCCATCCACCCCTATCTCACCGGGGTGCCGCACCGCATCAAGTACCTGGAAGCCCTGTACGACCACATCCTGGCGCACCCCGGCGTGGTGATGTGGACGGGCGAGCAGATCATGGAGTGGTATCGCACGCAGGGTTCGTGAAGAGGGCTGACGCAGCTCCAGAGACTACATGTTCTGCCCGCGACACAGACTCTGAGCCTGTCTTTCGCGGTGCGCGCCGACAACAGGACTCGCCACCTCAGCGTCTGCCCAGGTCGCCCATTGATCCAAGGCCCGCGAAAGCGCCTTGGCCCGGTTCGACCAGGCGCCCGTGCCCAAACCATCACAGACCATCGCCACGACGAAGGGGACTCCTGCCAAGCGCAATGCCTCCAGGGAGTGAACGCCTGCAGCTTCCATCCGCGCGATGACTGTCGGGCCGATGCCAGGCTGCGAGAGCAACAGGCGCCGCTCGCGCTCCTCAAATTGTTTCCCGTTGGTCATGGGGTCATGGCCCGCCTATGAGTTCCAGGGTAAATCCATGACTGTCCTGGATGTAGGTCACCCAGCGGCCGGCAAACGGCCCTCCAGTCAGGAATTGCGGCCTGCCTGCGAGCTGAAACCCGAAGCGTTGCGAGGCCTGCACCGTGCCGGCCACCGACTCCACTTCCAGCGCCAGATGGGCGGCGCCGATGTCGCACGGCCGCGGGGCCGTGACCGTGAGGCTTGGCGGGGCGCTGTACTGCAGCAACTCCACCAGGTGGCCACCCGACAAGGTGAGCATGGCCACGCGGGCCTGTGCGCCCTGCACACCCGTGATGTGGCCCAGGGTCTCGCCAGCGGGAATCTGCCGCGTCTCGCCCGCCTGGGCCCCCAGACAGTCGACGAAGAAGCCCTTCATCTGCTCGAGATCGTGGACGGTGAGGCCTGTGTGGATGGTACGAAGAACGGCCATGGCGGGTGCGGGGTGAGAAAAAAGCAGGTGTGGGACGCGGGCCGCTACGCCACACCGACGGGTGGGTTCTCCCAGTACACGTGCTTGGTGCTGAGAAAGTCGTTCAGGCCCTCCACCCCGTGCAGTCGCCCGTATCCGCTCTCGCGGAAACCGCCGGTCTCGACCTCCGGGTAGAGCTTGTTGTGCGTGTTCAGCCACACGGTGCCGGACTTGAGCTCCCGCGCCATCGCCTGGCCAGCGGCCCTGTCCGTCGTCCAGACACTGGCAGCCAGCCCGTAGCGCGTGGCATTGGCGCGCTCGATGGCATCGGCACGACTGCTGTAACGCTCGATCACGAGGACCGGACCGAACAACTCGTCCTGAACGTAACGAGAGCCGAGATCAGACACCTCGACCAACGTCGGGGACACGAAGGCGCCGCGGCCCAGGGGTCCTGCGGGCACCCCCCCTTGCAGCCAGACCTTGCCCTGGCTGGAGGCTTCGGCTGCAAGGCGTGCAAGGCGGTTTCGACTGCCCAGGTCGATCAGGGGCCCCAACTGGGAGGCGGGCTCATGCCCAGGCCCCAAGACCAGTGCGGCCAGGCGGGTGGCCAGTGCCGTGGCCATCTCATCAAAGCGGTCCTGGTGCAGCAGCACGCGCGCGATCGCAGTGCACTGCTGACCCGCCATCGGCAGCGCCCCGGCCACCAGCCCCGCCACCGTAGCCTCCACAGGGGCATCCGGCAAGACGATGGCAGGTGCCTTGCCACCCAATTCGAGCGAAAGCCGCTTGAGCGTGCCGGCCGCCTCTGCAGCGATGCGCTTGCCGGTGGCTGAAGAGCCGGTGAAGCTGATCACGTCAATGTGGGGTGACTGGCTGAGGGCCCTCCCCACTGCCGAACCCGACTCGGTGAAGGAGCACACGACGTCCGCCGGCAGGCCGGGCACACGGGTCAAACACTCCAGCACGAGTTGGTTCACCAGCGCGGTCTGATGAGCGGCCTTGATGACGACCGTGCACCCTGCGGCCAGCGCTGGGGCGAGGGAACGGATGAGCAGAATGACCGGCGCGTTCCAGGGCACGATGATCGCTGCCACGCCGGCGGGTTCCCGGCTGATCTGGGAGTAGCAGCCGTTGTCGATCTCGGCCACCCGGCCCCACAGGTTGCGTGCCAGCCCGGCATAGAAGCGCAGTTCCGACACGGCAGTGGCGAGTTCGCCACGCGCTTCGCGCGCCAGCTTGCCATTCAAAGTAACCAGCCAGCGCTCGATCTCGGGCGCACGGGCCTGAAGCTGGGCTGCGAACTCCAAAAGCACGGCTTCGCGCAGCCGAGGGCTGCGCGGCCAGGGGCCTTGGTCAAAGGCCGCGCGTGCGGCGTCTATGGCGGCAAGCGCTTCATCAAGCGAGGCTTCGCTGTACTCGGCCGCTGGCTCGGCCGTGGCGGGGTTGATGCAGACGCCGGCCTGGCCCTGGCCTGCTGTCCAGCGTCCGCCAAAAAAGTTCAATGCACGTTCCATGGAAACTCCGGGTAGGCCAAAGGCGCTGGGTCAGTCCAGGCGAATCGCAGCGTTTCTCACGGTCACGCCGTAGCGTGCCCGCTCCTGCTCGATCTTTGCGACGGTCTGCTCCGGCGTGAGCGCTTGGGAGACGTAGCCGAAATCCACCAGCTTCGCGCGCACTTCGGGCTCAGTCATGAGTTGGGCGATGTCCTGGCTGATGCGTGCCAGCGTGGCCCCAGGTACCCCAGGCAGGCCGAACAGGCCCACCCAGCTCGTGGTCTCAAAGCCCGCAGGACCTCCAGACTCGGCCACCGTGGGCACATCGGGGTAGGTCGACAGGCGCTGCTGCGCGGCCAGCGCCATGAAGCGCAACTTGCCGGCACGCTGTAGGGGCCCCGCGCTGGCTGGAGACCCGAACGCCCAACCCACCTCGCCACTGGCCACGGCGGTGTAAAGCTGCGAAGTCTCCTTGAACGGAATGTGGTTCATGCGGGTGCCAGTGGCTGTCTCCAGGGCCGCCGCGCCCAGGTGGGCAATGCTGCCCACCTGCCAGGACCCGTAGGTGACCTGGCCTGGGGTGGCGCGCGCCGCGGCAATCAGGTCCGCCACCGTGCGCCACGGAGAGGTGGCCGACACGGCGATGAAGAAGAAACCGGCGTGCAAGGGCGTGATGGGCCTGAGATCGTTCACCGGGTCGTAAGGCAGCGTCTTGTACAGGTGCGGCGCGGCCGTGAAGTTCAGCCCATCGATGTGCAGCAGGGTGTGGCCGTCAGGTGCCGCCTTGCGCATCTCGGCCACGGCGATAAAGCCTCCGCCGCCAGGGCGGTTGTCGACGATGACGTTCTGGCCCCACACCCGGGAGAGCCGTTCAGCCAGGAACCTCAGCATCGCGTCCGGGCCGGAGCCGGCGGGAAAGGAGGTGATGACGCGCACGGGCTTTGCCGGGAAAGTCTGGGCGAATGCGCCGGCAGGCGCCAGGCAGGCCACCGCAAACGCGCGCATCAATGCGCGTCTGTGAAGGGTCACAGGTTTGATGTCATCCATAAGGAGCTCCAGTTCTGGTGTGATCGTGATCGGGTTGTCTTCGTGAGGGGGGGCCTTGGTTGGCAGCTACCAGGTGCCGTAGAAGATGCCGTGTTCCTTGGCCTTGTCGGTTCGCTGGGCGACTTCCCCGTCGCTGAGCGTCAGGCGCGGGTGCTGCGCCTCCATCCAGAGGTGCAGGCGTTCATCCAGGCGCCGGGCGACGTGGACCAGTCGGGGGTCGCGCCCCAGGTCTTCGTACTCATGTGGATCGTCCAGCAGGTTGAACAGTTGAGGGGGGAAACCCTGCCACCGCACATACTTCCAATCCCGCTCGCGCACCATCCATCCACGGCACTCTCCAGGCCGCCGTTCCAGCAAGAGCCGCGCACGCCGGAACGAGTAGTCGATCTCCGCGAACACGCAGTCGCGCCAGAGCGCGGGGGTGTGGCCGTGCAGCCAGGGCATGAGAGAGCGGCCCTGCGTACGGTCCAGAGGTGGGGTGATCTGCAGGGCGTCCAGCACCGTGGGCACGATGTCCACCGCCTCAGCAAATGAGGTGATCACATGGCCTCTCATGGCATCGGCCTGCGGCCGTGGGTCGAACACCATCAGCGGCACCCGGACCACCTGGTCGTGAAAGAGGTCCTTCTCGCCCAGGTGGTGGTCGCCGCCGTAGTCCCCGTGGTCGGCCGTGAAGATGATCAGGGTGTGCTGGAGTTCTCCGCTGTCGCGCAGCGCCTCGATGACACGCCCGATGTGGTGGTCCAGTTGCTCGATCAGGCCCATATACACCGGCCGCACCTGCCGCACGACCTCGTCTCGGGCAAAGGTCTGAGACTCTTCCATCTGCATGTAGGCCGCCACCACGGGGTGCGGGTCTTCAAGCTCGCTGGCCCGCTTGCGTATGGGCAGCATGTCCTGAGCGCTGTAGCGCTGGTGGTAGGGTGCAGGGGCCATGTAGGGCCAGTGCGGCTTGACGTACGAAAGGTGCAGCGCCCAGGGCTGCCCCGATGGTCGCGCTGCCAGGTAGTCCAGCGCCCGACTCGTCACGTAGGCCGTCTCGGAATGCTCCTCGGCCACCCGGGCTGCCAGGTGCACATTGCGCAGGAACCAGCCGCTGGCCTGGCTGCCGTCAGGTGCCTGTGCGCTCACGACGTGGTCCGTCCAGGGGTCGGCGCCGGTGTAGCCCTGAGCACTCAGGTAGTCGGCGTAGCCGCTCTCCGCACCCGGCGGGCCATGTCCCTCGATGCGATCAACCTCGCTGAACCCACCCTGGGCCCGGTGCCGCCAGACCTCAGAACCGGGCGCCACGCCCATGCGCCGCAGGCCAGTGACGTCTGGGATGACATGCGTCTTGCCGATCAGGTGCAGGGGCCGGCCGACCCCCGCCAGGTAGTCGCCCAGCGTGAGTTGCTGCAGCGGCAGGGGCACGCGGTTCCAGGTCACGCCGTGGGAGCCCACATAGCGGCCGGTGTAGAAGGACATCCGCGACGGGCCACACACACCGGCCTGCACGAAGGCCTCATCGAAGCGCACGCTGCGAGCGGCCAGCGCGTCAAGGTTCGGCGTGCGCATGGTCGGGTGGCCATTGCAGGCCAGGTGGTCCCAGCGCAGCTGGTCGCTCATCACGAACAGCACGTTGCGCAGCGGAGAAACACTCATGATGGGAAGGCCGATAGGTGTGTGGGCATGCAAGCGGCCGATGTGCCGGCCATCAGACGAAGATGGCGCCACCTTCGACACACAGCGTCTGGCCCGTCATGAAGGCCGAGTCTTCGCTGGCCAGGAAGCTGACCGTGCCCACCAGGTCGGACGGGAGCGCATCGCGCTGGATCGAGCGCGACTTTCTGATCGCCTCACCGAATTTCGCCATGTGGTCGTCGTTCTTCAGGATCTGGTCCGACAGCGTCAGGCCCGGCGCCAGGGCGTTGGCCGTGATGTTCCAGGCGCCGAGTTCCCGCGCGAGCACCCGCGTGAAGGTGATGACCGCGCCCTTGCTCGTCACGTAGTGCGCCATGTTGGCCAGGCCCTTGAGCGCCGAGGTGGAGGCCACGTTGATGATGCGCCCCCAGCGCTGCGCCTTCATGTGCGGCGCCACGGCCTTGGCGCAGTTGAAGGGCCCGAGCGTGTTCACCCGCATGACCTGCATCCACTCGTCGCCGGAGTACTCCTCGAAAGGCTTGTTCACCAGGGTCGAGAAGAGTGCGGCGTTGTTGACGAGGATGTCCACGCCGCCAAAGGTCGTGCCCACGGCCGTGACCGCTTCGCGCACAGAGGCCTCATCAGCCACATCCATCACCAGACCCTGCGCCGTGCGCCCGCTGTCGTCCAGTGACTGCGCAGCCTGCGAAGCGCCGCGCAAGTCCGCGATGACCACGCGTGCACCATCTGCATGAAGACGTTGGGCGAATGCGAGTCCCAGACCCGTAGCGCCCCCGGTCACCATGACCGTCTTGCCGTGCAAACGCATGTTCAGACTCCCGTGGGCAGGTCGAGGTTCGTGACGCCGCGCCGTGCAAGGGGGGCGGGTAAGGGGCGAAGAAAGGGGTCCAAGCAATGGTTCATGAGGCTGGCCAAGCGTCGAGGAAGTGGGGGCGGCTCACACAGGCAGGAGACAGCTGTCTCAGCCAGGGCGACGAGGGCCGGCCATCAGTTGGGCATCTTGAACCCGGTTTCCTTGATCATGTCGCCCCACAGCTTGTGTTCCGCTTTGAGGTTGGCAGCCACGGCCGCAGGAGCCGTCGTGCCATCGACCACGAAGCCCTGTGCCGTGAGCGCTTCGCGCAGCTTGGGGTCTGCGAGACCCCTGTTAACACGCGCTGCAATCGCATCAACGGTCGCCTTGGGCGTTGGTGCCGGCGCCAACAGGAGATAGGCGATCGACGCGGTCAGGTCCTTGTAGCCCAGCTCCTGGAAGGTGGGCACGTTGGGCAACTGGGGCACGCGCTTGACGCCGCTGGTGGCCAGGATGCGCACGGTACCGGCCTGGTGCTCGCGCAGCCACTCGGCCACACCCGACGAGGCGGCCAGCACATGCCCGCCCACCACATCGGTGATGAGCTGCGAGCCGCCGCCACGGTACGCCGCGTTGTCCAACGGCAGACCAGCCGCACGGCCGAGCTTGATGCCGAACATGTGCGGAATGCCACCGAACTGCGGCGTGGCGAAGACGGCACGCGCGCTGTCCTGTTTGACCCAGTCGAAGTAGGCCTTGAGCGTCGTCGCGGGCACTTTGGCGCTGACGATGTAGGCGACGTCGAACGCAGCTATCCGCGATACCGGCGCCACGTCCGCCATCGAATACTTCAGGTTGCCGCGTGTGTGCGGTGCCAGCGTCAAAGCCCCGGAAGGCGCCATCAGCAGCGTTGTACCGTCAGCCGGCGCGCCTTTGAGCGCCTCGAAGCTCAGAGCGCCCCCAGCACCTGGCCGGTTCTCGACGATCCAGCGCGTGCCATCGCTGGCAGCGAGCACGTCGGCCACACGGCGCGCCAGGCCATCCAGATCGGATCCGGCAACGGTACCGACGAAGATACGGTTCTGCGCCGAGGCAGCGCCCGGCGCGGCGAACAAGGCCACCGCCATGACGGCACCGGCCAGTGCGTAGAGACGTTTCATTGGCAGGGCTCCTATCGGGGTGGCAAACAGGGTCAAGGTGTGGCGCTGGTGCGGATCGCGGGGTATCGGTGTCATCAATCGCCAAACGCGCGGGCGCGGCGCTGCCTGACTGCCGGCAACAGAGCGGCCAGCAGCATCACGGCCGCCAGCAAGATCAAGGTGCCAGAAATCGGGCGCGTGACCAACACGCTCCAGTCGCCGCGGGCTACCAGCAAGGTGCGGCGCAGGTTTTCCTCCAGCATCGGCCCCAGCACCATACCCAGCAGCAGGGGCCCGGCCTCACAGCGCAGCTTGATGAAGGCAAAGCCGATCGCCGCGAACAGACCCGCAAGGTAGATGTCGAAGTTGTTGTTCGACAGCGTGTACAGGCCAATCACGCAGAAGCACACGATCGACGGGAACAGGAAGCGGTACGGCAACGTCAGCAGCTTCACCCAGATGCCGATGAAGGGCAGGTTCAGGACGATCAGCATCAGGTTGCCGATCCACATCGAGGCGATCAGGCCCCAGAACAGATCGGGGTTGTCGGTCATCACCTTCGGGCCCGGCGTGATGCCCATGACCACCATCGCGCCGATCATCAGCGCCATCACCGGGTTCGGCGGAATACCCAGTGTCAGCATTGGGATGAACGAGGTCTGCGCGGCCGCGTTGTTGGCGCTCTCGGGTCCGGCCACGCCCTGGATGGCACCTTTGCCGAAGCGCTCCGGCGTGCTGGAGACTCGCTTCTCCAGCGTATAGGCCGCGAACGAAGCCAGTATGGCTCCGCCCCCCGGCAGCACGCCCAGCACAGAGCCGAGCGCGGTGCCGCGCAGCACGGCCGGCATGGCCTGCCGGAAGTCCTCGCGCGAGGGCCACACGTTCTTCACATCGCGCGTGAAGACTTCGCGCGACTGCGCCGGCTGGTTGAGGTTGCCGATGATTTCGCCAAAGCCGAACAGCCCCATGGCGACCGCCACGAAGCCCAACCCGTCGGTCAACTCTGGGATGCCGAAACTGAAGCGCTCGACGCCGGACAAGGCGTCTGTGTTGATCTGCCCCAGCAGCAGGCCCAGCAGCACCATGCCGACGGCCTTGATCACCGATCCCGAGGCCAGCACCACGGCACCGACGATCCCGACCAGCATCAAGGCGGTGTACTCCGCCGGCCCGAAGGCGAACGCGATGCCAGCCAACGCGGGCGCGAAGGCTGCCAACACGAGAGTGCCCACGCAACCAGCGAAGAACGAACCTAGTCCGGCCACCGCCAGCGCAGGCCCGGCGCGGCCCTGTCGTGCCATCTGGTAGCCATCGATGGCTGTGACGACCGAGCTTGATTCACCGGGCAGATTGATCAGGATGGCGGTGGTGGATCCGCCGTACTGCGCCCCGTAGTAAACACCGGCCAGCATGATCAGCGCCGCGGTCGGATCCAGCGTGTAGATCGACGGCAACAGCATCGCAATCGCCGGCACCGGCCCCAACCCCGGCAGCACCCCGATCAGCGTGCCGATGAACACGCCGCCCAGTGCGAAGGCCAGATTTTGCAGGCTGAGCGCAACGCCGAATCCGGTGACCAAGTTGGAGAACAGGTCCATCTTCCGGCCTTGTCAAAACGCGGTGGGCATGACCGGGATGCGCAGCTTCAAGCCCACGACGAACAGCAGCCAGCTGCCCGTGGTGAGCACCGCCGCAAGTCCTAGCGCCTCGCGCAGCCTGAACTCGCTGCTGGCCAGGGCAGTGAGCACGATCACCAACGGCAGCGTGATCAACATGCCGGCACGCGGCAGCAAGAAGCCCGCAGCGAGCACCGAGCCCACCACCACCAGCAGGGGGCGCCACGCCGGCGGCGGGATGCGCTCACCCTCGTCGGGCCCATGGCCCAGGGCCCCGACCAGCACGATCAGGCCGACCAACGCCAGCAGCACCCCCAGCCCGAGCGGGAAGTAGCCAGGCCCCGGACGCGCCGAGGTGCCCATCCGGTACTCGGTGGAGCCGACTGCGAATGCCACGCCGACCACGAGGAAGACCACGCCCGACCAGAAATCGACCTGGCTCCTGATTCTCATGACCGTATCTCCCCGACCACCCGCGCCGGCACGGCCACGCGCGCTACGCCGAACACCTCCATCTGCAGCACATCGTGCAGCGGCACGACCTCGACGTCGAAGACCGGGTGAAACGGGTCGTCAAGCGCGTACTCCCGGACGCGTGGAGTCGACGGCAGGTCGTCAGGGTAGACACGGGTCAGGTCGTTGGCATCGAAGGTCTCGATCTGCAGGCCGGGATAGCACAGCGCGAAGTCCACCAGCACGTTGCCGGTACGTGGCAGCACGTGCGCATCGCCCATGGCGAAGCTGACCATGCCCTCTTTCGGATCGGTTGGCGTGGCAAAGACCATACGAGCGGTGCGCGCGGTCTCGTCGATTTCGTAGACAACCGCCCGGCTCAGCGACTCGGCCGCACTCTTCACGCGCTCGCCAGTGAAGGGGATGGCCTGGTGCACGTTGTTGTTGAACAGCACGACGTGGCCGTCGGGTGTCAGGCGCGGGTTGTGCTGGTGACTCGGCCAGATGAACTCCTCGCCGACCGGCTTCAGCAACTTGGCCCGCAATGCTTCGGACCAGCCGATGTCGCGGGCCAGGATCCAGCGGATTTCGCCACTTGGCCGGTCGATCTTGAGCACCGCATCAAGGTTGCGCAAGGACAGCAGTACTGAATCGTCGCGCGGGTCGTGGTGAACGCCGTTGCCATGCGTCCAGTCCAGGTGCTGCGGGAATCCGCGCACCCACCAGTACGACCAGAACGTGTCGTAGCCGATCTTGAACGGGTCCAGGTGGTCGAAGCAGTTCCAGCGCCATACCACCTCGCCCTGTGGGTTGAATTCGATCACTTCATCACCCATCACCCACTGGGCGAGGCGGGGCGCGGTGGCGTCGGTTTCGCTCGTGTAGTACCCCTCGATGCGGCGCGGCACCGCGTTCAGCGACAGGAAGTTGCCGTTGGGCAGCGCGTCCGGTTGGTGATGCAGCGTCACAGCCTGCACCGGAATGGCTCCAGCCGGCATCGGGTTCGGTCCATGGGCGGCACCCCAGCAGCGCAAGGTCCGTCCCAGCCAGTCGATTTCGGTCGGGCTGTTGCGTACGGTATGGAAGAACAGGTGGCCGTTATCCAGCGCAGCTACCCCGGCAATGCGCGAGGGGCTGCGGTAGAACCACACGATGTCACCATCCTCGTCGAGCGCCAGGATCAGGCCCCACTCGGTGGTGAAGCGGCGCTGCTCGGGCGTCATGCGGTGCGAGCGGCCGAGCGCGCGCCGCCGCACGCTCAGTAACGTCAGGCCCGGTTCCATGCGGGCGCGCTCGGCACGGTGCACCCGCAGCGGCGGAAAGTCGAGGCTGGGCAGCGGGAGTGCCGGCGTCTGTACGCTTTGCGGCTCGGCGACAAACCGTTGCCCCCGAGCATCCATCAGCAACACCTCGAACCGGTAGGGCCGCTCAGGCTTCAAGCCAATGACGGGCAGCGTCTGGGCGCCGGGCTCGACAGCCCAGCGGTAGACCAGCGGGCCACCCTCGCCCGTGGCGACCAACTCCAGTGTGCCGGACACGCTCACGTCGAACGCAAGCACCAGGGCCAGCGGCGCACTCGGCTGCGCGTTTTGCAGCACGCGGGGAGGTTCTCGGAACACGGAGGTGACCACAGGAGAGCTGCCCATCGGCGTTTCCTGACCCGTCAAATACGTGCCAGGGCACGATCGATTCTGGCCAGCCCCTCCTCCAGATCGGGGGCCGTGAGCCCGGCCGAGACGAAGTAGCGGTCACCGCGTCCTGCGTAGACACCTTCCTGGATGAGTGCCGCCCTGAGGCGGGCCGACAGGGCACGGTCCGCGTGTGCGGCGAGGTCACGTGCCGAATAGGCCACCGGCAAAGCGCTGAAGTGAACGCAGAAGACGCCGCGCACGCCTTGCACCAGCAACTCGTGGCCGTGCTTGCGGCCCAGCCGCTTGAACTCGCCCATGAAATGCGCCTGCATGGCGTCGATGTGTCTGTAGGCGGCGCCGTTGTCGTGCTCGAGCATGCGCATCGTCGTCAGGCCGGCGGTCATGCTCATAGGTGCGGCATTGAAGGTGCCCGCGCCCACCACGGCGTTGGTGCGCAGCAGCTCGAAGATGTCAGCCCGACCAGCCACCGCTGCCAGCGGCATGCCGCCGGCGATGGCCTTCCCGAAGCTGGCCAGATCAGGCGTCACGCCGTAATGGCCCTGGGCCCCGCCGAGCCCCATTCGGAACCCGGTGATCACCTCGTCGATGCAGAACACCACGCCATACGCTGTGCACAGCTCGCGAACGCGCTCCAAGTAGCCCGGCCGGGGAATGCAGCAGCCCCCGTTGGTCATCACGGCTTCCATCAGCACGAGCGCGATGTCATGGCCATGCGCCTGGAACAGTGCCTCCAGCGCCTCGACATCGTTCCATGGGATCTTGAACGACTCGCGCATCGCGAACTCGGCGCGGCCCTCTGTGTGCATCGGGTCGGCCGGATTCTCCAGGGCATGGGGTGGCGCGCCCGCCTCGTCATTGATACGGCCGCCCAGGACGTTGTCCAGCCAGCCGTGGTAATGACCTTCGAAGCGCACGAAGTGGCGTCTGCCGGTGAATGCGCGTGCCAGGCGCACCACCATCTGTACGGCTTCGGAGCCGGTGGTAACGAAGCGCACGCGGTCAGCGCAGGGGACGTGCTCGACGATTCGCTCGGCCAGTTGCACCTCGGGCTCGGTTTGCAGCATGCCCGAGGCCACCACAAACACCTTTTCGAGCTGTGAATGCAGGGCGTCCTGGTACTCCCGGTTGCCATGCCCCCAGATGCCTGGGCCCATGCCGATAGCAAAGTCGATCAGCTCCCTGCCGTCGACGTCCCACATACGCTGGCCGAGCGCTCGTTCGATGAAAACCGAGGGCTCCGCCTGCGCCCGCAGATTGCTCTGCCGACCGGGCATGACACGCGCGGCGCGTTCGGCCAGCTCCTGCGTCCTGGCACCCAAGGCGAGGTGTGTTTGATCTGGGGCGTTCATGCGGCAGGGTCCGTGTCGATGGTGCACACGTTACCGCCGACGGTCGCTTCATCGCCCGCCGCCACTGTGACGGCCAACATCTTGCCATCGCAAGGCGCTTCCACTTCCATCGTGACCTTCTCGCTCTCGATCTCGTACAGAGGCTCACCCTTCCTGAAAGTTTCTCCAGGCTGCTTATGCCAAGCGCTGATGGTGGCGGTCTCCATGTTCATGCCAACGCGCGAGAGTTTGAGATTGACTTTCATGGGGATTCAGAGACGTTTGTCGGACAAGGACTTGACGGTGCCCACGATGCGTTCCACGCTGGGCATCACCAGTCTCTCCAGGTTGGGCGCGTAGGGCATGGCTACATCGGGGACGGTGACCCGCTTGATCGGCGCACGCAGCCATGAGAAGGCCTTGTCGGACACGATGGCGGCGATGTGGCTCGCGGCGCTGCAGCGGTCGCGCGACTCGTCGACCAACACCAGGCGGCCGGTCTTCTCCACCGAGGTCAGGATGCAGGCCTCGTCCAGGGGCACCAGCGTGCGCGGGTCGATGACCTCGGCGTGGATGCCGTGCTCGTTGCACAGCACATCAGCGGCGGCCATGGCCAGCTTCACCATGGAGCCGATAGCAACCAAGGTCACGTCGCCGCCCGTGCGGCGCACTGCGGCCTGGCCCCAGGGCGTGACGAAATCGCCTTCGGGCACCTCGCCCATTTCGCCACCCCGGCCACCAGCCTCCAGAAAGAACGACGGGCTGTCGCTTCGGATGCAGGCCTTCATCAGGCCCTTGGCGTCTTCCGGCGTGGACGGCACGGCGATGCGGATGCCGCCCAGGTTCATCAGCAGTGGGTAAGGTGTGTCGGAGTGGTGCGCGGCGATCGATCTTCCGCCACCATAAGCCGCCACGTAGGTGACAGGCAAGCGGGCCTGCCCGCCGGTCATGTAGCGCAGCTTGGACGCCTGGTTGGCGATCGAGTCGAACCCTGTGTAGGTGAAGTTGGCAAACATCATGTGAGCCACCACCCGGTGCCCGGCGGCCGCGGCTCCCAACGCCATGCCCGTGATCAGCGCTTCGCAGATCGGCGTGTTGCGTATGCGGGCCGGGCCGAATCGTTGCGCCAGTCCCCTTGTATCGCCAAAGAGGCTGATCTCGACGTCCTCACCGAAGAGGATGACGCGTTCGTCGCGCGTCATCTCCTCCACCAGGGCGTCGTTGATGGCCTGGATCAGGCGGCGCTTGGTCATGATGGCAGCCTGCTCTTTCCTTAGGCGAACATAAACTCCAGCGCCTGTTCAGGCGACGGAGGCGGACTGTCCAGTGCGAACTGCACGGCGTCGGCCACCTGGGCGGCCACGCGTTCCTCGATGAACGCGAGCTGCTCCGGCGAGGCCTGCCCACGTTGCACAAGTCGCTCAGCGCAGCGCCGGATGGGGTCGCGTTCAGCCCAGGCCGTCACCTCGTCGCTGCTGCGGTATTGAGCCCCTTGCAGAAAGCCCGTCTCGGCTTCGACATGACCCGCCATGCGGTAGGTGAAAGCCTCGATGAAGGTGGGCCCATCCCCCGCACGGGCTCTCCGCACGGCCTGGCCGGCCACCGCCCAAACAGCGTCCAGGTCGTTGCCGTCCACCTGCACACCCGGCACACCATAGGCCGCCGCGCGGTCGACGATGCGCCCAGCCACCACCGTGTCGGACCGCGAGAACTCGGAGAAGAGATTGTTCTCGCAGACGAAGATCATCGGCAGCTTCCACAGCGCACTGAGGTTGAGCGCTTCGCTCATCACGCCCTGGGTGGAGGCGCCATCTCCGAAGAACGCCACGGAAACTGACCCCCTGCCTTGCAGGGACTGCGAAAAGGCCGCACCGCATATCAGGCTGATGCCGCCGCCCACGATGCCGTTGGCGCCCAGGATGCCCTTGCCCAGGTCGGCCACGTGCATCGTGCCGCCCATGCCTCTGCATACGCCCGTGACCTTGGCGTGGATCTCGGCCATCATGGCCCGGACGTCACCCCCCTTGGCGAGAAAGTGACCGTGCCCGCGGTGGTTGCTGGCGATCCAGTCGTCCGTGCCCAAGTGCTGGCAGACCCCCACCCCAACAGCCTCCTGACCGCTGTACAGATGCACGCCCGCGATCAGGTGGCCCGCCTTGAAATCTGCACCCAGGCGCTCTTCCACGCGCCGGATCAGCAGCATGCGCTCGTACATGACCAGGATCTCGCTGGCGCTGGCTGGGGGCATGGTGGCGTGATGGAGGGGCGTCATGGCTCGGTCTTCAGACCACGGATTCGTCGGCTCCGTCCGACAGGATGGGCGCCTTGGCGTGCCTGACCAATGTACAACAGCAGTTTCTTATAGGGCAATGGTATTGGTATGAAAGATACGATTGAAGCGAACCTGATTCCACGTTCATCCTCGTACGATCCCGTGCGTGGATGGGAAATCCTAGGGAATCTACTTATTTTCTGTTTTCACTCTGCACTCAATGATCAACGTGCAATCTCAATAAGAACTACTCTTTTCACCAGCCATCCCCCACTTTCGGAGTTCACGCATGTCGTCCCGCTTCATCCGACGCCAACGCCCCGCATCGAAGTTGCACACCTTGGTGGCCGCCCTGGCGGCCTGCGGTTGTGTCCAAACGCTGCAAGCCCAGACCACTGAGACGGTGGTGATCACCGCCACCAAGCGCGCCGGCTCCATCCAGGAGACGCCCATCGCTGTGTCGGCCATCGCTGGCACTCAACTCGACGATGCAGGCATCAAGAGCTCGCAGGAACTGTTTGCCCGGATCCCGAGCGCCGACATCACCTTGAACAACGGGTCCACCAACGCCAACATCTACGTTCGGGGCATCGGCACCAAGGGTGTGGGCGTGAACGCCGTGAGCGCAGTGGGGGTGTATGCCGACGAGGTGTCGCTGAACTCGCCCATCGTCAACGTGCTGCAGCTGTATGACCTGGAGCGTGTGGAAGTCTTGCGCGGTCCGCAGAACACGCTGTACGGGCGCAACACCACTGGGGGCGCGGTGAACTACATCTCCGCACGGCCGGTACTTGGGGAAGGCCTCAATGGCCGGGCTGCCATCACCTTCGGCAGCTATGCACAGCGCGACTTCGATGGTGTGCTGGGGCTGGACCTGGGACCGAACAGCGCGCTGCGCCTGTCGGTGCTGGCGCAAAAGCGTGACGGCGTCTACACGAACGTCAATCTCAACGAGAAGGTCTACAACCGAGACTCCACCGCAGCCCGCTTCCAGTGGCTCTGGCAGCCCAGCAAGGCGACGAACGTGTTGCTGAAGGTGCATGCCGAGGAGGTCGACCAGACCAACAAGCTGTGGAAGATGCTGGGTCTGCAGACGGCGGCTGGCAATGCCACGACCAACGCGGCACTGCTGTGCGCTGACGCCCTGATCGGCCTGGGCTCGAACTGCGTCTCGCGCACCGGCATCAAGTCTGACCCGGCCGACACCACCACCTTCAGCGCGAGCCTTCGCTCGCCCATCGAGAAGGTCAGTTCCAATGGGGTCTCGCTGACGGTGAACCAGGACATCGGGAAGCTCAAGCTCACCTCCATCACCGCCTTTGAGGGCAACCGGTACAAGAAAGCCGAGGACATCGATGCCGGGCCGCAGACTTTGGGCAGTTTCGGCTTCGACTTCTTCCAGCTGAGCCAGGCCAAGCAGTACAGCCAGGAGCTGCGCCTGACCTCACCAGCCAACGCGGCCACGCGCTGGATCGGAGGTGTCTTCTTCTTCAAGGAGAACTTGCTGGGCAACACCACCTCGGTGCAGTACTTCCGGCCTGACCAGCGCATCTTCTCCACCAGTCTTGATCAGTCCAACAAAGTGCAATCGGCCTACGGCGAGCTGGAGCACGACTTGAGCCGCGACTGGACTGCCCTGGTCGGCCTGCGCCTGACAAGCGAGGAAACCGAAGGCAATAACACCTCCGTGCGGCGCAGCCTTCTGGACGCCAACACCCGGGCGGCCCTGGGGCCGATCACCGGGCAGGACCCGATCAGCACGGCAAGGCTGCTGGCCACGCCCTTTGTGCAAGGCTTTGCCGGCGCCACGGGATCGGACACCTATGTCGGCTCGCCCTATGGCGCTTCCTGGAATCAGGCGGGCTGGAAACTGGGTACCAAGCTGAATCTTGGCAAGGACTCCATGGTGTTTGCCAATGTGTCAGAAGGCTTCAAGGCGGGCAGCTTCAGCGCCGCTCCGGCCACGAGCATCGTGGCCGGCACCAACCGCCCGAACCCGGGCTTCTTCACACCCGTGAACCCCGAGAAGTTGCTTGCCTACGAGGCAGGGTGGAAGGGCGCCCTGATGGACCGCAAGCTTCGGCTGAACGTCACAGGCTACTACTACGACTATCGCGATCAGCAACTGTTGTCGGTGCGCAGCATCGGTGGCGAGGTGTATGCAGCGGTCATCAACGTGCCCAAGTCGCATGTCAGTGGCCTGGAACTTGAGATCAATGCGCGACCGGCTACCGGATGGAGCATCGATGCCAATGCCGGCTGGATGTCCACCAAGATCGACGACGGCAAGACCGACGGCACCAACTACACAGGCAAGGTGCTCACCAACGCACCTCGGTTGACGGCCAGCATCGCCGTACGCAGGGAGGCCGAGATCGGCAACGGCATGGTGTTGAGCCTGGGCGGTGACATCAGCTACCGGGGTGCCCGCTTCTTCACGCTGGAGAACGACAACCTGCAGCGCGCCGATGGCTACTCCGTGGTCAACATTCAGGCAGGCCTTCGCTTCGGCCCGCAGCAGAAGTACAGGCTCCAGGCCTGGATCAAGAACGCCAACGACAAGATCTACTTCCAGAATAAGTCAAAGTTCGAGACCTCCGGAACGATGGAGGCTCAGATCGGCGATCCGCGCACAGTGGGTTTGACCTTCGGTGCCAGCTTCTGACGGCTGCTCGGGGAGTCTTGCGGAGGGCCCGGGGGCGTTTCAACTATAGTTACAGCGACCCCTCGGCCCTCCCAGGTTCATGAGCAAGACTGTCGCTAAAGCACTGAACATCCTCAAGCAGTTCACTCCTGCAGCGGGTGAGTTGGGCGCCAGCGATGTCGCCCGACTGCTCGGCATGGACAAGGTCATCGCCTACCGGCTGATGCGGACCTTGGCCACCGAAGAGTTTCTGGTGCAGGACCCGGCGACCAAGAAGTACCGCCTGGGCCCCGGGCTGATCGGCCTGGCCAGCCAGAACCTGCGCGAGGTGCCAGCCGGCGAGGCCGCGCGTCCCTGGATGGAGAACTTGCGCGACATCTGCGACGAGACCGTCATGTTCGTCGTGCGCCGCGGCACCGAAACCGTGGTGTCCGTGCCGCTGGAAAGTCGTCAGCCCATGCGTGTGACAGCCAACGTGGGCGACGCCGAATCCATGCACAGCACGGCCTCCGGCAAGGTGATGCTGGCCTACGGGCCTGACTCCCTGTTCGACGAGGTGCTCGTCACCGGCCTGCCTGCCATCACACCCCGCACCATCACGAGCCCGGAAAAACTTCGTGCCGAGGTCAAGCGGGTGCGAGCCCGAGGCTGGGCGCTGGACAACGAGGAATGTGTCACGGGCATACGTGCGCTGGCTGCGGGCGTGTTCGGACGCACTGGCGCCCTTGAGGGTTGTCTGGCCATACGGGGCCCAGCCAGCCGCCTGACCGATGGTCTGATCGAGCGCGTAGCGCCCGAACTGGTATCGGCGGCGCGGGCCGTCTCCGAGGCTTTGGGCTTCGCGCCAGGCGCAAGGACCTGACACCAGGCCGCAACAGCGTCCAGCTGGCAGGTTCACGTCAGTGTGTTTTTATTTACACTGTTGGTTCTAATTAAGAACCGATCTGTAAATCCATGGATATCCTCATCGTGGGCGCCGGCATCGGGGGGCTCACCGCTGCGGTGCGACTGGCGCAGCGTGGGCATCGAGTGCGCGTGCTGGAGCAAGCCAAGTCCCTGGGGGAAGTGGGCGCCGGCATTCAGATGAGCGCCAATGCCGTCAAGGTGCTCAACGCCATCGGCGTGGAACCCGCGTTGAAGGCCTCAGGGGTTCTCCCCAAGGCATTCGAGTTCCGTCGTTTCGACAGTGGTGAGTTGCTGCATCGCATTCCCCTGGGCGACGCCCACCGCGAGAAGCATGGTGCAGCCTATTACCAGATGCACAGGCGTGATCTTCACGCCGCCCTGGTCGATGCACTGCTGCAGCAGTCTGCCGATGCGATTCAGCTGGACGCTGCAGTGTGCGGCGTGCACGAGAACGGCCAGGAAGCCGGCGTGGAGCTGGCCTCAGGGCAGACGCTGCGGGCCGAGCTCGTCATCGGCGCTGACGGCATCAAGTCCCGTGTGCGGCAACACGTGCTCGGCCCCGACCGCCCTGTCTTCACAGGGCAGGTGGTCTGGCGCGTGCTGGTGCCGGTGGACCGGGTGCCCAAGGAGCTGCAAACCGACATCGTGTCCACCATCTGGTGCGGGCCGCACAACCATGGCGTGATGTACTACCTGCGAGGTGGTCAGCTGATCAACTTCGTGGGCTGCGTGGCACGGCCGTGGGAAGAAGAGTCCTGGACGGCCGCCCGGCCCTGGGCCGAGCTCGACAGCGACTACGCAGGCTGGCACCCCATGGTGCGTGCCGTCGTGGAGGCCGCCGACCGCGACCAGTGCTTCCGCTGGGCGTTGAACAGCCGCGTGCCGGCCATGGTGTGGAGCACACCGCGTGTGACGATGTTGGGCGACGCGGTGCATTCCACGCTGCCCTACATGGCGCAGGGCGCTGCGATGGCCATCGAAGATGCCGGGGTGCTGGCCCGCGCGTTGGAGCTTGACCTTCCGCTTGAGGAGCGCCTTCGCGTCTACGAGCAACACCGTGCGCCGCGCACCAGGCGTGTGGTGGAGGAGTCGACCGCGATGGGCCAGCTTTACCAGATCGACAACGCCGACGAAATGCGTCAGGCCTTCCACGACCGCAATATCGCCAGGTCGCGCAACGAGTGGCTGTATCCCTACGACCCATTGACGGTGCCGCTCCAAACCGTTGGCGACGCCAGCGCCCAGGGGGATTGACCACGCGACCCGGGCCTCGCGAGAAGCCCGGGCACGTCGCGACGGACGACAGCCGCAGTCAGGCACCTGATGGCGTCACGGATCCCGATCTGTCGCGGTATTGACTAAATGTTTATATATTGGTAACGCAACTTCTTATTTCATAATGTTGTATGCGGTGGTCTGTATACCGCAACCACGATCGGAGCCTATGGTTTCTCACACTCCAGATTCGCGTCGTCGCTGCCTCTTGTGGTCTGCCGCTGCAATGAGTATGGCCCTGCCTTGGCAGGCGCTGGCGCAGGCTTGGCCTGACCGGGCGATCAAGTTGATCGTGCCTGCGCCTGGAGGCTCTTCCTCCGAGGTGCTGGCTCGGATGTTGGGCGAGAAGCTGCAAGCCCGCACGGGTCAGCCCGTGGTGGTGGAATCCAGGCCCGGCGCGGATGGCGCCATCGCGGCAACCGCCATGAAGTCGGCATCAGACGGCCACACCTTTCTGCTGGGCAATGCCGGGATCATGACGATCAACCCTCACTTCAACTCACGTCTGCCCTACGACCCGGGCAAGGACTTCCTGCCGGTGTCGCTGCTCGTCAACAACGTCGTGGTATTGACCGTGTCGAGCAAGCTCGGGGTCAACAATGTCCGAGAGCTGATCGCGCTTTCCAAGCAACAACCCGGCCGCATCAATTACGCCAGCGTGGGAGGGCGTGGTGGCGTGCCTTTCCTGTCCGGTCAGTTGCTCAAGCAGCGGGCAGGCGCGGATCTCACATGGATCGGTTACGCCTCGGAATCGCAAGCCAGGTCGGACCTGATGGCCGGCCAGATCCAGGTCATGTTCGACACGTTGGCCTCCACCCTGGCCCATGTGCAGTCAGGTCGATTGAAGATCCTCGCCGTCACGGGCGCGCAGCGTGCGCCACAGTTGCCCGACGTGCCGACCCTTGCTGAATCTGGCGCACCCGACGTGGAGGGCGTCGGCTGGTTGGGCTTGTACGCCAATGCAGGCACACCCGACAGTACGGTGACCTTGATGCATCAGCACCTGAGCGCCATCCTGACCATGCCCGACATCCGCGAACGCCTAAACGTGCTGGGCATGGAGCCCGTGGCATCGTCCCCGGCGGCTTTGGCGCGTACCCAGCGAGATGACCACGCCAAGTGGGGTCGCCTGATCAGGGATCAACGCATCCTGCCGGAGTAGGCAGGGGTCGTCACCCTCGGGCCTGTATGATCTTTCGAGGATCATGAGCGCCTCCGACCCGACCGCCACTGTGCAGCCTCCACCCTTAACGGCCGAGCGCCCGCACTCACAGGCGCGTGACGCCATGTGGCTGACCCTGCGCCGCGTGACGGTGCTGGCCGCCCTCACCGATGCAGGCTACTTCCTGCTCTTCTGGGCGATCGGCTCGCCCGTGTTGCAGTGGATCAATCTGGTGAGCATCGCCCTGTACGGTCTGGCCTGGCGGCTCAGCCGTGACCGGCTGCATCCCGCCTCCGTATGGCTGATGTGGATCGAGGTGCTGGGCCACGCGGCGCTGGGCTCGCTGGTCATCGGCTGGGCCAGCGGCTTCCATTACTTCCTCATGATGTTCATCCCGGGCATCGCCGCCAGCACCCGGCCGCGCCGGGCAGTGCCTGCAATCGTGTTGCTGCTGACCTTCTACATCGGGCTGGAGCGGCTGTGCAGCGCCGTGGGGCCGCTACAGCCGGTGTCGCCGCTCAGCCTGGACATCGTGCACGCACTGAACGTGTCGATCGTGTTCGCCATCTTCGCCGCCATCACCATAGCCTATGTCGGCCTGATACGCGCCGCACAGCGCCGCCTGGAGGACATGGCCACGCGCGACCCCCTCACCCGGCTGTCCAACCGTCGCCACTTCTGGGCGCAGGCCGAGCAACGGGCGGCGCAGGGATCAGGGTTGGAGCCCATGGTTCTGCTGCTGGTGGATGTGGACCACTTCAAGAACATCAACGATACGTACGGCCACGCCGTGGGCGACGAGGTGCTGGTGGGCGTGGCCGAATGCCTGCGCGGATGCTGCCGTAACCACGATGTGGTCGCCCGGTGGGGGGGCGAAGAGTTCCTGCTGCTGCTGACCCGCACCGACCTGGCCGGCGGCCTGGTGGTGGCCGAGCGCATCCGCGCGTCCATCGCCGGGCAGCCCCTGGCCGCCTCACAACCTGAACTGCGCGTCACCGTGTCACTGGGCGCTACGCAGGCGAGGGAGGGTGAGGCGCTGAATGAGGGTATTGCCCGGGCCGACACCGCGCTGTACCGCAGCAAGGAAACGGGCAGGGACCGCGTCACCGCCGTCTCGCATCCGGACTCGTCGGGCTGAAACAGGCCCCACATGACTTTCGGCCGGCCGTACCAGCAGGGCGCCGCATCGGCCAAGGCGATGGCCATCTCCATCCACCACTTCCTCACCGGGGTGCCGCACCGCATCAAGTAGCTGGAAGCCCTGTACGACCACGTCCTGTCGCACCCGGGCGCGGTGATGTGGACGGGCGAGCAGATCATGGAGTGGTACCGCACCCAGCAAGGGTCAGCTGCGGCAGGGTGACTCGGGTCCACCGCCGAGCCTGCACACAGGGACATCGCCTGGGCCAGGCGCGGCCTGACGACTGCACCCTCAGCCCAGTGCCGAGAAGAAGCAGCGGGCCATGGCGGCATGCCCCGCACGGTTGGGGTGCACACCGTCACCCGGCTCGCCCCAGGTGCTGTCTCCATTGAACTCGGCACGCAGGCAGCCGGTGACGGGGTCGGTCAACACGGCGTCCACGTCAGCCACCACGTCGAAGAGCCCGCCTGATCGCATCCACGCGTTGAAGGCCCGCCTGCGGGCGTCCTGCTCGACGCCGCCATGGCCGGGGCGGGTGCCATGCAAGGCCGAGGGCACCGTGGCACCCACCACCTTCAGCCAACTCGCACGCAACTGACCAACGGCCGAGCGCATCGCCGCGATCACCGCGTCGGCCTCAGCACCGCCGTTGTCGCTGAAGTCGTTGATGCCCTGCATCCAGATCACGGTGTCCACGCCCGAGAGATCCAGCACATCGCGCTGCAGTCGGTCCAGGGCGGATGGCCCTCCCCGCCACGGGCCGGCGGAGGCTGGCGGCCCCACCACCTGGTTGCCCCCGATGCCCGCGTTGACCAGAGCCAGGTCTCGACGGCCGGCGGCCCACCAACAGCGCTGCAGCACGTCGGTCCAACGGTCCTGTCCATTGAGCGTGGTGGCCGTGCCGTCGGTCAGCGAGTCTCCCAGCGCCACCAGCGCGCGCGCCGGGGCAGGCAGCCAGGCGTCCAGCGCATCGACGAAGAAGGTGGATGTGGTGGTGTGAGGAAGGCCGAGTTCACTGTCCTGCGCCGCGGCCTCCCGGTCACCCGGCGCCGACAGGTACGAGGTACCCATGGACTTGGCATGCCAGGTGGCCGGCCCGCTCGCGCCCTCGACCGAGGCACTCAAGGCCAGGCCGCGACCCAGAAAGGTTTCAGCATTCGGTGCAGAAGCCCAAGGCAGTTCGACAGCCGGCGTCCACACGGCGCGGCCGGGTGCAACGGTCTGGTCAGGCAAGGCCACACTGGTGCTAGGCACCAACGCGCCACCCCCCCAGTGCAGCCCCAGGTGCAGGCCGCGCAATCGCAGTTCGCGCTGCCCGAACACATTGCTCAGGCGAAGCCGCCAGCCTGACGACCACAGGGCAGGGCGAAGGATCATGCGCAGTGACTGGTCGCGCAGGCCTTCGGTCGGCTCAGGCAGCGCGGCGCGCAGGTCCGGTTGGGCGATGGTGGATCCAACCGGGTACGCCCCCTGCGCCGACGCAGCCCAGGAGGTCACCCAACGGCCTTCAGTCAGCCTCGCGCTCACCGGGTGCTGGCCAGCCACCGCCGGGCGCGTTCCACGATGGGCCGGTCGATCATCCGTCCGTCCAGCAGTACCGCTCCTAAGCCCGCCGCCGCAGCAGCCTCATCGGCGGCCACCACCTGCGCCGCCCAGCGCAGCTCGTCCGCGCTGGGCGAAAAGCCACCGTTCACCACGGGGACCTGCCTGGGATGGATGCAGACCGAGCCGGTGAATCCCATGGCTCGCCCCATCAACACGGCCTTCTCAAACGCCACCATGTCTTGTACCTCTGCAATGCTGTCGGCAAGGCCCCAGCACTGCAGACCGAAGGCATGCGCCGCGGTGATGACCTGCTGCGCAGGCCAGGCCAGCGCCAGCGGTACCGGTACCACCCCCAGCGCGGCGGCATAGTCCTCGGCGCCGAAGCCCAGGGCCACGAGGGCCGGATGTCGGGCCACGTTGGCGGCGGCCAGCACCCCTCGCGGGGTCTCCAACAAGGCCACCACGTGCGGCGCACGGCCGCCAGACTGCTCGGCCAGGGCCTGTGTCAGCGCATCCACCTGCTGCGGCGTCTCCACCTTCGGCAGCATCACGGCAGCCAGGTCCTGCCAGGGCATGTCCTGCAAGTCAAGCCGCCACAAGGCGGGCGCGCTGTTGACCCGCAGCAGCACCGCTGCGCCGCGAGACGCCAGCGACCGCACCGCGGCCCGGGCCATGGGTCGTGCTTCGGCTTTGCGTTCTGGCGCAATGGAGTCTTCCAAGTCAACGATCAAAGCATCGGCGCCGCGTTGCGGCGCCTTGTCCAGCATGTGCTCGGCGGTGGCGGGCAGGAACAGCAGGGACCGGCAGGCCGTGAGCGAAGGCCGGGGGGAAGGCTCCCGGAAGGCGTCGGTGTGAACGGGCAGGCTCATCGACATTCGATCACCCCCTGGCCTTGCAGAGCCTCGGCCTCAGCATCTGTGGCCCCCAGTTCGGCGAGCAACTCCCGCGTGTGCTGACCGCGGCGCGGCGCATGGCGGCGAATACTGCCGGGCGTGCCCTGCAGCCGCGGCGTGACCTGGTGCATCACCGTGGGAGGCTCGCCTTCAGCCGCGTCGAGTTGCACATAAACCCCCCTCTCCGCCACATGCGGGTCGTTCAGCAATTGCGGCGGTGCGTAGACGGGGCCGACGGTCACGCCCTTGCTGCGGAACAGCGCCAGGCATTCGGCCTGGTCCAGCGTGGCAATGAAGTCCGACACCAGGCGGTCCACCTCCGCGTCATGCGCCAGCCTTGCAGCGTTGGTGCCAAAGCGCGGATCCTCGAACAGCGCAACCTGACCGATGGCATCGAACACGCGCCGGGCCATGGTTTCCGTGGAACCGGACATCGACACCCACAGGCCGTCCTTGCAACGGTAGCTGCCCCGGGGTGATGCGATCTTGCGGCCAGGCTCCGGATCAGTGCCTGTCGCGGCATAGGCAGCCACGTCAGGCCCCATGATGGCCAGCATCGGTTCCAGCAGAGACAGGTCCACCACCTGGCCGCGTCCGCCGCGCATCTCGACTTCACGCAAGGCGGCCAGGGTGGCAAACGCACCCGTGAGCCCGGTCACCATGTCCGCCAGCGCCATGTGGGGCAACTGGGGCTCGCCACGGGCATCGCGATGCTTGTGCGCGTAGCCACTGAAGCCCTCAATCAAGCTGCCGAAACCTGGCAGCGTCCGGTACGGGCCTGTCTGACCCCAGCCGGACAGGCGCACGATCACCAGGCCGGGCTGCAGCGCCAGCAAGGCATCCGGGGCCAGGCCCATGGCCTCGAGGGTCCCGGGACGGAAGCTCTCCACCAGCACCTGCGCGGAGGCGATCAGGCGCCGCAGCCAGTCCATGGCCTGGGCATTGCGAAAGTCCAGCGCCAGGCTGCGCTTGTTGCGTGCGTAGATGCGCCACCAGCCGTCAAAGCCCTCAGGGTGCTCGGGGTGCGGTTCACACCACTCGCGCAGCGTGTCACCCGACCCCGCGGCTTCCACCTTGATCACGTCTGCACCAAAGTCTCCCAGCTGAAGGGTCAGCATGTTGCCTGCCACCAGGCGGGAGAGGTCCAGCACCCTCACACCCTGCAAGGGGCCCGCAGCCTCCGAGGCCAGGGGCTGCCGGGGCAAGGCGTGGGCGCGGCTCATTCCTGCTTCAGCCCCAGTTGCTGCACCAGAGGGCTCCACACCTCGGCCTCCTTGCGCAGCAGGTCATTGAAGGCGCCGATGCTGACCCTGAGCGGATCGGTCTCCACGGCGGCAAAGCGCTGCACCACATCCGGCAAGGCGAGAACCTTGGCCGTGGCCGCGGCAATCTTGTCCACCACGTCCTTTGGCGTGCCCTTGGGCGCAAACAAGCCCCCGATGGCCGCCACCTGCACGCCAGGAATGCCGGCCTCCGCCAGCGTGGGCACATCGGGCAGCGAGCCCTCCCGCGCCAGGTCTGTCGTGGCCAGGGCGCGCAGCTTGCCGCTGCGGATGTGGGCCATGGCCGCGGTGAGGGAGTCGGTGGCGAACAGAACCTGGCCGCCCATCAGGTCGGTCAAGGCTGCTCCGCTGCCCTTGTAGGGTATATGGGTGGCCTGCACGCCGGCCCGACGCAACACCAACTCGGTACCCAGGTGGGTCATGGTGCCCACACCGGCAGAGGCAAAGTTCTGCGGCTTGGCTCGCAGGCTGCTCAACAACTCCGGCAGGGTCTTGGGCGCCTGCGGCGTGTTGGCTACCAGCACGGCAAACGGCGCGCGCATCACGGGTGACACGGGCACGTAATCGGCCAGGCTGTACTTTGCGTTGGGATTCATCACCGGCACGACAAACAGCCCAGCCGTGGACGTGAAGAGCAAGGTGTAGCCATCAGGGGCGGCACGGGCGACCGACTGGTGGCCCGGGATGCCGGAGGCACCCGCCCGGTTCTCCACCACCACCGACTGCCCCAGCGCAGGGCCGAGGTAGCCCGCCAGCAGCCGAGCCGTGATGTCACTGCCCGAACCCACGCCCTGCGTCACCACCAACGTGATGGGCTTGCTGGGAAACGTGTCGGCCCACGTGGGCGCCGACAGTGAGGCTGCCAAAGCAGCTGCCAGGAGGATGCGTCGCGGCGCAGAATGCATGAAAGTCTCCGTGAAGTGGGTCTGTGCACCCGCAGGATACGGAAGTTTACGTGCTACAGCAAGTATTGCCATGACAAGTAAAAAGACCGCTATGGTGAGCGCGTCAGCGCTGCGCCGGCACGAACCCGAGGAGCTGATCACCTTCCGCGTCTCGGTTCTGTCGCAACTTCTGTCGCGCGTGGTGGAGGGCTCGGTGAGCCAGGAGTTGGGGCTGTCAAGCCGGCAGTGGCGGGTGCTGGTGATGCTCAACCGCTTGGGGCCCTCCACTTCAGGACAGGTGGCTGCAGCCACGCGCCTGGACCACAGCCAGGTCAGTCGTGCCAGCTATGAGCTGGTCGACAAGGGGCTGATCGCCATGGACAGCGACCAGGCCGATCGGCGCCGCCAGCGTCTGACTGTGACCGAGGCAGGCACCCAGGTCCTGCGCCAGGGCATCGTGGGTTCGCAGTCCCGGCAGGACCGTCTGCGGGCCAGTCTGGACGACGCTGACTACGCGGTGCTGGGCCGCGCCCTGACCGCCCTGTCAGCCGAGGCGCAGAAGATGCTGGCCGAGTTGAAGGAGCCGCCCGGGGCGCACGACTGACTGCGCCCCCCCAAGGGACGCCATCGCCTTGGGACCCGCGCTCAATCCCGCTCGCGCCGGCCCCGCTCCCGACCCCCGTGCTCCTTCGGCTCCACACCGGGGTCGCGATGGCACTCGACGCAGTTCTGGAAGTCCCGGATGCCTTCCTTGAGGTGCTTGGCGCGGACTTTGGCCTGCGAATGCTCGTGACACCCGTAGCAGGTGTAGCGGCTGTAGTCATGGTTCTGATGGCAAGTCTCGCAGGCTGCGTTGTGATCGCGGTCCAGCACGAACAAGCGGGTGTGGTCGAAGGTCGCGGGCTTCCAGGCCTGGGAGGCGTGGCACTGGCTGCACTCGGCCTGCACGAACCGGTGCATCGTGTCCTTCGGGGCCACGTGGCATGACGAGCACTGCTCGCGCACGGAGGCGAGGAGCAAGGCGTGCGAGAACGGCTTGCGGCTGCGCTGGGTGAGCCGGGGCCCCTGGTGGTCGCTGTGGCAGGCCATGCAGTCCTGCTCGATGAGCTGCTGGTGAAACGAGACCTTGACCGTGCGGTTCGGGATCGGCACACCCTGGGTGGTCTTCAGGCCCACATCGGCCACGGCGTGGCACGCCGTGCAGCGCTGGGTGGACGCACCACGCCAGGCCGCGTGGCAGGCAAAGCAGTCGGTAGCCAGTTCCTCGTGCCCCTTCACCAGCGGCCCCGGGCTCACCATCAGGTGCGGGTAGGCGAAGGCCAAGGCGATCAGCGCCACCAGATTGAGCGCGATGACGATCAGCAGGACCGGGCGCTTCTTCTTCAATTCCAACCCCAGAACAGGAAGACGGCCACGATGTGCGCCGTGGCCAGCACGGCAAAGGCCAGGGTGATGGGAAAGTGCACCACGCGCCACTGCTTGACGGCGTCAAAGGTCAGGCTGTCCCAGTACAGCTGGTTCTCGAGCTCGGCCTCGGGCAGGCCCCCCGCGCGCAGGCGCTGCCGGGCTTCCTCCATGCGACGACGTGATCGTTCCAGCAGGAACTTGCCCGTCAGGCCGCTGCCCACATTGATCAGCATGGCCCAGACCGCCAGCCAGCCGAGGATGGCGTTGAAGTGCACGCCGGCATGCACCAGCACCAGCAACGAGCCCAGCCACGCGAGCGACTCGTGCCACCTCAGCAGCTGGGCCGGCTGGCCGCGACGGATGAGCTTGCGCTTGCGCAGCGAATACACGGTGGAGGCGATGATCAGCAGCGTGCCGGGAATCCCCAGCCATCGCCCCACCCACAGCAGGTCCAGCGCGTGCAGCAGGCCGTCCAGCGCCAGCGCCAGCAGCGCGAGCAGCGCAAAACTGGCCACGAAGGGCAGCACTTCACGCCGCAGGAGTCGGGCCTTTTGGGTCTTCTGCAGCATCAAGCCTCCAGCACCAGCGCCGAAGCCGGCCGGCCCACGCACAGCAGGCAGTGGCCCGGGGCCACCTCATGATCAGGTGCTTGTGGGTAGTGCACCCGGCCCTCCAGCAGCCGGGTCTCGCAACTGCCGCAGCCACCCGAGCGGCAACCCGACGCCACCTCCACCCCGTGACGTTCCACAAACTCCAGCAGCGAAGTCTCCTGGCCGTTCCACGTGAGGGTGCGGCCTGAACGCTGCAGCTTCACTTCGAAGCTCGCGGCTGCGGCCGTCAAGGGTTCGCCTGGGAGCCCGGGCACCTTCACGGAGGCCGGACCGAACGCCTCGTAGTGGATGTCCGCCGTTGCCACGCCCCAATCGGCCAGCGCCGGCACCAGGGTCTGCATCATCGCGGCCGGGCCGCAGACGTAGAACTGGTGCCTGCCGTGCGGCAGGGTGCGGCGCAGCAGGTCCACCTCCACATGACCAAGGTGCTGGTAGTCGCGCCCCAGCAAGTCTTCAGCCCCAGGCCGGCTGTAGACGACATGCAGGCGCAGCGATGGTGCCGAGGTGGCCAGGTCTTCCAGCACCCGTTTGAAGGCATGGTCCCGGCTGCTGCGCAAGCCGTAGAACAGGTGCACCGGCCGCTGCGGCTGGTGCTGCACGCACCAGCGCAGCATGCTCATCATGGGGGTGATGCCGATGCCGCCGCCAATCAACACCACCGGCACGTCAGGATCGGGGTCGATGAAGAAGTGCCCCGCCGGGGCCTTCACGCGCAGCACGTCCCCCACCTGCACGTGATCGTGGAAGTGGGTGGAAGCGAGACCCGGCCGCTCGGCCGGCTGCTCTGCGGGGGCGGGCATGCGCTTGATGGTGATGCGGTAATGGGCGGGACTCGGGCCGTCGGAGAGGGAGTAGCAACGCGTGAGGGTGCGCGAGGCTGCTGCACAAGGGACGGCGCCTGTGCCCAGGTCGAGACGGAACGTGAGGTACTGGCCCGGCCTGAAGTCCGGCAAGGGTTGGCCGTCCACAGGCTGCAGATAGAAGGAGCACTGGGCACCTTGCAGGTCCTCCAGCACCCGTTGCACGACGCGGAATTCGCGCCATCCGGCCCAGGCGCTGGCCGTGTCGTCGGCCTTGTCTGCACGTCCTGGCGAAGGCGAGACGGTGCCAGGCCGAAGCGCACGGGAAGTCGCCTGCCGGCGCCGCAGCACCACGCCGATGCCCAGCGCCATTTGCAGGAGCATGGCCGCGGTGATCAGCCCCAGCAGTTCGAGAGAGGTCATCAGAGGTGTCTGTCCCGGGCCGAGTGCCGCTCCCATGGCGCACAGATCCCTGCACACATTGTGTGAAGGGAACCGCGCAACTCCCTTGAGCCTGGTCAAGGTCCCGGTCGGGTCTCAGCGCAAAGCCCGGCCCGGCCAGGCGGGACCGGCCACACGGCTCAGCGCGGGCGCTCCACCCGCTGACGTGCTGCTGCCAGCATCTGCTCCACGGCCTCCGCCAGAACCAAAGCCTGATCCAGGCATTCCCGATGCCCCTGGCGCGCGGCGTTTTCGACGCTGCGCGCCACCGCAAACGCGGCTTCGGCCCTCAGGTTGCCGGCCACGCCCTTGATGCTGTGGGCTTCGCGCATGAGGGCGGGCATGTCGCCCTGCTGCATGGCGCTGCGCAGCGCCGCCGGCTTCGGCCCCAGGTTCTTGAGCAGGCTCTCGGCCAACTGATCCAGGAAGGCTTCCGTCGCGCCCAGGCCGGCCGCCACCGCAGCCCAGTCGATGGCCGGGGCCTGGCGGGGTGCCGGCAGCGATGTCGGTGCAGTTGCCGCTGACGCTGAGGGGTTCAGGGCGCGGGATCTGCAGGCCCGCTGGATGGCAGCGACGAGCTCCTCGACATCGACTGGCTTGGCCACATGGCCGGCCATGCCGGCGTCCAGGCAGCGTGCACGCTCCTCCGGCAGGGCATGGGCCGTCAGTCCGATGACCGGCAGGTCCGGCCGGATCGCCCGGATGCGCCGGGTGGCCTCGAAACCGTCCATCGCCGGCATCTGCAGGTCCATCAGCACGACATCGAAGGGCGCGACCCTCGGCTCGGCCCCCGGTGCGGGCCGAGCCTGCTCCTGAACGGCCTGCACGGCCGCGACGCCGTCTTCGGCAAACTGCACCTGGGCGGCCTCTTGTTCCAGGATGCGAGCGAGCAGGAAGCGGTTGACCTCCATGTCCTCAGCCGCCAGCACGCTCAATCCATGAAGCCGGCCCGTGGCGCCGATCAGAGCGCCAGGCTGGGTGTCGCGCACCTGCGACTCGGGCAGGGTGACGCTGAAGACGAAGGTGCTGCCCTGCCCGGGCTTGCTGCGCACCGTGATGTCGCCCCCCATCTCGCGGGCCAGGTGCAGCGAAATCACCAGACCCAGCCCGGTGCCGCCATGGCGGCGGGTGCTGGAGTTGTCGGCCTGCTCGAAGGGCTGGAACAGACGTGAGATCTGTTCGGGTGTGAGGCCGATGCCGGTGTCGGACACCTCAAAGACGTGGCGCGCGCCCTCAACGGTGGTGCGCAGGACGACGTGGCCCCGGTCGGTGAACTTCACGGCGTTGGACAAGAGGTTCACCAGCACCTGCTGGACACGCTGCCCGTCCCCCAGCACATGCGCACGCGACCCCGGGGTCCACTCCACGCGCAGCGAGATGCCTTGCGCCAGCGCCTGAGGCTCGAGCAACTGCGCCGCCTGCGCCACAGTGGCGGCAAGATCGAAGGGCTGGCTCTCCACCGTGCACTTGCCGGCCTCGATGCGCGAATAGTCCAGCACATCGTTGACCACCCGAAGCAGATGCTGCCCGGCGGACAGGATGCGCGGATAGAGGCCCTGCGTCGAACGGCCCGAAGCCTCCTCGCGCAGGCCCACCTGCGCCAGGCCGATCACGGCATTGAGCGGGGTACGCAGTTCGTGGCTCATGCGGGCCAGGAAGTCGGTCTTGGACCGTGCCGTGCCTTCGGCCCGCTGCAGCGCATCCATCAAGTCCTGGGTGCGCCGGGCCACCTGGTCTTCCAGAACCTGGTTGGCGGCCTGCAGTTCCTGCGCGCGGCGCGCCAGTTCCAGATGCAGCCGTACCCGCGCCTGCACCAGGTCAGGCCGCAGGGGCTTGTGGATGAAGTCCACCGCGCCCAGCGCCAGGCCGCGAGACTCGCTGGCTGCATCGGTGCGGGCTGTGACGAAGATCACCGGAATCGCCCAGGTGGGCTTGTTCCGCTGAAGATGCTCGCACACCTCGAAGCCATCCATGCCCGGCATCATCACGTCCAGCAGGATCAAGTCGGGCCCGGTGCGCCGCGCCAACTCCAGTCCTTCCTGCCCCGAGGTCGCGAACTGCACCTCGGCCACCTGCGACAAGGCAGCGCCCAGCATGGCCACGTTCTCGATGACGTCGTCGATGACCAGGATGACGGGCTGAGAGCTCATGGCGAAGGAAAGGATTCGGGGGCGGATGATGCCTCAGCCCATCGGGCGCGCAGAGACGCCAGGCGGGAACGTGCTGCGGGAAAGCGCAGGCGCCGCACGTGCTGCTCAATCTCCAAGAAGCCATCGGCCCAGACCGTGCCCTGCAGTTCGGCGCGCAATCGCTCGGCCACGCGCTGTGCACCCAGCATGTTGCGCGAGAGCAGGTCGTCCAGTTCTGCCAGCACCGGCCGCAGTGATGCGAGGTCGGCCTGGCGCTGCGGCACCGGGGGCAGCACAAGGGCAGGATCAGGGGCCGCCGCAACGGGCGCCCTGACCGCGATTGGGGTGGGCGAAACGACCTGTGCCAGCGCAGACGGGTCGCCAGGCGGCCCCTGCTCGACCAGATTGAAGGGCACCAGCAGCGTGAACTCCGCGCCGCAGCCCGGTTCGCTGCACACCGACAACGTGCCGCCCATCAGTTCAGCCAGCCGCCGCGAGATGGACAGTCCCAGCCCGGTACCACCGAAGCGGCGTGTGATCGATTCATCGGCCTGCGCAAAGGGCGCGAAGATGCGCTCGATCTGGGACGGCTCGATGCCGATGCCGGTATCGCTGACGACGATGCACAGCATGGGCGCCGACTCCGGCCCAAGCTGACACTGCACCGAAATGCGGACCTCTCCCTCCTCGGTGAACTTCACCGCGTTGCCGACCAGGTTGACCAGCACCTGGTGCAGGCGCATGGCGTCGGCGCAGATCAGACGCGGGACGTCGGGGGCGATCTCCAGCCGCAACCGGACCAGGCTGTCCCGCAGTTGCGGCTGGAAGAGGCTGACGGCACTGTCGACGGTGGCCATGACGTCGAAAGGCTGCGCATCGGCCTTCAACTGCCCTGCCTCGATCTTGGAGAAGTCCAGCACGTTGTTCATCACCCCCAGCAACGTGGTGCTGGCGTTCTGCAGGCGCTGCGCGTACTCCTGCTGCGGCGGCTGCAAGGGGGTGCGCAGCAGCATGTCGGCGTAGCCGACGATGGCATTCATCGGCGTGCGGACCTCGTGGCTCATGTTGGCGATGAAGTCCGCCTTGGCCGCGTTGGCGGTTTCTGCCGCACGCAGGGCCAGGTTGGTCTCGGTCTGGCGGCGGATGGCCTCTTGCAGATACTTGCGCTGCAGGGCCTCGCTGTGCACCAGTTCGCCCAACTTGTGCCGCACCTCCAACCCCATGCGCGAGAAGGCCTTCATGAGCACGCCCAGCTCGTCCTTGCGCTCCGGGTCGAACTCCACTTCGTAATTGGCGGCCTGTATGTCACGCGCTGCCACCGCCAGCGAGGCCAGCGGCCGCGTGAGGGCATGGCTGAGGGCCGCCAGCAAGGCGGAGAAGACCAACAGGCAAAGCAGCCCGATGAGTGCCAGCGCCCACAGCAGCGATCGCCGGGTCTCGGCCAGTGCGCTGCGCGACAGCCCGAACTCGACCCGCCCCAGCACCTGCCCACCCATCTCCAGCGGTGCCTGGAAGTCCAGGCTGGCCCGCGATCCCGCAGCCGAGGGAAGGTTGTGCAATGCGGTCGACCCGATGAAGTCAGGAGCTTCCCAAGCCCGGTCTTCCGCAATCAAGCGCCCGGAGGCATCGCGCACACAGACAAAGACCAGATCGCGCGTGGCGCGCGCCTCGGCCAGGATGGCCGCCACGGTGGCGTAATCGCGCTGGGCCAGGGGCGCCGCCAGCGCCGCATTGAACAGCGGCTTGAGCTGCCCCACCCGCGCCTTCAGTTCCTGCTGCAGGTAGCGATCCACCAGCGTGGACACGCCCAGCGCCACGGCGACCAGCATCAGGACCTGGAGCGACACCCCCACCCAGATGAGCTTGGCGCGGAACCCCAGGCGCCCCCAGCGGGCGCTCAAGCCCATGCCGGCCTCCCGCGGGCTTGGCAGGGCCCGGGGCGCCCGCAGCAGAGGCCGTGGTCAGGCTTCAGGGCTTGAGACCCAGGCCGCGCCGGGTCAGGTCGTTGAAGGGATCGGTAAACGTGAGGTCGGCGTCGGCGATCTCGCGAATGCCCCGGAACCCCGACAGCTCGAAAAAGCGCGCGCCATCGGCACTGGCAGGCAGGGCCAGGATCAGGGCCTTCAGCCGCTGACGCTGGGCCGCCGGGAGCGCCGGGTTGGCCATCACGAAGAAGCCGGGCACCGTGGCGATCTGCCTGACGATGCGAAGCGACTGGCGCAGCGCCTCGGGCTTGGTACGGAACTCGCCCATGCTCATCACCGCCCACGGTGCCTCGCCGCTGCGCAGCAGGGCGCCCAGACTGTCGTCGTTGGCCGCGACCACGGCCTTGAAGTCCACGCCCTCCTGCAAGCCTTCGGATTTCAGCCATTGCAGGCCCACCAAGGCCACCAGGGACTGAGGATTGGCCAGGGCCAGCGACCGGCCCCGCAATTGACGGGGCGAGTCGTCGGGGTTGTCGGCACGGGCCACGGCGACGGCAGGAATGCGCGGTTCGTAGATGGCCAGAGGCTCCCACTTCGCGTCCAGCTGCATCACGCGCCCGAGATTGGGGGCAGTGACGACGATGTCGTACTCACCCTTCAGAGAGCTGGCCGCGAAAGCCCTGAAGTCGGGGGCAGTGACGATACTGACCGGCTGCCGCAGCTCACGCTCGAAGTACTCGCGCATGGGCTGGTAGCTGGCCAGCAGGATGCGCGCGCTGACATTGGGCAGCACCCCGATGGACAGCGCACCAGACGCCGGCTGCGCCCAGGCCGGGCCGGCGATGCTCCAGCCGCCGGCAGCCAGCACACAGGCGCCCAGCCAGCGGCGGCGCGTGCCCAGAAGGGCCTCGGGGCTGGCAGGCAGTGCAGGAAAGGAACGGGGGGGCATACGCATGCGCAAATCCGGGAGTCCGTTGCCATGCTACTGCACCCCTGCCGCCCCGGGATCCACGCCACCCGCCCCGAGACGCCGGCCCCTTGGGGGTGTGCCGCAGCCTCTTATGCCCCAAACGCATATGCAACTGACGAATGATTCGTTCCCATGTTCCACAAGCCTTCACAGAATGTGGTCCTTCGCTTTTCCGAGCAGACCATGAAACCACTCCACTCCCTTCTTGCCGGCATGGCCCTGGGCCTGACCGCCCTGTGGGCGCATGCCGCACCCCCTCTGCTCAGCCCCAAGGACCTCCAGGCCCTCCTTGGCGACGCCAACGTGCGCGTGATCGACATCCGCGACCCCAAGTCCTACGCCGCCGCCCGCATCCCGGGCGCCGTCAACGCGCCTTATGGACAATGGCGCGGACCAGCCCAGAACCCAGGTGATTTGCCGCCACTGCCCAAGCTGACAACCCTGGTGCAGAGTCTGGGCCTGACGCCCGCCACCCACGCCGTGGTGGTCTCCAGCGGTGCCGACGCCACGGACTTCGGGGCCAGCGCCCGCGTGTACTGGACGCTGAAGGTGCTGGGCCTGAAAGAACTGTCGGTGCTCAACGGCGGGGTCAAGGCCTGGGCCGAGGCGAAACTGCCGCAGAACAGCGAGGCCGTGAAGATCACCCCCAGCAGCTTCCAGCCGCAACTGGACCAGGCCCTGATCGCGACCACGGAAGAGGTGCTGCAGCACGTCAAGGCCAAGGACGCGGTGCTGGTGGATGCGCGCCCAGCGGCCTTCTTCAACGGCGAGACCCGCGCCCCCGCAGCGAAGGTGCCCGGCACCTTGCCCGAGGCCGTGAACGTGCAACACGACAAATGGTTCGCGCCCGGCAGCAGCACCTTCGTCGGGCTGGAGCAGGCGCGGCAGGTGGCGGCCTCGTTCCCAGTGGACGCGAACAAGGAGACCGTCTCCTTCTGCAACACCGGCCACTGGGCCGCCACCAACTGGTTCGCCCTGTCGGAAGTGCTGGGACAGAAGAACGTGAAGCTGTACGCCGGCTCGATGACCGAATGGTCGCAAAACCCGAACGGCCTGCCCATGGCCAACGTACCCAGCCGTCTGACCCAGCTGCTGATTGACACCCGCATCTGGGCCGACAAGACTTTCAAGTGACCCTGCAGCGATGAAGCGCCTGCCGCTGGCGGCCCTGGTGGCCGCCTTCTTCCTGTTTCTGGTGATGTCGGTATCGGTACGCCAGGCAGTGCTGCTGCTCGTGGGCGTGGGGATGGGAAGCGCGCTGGCCGGCGCGCGCTTCGGCTTCACCACCGGCTGGCGCCAGCTGATCGAGCAGCGCGACCCGCGCGGCGCAGCGGGCCAGGCCCTGCTGCTGGCACTGACCAGCCTGGCCGCACTGCCTTTGCTGGGGCAGTTCCCCGAACTGCATGCCGCCCTGGGGCCACCGAGCGTGAGCCTGCTGGCAGGGGCTTTCGTGTTCGGCCTGACGATGCAGATCGCCGAAGGCTGCGGCTCGGGCACTTTGTACAAGGCGGGGCTGGGAGTGCCGCTGAACATGGGCATCCTGCCGCTGTTCGCGCTGGGCAGCTTCCTGGGTTCCGTGCACCTGGACCACTGGCTGGCGCTGGGCCAGACGGCGCCCGTGAGCCTGCCGGCCCAGTTTGGCACCGGCGGCGCCGTGCTCATCACCCTGGCACTGCTGGGGCTGGCGCTGCTGGCGGTACGGGCCTGGGTGGGGGCAGGTCGGCACTGGCTGGAGCGGCGCTGGGTCTGGGGAGCGATCGCCCTGGCCGTGCTGGCCACGCTGAACCTGTTGCTGGCCGGCCAGCCCTGGGGCGTGGTGTACGGGTTCGGGCTGTGGGCGGCCAAGGTGTCCGTGGCCGCGGGCCTGTTCGATCCCGCCGCCAACGCCTTCTGGAGCCAGGCAGGCCACGCCCAGCGGCTGACGCAGACGGTGCTGATGGACGTCACCACCATCACCAACATCGGCATCCTGGCCGGTGCGTTGTGGGTGTCGGCAGGGGCGACCACCGCCCGCAAGCCCCTCACGCCACGCCAGTGGGCGATTGGCCTGGCTGCGGGGTTCCTGATGGGCTACAGCTCGCGTCTGGCCTTCGGCTGCAACGTGGGGGCCATGCTCAGCGGCATCTCCACCGGCAGCCTGCACGGCTGGATCTGGGTGCCGCTGGCGTTTGCCGGCACGCTGGTGGGTGTGAAGGCGCGGCGCCGGCTCGGCTTCTGACACCAAGAGAACCGCAGGATGGACACGACCACCCGCCTCAGAACCCCTCGCCCGCCCAGCCCCCCGAGCCCCAAGCTGCGCGGCCTGTTCTGGCTGCTGCTGGCCGGCTTCCTGACCTGGGACTTCTCTGTCTCGGCCCCGGTGGACCTGCGCAACGAGCCCCCATTGATCGCGGCGGGTTCGGGCCAATCGGCAGCCGGTGGCCATTGTTCGATGGCCAAATAGCTCGACGGCCTCAAATAGCGGCGCCAGCCCTCGGCCGGGGTTGCACCCGGCACGGTCGCACGGCGGCCCGGCCCGGCCCGGCGCGAAGCCGCTATGCTGGGCAACCCATCACAAGCCAACGGAAGAGGCAGCTTCATGGACCTGGACAGCAAGGGACTTGCAACCCGCCGTGCCGTGCTCGGCGATGCCTATGTTGACGGCGCACTGGCCAAGGCCACGCCTTTCACCGCGCCGCTGCAGGAACTGGTCACGCGCCACGCCTGGGGCAACACGTGGCAACGCCCGAACATTGACCTGCGCACGCGCAGCATCGTCACCGTGTCGATGCTGGTGGCGCTGGGCCGCATGCACGAGTTGAAGATTCACGTGCGCGGCGCCCTGAACAACGGTGTGACCAAGGAGGAGTTGCAGGAAATCTTCCTGCACGCCAGCGTGTACTGCGGTTTTCCTGCGGCGGTGGACGCCTTCCGTTCCGCGGCCGAGGTGATTGATGCGGCTTGAAGCTCGGCACGCAGCGAAGCCCGGCTGGCCGGGCTGCTGCCCACGCCCCCACACCCCCCGGGGCTGCGACCATGGCTGAACGCGGCCAGCGCCTGTTCGTCACCCGTGCCGCGCTGGACCGGGCGCACTTGGGCCCCGACCCCGACGCGCCCGCGCAGCGGGTGCTGGCAGCAGGCCAGGTGCGGTTGGCGGTGGAGCGTTTCGCGCTCACCGCCAACAACATCACCTATGCCGCCTTCGGCGAGGCGATGAAGTACTGGCAGTTCTTCCCGGCCGGCGACGCTGCGATGGGCTGCCTGCCGGTGTGGGGCTTCGCCACGGTGGCCGAGTCCTGCGCCGAGGGGGTGACGGCAGGCCAGCGCGTGTGGGGTTACTTCCCCGCCGGCACGCACCTGGTGGTAACGCCCGGCCGGGTGACGGGAGCCGGATTCATGGACGGAGCCCCGCACCGCCAGGAACTGGCCGGGGTCTACAACCAGTACCTCTTCTGCGATGCCGATCCTGCCTGGCATCCCTCGCTTGAGGGCCTGCAGGCGGTGCTGCGACCCCTGTTCCTGACCGCGTTCCTTCTGGACGATCATCTGGCCGACCACGCCTTCTTCGGCGCCCGTCAGTTGTTGCTGTCCAGCGCTTCCAGCAAGACAGCGCTGGGCACCGCGCACTGCCTGGCCCTGCGGCGGCACCAGCCCGGGTGCCCACGCATCGTGGGGCTCACCTCGGCGGCGAATGCCGAGTTCGTTCGCTCGCTGGGCTGCTACGACGAAGTGCTGACCTATGACCTATGGCCTGCGCAGGTGTCATCCGCCCCCACGGCCTACATCGACTTCGCCGGTGACGCCCAGTTGCGCCGCCGCGTCCACACACAGTTCGCCGACACGCTGATGTTCAGCAGTTCCATCGGCGGCACGCATTGGGAGGCCCTGGGTTCGGCACGCGATCTGCCCGGGCCGCGCCCCACCCTGTTCTTCGCGCCGGCGCAGGCCAAGGCGCGCAGTGCGCCGCCGCCCGAAGGCTGGGGCAGTACGGAACTCCAGCGGCGCATGGGCCAGGCCTGGGCGCAGTTCATCGACCAGGTCAGGCAAGGCGGCTGGGTGCAGACCCTGGAACAGCGCGGCGCGCAGGCGGCGTTGCAGGCGTACGCCAGCATGCTCGGCGGCCGCATCCCGGCTCGCCAGGCCTTGCTGCTGGACATGCGCGGCTGAGCCTGGCGCGCCAAGCCAGGCCCCACACTGCCAATCCCGGCCCCTCGCCAAGCCCGCGCTGGGAGAGGGTGCCAGCCGCGAAGAACCCCACGGCCTGCGCGGGGTTTTCAGCCTCGGTACTCTCGCAGGCGAACCTCCCTATCCCGAACCAATCCTCGGTAATCACCCCATGAACCGCCTTGAACTCCGCATGAACCGGGCCCTGCAAGTCCTCACCGTGCTGGCCGTCCTGGCCACACTGTGCTTGCCCGCCAGCGCGGCGGCCGTCATCGGCCAGCCTGCGCCCGCCTTCCGCACACCGGACCTCTCCGGCAAACCGGTGAGCCTGGCCGACTTCAAGGGCAAGACGGTCGTGCTGGAGTGGCACAACTTCGGCTGCCCCTTCGTGCAGAAGCACTACAGAAGCGGCAACATGCAGGCGCTGCAGAAGAAGTACGCGGCAGAGGTGGTCTGGCTGAGCATCAATTCCACCCACCCCGGACATCCCGATTACCAAGCGCCGCAGGTGCTGGAGAAAGAGTTGGCGCGCTTCGGCGCCACGCCCACACGATTCCTGATGGACGAATCAGGGGCCGTGGGCCTGGCCTACGGCGCCAAGGTCACGCCGCACATGTACGTCATCGACCCCACCGGCAAACTGGTCTACAACGGCGCCATCGATGACAAACGTTCGGCCAACCCGGACGATGTCAAGACCTCAAGAAACCTGGTGGTTGCAGCACTGGAAGACCTGCGTGCGGGCAGACCCATCAGCAACCCGGTGAACGTGCCCTACGGCTGCACCATCAAGTACAAGTGAACGGCAAGCCCTGCCCCCGCGCAGGGCGGCGTGCTGCAACTGGAGCTTCCCGTGCTGAATGACGACCAGATCGGCCACCATCTGAACCAGGCCGCAGAGGTGGCGCGCCGCGCTGCGGCGGCAGGTCACCATCCCTTTGGCGCTTTGCTGGTGGCACCCGACGGCAAGACCGTGCTGCTGGAGCAGGGCAATGTGGACACGGTCAACCATGCCGAGGCGGTGCTGGCCCGCGACGCTGCCGCCCGTTACAGGCCCGAGTACCTGTGGGGCTGCACCCTGGTGACGACGGTGGAGCCCTGCGCGATGTGTGCAGCCACCCAGTACTGGGCCCACATCGGCAGCCTCGTGTACGGCATGTCGGAGTCCCGGCTGTTGGAGATCACCGGCAGCCACGAGGAGAACCCCACGCTGGACCTGCCCTGCCGGGAGGTGTTCGCGCGGGGGCAGAAAGCGGTGGAAGTGGTGGGGCCCGTACCTGCGGCGGAGGCGGCCATCGCCGAGGTTCACCAGACGTTCTGGAAGAGCCGCTGAGCCAGCCTCTGAGAGGCCAGCACCGTCCGGGTCATTTGGCACGACGCCAAGGATTGGGGCCGTGCCGGCGTAAACTTGAGAGTTCTGTCTGTGTGTTCCGCCAGACGACGACCATGACTTATTGAAGGGTGCCGAACGTGTTCATTTCCCAAGCCTTCGCCCAATCCGCCCCGGCCGCTGCTGGCGGTGGGGCCGAGTCCACCTTGCTGAGCCTGCTGCCGCTGGTGCTGATGTTCGTGGTGCTGTACTTCATCATGATCCGGCCGCAGATGAAGCGCCAGAAAGAGCACAAGGCCATGCTCGATGCCTTGGCCAAGGGCGACGAGGTGGTGGTGGGTGGTGGCGTCATCGGCCGCATCTCCAAGTTGGGCGACAGCCTGGTGCACGTGGAGGTGGCCGAAGGCGTGGAGATCCAGGTGCAGCGGCCCTCAGTCGTGCAGGTGCTGCCCAAGGGCACGTTCAAGTAAGCATGGGCCCTGGCTGGGCCTGCGCAGCGCAGCCCGGCCCTGAAGGGCAGGCGGCCGATCAGGCCTCGGAGAGTTCATGAACCGCTACCCCTGGTGGAAATACGCGATCCTCGCGTTGACCTTGCTGCTCGGCTTGCTGTACGCCGTGCCCAATCTCTTCGGCGAGGCGCCGGCCGTGCAGGTATCCAGCGGCAAGGTCACGCTGAAGATCGACGCGGCGCTGCAGTCCCGGGTGGACGAGGTGCTGCAGAAGGCCGGCGTAAAGCCGCAGGCCCTGCAGTTCGACGGCCAGTCGGTCAAGGTGCGGCTGCAGAGCACCGACCAGCAGAAGCTGGCCAAGGACGCACTGTCGGCCGCCCTCAACCCGGATCCGGCGAACCCGTCCTACATCGTGGCGCTGAACCTGCTGGCCAATACGCCGCAGTGGATGTCCAGCCTGCGCGCTCTGCCCATGTACCTGGGCCTGGACCTGCGCGGCGGCGTGCACTTCCTGATGCAGGTGGACATGAAGTCCGCGCTCACCAAGAAGGGCGACTCCATCGCCGGCGATGTGCGCACCATGCTGCGGGACAAGGGCATCCGCCACGCCGGCATCACACGCGAGGGCGTGGCCGTGGAGATCCGCTTCCGCGAAGCGGCGGTGGCCGCCAAAGCACGCGGCCTGCTCGGCGAACAGTTGCCCGACCTGGTCTGGACGGAGGCAGCCGATGGTGGCGAAACGCTGCTGCGCGGGGTGCTGAAGCCTGAGGCCGCCCGGGCAGTGCAGGATCAGGCGCTGAAGCAGAACATCACCACCCTGCACAACCGGGTGAACGAACTGGGCGTGGCCGAGCCCGTGATCCAGCAACAGGGCGCCGACCGCGTGGTGGTGCAACTGCCGGGCGTGCAGGACACCGCCAAGGCCAAGGACATCATCGGGCGCACCGCCACGCTGGAAGTGCGCATGGTGAACGACAGCGCCGAGGCCCAGCAGGCCCTGTCGGGTGGCGCGGTGCCCTTCGGCAGTGAACGCTACCTGGAGCGCAATGGCGCGCCCATCATCGTGTTCCGTCAGGTGGTGCTGACGGGCGAGAACCTGAACGATGCCCAGGCCGGGTTCGACAACCAGACGCAGGAACCCGCCGTGCACCTGACGCTGGACGCCAAGGGCGCACGCATCTTCAAGGATGTGACGCGCGAGAGCGTGGGCAAGCGCATGGCCATCCTGCTGTTCGAGAAGGGCAAGGGCGAGGTGGTGACCGCGCCTGTCATCCGCAGCGAGATCGGGGGCGGCCGGGTGCAGATCTCCGGGCGCATGACCACGCAGGAGGCCAACGACACGGCACTGCTGCTGCGCGCCGGCTCGCTGGCTGCACCGATGGAGATCATCGAGGAGCGCACCATCGGCCCGAGCCTGGGGGCGGAGAACATCGCCAAGGGCTTCGACAGCGTGGCCTACGGGTTCATCGCCATCGTGGTGTTCATGTGTGGCTACTACCTGCTGTTCGGCCTGTTCTCATCCATCGCGCTGGGGTTCAACCTGCTGCTGCTGGTGGCGGTGCTGTCCATGCTGCAGGCCACGCTGACCTTGCCCGGCATGGCGGCCATCGCGCTCACGCTGGGCATGGCCATCGATGCCAACGTGCTGATCAACGAGCGGGTGCGCGAGGAACTCCGCTCGGGCGCGCCGCCCCAAGCGGCCATCCATGCGGGCTACGAGCGCGCTTTTGCCACCATCCTGGACTCCAACATCACCACGCTGATTGCCGGCGTGGCCCTGCTGGCTTTCGGCTCGGGCCCGGTGCGCGGCTTCGCGGTGGTGCACTGCCTGGGCATCCTGACCTCGATGTTCTCGGCCGTGATGTTCTCGCGAGGGTTGGTCAACCTCTGGTACGGACGGCAGAAGAAGCTCAAGTCGGTGTCCATCGGCCAGGTCTGGAAGCCCGGCGCAGCGGCATCCGACAAGCCGCCGCAAGCCTGAGACTCTGAGGAGGACACAGCATGGAATTCTTCAGAATCCGCAAGGACATCCCGTTCATGCGCCACGCGCTGGTGCTGAACGTCATCTCCTTCCTCACCTTCGCCGCGGCGGTGTTCTTCCTGGTCACGCGCGGTCTGCATCTGTCCATCGAGTTCACGGGCGGCACGGTGCTGGAAGTGGAGTACGCACAGTCGGCAGACATCAACAAGACCCGCGAGGCGGTGGAGTCGCTCAACCTGGGGGAGGTGCAGGTGCAGACCTTCGGTACCTCCAGGGACGTGCTGATCCGCCTGCCGGTGCGCGGTGATGTCAAGCAGGCGGAACTGTCCCAGCGCGTGTTCGAACAGTTGTGCAAGGCCGAGTCAGGCACTGTCTCCATCAAGCAGTACGTGAGCCCGCAGGGCGAGTCCGTGACCCGCCCTTCCTGTGCCACGGCAGCCGGCGCGGAGCCCCTGAAGCTCAACCGCACGGAGTTCGTCGGCCCGTCGGTGGGCTCGGAACTGGCGCGTGACGGCCTGATCGCGCTGGCCTTCACCGTGCTGGGCATCATGATCTACCTGGCCTTCCGCTTCGAGTGGAAGTTCGCCGTGGCCGGCATCGTGGCCAACCTGCACGACGTGATCATCATCCTGGGCTTTTTCGCCTTCTTCCAGTGGGAGTTCTCGCTGGCGGTGCTGGCGGCGATACTGGCCGTGCTGGGTTACTCGGTCAACGAGTCGGTGGTGATCTTCGACCGCATCCGCGAGGTGTTTCGCAAGATGCGCAAGATGACCACCCCGCAGGTGATCGACAACGCCATCACCAGCACCACCAGCCGTACCATCATCACCCACGGCTCCACCCAGATCATGGTGCTTTCGATGCTGTTCTTCGGCGGACCCACGCTGCACTACTTCGCGGTGGCCTTGACCATCGGCATACTGTTTGGCATCTACTCCTCCATCTTCGTGGCGGCGGGCATCGCCATGTGGCTGGGTGTCAAGCGCGAAGACCTGGTCAAGGCCACCCCAGGCAAGGAACAGGATCCGAACGACCCCAACGCCGGGGCAGTCGTGTAACGCGCATCGGCGCCCCCCCCCCCCAGCACACGGGCCCCGCGATGACCAGGCATGGTGCTCCCCAGTCCCCTGCGGGACGGGCGCGTCGGCTCTTCGTCCTGCAACTGGAAGCCTCGCTGCCCGCGCTCAGCGAGTACCTGCTGGCCTGCGCGCGCGAGCAGGCGCCCCTGGACGGCCCCTCTGGGCCCGGGCCGCGGCGAAACCACCGTGCCCGCCTGCTGGCAGAGAACCTGCCCGTGTGGGTGCAGGGCATGTCACATGAACTGCGATCCGCACTGGGCCTCGGCTGGCCGTCGCAAGACGTCCGCGAACACGAGCCGCTGCAAGGCCAGCATTCACACAGCGGCGCGGAATGGCTGGTCTCCCGGCTGGCCAGGGCCATTCTGGAGCGGGCCAGTGGGCAGTTGGATGACCTGCGGGTCCGGGTCACCAAGCTTGAGCAGACCCAGGAACTTCATGCCCGTGATGTCCTGAATCCTGAAGCCGTTGCGCGCATCGCCATTCGGGCGTGGGAGGCAGCCGAGCTGCCGCTGGAGACTTGGCAGGAGCTGCACAACAGCGTGCACGGAGCCCTCTCCCTGTACATGGAGCAGGCCTACTATGCCGCCAACGAGTGGCTGGTAGACCATGGTGTCATGCCCGATATCAGACTGCGGACGCTGCTGGAAGATGCGCTGACGCCCCAGACGCAGGGGCAAGGCGTGCTGTCGCAGGCTCCAGCCTTGGGCTCTGACACCAGCGGTTCCAGCGGTGATGGAAGGACTTCAAGATCTGCCGAATCAGGGCCCGGTGCGGCGGCTCCCCAATGGACTGACGCCACGGTCACCCAGTTCCTGAGCCGCTACGCAACGGAGCCTCCCGCAGCCGGGGGGCTGCCCGAGCGGCCGCCTGCGCCCGTACCGCAGGCTGCGGGCCCCGCGCACAAGCTCCTGGGCGCGCTGCACCGCCTGGGGACGCTGGCCTGCGGGCCGTCGACTGGCGAGCGGGGTGAAACCGCGTTCCAGAGCACGGCCATAGACTCTTCCCTGGCTGCCAACCCTTCGCGCGGAGCAGCCACGGTGGTGGAGCCGATGCAAGGGTACGGGTCTGCCGGGCAGCAGGCATGGAAGTACGCTCCGGCCACGCAAGACGAGCGTACCACGCTAGAAGTCGTGGCCCTCATGTTCCACAGCATCCTGGCCGAAGAGCGCATTCCGGCTGCCGTGCGTGTGTGGTTCGCACGGCTGCAGATACCCGTCCTGCGCGTGGCCGTCAGCGAGCCCGAACTCTTCTCCTCGCCCGACCACCCCACACGGCGCCTGATCGACCGCATGGGGGCCTGTGTCCTGGGCTTTGGCCGGAAAGGGCCGGCCGCGGATGAGGCGCTGGAACTCGAGATCAAGCGCATCGTCCAGGTGGTGGAGGCGTACCCGGATTCCGGCCGTCGCGTGTTCCAGACGGTTCTTGGCGAATTCGAGAAGTTCCTCGAGGGCTACTTCCGAGAGCAGAGCGAGACCAGCCGCAAGGCGCTCTCGCTGGCACAGCAGCTGGAGCAGCGTGAGACCCTGGCCATCCAGAACACCATCGAGTTTCGCCGGATGCTGGAAGGCGAGCCGGTGCAGGACGGTGTGCGCCAGTTCCTTTTCGATGTCTGGGCCGACGTGCTGGCCACCGTATCGGTCAGTCAGGGGCCGTCCAGCGATCGGGCACGGGCCATGAAGCGCGTGGCCGGCGACCTGATCTGGTCGGCCGGGGCCAAGGTGACCCGCGAAGACCGGGCTGATGTCCTGCGCCACATGCCCGCCTTGCTCAAGGCCATACGTGAGGGCATGTCCACGGCCGGCATTCCCGCAGAGCGTCAGGAAGAGCTGATCAAGAAGCTCAACGACAGCCTGACCGAGGGCTTCACCGCGAAGGCCGCACCCCTGCCCCAGCGCAAGCTTCAGGACCTGATGGAGCAGTTGGAGTCCCTGGAGGAGATGATGCCCGAGGGCCTGCAGATCGACATCGACGCATCCTTTGTGCGCGACATCCCGGGCGCCTCCGACACCGAACTGGAGGTGGTGTCGGAAGGTGGCGGCGAACCCATCGCCGCCATGCTGTCCTGGGCGCGCGAGCTGCCGGCGGGCAGCTGGTACATGCTCAGGCATGGCGGCGACGAGCGGCCGGTGCAGTTGGTGTGGCAGGGCACGCGCCGGCTGCTGAGCCTGTTCGTGTCGGCTGAGGGAAAGTGCATGCTGTTCCAGCTGCGCAGGCTCGCGGCCTACCTGCAAAGCGGCCTCATGCAGCCCGCGCAGGACGAAGACCTCACCATCAAGGGTATCCGGGGATCGCTGGACATCCTGAGCCTGCTGCCCAAGCCGCCGATGCCCTGAACCCACCCTGCGCCGCCCCGAGCGGCGTCAGTGGATGAGCCGCTGCTCCGGGTCGACGAAGAGCTCGTCCAGAATCAGCGCGTCGGGCTCCTCGCCCAGACTCCAGAAGACCATCAGGATGATGATCTTGAACTCTTCGAGGTCCATGCGGCCAGGCCCCAGGGCGCAGGCCCGGTCGACGACCATCTCGCGCAGGGCTGCGGGCAGCACGCCGGCAGACTCCAGGAAGCACAAAAAACCCACGCACTCCTCGCCCAGCAGTTCGCGCTCGGCTTCGGTGTAAATACGAAGGCTGGTGCTGTCGCCTTGCTCATGCACGGACTGTGCGCTGGTGGAGAGGCCTTCCAGCCAGGCCAGAGCCTCCTGGATCTCGTCAGACTCGAAGCCCACAGCCGACAGTTTGCGGGTGAGCTGCCGGTGGTCCGGACAAGCGTCGGGCCGCCAGTAGTTTTCGTACAGGTAGACCAGCACATCGAACATCAACCCACTATACCCGAGGGACTGTGTGCGTCGACCGCACGCTCATGCCTCAGGGCCTTCACGACCCCGGGACCGTCTACCGGTTCAACTGGCCTGCTGACGCTGGAACCGGCCGCCGGGCAGGCGCGCCACCAGACCCCGCAACTCCAGTTCGAGCAGACGCGCACCCAGCGCCGACGCGGCATCCCCCGTGCGCCCGACCAGGGTGTCCAGGCTCACGGGGTCATGGCCCATCGCGCGCAGGAGCCGCCCCTGGGGCGTGCGTGCGTCAGGTTCGTCCGGCCCATCCGACACCGCCGCGGCTGCTGGGACAGCAGTGGCATCCGTCGGGCTCGCGGGCAGTCCCAGCGATTCCAGGATCTCCAGGGCCGATTCCACCAGTTGTGCTCCCTGCCGGATCAACTCGTGACAGCCTCTGGACTGGGCGGACTGGATCGACCCCGGCACCGCAAAGACCTCCCTCCCGCCCTCCATGGCCAGACGTGCCGTGATCAGCGATCCGGACTTCAGCGTCGCCTCCACCACGAGCGTTCCCTGCGTCAGGCCGGCAATGATGCGGTTGCGGTGTGGAAAGTGGGGCGCCAGTGCCGGCGTACCTGGGGCATGTTCGCTGAGCACCAAACCGTCCTGCGCGATACGGCGCCACAACCCACCGTGGCGGCGGGGGTAGACGATATCCGGGCCAGTGCCGATGACGGCCAGGGTGGAACCTGCGCCCTCCAGGGCGCCTTCATGGGCAGCGCCGTCGATGCCGGTGGCCAGCCCCGACACCACGGTGACGCCCGCATCGCTGAGCACGCTGGCGAAATGCCGCGCATGAGCCAGGCCCTGTGGCGTGGCCTGTCGGCTGCCCACCACCGCCACCGAGGGCCTCTGCAACAGTTCCACCCGCCCCTCCAGGAACAGCATCAGGGGAGGGTCCCCGCAATGCAGCAAGGGCTGCGGGTACTGGCCATCGCCCAGATTCAGCACGTGGCGGTCCGGGTGCCCGGCCAGCCAGTCCAGCGCCAGTTGCAGCCGGGCGTTGGCCAGCGGGTCCGGCGTCGAGAGGGTCTGCGCCGCAGCGGGGCCGGCCGCGGCGGACCACTGACTGGCGGAAGCCCCCAGCACGGCCTGCGGTGAACCCAAGGCCCGCAGCAGGCGGCGCGCCATGGGCCGCGTCATGCCTGGCACCGCCAAGAGGCGGAACCAGGGCTCGAATTCCTGCGCTGGCATGCCGTTGCCTAGGGGTGGATGCGCCGCAAGCCGCTGGCCGCGGTCCCGCCCCGCTCAGGGCTGAGTGAACCGGGCACCCGGCGACACCGGATCCTGACCGTTCAGGATCAGGGCATAGGACACCCGCTCAAAGACGCGAAACACGTACATCTGCCCGTTGCGCTCGTCGGGCAAACGAAGGGACTCGCGGGTTGGCGTGCTGCGGTCGGTCACCTGGCTGCCGGTTCGCCACAAGGCCAGCACGTGCCCTCTTTCCATGCCATCACGGGATCCTCGGTTCAGGGACACGATCTGGTGCTGCGCGGCCGTCAGGCCTTCGCCGTACAGGCCGATCACCTGGCCTTGCACCGACCGCGCAGGCGCCCGCGGCACGAAGGGCGCGAATTCAGCCGTGGAAGTCTGTGTCAGCCGGTCACCCGAACCAATCTCCAGACGCGCATGCCTGAGCAGCACACGTGCCGGAGAAGGCCGCGATGTCCCCTGTCCGGGCAACGCGAGGTCTTCGGTGCCGAGGGCTTCGGCATGGCCCACCAGCCGGGCCTCGTAGCCCAGGATTTCGCGCGTGACGGGATCCCTCAGAGCCCGGGGCTCACGTACCAACTGGAAATTCCGCCGCCCCTGGAGATCGCCTCTCACGTAGGCCACGTCCCCCGTGGTCATGAGCATCCGCCCGTCGGGCGAGGCGACGATGCGCGCAGCGCCGTCGATCTCTCCGGCCTCCACCACGGTGGCCTGCGCAATGAATGGCGCAATCAGGTGGGCCGGCACGGAGGCGATGGCCACGTCGTCCACCGGACCGCTGCGCACCCTGGGCAGGAGCTTGACGGTGACGGGATCCGCCTGGGCAACTGTCGCTGGTGCCAGCACTGCCTGCGCTGTGGCCACCGGGGGCCCCATCTTCAGGGTGGCCCGGTCGGCCCCCTTGGACAGCACGAGCACCTGCCCTGGGTACAGGCGGTGAGGATCCCGCACCTGCTCCAGGTTCATGCCCCAGAGCTCGGCCCACCGCCAAGGGCTTTTCAGGAACAGTTGGGACAGCCCCCACAAGGTGTCGCCCGGGCGCACCGTGTGGGAAGCCGGCGCGTCAGGTGCCAAGTCGGCCAGGGGCACCCCTTGGCCAGCCACCCGCTGCGCGATCTGGAGTTGGGCCGGGTCGACGCTGGCGGGCGCCGACACCCCCTGCGCCCGGCACGTCGCGGCCAGGAAGGCAAGCACCAGAACGGCCCCGGCAGCACGAGGAGCGGGGAGGCGGGAGAGTGACAGGCAATGATGGTGGGTCAACAGGGGCTCCCATGGGGCAGTGGCGCCCTTGCGGGCGCGCGGCGCAGCCAATCGACGACTGAAAGAATGGGCCGGCCGCTGCAGCAATGAAGGCTGGTCCGCGACAATCCCGACCGAAGCGTAAATTCTGCCGGCAATCTTGGGGCCCAGCAATCAGACGGGACCCCCTGAGTGGCGCACCCCTTTTGGGGGACGCTCACCCATCATGCCGTGATGCCCTTTATTCGGACAAAGACCCATGGCCCTCCTGCCCATTTTGAAGTTTCCCGACCCTCGCTTGCACAAGGTGGCGCAAGCGGTGGTGACGGTGGACGACCGTGTGCGCCGCCTCGTCGACGACATGCTGCAGACCATGTACGACGCCGAGGGCGTGGGGCTGGCCGCCACCCAGGTGGACGTGCACGAGCGCATCATCGTCATGGACACCTCCGACACGCGCGACCGGCCGGTGGTGCTCATCAACCCCGAACTGGTGCAACGCAGCGAAGCCATGAGTTTTCGCGACGAAGGCTGCCTGTCCGTGCCCGCCACCTACGACAAGGTGGCCCGCCACGAGCAGGTGACCGTGCGGGCGCTGGACCGGTCGGGCCAGCCGTTCGAGATGCCCTGCGAGGGCTTGGCGGCCGTGTGCGTGCAGCACGAGATGGACCACCTGATGGGCCGGGTGTTCGTGGAGTACCTCAGCCCGCTCAAGCGGGAACGCATCCGCAGCAAGATGCTCAAGCGCGCGCGCGAAGAGCAGCGCGCGTGAGGGCGCCTTCGGCCTGACCGCGACACCAGAGGCTCTCCCCTTGCGCATTGCTTTCGCCGGAACGCCCGAATTCGCCGCCGTCGCTCTGGACGCGTTGCATGCGGCGGGTCACGAGATCGCCCTGGTGCTGACACAGCCGGACCGCCCCGCTGGCCGCGGGCAGCAACTCCAGGCCTCGCCCGTCAAGCAGCGGGCGCTGGCCCTGGGCTTGCCCCTGGTCCAGCCTCGGGGCCTGCGCCTGGACGGACGCTTTGGCGAAGACGCGGTGAGCGCCCGGACGGCCCTGGAGCGGGCTGCGCCGCAGGCGATGGTAGTGGCCGCCTACGGCTTGATCCTGCCCGCCTGGACACTGGACCTCCCGCCCGCAGGCTGCCTGAACATCCACGCCTCTGTGCTGCCGCGTTGGCGCGGGGCCGCGCCCATCCACCGCGCCATCGAGGCCGGAGACGCCAGCACGGGCATCACCATCATGCAGATGGACGCCGGCCTGGACACCGGCCCCATGCTGCTGCAGGCGCCAGAGCCCATCGGGGCACAGGACACCACGGCGACCCTGCATGACAGGCTCGCCGCGCTCGGCGGACGGCTGATCGTGCAGGCCCTGCAGGATCTGGCCTCGGGCCAGTTGCGCGCCGTGGCCCAGCCGGGGGAGGGCGTGACCTATGCCCGCAAGATCGAGAAATCGGAGGCGCTGATCGATTGGAGCCTGCCGGCCCCGGCGATCGAGCGCCGGGTTCGCGCCTTCGACCCCTTCCCCGGCGCGAGCTTCCACAGCGGAGGGGCCGTGGTGAAACTCTGGCGGGCCGCGCAGATGCCGTGGCCTGCCGGTGCCGCCACCCCGCGCCCTGGGACAGTGGTCGATGCGGGCAAGGGCCGCCTGGCGGTGGCCTGCGGCGAGGCCACGGTTCTGGAGTTGCTGGAGTTGCAACGCCCAGGCGGACGCCGTCAGGCCGCCAGCGCCTTTGTGCAAGGCCACGGTTTGTCCGAGTGGGAAGTGGGGAAAGCGCTGGAAGGCCCGCCCACAGCGAACCCGGTGCGGTAGGGTGCAAAAGATCGGTCTGCGCACCCTGCGCCCGGGGTGGACGCGCGGACGCTGCTCAAGTTGCCGCGCTTGCGGACCGATAACCCGAAGAGGTGTTGTCATGAACCGAACGATGTCCCGACCTTTCCTGCCGCGCGTCCTGCTGGGCGCGGGAATGCTCGTGACCCTGATGGGTTGCGACATGCTGGGCGTGGAATCCGCTTCGTCGATGTCCGCCCGCCGCGAGGCCGAGGGCAAGGCGATCGGCGGAGCCTGCCGCCATGCCGGCCGGGCCCTGGAAGACTGCTACGCCATGAACCGCAAGGCGGACAAGGCGGCGGTGTTTGCGGGTTGGCGCGAGATGAACGACTACATGCGAGAGAACAAGGTCGACACCGTTTCCCCGCAGGTGGTTCCGTCCTCAGGACTGGCCAAGTCTGGCGAAGACGCCAAGGCCGCCAAGCCCTGAGAGGCCCTCGAGGGGTCCTCTGAGAAGACCCCTCAGGAGACAATCAGCGGCTGTGACCGCTGCTGCCGACCCTCCCCCCACCCCCGAAACCCGGCACGCCACGGCCATGCCCTTGTGGCGTGACCCGGAGTTCCGCCGCGGCGCGCATGACATGACCGGCATTGCCGTGGGCATTGCCGCCTGGGGCCTGGTGACCGGCGTGGCCATGGCCAAGAGCGGCATGGACATGACGGTGGCAGTCGTGATGTCGCTGATGGTCTTCGCCGGCTCGGCGCAACTTGCCACCATGCCGCTCATCGCCTCGGGTGCACCGCTGTGGGTGGTGTGGGCCACCGCCTTGTGCGTCAACCTGCGCTTCATCATCCTGAGTGCGGCCTGGCGCCCCTACGTCCACGGCTACCGACCAGCGCAGCGCTGGTGCATGGCCTATTTCACGGCCGACCTGAACTACGTGCTGTTCATGCGCCGCTTTCCGAAGCCGGTGCCCGAAGCCGCGCAGTGGCCGTACTTCTGGGGCGGGGCCGGCACCAACTGGCTGTCCTGGCAACTGTCGTCGCTGCTGGGCCTGTGGCTGGGCGGCAGCGTGCCCACCGAGTGGGGGCTGGGCTTTGCGGGACATATCGCGCTGCTGGCCCTGACCTGTTCCATGCTCACCGACCGGGCCTCCTGGGCAGCCGCGGGCGTGGCAGCCTGCGCTTCGGTGGCGGCCTATGCGTTGCCCCTCAAGCTGAACATCGTGGTGGCCATCGCCGCCGCCGTGGCCATGGGCCTGCTGCTGCAGCAGGCTCGCCAGCAGGAGATGCGGCCATGAGCGCGCCGGGCCGCTCCCAAGCGCTCATCCCGCAGCGCAAAGCGCGAAGGGTCGTCCAATGAGCGCGCCGGTCAACTCCCCAGCGCAAGTCCCGCCGCGCACAGCACGAAGGGGGGTCCCGTGAGCCTGCTGGAAGGCCTGCTGGCCGTGCTGGGGCTGACCTTGATCACGGTGCTGACGCGCGGCTTCTTCTTCCTGTCGTCGCGCGAGCTGCCTTTTCCCGAGCGCCTGAAGGACGGCCTGCGCTTCGCCCCGCTGGCCGCATTGATGGCCGTGGTGGTGCCCGAGATCGTGCTGGTCCAGGGGGAGCTGGTGTCCACCTGGCGCGATGCGCGCCTGTGGGCGGCTGCAGCCGGGCTGGCCTGGTTCTTCTGGCGGCGCGGCATTCTGGGCACCATCGTGGCCGGCATGGCGGTGTACCTGCCATTGCGCGTGGGCTTGGGTTGGTGAAACGCAGGCTTGGCGCAAGCCCCGGTTCCTACAATTTTGCGCATTCATTTCCCCTCAAGGTTTCTTCATGAACGTCCTTCGTTTCTCAGACCTCGTGGCGGCCGGCCGGGTCGCCGGCCAGCGCGTCTTCATCCGCGCCGACCTGAACGTGCCACAGGACGACGCCGGCCGCATCACCGAGGACACCCGCATCCGCGCCTCGGTGCCCTGCATCGAGATGGCGCTGAAAGCCGACGCGGCCGTGATGGTCACCTCGCACCTGGGCCGCCCCACCGAGGGCGAGTTCAAGCCCGAGGACTCGCTCGCGCCGGTGGCTGCGCGCCTGGGTGAACTGCTGGGCCGCGAGGTGCCGTTGCACAGTGCTTGGGTGGATGGCGTGGACGTGGCCCCCGGCCAGGTGGTGATGCTGGAGAACTGCCGCCTGAACAAGGGCGAGAAGAAGAACAACGAGGAACTCGCGCGCAAGATGGCGGCGTTGTGCGACATCTTCGTGCACGACGCCTTCGGCACCGCGCACCGCGCCGAGGCCTCCACCTACGGCATCGCCCAGTTCGCCCCCGTGGCCTGCGCCGGCCCCTTGCTGGCCGCCGAGATCGACGCCATCACGAAGGCCCTGGCCTCACCCCGGCGCCCGCTGGTGGCCATCGTGGCCGGCAGCAAGGTCAGCACCAAGCTCACCATCCTGCAAAGCCTGGCGAAGAACGTGGACGGCCTGGTGGTGGGCGGCGGCATCGCCAACACCTTCATGCTGGCCGCGGGCCTGAAAATCGGCAAGAGCCTGGCCGAGCCGGATCTGTTGGGCGAAGCCCGGGCTGTGATCGACGCCATGGCCGCGCGCGGCGCCGAGGTTCCGATCCCCGTGGACGTGGTGTGCGCCAAGACCTTCGCGGCGGACGCACCGGCCACGGTCAAGGCCGCGACCGAGGTGGCAGATGACGACCTGATCCTGGACATCGGCCCCCGGACCGCGCAGATGCTGGCCGACAAGCTGATGGCTGCCGGCACCATCGTCTGGAACGGCCCGGTGGGCGTGTTCGAGTTCGACGCCTTCGCCCACGGCACCGAGACCGTGGCGCGCGCCGTGGCGGCCAGCAGCGCCTTCAGCATCGCGGGCGGCGGCGACACGCTCGCGGCGATTGCCAAGTACGGCATCGAGCACCAGGTGGGCTACATCTCGACAGGCGGCGGCGCCTTCCTGGAGGTGCTGGAGGGCAAGACACTGCCGGCCTTCGAGATCCTGGCGCGGCGTGCCGCAGGCTGAAACGTCCCTCCAGACCGGAGGCTGAGCAGCGCACCCTGGCCCCTGCGTTCACAGGGGATTGCCTCACTCCAGGTCGAAACTGATCCGGGTTCTCTGCATCATCTCGTACCCCGAACAGGCGTAATCTGCGCTTGCGGCCGCCCAGACGGTCAGGATGTACAAGACGAGGAGACCCCGATGAAGCCCGAACTCACCCCGGCCGAGAAGGCCCTGCGCGACGCCGCGCTGGAGTACCACCGCACGCCCACGCGCGGCAAGATCTCGATCACGCCGACCAAGCCGCTGTCCAACCAGCGAGACCTCTCGCTGGCCTACAGCCCCGGGGTGGCCTACGCCTGCCTGGCCATCGAGCAGGATCCTGCGCTGGCCGCGGAGTACACCTCGCGTGGCAATCTGGTGGGCGTCATCACGAACGGCACCGCGGTGCTGGGGCTGGGTGACATCGGCCCGCTGGCGGGCAAGCCAGTGATGGAAGGCAAGGGCTGCCTGTTCAAGAAGTTCGCCGGCATCGACGTCTTCGACATCGAGCTCGCCGAGAAGGACCCGGACAAGCTGGTGGAGATCATCGCCGCGCTGGAGCCCACGCTGGGCGGCATCAACCTCGAGGACATCAAGGCGCCGGAGTGCTTTGCCATCGAGCGCGCGCTGCGGGACCGGCTGAACATCCCCGTGTTCCATGACGACCAGCACGGCACGGCCATCATCTCGGCGGCGGCGCTGCTCAACGGCCTGGAACTGGTGGGCAAGGCCATAGCCGACATCAAGCTGGTGTCCTCGGGCGCGGGTGCGGCGGCCATCGCCTGCCTGGACGTGATGGTGGGGCTGGGCGTCAGGCGCCAGCACATCTTCGTGGTGGACTCGCGCGGCGTCATCCACAGCCAGCGCGAGGATGCCCTCAGCGGCAAGCTCGATGTCTCCAAGCGCCCGTACTGCCAGACCACCGACGCCCGTCACCTCGCCGACGTGGTGGCCGGGGCCGACGTGTTCCTGGGCTGCTCGGCTGCGGGCGTGCTGACCGCCGAGATGGTCAAGTCCATGGCGCGCCAGCCCATCATCCTGGCGCTGGCCAACCCCGAGCCCGAGATCCGCCCCGAGCTGGCCAAGGCCGTGCGGCCCGACTGCATCATCGCCACCGGCCGCTCGGACTATCCCAACCAGGTGAACAACGTCCTGTGCTTCCCCTACATCTTCCGCGGCGCGCTGGACTGCGGCGCCACCAAGATCACCGAGGCCATGAAGCTGGCCTGCGTGCGCGAGATCGCGGACCTGGCCAAGGCCGAGATCAGCGACGAGGTGGCGGCAGCCTACGCAGGGCAGGAGCTGAAGTTCGGTTCCGACTACCTGATCCCCAAGCCTTTCGATGCGCGCCTGATCCTGCGCATCGCCCCGGCGGTGGCCAAGGCCGCGGCGGACAGCGGCGTGGCCACGCGCCCCATCACCGACCTGGAGGCCTACCGCGCCTCGCTGCAGCGCCACGTCTACCAGACCGGCCTGCTGATGCGGCCGGTGTTCGCGGCGGCCAAGGCCTTCAACGCCCGGCAGCCCGCGCGCGTGGTCTACGCCGAGGGCGAGGACGAGCGCGTGCTGCGCGCCGTGCAGGTGGTGCTGGACGAAGGCCTGGCCCAGCCGGTGCTGGTGGGCCGGCCCGAGGTGGTGCGCATGCGCATCGAGCGCGCCGGCCTGCGCCTGCAGGCGGGGCGCGACTTCGAAATCGTGGATCCTGAGAACGACCCACGCTTCCGCGCCTACTGGGAGACCTACCACCAGCTGATGGGGCGCGAAGGCGTCACGCCCGAGGCCGCCAAGGCGGCGGTGCGGCGCTCCAACACGCTGATCGCCTCGCTGATGGTCAAGCGCGGCGAGGCCCACGCCATGCTGTGCGGCCTCGTGGGCCGCTACGACGCCCACCTGGACCACGTGCGCACGGTGATCGGCCAGCGCGAAGGCACGCATGTCATGGCGGCCATGAACGCGCTGATGCTGGACCAGTTCACCGTCTTCATCACCGACACCTTCGTCAACGAGCAGCCCAGCGCTGCCGAGTTGAGCGAGATCGCGCAGATGGCCGCGGCCGAGGTGCGGCGCTTCGGCCTGCCGCCCAAGGTGGCCTTCCTGTCGCACTCGATCTACGGGTCGTCCAACCGCCCGTCGGCGCGGCGCATGCGCGAAGCGCGCAACCTCTTCGTCCAGGCCGCGCCGGACATCGAGTGCGACGGCAAGATGCACGGCGACGCCGCGCTGTCTGAGACGGTACGGCGCTCCTACCTGCCCGAGACCACGCTCAGCGGTTCGGCCAACCTGCTGGTGCTGCCCAACATCGACGCGGCCAACATCCTGTTCAACGTGCTCAAGGAGGCCGGCAGCCGGGGGGTCACCGTGGGCCCGATGCTGCTGGGTGCGGCCGCGCCGGTGCACATCCTCACGCCCTCCTCCACCGTGCGGCGCGTGGTCAACATGACGGCCGTGGCCGTGGCCGATGCGGCGGACGTGGCCGCAAGAGCCTGAGCCCACTCCAGGCATCCCCAGGGTCCGGGCGCGGGCGGACACTTTCCGGGAGATTCTGGGGGTCTTCCGGGGGCTTCTGGCAGCGGTAACCTCGTGGTAACGCCGCCCGTGGGTGCGGCACCGATAATCCGCCCCCGTCAGCGCCACCGTGAGCACCCCCGCCCGCGCCGGCCCCACCCTGGAGTTCGCTCATGACCCGCGCCACCAAGATCGTCGCCACCCTGGGCCCCGCGTCGAGCGACCCCCAGGTGCTGGAGAACCTGCTGCGCGCCGGCGTGGACGTGGTGCGGCTGAACTTCAGCCACGGCAAGGCCCAGGACCACATAGCCCGCGCCACCCTCGTGCGCGAGACCGCCGCCCGCGTGGGCAAGCCGGTGGCCCTGATGGCCGACCTGCAGGGCCCCAAGATCCGCGTGGGCAAGTTCGTGGACGGCAAGGTGATGCTGGTGGCCGGCCAGCCCTTCGTGCTGGACGCCCAGCGCACCGAGCCGGGCGACCTGTCCGCGGTGGGTCTGGACTACAAGGAGTTGCCGCGGGACGTGAAGCCCGGTGACAAGCTGCTGCTGAACGACGGCCTGATCGTGCTGGTGGTGGAGGCCGTGCGAGGCGAGCAGGTGCACACGGTGGTGAAGATCGGCGGGGATCTGTCCAACAACAAGGGCATCAACAAGGCCGGCGGGGGCCTCACCGCCCCGGCGCTCACCGCCAAGGACATGGAGGACATCAAGACCGCCATGAGCTTCCAGTGCGAGTACCTGGCGGTGAGCTTTCCCAAGAGCGCCACCGACATGGAGATGGCACGGCAACTGGCCAACGTGGCCGGCGAAGCCTACCGCCACAAGCCCGCCATGATCGCCAAGATCGAGCGCAGCGAGGCCATCCCGCAACTGGAGAACATCCTCAAGGCCAGCGACGGCATCATGGTGGCGCGAGGCGACCTGGCCGTGGAGGTGGGCAACGCCGCCGTGCCGGCGCTGCAAAAACGCATGATCCGCATGGCGCGCGAGATGGACAAGGTGGTCATCACCGCCACGCAGATGATGGAGAGCATGATCCTGGCGCCCGTGCCCACGCGCGCCGAGGTGAGCGACGTGGCCAACGCGGTGCTGGACGGCACCGACGCCGTGATGCTGAGCGCCGAGACCGCGGCCGGCAAGTACCCGGTGGAGACGGTGGAGCAGATGCACCTCATCGCCCTGGAGGCCGAACGCGCCGAGGACGTGCAGCTCGACAGCGACTTCGTCAACAAGCAGTTCGGCCGCATCGACCAGAGCATCGCCATGGGCGCGCTGTTCACAGCCCACCACCTGGGCTGCAAGGCCATCATCGCGCTGACCGAAAGCGGCTCCACCGCGCTGTGGATGAGCCGGCACAACATCAAGGTGCCCATCTACGCCCTGACCACCAAGGCGCAGAGCGAGCGCAAGATGGCGCTGTACCGCAACGTGCGCCCCATCCTCATGCCCTCCTTCAGCGACCGCGACCAGGCCCTGCAGGCCGCGGAGAAGCTGCTGTGCGAGCGCGGCGTGTTGATGCCGGGTGACACCTATGCCATCACCTGCGGCGAGCCCATGGGCTACCCCGGCGGCACCAACATGCTCAAGGTGTGCCGGGTTGGATGAGGGCGCACGGCGCGCCGAGGCGCCGTCCACCGCCCTGACCCTCAACCTGCTGGCCCAGGTGGCCTACGGCCTCCTGGCGATGACGGTGTGCCTGCCGTCCATGCCCGTCTGGGGCGAGTTGTTCGGCCGCCCGCAGGACGAGGTGCAACTGACCTTCAGCGGCTTCGTCCTGACCTTCGGCCTGCTGCAGCTGGTCTACGGGCCGCTATCTGACCGTTACGGCCGCCGGGCCATGATCCTGACCGGTCTGGTGGTGGGCGTGGCTGGCTCGGTGCTGGCAGCGCTGGCGCAGAGCCTGCCCCAGCTGGTGGCTGCGCGGGTGCTGCAGGGCGCAGGGGCCGCGGCCGGCATGGTGGTGGGCCGCGCGGCCGTGCAGGACCTGTTCCACGGGCCCCAGCGCACGCGGGTGATGGCCTATGTCGGCATGACGCTGGGGCTGTGCCCGCCCACGGGCACCGTGGTCGGGGGGCAGATCCACGAGGCGCTGGGCTGGCAGGCCAACTTCGTGCTGTCGGCCGGGCTGGGCGTGGTGCTGTGGGCAGCCGCCTGGTGGGGCCTGCCTCGTCAGGTGCCACAGGCCAGCGGCACGGACCCTGCCCGGCCGGCCCGCGATACGCGGGTGGTGCTCTCGGTACTGGCGGGGATGGGAGACGCCTACGCGCAGTTGCTGCGCATGCCGTTGTACCTGCTTCACGTGGCCATCCTCGGCCTGACCACGGCCGCCTTCTACATGTTCCTGGCCGCCGCACCGTCGGTACTGCGCAGCTACGGCGTCGGCCCCGGCGAGGTGGGCTTCTTCATCATGGTGGTGCCGCTGTCCTACATCCTCGGCAATTTCCTCACCAGCCGGCTGGTGCGACGCTGGGGCGGGCCTCGCCTGATGCGCCTGGGCCAGGGCTTCAGCCTCGCGGGTACGGCCCTGATGCTGGCCATGGGCCTGGCGGGCGAGCACTCGCCCTGGGCCTTCGTGCTGCCCCTGCTGTTGCTGGGTATCGGCCACGGCCTGCTGGTGCCGCCCTGCCTGGTGGCCACCGTCGCACTCGTGCCCACCCTGGCGGGAGCGGCCTCGGGGCTGGCGGGTGTCACACAGCAGTTGACCGGGGCCTTGGGCGGCTACCTCGTGGGCTGGGTGTCGCACGCCAACCATGTCGGCCTGGCCGCCCTGATGCTGGGGGCCACCGTGCTGGCGTCGCTGGCGCGCTTGGTGGCAGTCAAGCGTTGCGCACCCACCGTACAGGCACCCCGGCCCTGAGTTCTCCAGCCTTGCGTGCGGGCAGGCTGTGACTTGTCAGTGTGGCGGCCGTTTGGCTTCCTAGAATCGGCGCCGTTACCAACCGGTTTCACCTTTCACCATCGCCCTTCCCGTCGCCCATCGCGTCGACATATCCAGAGGACACGCCCATGCCACTCGTCTCCATGCGCCAACTGCTCGACCATGCCGCCGAGAACGGCTACGGCATCCCGGCCTTCAACGTCAACAACCTGGAGCAGGTGCAGGCCGTGATGACGGCGGCCGACGAGGTGGGAGCACCGGTGATCCTGCAGGCCAGTGCCGGGGCGCGCAAGTACGCGGGCGAGCACTTCATCAAGCACCTGATCGCGGCGGCTTCCGAGGCCTGGCCGCACATTCCGTTGGTGATGCACCAGGACCACGGCACCAGCCCCAAGGTGTGCGAGGGCGCCATCGGCCTGGGCTTTGGCTCGGTGATGATGGATGGCTCGCTGATGGAAGACGGCAAGACGCCGGCGAGCTTTGACTACAACGCGGACGTGACTCGCCGCGTGGTGGAGATGGCGCACCGCGTGGGTGTGACGGTGGAGGGCGAGCTCGGCTGCCTGGGCAACCTGGAGACGGGTGAGGCCGGCGAGGAAGACGGCATCGGTGCCGAGGGCAAGCTGGACCACAGCCAGATGCTGACCGACCCGGAAGAAGCCGCGCAGTTCGTCAAGGCCACGCAGCTCGATGCCCTCGCCATCGCCATCGGCACCAGCCACGGCGCGTACAAGTTCAGCCGCCCGCCCACGGGCGACATCCTGGCGATCTCGCGCGTCAAGGAGATCCACGCCCGCATCCCCAACACGCACCTGGTGATGCACGGTTCGTCCTCCGTTCCGCAGGCCTTGCTGGACATCATCAACCAGTACGGCGGCAAGATGAAGCAGACCTATGGCGTGCCCATCTCCGAGATCCAGGAGGCCATCAAGCACGGCGTGCGCAAGATCAACATCGACACCGACATCCGCCTGGCGATGACCGGTGCGGTGCGCAAGTTCCTGGCCGAGAACCCCGACAAGTTCGACGCCCGCGAGTGGCTCAAGCCCGCCCGCGAGGCCGCCAAGGCGGTGTGCAAGCAGCGCTACCTGGAGTTTGGCTGCGAAGGCCAGGCCGGCAAGATCGCCGGCGAGAGCCTGCAGGTGGTGGCGGCCAAGTACGCCCGGGGCGACCTGGCGCAGGTGGTGAACTGACGGAGCAGTTCAGCTTGGCAGAGGGAACTGCCACGGGTTGACCACCTCGACACCCGCAGCTTTGAAGGGGGCCGTGTCCCGGGTGGCCACGGCGCACTCGTGCGTTGCAGCGATAGCTGCGATGTACCCATCGGGTGTCGGCAGGCCATGACCAGCGGCACGCGCGCTCACCGCTCGGTCTGCGTAGGTACGCGCTGCTAGGATGTCAAAGGCCAGGATTCGGCCAGCGAAGAGCGGTCCCAGGCCGTCGACCGCCTGGGAGAGCGCCGTCCTGCGCCGACCGGCCGGCATCACCCCGATGCCGAACCAGAGCTCGGCCAGGGTGACGCTGGTCAGGTGCAAGGTCTCGGCTGGCTGGGCATCCAGCCAAGCCTGCAAAGCCGGATGCGGTTGCGGCTTGAGAGCCTCGGAGATGACGTTGGTGTCCAGGACGATCATTCCGGCCTCATGGGCTGGGCAGGTGTCTTGTCTCGCGCGGACTCCAAGGCCTCCATGTCCTGCTTTGTCAGACCTGCTTGCTGACCCAACTCGGCCAGTGCGGTGCCCAACCGGAGGCGCTGAGGTGGCTTGACGCTGGCTTCGAGCACAAGACGGACTTCGGCCTCGGTGCTGCGTCCCATCTGCGCCGCTCTCATGCGCAGGGCTCTGTGCACCTCATCGGGCAGATTTCGGATGGTCAAAGTGGCCATGGGTGAAACTTGATCAAGAAACGAGGACGATCGCTGTCAACGATTTCATTTTGACGTCTTTGACATCATCCTGCAACCACGCCGGGCCGGTTACGGACATGCAGGCCTTACCTGTCGGAGCCGCTGAACGACCGCAGCGCGGTGACAATCGGAGCATGAACACAAGCGTTGAGACCCCTGCCCGCGTGCCGCTCATCAGCGTCGTGATGGGCTCCTCGAGTGATTGGGACACGCTGCAGCACGCCGTGACCGTGCTCCTGGACTTTGGTGTCCAGCACGAGGTGCAGGTGGTGTCGGCCCACCGCATGCCCGACGCCATGTTCCGCTTTGCCGAGACGGCGGCCGGGCGCGGTGTGCGGGCCATCATCGCGGGCGCCGGCGGTGCCGCCCACCTGCCGGGCATGCTGGCGGCCAAGACCACGGTACCGGTGCTCGGCGTGCCCGTGGCCAGCAAGCATCTGCAGGGGCTGGACTCGTTGTATTCAATCGTGCAGATGCCCAAGGGCGTGCCAGTGGCCACCTTTGCCATCGGGCCGGCCGGGGCGGCCAATGCAGCCCTCTTCGCCGTGGCGATGCTGGCGCCCGAGGACCCGTCGTTGCGCGCCAAGCTCGCTGCTTTCCGCGCCGACCAGACGGCCGCCGCCACGGCCATGACGGCCTCGCTGCCCCGTTGATGAGCCCGACCGTGCCTCGGCCGCAGGATCCTCCATGGGGGACGTCAAGGATGAGCTCATGCAGGGGAGTCTTGAGCCTGTGATGCTGCAACCCGCTACCCTGCGGCCCGACGGTCAGCCGATGACTCTGGGCGTGCTCGGCGGTGGCCAGCTCGGCCGCATGTTCGTGCACGCCGCGCAGACGCTGGGGTTTCGCACCGCGGTGCTGGACCCGGACCCGGACAGTCCTGCCGGCCGCGTGTCGCACCTGCACCTGCAGGCGGCCTATACCGACGAGGCCGCGCTGGCCGAGATGGCGCAGGCTTGCGACGCCGTGACCACCGAGTTCGAGAACGTGCCGGCGCAGGCGCTGCACTGGCTGGGTGCACGCCGGCCGGTGGCGCCCTTGGCCGACGCCGTGGCCACCTGCCAGCACCGGGCGCTGGAGAAAGCGCACTTCACGGCTTGCGGCGTGCCCTGCGTGCCGTACGCCCGGCTGGAGTCGGCGGCCGATCTGGCCGCGCTTGTGAGAGACGACGGCGACGACCTGTTTCCCGCCCTCCTCAAGACCTCCACCCTGGGCTATGACGGCAAGGGTCAGGTGCGCGTGGAGCGCGAGGCCGACCTGGCTGCGGCCTGGACGAGCCTGGGCGAGGTGCCCTGTCTGCTGGAAAAGCGCGTGGCGCTGGCCGCCGAGTTGAGCGTGGTGGTGGCGCGGGATGCGGCGGGCCAGGTGGTGCACCTGCCCGTGCAGCAGAACCTGCACCGCGACGGCATCCTGGCCGTGACCGTGGTGCCGGCGCCTGACGTGCCGGCGGAGGTGGCCGCGCAAGCGGTGCAGCGGGCCAGCGCCGTGGCCGAGTCGCTCGGCTACGTGGGCGTGCTGTGCGTGGAGTTCTTCCTGCTGGAAGACGGCACGCTGCTGGCCAACGAGATGGCCCCGCGGCCGCACAACTCGGGCCACCACAGCATCGACGCCTGCGACCTGTCGCAGTTCGACCTGCAGGTGCGTGTCATGGCCGGCCTGCCGCTGGTGACGCCCCGACAGCACTCGCCCGCCGTCATGCTCAACCTGCTGGGCGAGCTCTGGTGGACCGGTGACGCTGCTTCACCGACCACACCACCTTGGGGCGAGGTGCTGGCCCTGCCCGGCACGCACCTGCACCTTTACGGCAAGACCGAGCCGCGCAAAGGCCGCAAGATGGGGCACCTGACCGTGACGGCGGCCACGCCGGCGCAGGCCCGCGCCGTGGCGCTGCAGGCCGCGGCCGTGCTGGGGCTGCCCGCGTTCTGAGCGCCATGCCGCTGCTCTCCGGTCAAGATCCTCAAGCCCTGGCACAGGCCGCGCAGGTGCTGGCCGATGGTGGGCTGGTCGCCTTCCCCACCGAGACCGTCTACGGCCTGGGCGCACGCGCCGATGACGACGCAGCGGCGGCACAGATCTTCGCCGCCAAGGGCCGCCCGGCGGACCACCCGCTGATCGTGCACGTCACCGATGCGGCAGCGGCGCAAGCCTTCGCGGCCACCTGGCCGCCGGCAGCGCAGGTGCTGGCGCAGCACTTCTGGCCCGGGCCACTGACGCTGATCGTGCCGCGCCGCCCAGGTGTGGGCACGGCGGCCGCGGGCGGGCACGCCAGCATCGGCCTTCGCTGCCCGGACCATCCGGTCGCCCTGGACCTGCTGGCGCGCGCCCGAGGCCTGGGAGTGCTGGGCGTGGCCGGGCCCAGCGCCAACCGCTTCGGCCGGGTCAGCCCGACCACCGCAGCGCACGTGCTCGACGAGTTCGGGCCTGAGCTGCCGGTGCTCGACGGTGGCCCCTGCCGGGAAGGCATCGAGTCCACCATCATCGACTGCACCAGAGCCCACCCCGCCCTGCTGCGCCCGGGCACCACGCCGCGCGCCGCCATCGAGGCGGTGCTCATGCAGGCGCTCGGGGCGCCACTGATGGAGCGTGACGAGGCCTCCCCCAAAGCGTCGGGCACGCTGGCCTCGCATTACGCGCCCGAAGCCGCGGTCAGCCTGCTGTCGGCTGCGGAGCTGGCGCGGCGTCTGGCAACCTTCGTGGCCGACAGCCCGCAGGGTGCAGGTCTTGCGCAGACCCCTGCGGCCGCCGTTGTGGGCGTGTATATCGGGGTGTATTCGCCCGCCGCGCCGCCCGCCCAAGCTGGGGTCCTCCATCGCACCATGCACGCCCACCCTGCGCAAGTGGCGCACGAGCTGTTTGCCGTGCTGCGCCAGTTCGATACCCACGGGGTGCGCCAGATCTGGGTGCAGGCGCCGCCCGAAGGCCCGGAATGGGACGGGGTGCGTGATCGCCTGCTGCGCGCGGCCACCCGTTGATCCGGTCGGTGCGGGCTCTCGTCCCGAGAGCCGTGCACGTGCGCGCGGCTGGAGAGAACCTGAGCACTGCCACCCGCGTGCTCAGCTCCCCTGAGGACCTCTGAGCACCCGTCATCACCTTTCAGCGTCTTCTTCCTGCTCTCTCAACCACCAGCTTGGTGATCAGGATGGTGGACGCCAGGGCCAGGGTGACGGCGTTGGCCAGGATGATGGGCCAGGCCCCCAGGTGCAGGCCGTAGACGAACCACAGGGCCACGCCCAGGGTGAAGCTGGCGTACATGCCGCTGGAGATGCCCCTCACATCGCGGGTGCGCAGGGTGAGCACGGCCTGCGGGACGAAGGAGCAGGTGGTGAGCACGGCTGCGGCATAGCCGATCCACTCGAAGAGTTCAGGTGAGGCGGGCATCACGGGGCTTTCAGCGCCCACTGCACGAGGGCGTCAAGGGCAGGGCGGGCGGCATTGGCGTTGGGGTGCTGGATGACGGCCACCAGCACCCGGCGCCGCCCTTGGTCGTCCAGCACGTAGCCGGCCAGACCGGCCACGTCCCGCAACGAGCCGGTCTTCAAGTGCGCCCGGCCCGCCGGGGCGCGCGAGCGGCGCATCGTGCCGTCCAGCCCGTTGACCGGCAGCGAAGCCATCAGTTCGGGCATCACCGGGCTGGACCAGGCGTGCTGCAGCAGATGCACCAGCCACTGCGCCGTCATGCGGGTGTGGCGCGACAGGCCGGAGCCGTTGTCCAGCACCAGTTCGCCCGCAGCACCCTCGCCGATGCGCTCGGCCACCCAGCGGCGCAGCGTCTCGCGCGCGGCCTCGGGCGTGGCGGGTTGGCCAGGCAGGCGTTGCGCGGCGAGGGTGAGGAACAACTGCTGCGCCATCACGTTGTTGCTGAACTTGTTGATGTCGCGCACCACCTCGGCCAGCGGCGGCGAGCGCCATTCGTGCTGAGCGCGCAGCCCTGCCGGCCAGCGTCCGTCGCGCACCCGACCCGACAGGGTCCCACCCAACTCTTTCCACAGCGTGCCGATCAGGCGGGCACCATGGCCGGCGGGGTCAGGGTCGGCCATCGGCCAGGTCTGTTCGGCGCAGGCTGCGGGATAACTGCCGGCAAAACGCAGGGCACCTTCGGCCAGCACCGGCTTCAGGCCCGCACGCCAGTCTTCGCAAGGGCCGCCCACCAGCGGGACGGTGCGCACCGGGGCGCCCGGAAGGTCGGTCTCGGCCACGATCCGCGCCACGCCGCGCACCGGATCCGGTGTGACTGTCCAGGTCAGGGCGTGGAAGTTGACCAGCAAGGCGTCGGGCTGCACGTTGTACGGGCGCATCGGATCGCCGTCGAAGTCCGCAGGCGAGTCCTCGGCTGGGGCGAAGGCACTGCGGTCGAGCACGATGTCGCCGCGGATCTCCCGCACGCCCGCCTGCTGCAGGCGGCGCAGCCCCTGCCACACCCGTTCGAGCACCAGCTTCGGATCGCCACTGCCCCGGATGAAGAGATCTCCCTCCAGAATACCGTCCCGCAAGGGGCCGCTCCAGCCCACGGGGGTCGTCCAGACCCAGGCAGGCCCGAGCAGGTCCAGCGCTGCGTAAGTGGTCACCAACTTCACCAGCGACGCCGGATTGACTGACTGCCGCGCCTGGTGGCTGATGAGGCTGCGGCCGGTGCCAGCCTCCTGCACCACCACGGACAGTGCTGCCTCGGGTACCCGCGCGCGCTGCAGCGCGCTGCGCACTTCGGGGGGAAGATCGCTGGCCCATGCGACGCAACTGGCAGCGAAGGCCGACGCCAGCGCCACCCCCCGGACCAGACCGCGCGCCCATCGCCACAGCACCTCAGCTCCCGTCACGCCCCATCGTCTGCCACCCATGCCGGAGATGATCGCATGGCTACACTCGACCGGATGAACCCGGTGCTGCTGGCCTTCGACACCTCCACCGAAGCCCTGGCCGTGGCCCTGCAGTGGGCCGGCGGGCAGCGTGTCTGGAACGGCGAAGGCGGCGCGCAGGCCTCCGCCAGACTGCTGCCGACCGTGCAGCAACTATTGGGCGACGCAGGACTCGAACTGGCCGGAGTGGACGCCATCGCCTTCGGGCAAGGCCCGGGCGCCTTCACCGGCCTGCGCACGGCCTGCGCCGTGGCCCAGGGCCTGGCCTTCGGCGCCGACAAGCCCGTGCTGGCCGTGGACAGCCTGCTGATCGTGGCCGAGGATGAGCGGGCTTGCCAAGGCTTCCCACCGGTGCTGGAGGTGGCCGTGGCCATGGACGCCCGCATGGGGGAGTTGTACGCAGCGCGCTACCGTTGGGCGGCACAGCGCTGGCAGGTGCTGCAGGCGCCGGGGTTGTGGGATCCGCAGGCCTGGGCGGCGGCCTGCCGCAGTGGTGCCGGCACGAACCAGGACCCAGCGCAGCAACCCGTGTGGACGGGCAGCGGCTTGCCGCTGCTGGGTGATGCCCATACCGGCAGCGGCAAGCCGCAGCCGGGTGCCGTGGCGCCAGGCTTCTACCCAGGCCGCCTGCACTGCGCGGACCGGGCCGGCGCCCTGCTGCGCCTGGCCGGGCAGGCGTGGCGTGCCAGCCAGGCCCAGCCCGCCGAGCAAGCCCTGCCCGTGTACCTGCGCGACAAGGTGGCCCTGACGACAGCAGAGCGCCTGGCGCGCAGCCCCGCCGCGCCCCTTGCACAGGACAAGGCCGGCAGCCCTGCACCCGGGGGGAGACCATGAGCCCCCTGCCTGCAATGGCCACAGGCGAGCGTGGCTTTCAGCCGATGCAGGCCGACGACCTGGACCGCATCATGGAAGCGGAAGCACGGGCTTACAGCTTCCCCTGGTCACGAGGCAACTTCCTGGATTCGCTGAGGTCCGGCCATGTGTCGGAACTGCTGGCCACCCAGGCTGAAGTGCTGCTGGGCTACTACGTGGCCATGCCGGGGGTGGACGAACTGCACCTGCTGAACATCACCGTCGTGCCGGACTTCCAGCGCTGCGGGCTCGGCCGTGTGCTGCTGGACCGGCTGGAGTGGCAAGCCCGCCAGCGCGGCCTGGCCGCCATCTGGCTGGAGGTGCGCGCCAGCAATACCCGGGCGCGCTACCTGTATGGGGCGCGCGGCTTCGTCGAGCAGGGGATTCGGCGCGGCTACTACCCGGCCGCCGGTTCAAGGCGCGAGGATGCGGTGGTCATGAAGCTGGGCCTGGACCGGGAGGCTGCGCATGCCGCTGGATGACCGACGCCTGGCCATGCTCAAGGAGATGGGCGTGCCGTTCTGGCAGCCGCTGGCGCGCCCCGGTCTGGCGGAGGCGGGCCCGGCTGCAGCACCCCAGGAAAGTCACGCTCGGACGCCCGCCGTCCTGGCGAACGACCTGCCGGACGCCCCCGCGCCGGCCGTGTCACGGCCCGGGCCCTCCGTGTCACGCCCAGCGCCAGCCGCCCCGCGGGGGACACCCCCCCAAGCCACCCCGCTGAACGAGCCTTCAAGGGCCGCAGCGCCTGATGTGGCCGGTCTGGACTGGCCCGCGCTGCGCCAGGCCGTGGCCGACTGCCGGGCCTGCGGCCTGTGCGAGAAGCGACGCCAGACGGTCTTCGGCGTGGGCCCTGCGCGCGCACACTGGATGGTGGTGGGTGAAGCCCCGGGCGAACAGGAAGACCTGCGCGGTGAACCGTTCGTCGGCCCCGCAGGCCGCCTGCTGGACCAGATGCTGGCCGCCCTGGGCCTGACGCGGGCGGAAGCCGCGCCCGAGGGCGCGCCCGCCCTCACCCCGGACCGGCAGGTCTACATCGCCAACACACTGAAGTGCCGCCCGCCGGGCAACCGCAACCCTGAGCCGGCCGAACTCGCCCGCTGCGAGCCCTTCCTGGTGCGGCAGATCGAACTCGTGCAGCCCCAGGTCATCCTGGCCATGGGGCGCTTTGCGGTGCAGGCGCTGCTGCGCACCGACGAACCCATCGGCCACCTGCGCGGCCGGGTGCACCGCTACCAGGGGGTGCCCTTGATCGTCACCTACCACCCCGCCTACCTGCTGCGCAACCTGCTGGAAAAGGCCAAGGCCTGGGACGATCTGTGCCTGGCCATGGACACGATGGAAGCCCTGCGGCGCGAACCTTCAGCGCCAGCGGCTTGAAACGGCGTCAGAGCGTGCGAAGGGTTCCGGCGCACCCGAGCGGGGGTGCGGGGTACGTCGCACACACTCTCAGCCCTTGGGCGCCTTCTTCGGCCTTTGCCACCCTGGCACCGTGAGTTGCTTGGCGCGCACCACGGTGAGCTGGCCCGCCGGAGCATTCTTGGCGATGGTGGAGCCGCCGCCGATGGTGGCGCCAGCGCCGATGGTGACGGGCGCCACCAGCACGCAGTTGCTGCCGATGTGGGCGTCGGCCTCGATCACGGTGCGGTGCTTGTTCGCGCCGTCGTAGTTGGCCGTGATGCTGCCGGCGCCGTAGTTCACGCGCTCGCCCACCGTGGCGTCGCCCAGGTAGGCCAGGTGGTTGGCCTTGGCGCCGCGTGCCAGCGTGGAGTTCTTCACTTCCACGAAGTTGCCGATGTGCACCTCGGGCCCGAGATCCGCTCCTGGGCGCAGGCGGGCGAACGGGCCAATGAGCGCACCCGCCCCCACCTTCACACCCGCGGCCTCGCCGTCGATGTGGGTGAAGGGATGGATCACCGCGCCGGCGTCGATGCGCGCGTTGCGCAGCACGCAGTTGGCACCGATGCGCACGCCGTCGCCCAGCACCACCTCGCCTTCGAAGACGCAGTTGACGTCGATTTCCACGTCGCTGCCGCACTGCAGCGTGCCGCGCAGGTCAAAGCGCGCCGGGTCGGCCAGGCGCACACCGGCCTCCATCAGGACTTCAGCGCGCAGGCGCTGCAGACGGCGCTCCAGGTCGGCCAGCTGCACGGGGCTGTTCACGCCCAGCACCTCGGTGTCGCTGGCCGGCTGGGCGGCCACCACATCGCAGCCCTCGGCCACGGCCATGGCCACGATGTCGGTCAGGTAGTACTCGCGCTGCGCGTTGTCGTTCTTCAGCGCCGCCACCCAGCGCTTGAGGGCGGCGGTGGGCGCGGCCAGGATGCCGGTGTAGATCTCCTTGATGGCGCGCTGCTCAGGGCTCGCGTCCTTGTGTTCGACGATGCCCAGCACGGCACCCTGCGGGCTGCGGACGATGCGCCCGTACCCCGTGGCGTCGTCCAGGGTCACGGTCAACAACGCCAGGCGCGTGCCACCACAGGCCTGCGCCAGGGCGCGCGCGGTATCGGTGCGGATCAAGGGCACATCGCCGTTGAGCACGAGGGTGGTGCCCGCCCCGTCGTCCAGCGCCGGCACGGCCTGTTGCACGGCGTGGCCGGTGCCCAGTTGCGGCATCTGGCGCGCGAACACCGCGCCGCTGGCGGCCACCGCGGCCTCCACCTCGTCCGCGCCGTGGCCGGTGATGACGACGGTGCGCTGAGCCCCCAAGGGAGCGGCCGCGTCCAGGACATGCTGCAATAAGGATTGACCGGCGAGCCGGTGCAGCACCTTCGGCAGGGCAGACTTCATGCGCGTGCCCTTGCCCGCCGCCATCACCACGACGTTCAACGCCTCGTTCATCGTCACACTCATCGCCCTGTCCCTCGTCACGTTGTTCGCCACAGTCACAACCATGTTCGCCGCCCTGTCCGGAACCTTGACGACGCTCTTTCGGAGGGGCGCGATTATCGGCCTCGCCCTGGCGGCACTGGGCGGCCTGGCAGGCTGCAGCGCCGTGCGCCTGGGCTACGACCAGGGGCCCTTCCTCGCGCACTGGTGGCTGGATTCACGATTGGCGTTCACCCCGGACCAGTCCGCGCGCACCAAGGAGGCCCTGGCGCAGTGGTTCGTCTGGCACCGTGCCACGCAGTTGAACGATTACGCTGGGTGGCTGGCGCGCACGCGCGGGGAGTCGGGGTCGGCCGTCACGCCGCAGCAGGTGTGCCGCTGGACTGACGAGCTGCGGCGCCGCCTGGACCCGCTGGTCGAGCGGCTGCTGCCCACGGCAGCCGAGGTGGTGATCACGCTCACCCCGGAGCAGCTCGCGCGCCTGGAGCGGCGCTTGGAAGAAGATGACGCCAAGCGCCGCAAGGACTTCCTGCAACCGCAGCAGGAGCAGCGCTGGGAAGCCTCGACCGAGCGCACCATCGACCGCTTCGAGTCCTTCTACGGCACCCTGGAGCCGGCACAGCGCACCCTGGTGGCCGCCAGCGTGCGAGCCTCGCCCTTCGACCCGGCCCGCTGGTGGGACGGGCGTCAGGCCAGCCAGGCCGAGATGATCGCCACGCTGCGCAAGCTGTCGGGTGACCGCCGCCCACGCGAACAGGTGGTGGCGGACCTGCGCCAAACGGTGCAGCGCCGATGGCAAGCGGCGCCCCCCGACAACTCGGGCTACCGCGAACGCCTGGCCCTGCACCAGTGCGAACTGGCCGCCGCGCTGCACAACGCCGCCACGCCGGCTCAACGCCGGCACCTGGCCGAGAAACTGCAGGGTTGGGAAGGCGACGTGCGGGCATTGGCCGCGCGCGGGCCGACGCAGGTGGCATCCCGGCCCTGAAGCCCAGGTCACGGCGCCAATGGCACCACCACCGTGCGGGGGTTCAGGCCTGTGGCCGGGAAGTCCTTGAGCGCTGCGGCAAACATGGCCGCGAGCAGTGCGGCATTGCCCATCGAATACCCGTCGTTGCTGGCCCGCGCCTCGTACACCGGCCTGCCTGTGGCGCGGTCGCGCAGCAGCACCGCCACCTCCCGGTCGAACCGCGGCGCCTCCATGCGCAGGCCCAGGCGCCAGGTGGGCCCGGGCCCGGGTCCGTAGCGCCAGTAGCCAAAGCTGCCGGGCCACCACAGCGGGTCGTCCCAGGGCGAGCGGTCGGCAAGGGTCACCCGCGCGCCCAGCTGCACCAGCACCTGCGGTTCGCTGCCGACTGGGGCAGGCTTGAAGCCCGCGGCCTCCAAGGCGGGACGGGCCGCTGCTTCCAGGGCGTCCTGCTGCTGGGCCCGGGCCTGCTGCGAGGGCAGGCGCTCGAAGTCATAGGTGCCCGGGGCCTGGCCCTGGGGCCACTCGCCGTAGGTGGCCACTTCGCTGCTCAACGTGGACACGCCCGCACAGCCCGCCAGCATGGCGGCCGCCGCGCTGGCGGCCAGCACGGCCCTCAGCCTCCGCCCCCAGCCGGTGTCAGCCCTCAGGGCTCGGGTGCATCCTCTGGCAACCATGGTGAACTCCTGCGGTCAGCTGCAGCTTCGCCACCGGAGCGCCCGATAGCGTCGATACGGATCGTCTGTACCCCCTGTGCGGCCCCCCGCGCGGGCGGGGCACAGGCCTCGTCATCCTCCTCGTCGAAGGCGCGGTCGCCCTGCGGGTCGGCCACACCCGTAGCTTGCAGGGTCTCGAAGGGGTAGAGCTTGCGGTCCATCATGTGCGAGGGCACGATCTTGCCCATGGCCGAGAACATGCTGTCGATGCGGCCGGGGTACTGACGCTCCCACTCGTGGATCATCTTCTTGACCTGCACGCGCTGCAGGTTGTCCTGGCTGCCGCACAGCGTGCACGGGATGATGGGGAACTCGCGGTGCGCAGCCCAGCGCGCCAGGTCGGCCTCGGCCACATAGGCCAGCGGGCGGATGACCACGTGGCGTCCGTCGTCGCTCACCAGCTTGGGCGGCATGCCCTTCATGCGCGCGCCGAAGAACATGTTCATCAGCAGCGTCACCACCATGTCGTCGCGGTGGTGGCCCAGCGCAATCTTGGTGGCGCCCAGCTCGCCGGCCACGCGGTACAGGATGCCCCGGCGCAGGCGCGAGCACAGGCTGCACATCGTCTTGCCTTCGGGCACCAGGCGCTTGACGATCGAGTAGGTGTCCTGCGCCTCGATGTGGAAGGGCACGTCGCGGCTGCGCAGATAGGCGGGCAGCACCTCCTCGGGGAAGCCCGGCTGCTTCTGGTCCAGGTTGACCGCCACGATGTCAAAGGGCACGGGCGCGCGCTGGCGCAGGCTGAGCAGGATGTCCAGCAGGCCGTAGCTGTCCTTGCCGCCGGACAGGCACACCATGACCTTGTCGCCAGGCGCGATCATGTTGAAGTCGGCGATGGCCAGGCCCACCTGACGGTGCAGCCGCTTGGCCAGCTTGCGGATGTCGACCGGGGCCTTGCTCTTGTGCTCCGGTCCGGGCGCGGCGCGGCCTTCCGGGGCACGGGCGTCGGCGGCGAAGACCGGCTCGGTGACGGTGTTCATGCGGTGGCTTCCTTGATGCCGAAGACTTCCACGCCCACGGCCTCGCAGTCCGGGTAGACGTCGGGCTTTTCGGTGGACACGCGGGCGGCCCGCACCTTGGGGTGCGCCAGCATGGCTCGAAGCAGGTCGTCGGCCAGCGTCTCCTGCAACTCGATGTGGCCGCGCGCCACACGCTGCGCGATGGTCTGGCGGATGAAGTCGTAGTCGACCACCTCGTCCAGGGCGTCCGCGGTGGGGGTGGACAGGGCCAGGGGCACGTACAGGTCCACGTTGAAGCGGATGCGCTGTGGCGCACCGTGCTCGAAATCATGCACGCCGATGTGCACCGCGAGTTCGTGGTTGCGCAGGAACAGGCGGCGGCAAGCGGTCAGCTCAGGGTGGGTCAGAAGGGCGCTCATCGGCTGCTTTCCTCAGGCGCTGTGAGCGCTGCATCGTGCACCGGCACACAGGTCCAGCGCGTTCATGGGGGGCCATCACATCTCCTGGGCGTTCTGGCGCGCCAGGAACATCACGTCGCGCGGCTGGCCGGCCAGATGCTGGCCGCCGTCCACCAGCACCGTGGTCCCGGTGATGGCGGGGGATTCGATCAGGAAGCGCACCGCCCGTGCGATGTCCTCGGGCGTGGACGAGCGGCGCAGCGGCGTCATGCGGTGCGCGCGCTCGAACTCGCCATCGGCCATGGCGCCGGACAGCAGCGTCACGCCCGGGGCCACGCCGCACACCCGCACGGCCGGTGCCAGGCCCATGGCCAGCATGGTGGTGGCGGCTTCCAGCGCGGCCTTGGACAGGGTGTGCGACAGGTAATCGGGGTTCTGGTTCCAGAGCTTCTGGTCCAGGAGGTTGACCACGCAGCCGGTGGCGCCGCGCGCCGACACCTGCTCATGCAGCGCCTGGGCTAGCACGATGGCCGGCGCCGTGTTGGCGCGCCACTGGCGCTCCATGAGCGCGTAGCTGAAGCTGGCCGGATCGTCGTACTCGAAGTCCGAGGCGTTGTTCACCACGGCATCCACCTGCCCGAACACCCGCACCACGGCCGGCAGCAGCGCACGCGCCGCGGCCTCATCGGACAGGTCGGTCTGGAAGGTCTGGGCGCGCGCGCCCAGGGCAGCGCAGTCCCGCGCCGTGGCCTGCGCCTCGTCGGCCGAGCCGCGGTAATGCACGGCCACGTCGAACCCGTGTGCGGCCAGATCCAGCGCCATGGCGCGGCCCACGCGGCGCGCGGCACCGGTGACCAGGACAACAGGGCGCGAAGTCATGCTTTCTACAATGACGCCGATGCGTGAAACGGAGCCCGGCAGTGTATCGGCGGCCCTGCTCGCCCACCTGCGGCAGGACATCGCGGCGGCGGGCGGCTGGATCCCGTTTGACCGCTTCATGCACACCGCGCTCTACACCCCCGGCCTGGGCTACTACGCTCGGGGCGCGTCGCCCATTGGGCTGATGCCTGCCGGGTTCCCAGGTGCCGGGCCGGACGGCGCCGCGGGCAGCGACTTCGTCACCGCACCGGTGCTCTCACCCTTCTTCGGCCGCGCCCTGTCGGCCCAGGTGGCGCAGGCCCTGCAGGCCGCGCAGGCCGACGAGGTCTACGAGTTCGGGGCTGGCACGGGCGCATTGGCACAGCAGGTGCTGGACACCCTGGGCGAGCGCGTGCGCCGCTACACCATCGTGGAGGTGTCGGGCGGGCTGCGTGAGCAGCAGCGCCAGGCCCTGGCCCGCTTCGGTGACCGCGTGCAGTGGGCCACCGCCCTGCCGCCCGTGATGCGCGGCGTGGTGCTGGGCAACGAGGTGCTGGACGCCATGCCGGCGCAGTTGCTGAGCTTCGACGGGCAGACCTGGTGCGAACGCGGCGTGGCCTGGCACGACGGCCGCCTGCACTTCGCCGACCGGCCCACGGACCTTCGCCCCCCCGTGGACGCGCCCTTCGTGCCTGGCACCGTGCTGGAGATCCAGCCACAGGCGCAGGCCTTCGTGGCCACGCTGGCCGAGCGCCTGACCTGCGGCCTGGCGCTGTTCATCGATTACGGATTCCCCGAGGCCGAGCTCTACCACCCGCAACGCACCGGCGGCACGCTGATGTGCCACCGGGCCCACCGCGCCGACGGCAACCCGCTGGCGGACGTGGGCCTGAAGGACATCACGGTGCATGTGGATTTCACGGCCATCGCGCTGGCGGCACAAGATGCGGGCCTCAACGTGGCCGGCTACACCAGCCAGGCCCGCTTTCTGCTGAACTGCGGCATGGCCGGTCTGCTGGAACACGCCACGATCCCCGAGGGCGCAGCGGCGCAGAAGCTGCTGACCGAGCACGAGATGGGCGAACTGTTCAAGGTGATGGCCCTCACGCGTGGCCTGGACGGCCTGGACGACGAGTTGCTGGGCTTCACCGCGGGCGACCGCACGCACCGCCTCTGAGGCGATGCGGCCCCTGAACTTACGCGCCCTGCATCATGCGCTGGCTCCTCGTCTTCCTGTTGGCCTTCGTGCTGTTCAACGGCTTGACGGCCTGGCTGCGCAAGATCGGCCTGGGCCGCCTGCCCGGCGACTTCAGTTTTCGCTGGCGTGGCCGCGAGTTCCATGTCCCGCTGGCCAGCAGCATCGTGCTCAGCGTGCTGGCGATGCTGATCGGGCTGTGGTTCTGAAGCCGCTCACAGGTAAATGGGCCACTCGTGCCCGCAAGCACGGCAGCGCACCGCCACCTGCTGGTCCGGGGCTTCCGAGGTCTGGGCTGCTGAGGCCGGGCTTGTGGATGCCGCCAGCTCCAGCCGCCCATAGGCCTTGCAGCGCGGGCAGTCGGCCTGGTTGGCGATGCTCTCGGCCCTGAGCAACAGGCCCATATAGCGGCGCAGCGCCCACAGGCCTGCGCCGGTGCAGACCACCACCGCCATCAGGTCGAACAGCTGGTCGGCCGTGGAACGAAAGCGCGTAGCGCCCTCCAGGGCCATCATCAGGCCAAGGCAGCAGAAGATCAACACGACCAGGTGGGCATGGCCGCGAAGCAGCTCCCGCTCGTACCACTTCTTGAATCCGTGCCTGCGAATGCCATCGGCCAGTTGCATCATGGCTGCGTCCTTCGCGAAGAAGCCCACATCGGAACCGGGCGCAATCGTTGCGCAGAAGCGCAGACACCGCACCAAGAACTGCCATCCTCGCACAGGACCGGGGTACAGGAACTCTCAGGGCCGGCCTGATGGCGCACTCTGCTGCCGGCGCACCTCCATACGCTTCATCTGCACGTAGGTTTCCCAGTCCAGCTCACGCAGTTGGCGAGGATGGCGTTCGGTGGCGGCAAACCAGTCCAGCAGGCGCCTGTCCAGTTGCTGCGCCTGCGGGAGCACCAGCGCCTCCAGGTAGGCGTCCACGGCCAGGTAGTAGCGCACGGTGTTGCGCTCCAGCAGGGCCCTCACGCCCGTCACGGGCTGGAGAGGACCGCCGGGGTTGTCAGCGTGTTCCGGCACCAGGCTGAAGCCGACCTTGTTCCGGCCCAGGGTGCTCAAGTACATCTGCAGCGCCCAGCGCGCTGTCGGGCCCTGCCCGTAGGCATAGCGCAACTGCAGAAGGGTGCGCCCGCTGGCCGCCTCAGCCGTCTGCACCGTGATGCGGATGTCACGCGTGCCCAGCGGACCTTCAGGGGCCAGCAGTTCCACGGCCGGCGGGCTGGCACCGGGCAGGCTGGCAGGGCCACCCGCGGAAGGGCTGGCGCGGAAACGAAAGTCCAGCCAGTGCACGCCACTCAGGGGCTCGTCGTACTTGCGGCCCAGCCCCACCTCCAGCGTGTCGACGGCGCCCGCAGGGCTGGACTGGCGCGCCGCACGGCAGTACTTCACATTGAGGTGCAGGATCAGGATGTCGCACCACACCGCGGCCTGCGCCAGCGCCGCACGCACCCGCAGCACAGGGTGGTCGATGAGGGCCAGCACCTCGCCCTCCAGGCGCTCAGGGGTCTCGGTCGATTGCAGGAAGACCGGCTTCTGGCCCAACTGCACCGCACCCTGGCGCCGCAACTGCTCGAAGCGGACCGCCAGATCCTCTGGCGGCACCGATCCGCTCTGGGCCTGAACGCTCCAACCCCAGAGCGCGATGTGCAGGAGGCAGACCGTGGCCACACGCCGCGCCAATTGATGCATGCGCCATCGTGGCGGGCGAGATGAGGGGAAGGCCTGCGCGGACGCAAGGCCTGTGGCGAAGCTGGCGGCAACGCTGACAGCACCGGTTGCGCGGCGGACGACAGCCGGGCCGCAGCCCGCTACGGCGCCGCAGCGGCAGGTCCGGGTTCGGCGAGGGACCGCACCCGCGCCTGGCGCACGGATTGGCCGATGGCCGGACCGGCGAGCCCCTGGCGCTGCGCCAGCGCCGCCACCTCGGCCGTGTCCACCGCCAGCACGGTCTCCAGCGCGGCCTGCAGGCGCGGGGCCTGGGGGTAAGGGCGATCTTCCAGGCCGGTGCGGCCCCGGGCATCGCACTCGCAGGCCTGCAACGCCTGCACAAAGCGTTCCGGCCGGCGCAGCGCATCGCAGCGCTCCAGCAGCCGCAGGGTGGTGTCAGGGCCCAGGCCGCCGCTGGCGTGCACATGACCATGCTCGCGCGCCACCACGTCGGCCAGTTCGCGGCAGTCGCTCGGAACTCTCAGCCTCTCGGCGACGCGCTGCGCCAGGCGCGCGCTGCGCGCCTCATGGCCGATGTGGCGCGGCCACTGGTCGCGCGGCGTGCTGCCCTTGCCCAGGTCGTGCATCAGGCAGGCCCAGCGCACGGCCAGCGGCGCCTGCGCCCGCGCGCACTGCTGCAGCACCAGCAGCAGGTGCTCGCCCGTATCGCCTTCAGGATGGTGGGCCAGCGGCTGCGGCACCCCCCACAACGCGTCCACTTCCGGCAGCAGACGCGCGAGCGCCCCGCAGGCGCGCAACACTTCGAACAGGCGCCGCGGCCAGGGCTCCATCAGGCCCTTGGCCAGTTCCTGCCACACGCGCTCGGGCACCAGCGCGTCCACCTCGCCGTCGTCCACCAGACGCTGCATCAGGGCCAGGGTGTCGGGGGCCAGATCAAAGTCGCCGAACCGCGCCGCAAATCGGGCCGTGCGCAGCAGGCGCACCGGGTCTTCGGCAAAGGCGTGGCTCACATGGCGCAGGCGGCATTCGCGCAGGTCACGCTGCCCGCCAAAGGGGTCCACCAGGCTGCCGTCGGGCCGCCGTGCCATGGCGTTGATGGTCAGGTCGCGCCGTGCGAGGTCCTGCTCCAGCGTGACACCCGGGTCGGCATGGAAGGTGAAGCCGTGGTAGCCGCGCCCGGACTTGCGTTCGGTGCGGGCAAGCGCGTATTCCTCCTGCGTTTGGGGATGAAGAAAGACCGGAAAGTCCTTGCCCACCGGGCGAAAGCCCGCGTCCAGCATCTCCTGCGGCGTAGCGCCAACCACCACCCAGTCCCGGTCGGCGATGGGGCGGCCCAGCAGCGCGTCACGCACGCAGCCGCCCACTTCGAAGCAGCGCCCTGTCAGCGCGTCCATGGGCTTGTGCATGGGGGTGGATCCGTCCAGGTTTGGACTTGACTCGTGACCAGGCTGCTGCGGCCCTTCGACAAGCTCAGGGCGAGCGGCTTGTGTTGCAGGCCCGGCGAGTGCAAAACTGGCTCAGACGGTTGCCCTTGGCGCCGTCATCGGTGCCTGGACCGCCAGCGCATGAAGCGACCCGGCCCGTCGACGCCACCCAGGTAGCCCGCCGCCACGCCTTCCACGCCGCTGGCCTGCACACCCAGCGCCTCCAGTCCTGGCTGCCCCGGGGTGGCGACGTTGGGTACCTGCATGGAGTCCACGTTGTCGCGCGACATCAGCGGCTCGCCGGGCAGGCACTCCATGACCAGCGCCTGCAGGCGCGCCAGCGCCCCGGGCAGCGGCAGCACCGGCCGCGGATGCCCGCTCAGTCGCCCGGCCAGCCGCACCAGATCGGCCAGCGTGAACTGCTGCGGGCCGGCGCACTCGAAAACCTGCCCGATGGTGGCGGGCTGGTCCAGGCAGCGCACCACCGCTGCAGCCACGTCTTCCACCCACACCGGCTGGAAGCGCGCGTGGGCACCGCCCAGCGGCACGAACGGCGCCAGGGCCTGCAGTTGCGCGAAGAGGTTGAGGAATCGATCGCGTGCGCCGAAGATCACGCTGGGGCGCAACACGGTCACGTCCAGGCCGGACTCGCGCCAGACCTGCTCGCCCGCGGCCTTGCTGCGCAGGTAGCGGGAAGGCGCATCAGGCGCCACGCCCAGCGCGCTGACATGCACGACGCGGCGCACCCCCGCGGCCTTGCAGGCCGCCGCCACGCGCTGGGGCAGTTGCACGTGCACACGTTCAAACTCGGCCTCACTGCCGTGCAGGATGGCCACCAGATGCACCACCGCCTCACAGCCGGCCAGCACGCGTGCGAGGTCCCGGTCGTCGTGCACGTTGGCCTGCACCAGTTGCACGGTCGGCAGCGACTGCAGCGCCAGGCCATGGCGAAGACGGCGCGTGGGCACCACGATGCGTCCACCGGCGCCGCCGCTGCGCTCCACCAGGTGCTCGCACACGGCATGGCCGACAAAGCCCGTGCCGCCCAGGACGGCGACCTGACCCTTCATGACGCCACCCTTCGTGCTGCGAACCTGTGAAGCACCGCTGGGTGCCGATGGAGCGCGTTCATGGCAGATCCTTGTCAGGTGAGGCCGCATTGCCCTCGCGCGGGCCGATGGGCGCCCCCAGGCGCACCTTCAGCGCCAGCGTGGGCGCACCCTCCAGCAGGGCGGCGTAGACGGTGGCGTTGGACAGCACCTTCTTCACGTAGTCGCGCGTCTCGTTGAAGGGAATGTTCTCGGCCCAGGCGGCCACCTCCATCAGCGGGCCCTCACGCCAGCGGCGGGGGCGGCTGGGGCCGGCGTTGTAGGCGGCCGCGGCCATGGCGGCGGAGCCCCCGAAATCGTCCAGCACCAGCTTCAGATAGGCCGTGCCGAGCTTGAGATTGACGTCGCGGTCGGTGATCATCTCGGGCTTGAAGTCCAGGCCGATCTTGCGGGCTGTCCAGCGCGCCGTGGCCGGCATGATCTGCATCAGACCCGACGCGCCCACATGCGAGCGGGCGTCCATGATGAAACGCGACTCCTGGCGGATCAAGCCGTAGACATAGGCCGGATCCAGCCCGATCTGGCGCGCGGCGGCCACCACGTCCTGCCGGAACGGCGTGGGAAAGCGCTGCGCCAGGTTGATCTCGGCCCGGGTGCGGTCGCTGGTGTTGATGCAGCGGTCCCAGACCTCGCGCTCGCAGGCGAACTGCGCTGCAGCCAGCAGCTCACGGTCGTTCATGCCGCGCAGCGTGAAGTTCCACTCTCGCACGCCTTCGTTGCGCAGGCCCAGGCTGATCATGTGCAGGCCGCGCTGCAGGCCGGGCACGCCGGCAGCAGCCTCCCGCTCGGCGGCGGTGAGCGCTGTCGGAGTGGGCGGCAGGCTGGTGCGCAGGCCCAGGTCCTCGCTGGCCAGCTTGCCGTAGAAGCTCAACGGCGAAGCGATGGACTGCATCATCTGCCGGGCGCTGTCGCGCGCCTCGTCGCCGGCGGCGTCCTTGGGGGCCTGGGCCTGCAGCGCGCGCGCGCGCCAGTAGACCCACGCACCGTCCTTCTGCTCCTGGGCCGACATGGCGCCCACGGCCTCCAGCACCAGCGCCCAGCGCTGCGCGTCGGGGGCGGTAGCGCGCAGTGCCGCGCGCACGCCCCAGGCCAGCGTGTCGTCCGACCAGGGCGCCGGCTCCTGGGACGCGCGTTGCTGGTCGAAGGCGCGGCGGTACCACAGCGCCGCTTCAGGCTGCAGTCTCAGCGCCGCCTGCTTGCCCACCACGCCCCAGGCCGCCGCCTTCAGCGTGGCGGGCAGAGCGGCCGACCAGGGCTGTGTCAGCTGGCCGGCCGCAGCCTCGGGGTCGCTGGCGGCCATGCGGATGACGGCCACCGTGCGCAACTGGCGGTCCTCGGGCTGGGCGCTGGGCTTGCGCTGGGCCAGCCAGCGCGCCGGGTTGTCGAAGATCTGGCCCACCGCCTTGGCGGACTCGTCCCCGAGCAAGGACGCTGCGGCACGCGCGGCCCGGGGGCGGTTGTTCTCGGCGGACAAGCGCACCTCCTGCCAGACCTCGGCGGCGGTGAGCTGCTTGTCCTCGAACAGGGTGCGGGCCAGCAACTGGCAGCCGTCGTCCGCGTCGCGCTGGGCGTACCAGGCCTCGCGCGCGGCCCGCCGGACGTCGGCCCCGGCCTGGTGCTGCGTCAGCAGGGCGTAGCAGGTGACCTCGCGGTCGTCGTTCATCCTGAAACGCGGGAACTCGCGGGCGAAGGTGGCCCAGTCGCGCCGCCGGCCCAGCTCCAGCAGCCAGTCGTTGCGCAGGCGGTCTTCCACGTAGGTGCCCGTCCAGCGGCTGAGAAAACCGTCCACCTCCGCCACGCTGACCGTGTTCAAGCGTGTGCCGAGTTCCCAGTAGTCCACCCACGAGGCCAGCGGATGGCGGGCGGCCCCGGTGCTGGCCTTCAGCGCCGCCAGGCGGGCGCGGTCGTTGCGGCGCAGCGCTTCACGGGCTTCGACGATGGGGGCATCGGCCGCGGACACCGCAGGGGTGCTGGAGGCGCCGGTCTGCGCCACCGCCGGGGCCACGGCGCTGGCAGCCCACACCCCCAGCAGCAGCGCCACCCTGCCCGCCCAGGCCTTCAGGCCCAGAGCGGGCCTGTGCCCGCGGGCCGACACGCTGCAGGAAGGCAACGGGGGGTTGCCAGCGGGGTCGAGCAGGCGCCAAGGGGAAGTCATGAGCCGATTCTGGCAGGCAGCCCCGACAATGGGGCTTATTTCGGTCAAGGTCCCACCAGACTTGGGTGCATGTGATGACCAACTCCTTCCAGATCCCACCCTTGGAGCCTTCGCGCGACAAGAAGACGCTGCGCCGACAACTGCAGGCCGAGCGCCAGAGCCTGGTGGACCGCCACGAGCGCGCCATGCACCTGCAGCAGGTGCTGCGCGTGTTCCTGGCCACCCGGCAGGACCGGGCCATTGGCGCCTACTGGCCGATCAAGGGCGAGTTCGACGCGCTGCCCGCGCTGTACCGCTGGAGCGAGGCGGATGAGAAGCGCCGCATCGGCCTGCCCGTGGTGCACAAGGACACCAAGCAACTGCGCTTTCACGTCTGGTACCCGGGCTGCGAGATGGAGGAAGACGCCTACGGCATCCCCAAGCCGAAAGACACCCTGTCCTTCGAGCCCTCGCTGCTGCTGGTGCCCTGCGTGGGCTATGGGCCGGGCGGCATCCGCCTGGGCTACGGCGGCGGCTTCTACGACCGCACCCTGGCGCAGTTGACCCCCCGCCCCTTCACCATCGGCCTGGCCTACAGCCACGGCTTCCTGCCCTGGCTGGCAGGCGAGCCGCACGACGTGCCGCTGGACGTGATCCTGAACGAGGATGGGGTGGCCTGGCAGGGGGGGTGAGAGTTGCCCAAGGACACGTATTGCCTCGATCTTGTCGAGATCGTCAACGGTTCGCCTTGGTTCTCGCAAGCGCTGCGAGCGGTAGCGTCCCTCAGGCTTGGATCCTGGTGCATCGGCGCAGGCGCCGTGAGGAATCTGGTCTGGGACCATCTTCATGGGTACACGCAGCCCTCGCGGTTGCCGGACCTGGATGTCGCGTACTTCGATCCGCAGGACTTGAGCTCCGAGGCGGAAGGGGCGCTGCAGTCTGCACTGCAGTCTCTGATGCCCGATCTGCCGTGGGAGGTCACCAACCAGGCCGGCGTGCATCTGTGGTTCGAGAGCTGCTTCGGTCAGCCAGTAGCCCCCTTGCATTCCCTCCATGAAGCTGTGGCCAGTTGGCCCGAGTACGCAACCTGCGTCGGCGTCACGCTTGATGGTGCTGAGAACATCGAGATCATCTCCCCTTGGGGTCTGGAAGACCTCTTCTGCATGGTGGTACGTCGCAACCCCACACGGGCGAGCGCCCAGACTTACCTCCAACGTGTGAAGCAGAAGCAATACCTTCGACGATGGCCACGCGTCCGCGTGGTGGCATGAGGCGCCTGCCGAGCACACTCTTGACGGCTCCCCTCGCTCATCGAGAGCCATCATCTGGCCTGGCAGATGACGTGCTGTCGGCCTTGCGGCAAGCCATTACGGTGAACGTCCCAGAGAACGCCATGTCAGTCCCCATCGAAGTTCTTGCCCAGCGGGTGCTGCAACTGCCGGTATCGAATCGCATGCGTCTCTTGGATCGGGTCATCAGCAGCCTGAATACGGACCGCGATCGGGACGCTCTCTGGAATCGCCTGGCTGCTGACCGTGACGCACAAGCCGACATGAATCCCGCCGTACTGGCACCCGGTTCTCAGACCCTTGCACGCGTGCGCGCTCACTTCAATTGAATTCAACTGAACTGGATCCAGACCTGTCAGGGCTGGAGCGCCCTCACCCCAGCTTCAGCCGCCGGCACAGCTCCAGCGTGAGCTCGCTCTGGTTCATGGTGTAGAAGTGGATGCCGGGTGCGCCGCCTGAAATCAGGCGTTCGCACAGCTTGGTCACCACGTCCAGGCCGAAGGCGCGGATGGAGGCGGCGTCGTCGTGGAAGCCCTCCATCTTCAGCGTCACCCAGCGCGGGATCTCGATGCCGTCGCGCGCGGCGAACTGCGCAATGCGGCCGAAATTGTGGAAGGGCATGATGCCCGGCACCACCGGCACCTCGGCGCCCAGGCGCTGCGTCTCCTCCACGAAGTGGAAGTAGGCGTCGGGGTTGAAGAAGAACTGCGTGATGGCGGCACTGGCGCCGGCCTTGACCTTGTGCACGTAGTGCTGCAGGTCGCGCGCGGCGTAGCGTTGCTGCGGGTGGTATTCGGGGTAGGCCGCCACCTCGATGTGCCAGTCGGTTCCCTGGGTTTCGCGGATGAAGGACACCAGCTCCGACGCGTAGCGGAACTCCCCGGCCGTGGCCGTGCCGCTGGGCAGGTCACCGCGCAGCGCCACCAGGCGGCGGATGCCTTGTGTGCGGTAGGTGGCCAGGATCTCGGCGATGTTCTCCCGCGTGGAGCCCACGCAGGACAGGTGCGGCGCGGCCTCGAAGCCGGCCGCCGCGATGGCGCTGACCGTGGCCAGCGTCTTGTCGCGCGTGGCCCCGCCCGCGCCGTAGGTGACGCTGAAGAACTCGGGCTTGACCTCGCCCAGGCGCTGCACCACGTCCTTGAGCTTGGCGTCGCCCACGGGCGTGTTGGGGGGGAAGAACTCGAAGCTGACGGGGGTGGCGGTGCTCATGGCAAGGGTGTCTGGGGTCAGGAAGCAGCGCCGAAATGCCGGGCGGCGGCCTCGGCCAGGCGCTGGTCGAAAGTCAGCAAGGGGGCGGCCAACTGGTCGGCCAGCACGAGATAGGCTGCGTCGTAGGCGGTCAGGCCGTAACGGGCTGCAATGTCGAGCAAGACACCCGGATCGACGTCGTGGAAGACCAATTGCTGGTCAGCCAACGCATCGACCCCGGCACGCGCTGCAGCGGGCGTGGACCCTGATCGCAGCTTGTTGCGCGCCACGTTGGCGATCTCATACTTCAGCAGCACGGGGGCCTGCAAGCTCAAACCAGTCATCAAGCGCTCGGCTTCGTCCGCCTGCGGTTCGCCCCAAAGGCAGGACGCCAGGATGCTGCAATCAACGACCGCTGGCGGACGCGCCATCCAGTGAGCCAAGGGTTCGGCCACGAACAGGGGGCGCTTCATGGGCGAAGAACTCCAATGACGCCCTCCGCCAGAGGCGTGGCATTCAGAAAAGCCTCAACGACTGTCAGCCTCATCGGCTGTCCCGATCGGCGCGGATGATGTCCACCGCCAGAGGCGCGTTGGCCAGAGAGGGGTCGGGCTGCCACCCCGCCGCGCGCCGCTCGGCCGCCAGGTATTCGATGGATTTCCACCCTTGAACCCAGCTGCGCGCGCCCCCCGCGCCGGGGGACAAAGGCGTTGGGGTCGTCACGGATGCGTGCCTTGAACGGTCCGGCTCTGGTTCCTCCTGCACCGCTTGGTTCAGGATCGACATGAGCTCACCCTGCAGGGACCGATGGTTGCGCTCAGCGCGCTGCCGCAGTCGCTGCGCCAGGCCTTCTGGAACGTCCTTGATTGAGAGATTCACAGCCATCATGCCCTCCCTGCCGGGGCTCAAGCCCGAGAAGATCCAAATCGGATGCATATTAGATCCGATTCGGAAGTCTCCGCCAAGGCTCGAACCTCGAAGAGCGATAGATGCCGATCAATAGCGGTACGTGTCCGCCTTGTACGGCCCCTGCTTGGGCACGCCGATGTAGGCGGCCTGCTCGTCGGTGAGCTCGGTAAGCATGGCGCCCACCTTCTTCAGGTGCAGGCGCGCCACCTTCTCGTCCAGATGCTTGGGCAGCACGTAGACCTTGCCGTTCTCGTAGTAATCGCTGTGCGTGAACAGCTCGATCTGGGCGATGGTCTGGTTGGCGAAGCTGGAGCTCATCACGAAGCTGGGGTGGCCGGTGGCGCAGCCCAGGTTCACCAGACGGCCCTTGGCCAGCAGGATGATCTTCTTGCCGTCGGGGAAGATGACATGGTCGACCTGGGGCTTGATCTCGTCCCACTGGCACTTTTCCAGCGCGGCGACGTCGATCTCGTTGTCGAAGTGGCCGATGTTGCAGACGATGGCCTCGTCCTTCATGGCGGCCATGTGCTCGTAGCGGATCACGTTCTTGTTGCCTGTGGCCGAGACGAAGATGTCAGCCTTGTCGGCGGCGTATTCCATCGTCACGACCTTGTAGCCTTCCATCGCCGCCTGCAGGGCGTTGATGGGGTCGATCTCGGTCACCCACACCTGGGCCGAGAGCGCGCGCAGCGCCTGGGCACTGCCCTTGCCCACGTCGCCGTAGCCCGCCACCACGGCCACCTTGCCGGCGATCATCACGTCGGTGGCGCGCTTGATGGAGTCCACCAGGCTCTCACGGCAGCCATACAGGTTGTCGAACTTGCTCTTGGTGACCGAGTCGTTCACGTTGATGGCGCGGAACATCAGCGTGCCGGCGACCGACATCTCCTTGAGGCGGTGCACGCCCGTGGTGGTTTCCTCGGTGACGCCGATGATCTGCGCGCTCTTGCGGCTGTACCAGGTGGCGTCCTGCGCGAGCTTGGCCTTGATGGCGGCGTACAGGCAGGTTTCTTCTTCGCTGGTGGGGTGGTTCAGCACCGAGGCGTCCTTCTCGGCGCGCTTGCCCAGGTGCATCAGCAGCGTGGCGTCGCCGCCGTCGTCCAGGATCATGTTGGGGCCTTCACCGGCCGAGCCGGCGGCGCCGAACTCGAAGATGCGGTGGGTGTAGTCCCAGTAGTCGGCCAGCGTCTCGCCCTTGTAGGCAAACACCGGCGTGCCCTGCACCACCAGCGCGGCGGCGGCGTGGTCTTGCGTGGAGAAGATGTTGCAGGAGGCCCAGCGCACATCGGCACCCAGGGCCTGCAGCGTCTCCACCAGCACGGCGGTCTGGATGGTCATGTGCAGGCTGCCGGTGATGCGCGCGCCCTTGAGCGGCTGCCTGGACGCGAACTCCTGGCGGATGGCCATCAGACCGGGCATCTCGGTCTCGGCGATCTTGATCTCCTTGCGGCCCCACTCGGCCAGCGAGAGGTCGGCAACGGCGTAGTCGCTGGTGTGCAGCGGCTTCAGAACAGCATTCATGGTCAGGCTCCTGTCAACGGTGAGGAACCCGCGGCCCGGGCCGGGAAGACGAAGTCAGGAGGTCTGCTTCACTCACCCACGGATCGAACGTGCGGGTGAGCGCGGTTGCAAAGGAAGATTCCGAGCCTGGCTCCCTGCGCCTGAACCCTGGGTGGGCTGGGCGGGAGTTGCAACGCTCCTCGGAATGCTGCGGATTCTATTCGCGAGTGTGGCCAGGACGTGACAATCCGCCGCAATGACCCGCCAACCTGCACCGCCACAGGCCCCGCGGCCGGCGCGCCCGCTGCGAGAAGCCCCCTCGCAAGTGCTGCGCAGCCTCCAAGGCGTGATGACCGACATCGACGACACGCTCACCCGCGACGGACAGATCGAACCCCTGGCGCTGCAGGCCCTTCACGCCTTGCATGCGGCCGGCTTGCCTGTCATCGCCATCACCGGCCGGCCCCTGGGCTGGAGCCAGCCCTTCGCCCGCGAATGGCCCCTGGCGGCCCTGGTGGCCGAAAACGGCGCCGTGGCGCTGTGGCGCGACGGCGCCGAGGTGCACACCGAGTTTGCGCAGGACGCCGCCACCCGGGCGCACAACACCCAGCGCCTGCAGGCCGCGGCCCGCCGCATCGTGCGCGAGGTGCCCGGCGCGGCGCTCGCGCGCGACAGCGCCGGCCGCGTGACCGACATCGCTATCGACCACAGCGAGTTCGCGCAGTTGGCGCCCGAGGACATCGCCGCCGTGGTGGCGGTGATGCGCCAGGAGGGCATGACCGCCACGGTGAGCTCCATCCACGTCAACGGCTGGTTTGGCGACCACAGCAAGTGGACGGGCGCGCAGTGGATGCTGCGTCGGCGGTTCTGCCGCGATCTGGAACGGGAACAGGCGCAGTGGGTCTATGTGGGCGACTCCACCAACGACCAGGTGATGTTCGAGCGCTTTCCCTGCAGCGTGGGCGTGGCCAACCTCCGGCGCTTTGCCGACGAGCTGGTGCATTGGCCCGCCTGGATCACCCAGGCCGAGCGCGGCCAGGGCTTTGCCGAGCTGGCGCAGGCGCTGCTGCGGGCGCGCCAGGCCGCTGCTCACGCATGAACACCCGCCCCGCCGTCGCGCCAGGCGGCGAGCTGGCCATCGCCGCCGCGCTGGCCCTGGCGGCAGCGGTGTCGCTGGGCCTGGCGCGCTTTTCCTATGCGCTGTTGCTGCCGCCCATGCGCGCCGACCTGGGCTGGAGCTACTTCACCGCCGGCGCGATGAACACCGTCAACGCCGCGGGCTACCTGCTGGGCGCGCTGCTGGCACCGCGCCTGCTGAGGCGCTTCGATGCACGGCACTTCATGCTGGCAGGCGGCGTGGCCGCCGCGCTGCTGCTGGCCTTGCACGCGGTCACGCGCCATGACGCGGTGCTTTACCTGCTGCGCCTGGGCTGTGGCATGGCCAGCGCGGCCAGCTTCGTGGGGGGCGGCCTGCTGGCGGCCCGGCTGGCGCAGCGCGCGCCGCAGCGCTCGGGCCTGCTGCTGGGCGTGTATTACGGCGGCGTGGGCCTGGGCATCGTGGCCTCGGCCCTGGGGGTGCCCCCGCTGCTGGAGTCTGCCGGCCTGGGCTGGCCCGTGGCCTGGGCCGCACTGGGCGCGCTGGCGCTGCTGTTGACGCTGGGCACAGCCGCAGGCACGGGCTCGCTCGGCGCACCGCCCGCACCTGGAGCACCGCGCGCGCCTTTCAGTTGGCGGCCTTTCGCCTTCGGCCTGGCCGGCTACGGCATGTTCGGCATCGGCTACATCGGCTACATGACCTTCATCATCACCCTGCTGCGCGAGCAGGGTCTGGGTGCCGGCACGGTGGTGGCCTTCTACGTGCTGCTGGGCCTGGGCGTCATCGCCTCGTCCTGGCTGTGGGCCGGGCTGCTGCAACACCACCGCAGCGGGCTGCTGCTGTCGCTGCTCAACGGATTGCTGGCGCTGGCCACGGCGCTGCCTTTGCTGGGCGGCTCGGCGGGCCTGGGCATGGCGATGGTGTTTGCGTCCGGGCTGCTCTTTGGCGGCGTGTTCCTGTCGGTCGTGGCGTCCACCACGGCGCTGGTGCGCCACAACACGCCACAGGCCGTGTGGCCCTCCGGCATCGCCGCCTTCACCATCGTCTTCGCCTTCGGTCAGATCGTCGGCCCCAGCGTGGTGGGCTGGATCGCCGACGGCCCCGGCGGCCTGGCCCGGGGCTTCGCCTTCAGCGCCGCGGCACTGGCGCTGGGCTCGCTTCTGGCCGCCTTTCAGCGGCCGGTGCGGGGCCCGGGGGCGGCGGCCGATCAAGCATGATCCATGCACCCGCGCCTCGGCCGGCGCGGGCACAGCCCCATCAGGCCGCGGTCAGCGCTTCCTTGACGAAGTCCAGCCGGTCCTGGCCGAAGAACATCTGCCGGCCCACGAAGAAGGTGGGTGCGCCGAACGCGCCGCGCGCCACCGAGGCCTCGGTGCGTGCAATCAGGTCGGCCTTGACTGCCGGGTCCGCCACCAGGGCCATGAAGGCCGCGGCGTCGAAGCCAGCCTCGGCCAGCACCGCCGCGACTTCGCCAGGGTCGTTCAGGTTGCGCGGTGCCACCCACATCGCGTGGAACATGGCGTCCACATAGCGCTGGAAGTCATCGGGCTGGCGCATCAGCATGCCGCAGGCGCCGCGCATCAGCGTCAAGGTGTTGACCGGAAAGTGCGGGTTCATCACCAAGGGCACGCCCCAGCGCCGGGCCCAGCGCGCCATGTCGTCGTTCATCCAGCGGCCCTTAGCGGGCACCGTGATGGGGCTGGCGTTGCCCGCGGCCTTGAACACCCCGCCCAGCAGCATGGGGTGCCATGCCAGCGCAGCCCCCGTTTCCTGCGCGATGCGCGGCACCTGGGTGTAGGCCAGATAGGTGGTGGGGCTGCCGAAGTCGAAGTGGAATTCCAGCGTCTTGGGGCTCATGGGGGTCCTCGGAAGTGGAGGGTCCGCGTTCGCGGTGCCGTCGTGTGTGCCTTGCGCTTCAGGTCTTGATGCCCTTGTCGAACGCGGGCCGCGCCTCCAGGCGTTTGACGTAGGCGTGCAGGTGCGTCATGTCCTCGGGCATGCAGCCCAGGTACCGGGCCATGTAGCAAGCGTGACCGAGCATGAAATCCACACCTGACAATGCACCGATCACGAAGTCGCCTCCGGACAGAGCCTCGTTCAGCGGCTCCAGCGTCTTGGTCAGCAATCGCCTGGCCTGACCCAGGATCTCCTCGTTGCGCCGCTCTGGCGACAGCAAAAGTGTCTGCACGACGATGGTGTTGATCGGCGGCATGACCATGCCCTCGCAGTAGTGGAACCACTGCAGATAGCGCGGGAAGAGCGGTGAGTCCACGGCCGGCTTGAGTGTGCCGTTGCTGTGGCGAGCGATGAGGTACTCGATGATCGCGCCCGACTCGTACAGCATCACATCGCCGTCTTCCAGCACCGGCACGCGGCCCAGTGGGTGGCGCGCACGGTGCTCGTCGGATTTCAGCGCCCGGGGGTGGAACTCCATGCGGTTGAGCTCGCAGGGCAGTTGCAGTTCTTCCAGCAACCAGACGATACGTCCGGCGCGGCTGTTGGGGGCGTGGTGCAGCTTCAGCATGGGGTGCTCCTACTTGAGATCGGGGTTGGCGGCGTGGTTCCACCAGGCCAGGTCGGAATGGGCGCGCAGGTCCAGCTCGAAGGTCCAGGCCGATCGGTGCTGGTGCGCCAGGTGATAGTAGGTGTTGGCCACCTCGGTCGGCACCAGCAAGCCATCGTGCTCCAGGCCCTTCTTCTCACGCAGCGCCTGAAAGCGCTCGGGTCCCAGCATCTTGCCCAGGGTGTCGGGTGCGTCCACGGCGCCATCGATGACGATGTGCGCCACGTGGATGCCCTTGCTTGCGAACTGGGCGTTGAGGGACTGGCACAACATACGCCGCCCGCCCATGGCCGCAGCGTGCGAGTGCTGGCCGGCGTTGCCGCGCATCGCGGCGGTGGCCGACGTGACCAGCAGCGCACCCTTGCCGCGTTGCTCCATGTACGGGAACAGCACCTGCGCCAGGCGGAACAGGCCGAAGGTGGCCAGGCGCCAGCCCATCTCGAACTGCTTGAGCGACGTGCTGGCCAGGCCCCGGTCGCCGATCTGGGCGCCGAGATTGAACACGGCCACGCCAATCGGCCCCACGTGGTCTTCGATGGAGGTGACCAGTTGCTCGATGCTGCCTTCTTCGACCGCGTTGAGCAGGTGGCCGCTGGCCGAGCCGCCGGTAGCCTTGATCTCGGCCACCAGCCTGTCCAGCCCCGCCAGGTCGCTGCGGCGCGCCAGACAGGCGTGGTAGCCCTCGAGCGCAAAGCGCTTGGCCACATGGCCGCCGATGCCGGCGCCGGCACCGGCACCGAGGATCAGGCAGACGGGGCGTGTCATGACATCTCCTTGAGGGTCAGGCTTGTCATTATGAACCTATAGGTACAGAATGTAAGCATGGCCCGCCCCCTTGCATTCGACAGACCGCAGGCCGTGAACCGGGCGCTGGCGCTGTTCTGGCGCCAGGGCTACCAGGCCACCACGCTGGCCGATCTGCTGCAGGCCATGGGCATCGGGCGGAGCAGCTTCTACGCCGCGTTCACCGACAAGAGGACGTTCTTCATCGAGTGCCTGGACCTGTGGGCCGCGCGCACGCTGGACCTGCTTCGGCAAGCCAGCACGCAGCAGCCGCCCCTGGACGCCCTGCAGGGCTTCTTCGAACGCAGCTTCGTCAGCGCGCGCGGCAGCAAGGCCCATTGGGGTTGCATGCTGGTGAACACCGTGCTCGAGATGGCCGGCGTCGATGACGACCTCGCCGCCCGGGCCAGCCGGCACCTGGAGGAGATGCAGCGTGTCTTCCAGGTCTGCCTGCAGGACGCAGGAGCCTCACCGGCACGTGCCGAGGAACTGGCCGCCATGCTCATGCTGTTCAACGAGGGCATCCGCGTGTCAAGCCGCCGCCGGCTGCCCGATGTGCAGCACCTGCAGCCCATCGCCACCACCTTCCGCCTGGTCAGGAGCGCGATGGCATGAGCGCCGTCCAAACTCCCACCCCTCCCCCCATGGCCGCGCTCACACACGACGTGGCCCCCATTTGTTCAGGAAGCACCCATGACTGAAAGCAGGCGCATCGCCTTGTGGCTGGTTCTGCTGGCCGCGGCGGGGACTTTCGCGCTCACCATGGGCACGCGCCAGACCATGGGGCTGTTCCTGTCGCCGCTGAACACCGCCACAGGCCTGGGCCTGGCCAGCATCAGCCTGGCCTTCGCGTTCGGGCAGTTGTGGTGGGGGCTCACGCAGCCGTTTGCAGGCGCCATGGCCGACAAGGTCGGTGCCGGGCGTGTGCTCTTCGTCGGCGCGCTGCTGGTGGCGGTGGGCACGTTCATCACGCCCTACATGACCAGCACCTGGGGACTGATCCTGGCCATCGGCGTGCTGTCGGCGGGCGGGGCCGGCATGGCGGGGCCCGCCGTGCTGATGGCCGCCACCACGCGGCTGATCCCACTCGAACGCCGGGGGCTGGCCGCGGGCATCGTCAACGCCGGCGGCTCCTTCGGCCAGTTCGCCTTGGCACCCATCGCGGCCACGCTGATCGTGGGTCTGGGCTGGGCCAACGCGATGCAGCTGATGGGCCTGCTGGTGTTGCTGTGCCTGCCGGCGGCATTCCTGCTGCGCGGCAATTCACTGCAGGCTGCACCCGCTGGCCAGAAAGTCCTGAGCACGCGCGAAGCCCTGCGCGACGCATTTCGCCACCGCAGCTACCTGCTGCTGGGGGCCGGCTTCTTCGTATGCGGCTTTCACGTGGCGTTTCTCGCCACACACCTGCCGGGCGTCATTGCGTCCTGCGGGCTGCCCACTGCCTGGGCCGGCTGGTCATTGGCACTGCTCGGCCTCTTCAACATCGTGGGGAGCGTGGCCGCGGGCTGGGCCATGGGCCGCTGGCGCATGAAGTCACTGCTGTCGCTCGTGTACGCCACGCGTGCGCTGGCCGTGCTGGTGTTCCTGTTCGCGCCCAAGACCGGCCCGGTCGTGCTGGCCTTCTCTGCGGTGATGGGGCTGACCTTCTTGTCCACCGTGCCACCCACGGCGGGCCTGGTGGCGAAGTTTTTCGGGCCGGCCAACATGGCCACGTTGTTCGGCGTCGTGATGTTCTCGCACCAGGTTGGCGGCTTCCTGGGGGCCTGGCTGGGCGGCAAGGTGTTCGAGGCCACCGGGTCGTACGACTGGATCTGGTACGTCGACATCGTGCTGGCCGTGGGCGCTGCACTGGTGCACCTGGCCATTCGAGAAAAGCCGCTGCGCCGCCCCGGGATCGTCACCTCGACAACTGCCTGAACCCCCGAGGGACGGGTGAGTTTGACCACCGCGCTGGTGCGCCACAACGTGGCGCCGCCTGTCTGGCCTTCGGGCATCGCCGCGTTCACCGTTGCCTTTACCTTCGGCCAGATCGTCGGGCCCGGCGTCGTGGACTGGATCGCTGACAGCCCTGGCGGCATGACCGTACCCCGTCAGTGCGCGACCTTCACCTCGACAGACGCTTCGGCCAGGGCAGACGCCAGAGCCTTGGGCGGCGGCGCATCGGTGATCAGGACATCGATCTCCTGCAATCCACAGGCCTGAACCAGCGATCGCTTGCCGAACTTGCTGGCATCGCACAGCAGGATCACCTGATCTGCGTGTTCGATGTAGGCGCGCTTGACCTGCGTGTCCTCCGGCGACGAATCGAAGCCGCCCTCCTGCGTCAGCCCCGCCACGCCGATGAAGACCTTGCTGAACCAGCGACGCGATGCATCTTCCACAGCCTGCTGACCGCAGACCGACAACTCCTGCGCTCGCACGATCCCTCCGGGCATCAGCACGACGCACCGCGAACCGGCCAGCAGGCTGGCCACGCGCAGATGGTTGGTGAAGACATGGATGCCGGCCTGCTTGACCAACTCACGCGCCAGGGTGAGGGCCGTGCTGCCGACGTCCAGGGCGATGTTGTCCTCGGGCGAAAGCAACCCCGCAGCGCATCGGGCCATGGCCTGCTTGGCCACGATCTGGCGGCGGCGGCGCGTTTCGTACTGCTGCTCGCGCATCTCGGCCTCGCCCATGGCGGGTGTAGCGCCTGCCGGGCCGGCTGTCTGCACGGCCACGGCAGCACCTTGCGACCGCTGGATGAGGCCCTGCTGGCTCAGAGCCTCGAGGTCACGCCGGGCACTCATCTGAGAGATGCCGAAGTGCGTTGCAAGCGAGGCCACGCGCACATAGCCGTCGCGCCGCACCCACTCCACGATGCGCTGCTGCCGCACTGCGGCGGGCAATGCGGCGTCGGCCACGTGCGGCACCGCCAGCGCCGGGCTGGCTGCGCGAGCGTCACGTGATGTCGTCATGGTCCAGCCGATTGTGCCGGCTCACACGAGCGCTCAGGCCTGCCCGTCTCCGCGGGGGTCGGTGGCGCTCTCGAACCTGCCGTCGGCGCACCGGCGCACGAACTGCACATGCCCGGCGCGGTCGTCTCTTTCGGCCGCCAACACCAGCGGCAGTCCCACCCGCGACAAGGCATTGCGCGCCGCCTCATCCATCGAAGACTCGGCCAGCACCACGTTGGCATCGCCGGTACCGAAGGTGCCCACCACCCAGCGTGGGGCTGACAAGGCCTGCGCTGCAGGCGTACCGGCCAGCAGGCGCATCAAGACCTGGGTGAGGATCTGCGGCTGGCTCTTGCCGCCCATACAGCCCAGGGCAGCTTCAATCCGGCCGTCGCAGCGCAGCAGCGACGCGGTCAGCGTGCTCGGCGGACGCCGCCCGCCAGCCAGCACGGCAGGCCCGTCATGCAAGGTGAAGGCTGCACCGCGGTTCTGGCAGACGATGCCCGTGGCGGGTTCCAGCATGCCGGCGCCGAAGGCATGGAAGATGCTCTGGATCACGGTGACCGCATGGCCGGAGCCGTCCTGCGCCACCACGGCCACCGTGTCGCCGCTGGGCCTAGGGCGTGGCGGTGTGGCCGGCATCGGACGGCTGAGGTCGATTGCTGCGCGCGAGAGATCTGCGATCAGTTCATCAGACAGCAACCAGTCCAGGTCGACTTCCACGTGTTCGGGGTCGGCCAGGAAGCGGTCCCGCAGGTCCGCGGTCAACGCGCACAGCCGCGCCAGTGCGGTGGCGGCTTCACCGCAGGGGTCGGCCTGCTGAAGACCCAGGCGCGACATGGCCGCCAGCAATTGCATCAGCACATGACCCTGGGACACCGGCGGCGTGGTGAGAATCTCATAGCGACCGAATCGCGTGGACAGGGGCTCCAGCCAGCGAGAGCGGTGCTGCGCCAGGTCCTGAGGCGTCAGCAAGCTGCCGCGGGCCTGCAGGCCGGCCACGAAACATGCGCCCACTTCACCGCGGTAGAAGGCGTCCGGACCGCCCTCGGCGATGCGCATCAGGCTCTGGGCCAGGGCCGGCTGCCGCAGCACGTCGCCAGTGCTCAAGACGCGACCATCCGTTTGAAAGAAGACACCGCGCAACCCCGGGTCGAGGGCAAGCCGCTGCTGCAGCGCCTCCAGATCCCGCCCGAGCGCCGCCGCCACCGGCACGCCCTCGCGCGCCAGGGCGATGGCATCCTCCAGCAGGCGCGCCCAGGACAGGGTGCCACCCTGCGCATGCAGGTCGGCCCAGGCGGCGACCACCCCCGGCACGGTGATGGGGTGCACACCGTGGATGGGCATGGACCCATGCAGGCCGCGCAAGGCACCGGCGCTCTGGGCCAACGCAGCCGCGCCACTGCCACCCAGGGCGCGGGCGCGGCCGTCGGGCAGGGCCACCAGGGCCTGGATGTCGCCGCCGATGGAGCACATGTGCGGGTACACGACAGTCAGCACCGCACAGGTGGCGATGGCCGCATCCAGGGCAGTACCCCCGTCTTGCAGGGCGCGTTCCCCGGCACGGGTGGCCAGGGCATGGGGGGAGGCTACGGCGCCGGGTGTGGACATGAGGGGGTTCAGTGAATGGTCGAAAGAAAGGCCTTGAGGCGGGCCGGGGCCTGCTCGCCGAAGAACTGGTCGGGGGCGGCCTGGTGGCAGATCTGCCCCTCCTCCATGAGGACCACACGGTCCGCCACCTGGCGGGCGAAGCCCATCTCGTGGGTGACGATGATCATGGTCATGCCAGTGGAGGCCAGCTCGGAGATGACGGCCAGCACCTCGCCCGTAGTCTCTGGGTCCAGCGCGCTGGTGGGCTCGTCAAACAACATCAGCTCCGGGCTCATTGCCAGCGCGCGCGCGATGGCGGCGCGTTGCTGCTGTCCCCCCGACAGCTTCATCGGGTAGGCATCGGCCTTGGCCCCCAGGCCCACCCTCTCCAGCAGCCGCATCGCGTTGTCTCGGGCCTGCGCCACGGGCTGGCCCAGCACCCGTACCGGCGCCTCGATGATGTTCTCCAGCACGGTCATGTGCCAGAACAGGTTGAACTGCTGGAACACCATGCCGATGCGCCGCCGCTGCATGACGACCCGTCGGTTCGTCAAGGGCCGCAGGCGGCCTGCCGCCTCCTCGTAGCCGATCAGCTCATCGTCCACGAAGATCTTGCCGCCCTGGTAAGTCTCCAGTTGGTTGATGCAGCGCAGGAAGGTGCTCTTGCCGGAGCCTGAGGGGCCGATGATGCACAGCACCTCGCCGCGCAGCACTTCCAGGTCCACCCCGCGCAGCACCTCGGTCTGGCCGAAGAGCTTGCGCACACCCACTGCACGCACCAGCGGCCTGCGGTCGCCGCCGCTCATGCCCGACGCTCCCCGCTGCTAGGATCGGGCGTCAGGTAGACGACCAGACTCTGCCACCAGGTGCGCACGGGCCGGTCAATCTCGTGGGCACGCAGTCGCGTCTCGATCACGCCCTGGATGGTGTTCCAGATTGCGGTGAGGACCAGGTAGTTGAGCGCCACCACCGACAGCAGCTCGAAGGACTTGAAGGTCGTGGCCGACATGGCCTCGGTGAGCAGGAAGATCTCCTGCACTCCGATCACGCTGGCCAGCGAAGTGGTCTTGAGCATGTGGTTGAAGTCGTTGCCGAAGGGTGGGACGATGACGCGGGTGGCCTGCGGGATGACGACGCGCCAGGTGACTTGCCAGGAGCTCATGCCCAAGGACTTCGCCGCCTCCACCTGCCCGCGCGCCACCGACTGCACACCGTTGCGGACGATCTCGGCCATGTAGGCGCCTTCGTGGATGGCGAGCCCGATCACTGCGGCCTGGAAGGAGGCCGTCAACTTCAGGCCGAACACCTCGATGTCGGAAAAGCGGAACAGGCCCGCTGCGGCCATGCCGGAGAACAGCATCACCAGCAGCACCAGCACCGGGATGCCCCGGATGAACCACACATAGAAGGCACAGGCCGACCGGATCACGGCGAAGCGTGAGAGCCGGCCGAACCCCACCACCAGGCCGATCAGCAGCCCCAGCAGCATGGCCAGCACGGCCATCGTGACCGTGCGGCCCAGGGCATTGAGGTAGGGCGCGCCGGGATTGACGATGCGTTCGATGAAGAACGCCCAGTCGAAACCCATCAGAGCTCCATGCCCTGCATGTTCCACTTCTCGATCAGCTTCTTGTAGGTGCCGTCGGCCACGATGCCATCAAGCGAACGCTTGATCGCATTGGTCAAGTCGGTGTTGCCTTTGCGGATGCCGATGCCGGTGCCGATCAGGCCGAACGGGCTGCCCTTGGGCTTGAAGTCGTTCGGGCGCAGGCGCACGTAGTAGGCACCTGCGGTGGACGTGGTACCCACGGCATCCACCTGGCTCGTGGCCAACTGCTGGAAGGTGTCTGTCGTCGTGGGCAGCACCACCAGGTTGATCTCGGGCTTGCCCGATTCCTTGAGCTTCTTGTTGGCCTCGATCGCCAGGTTGTGGATGGTGGTGCCGTTGGGGACGGCGACCTTCTTGCCGCTCAGATCCTCCAGCGAGGCGCCGGGCGTGTTGTCACTGCGGCGCACCACGAGCTGCTGGCCGGTGCGGGAGAACGGCACCATGTCGATGATCTCCAGGCGTTCCGGACGGATGAACAACTCCTGCATGATGGCGTCGCACTGCTGCGCCTGCAGTGCAGGAACGAGACCGGGGAACTTCAACTGCACCCAGTTGACCTTCAGGCCCATGCGGCTTGCAATCTCGGTGCCCAGCTCCACTTCGAAGCCGATGGGCTGCTGCTTCTCGTCAAAGTAGGCGCGCGGTGGGTTGTCGATCGTTGCGCAATAGTTGATGGACCCCTTGGCGGCGAGGGCCGCAGGTGCGGGCACACGTGCGGTCTGTGCCATCACCGGGGCGGCGGTCCACAGGGCGCAGGCGGCCAGACTGGCGCCGAGGGCATGACGACGCAGGAACTGGGATGTTCTGGAAATGCTCATGACCGGGTACTCCTCAAGGGTTGGGACAGGGGACAGGGAAGGGACACAGGGAGGCAACGGCCGACACAGGGTTCAATCCATGAAGGCGCCACCGTTGACGGCAATCGACTCGCCGGTGATGAAGGCCGCGTCGGGAGACAAGAGGAAGGCCACGACGCGTGCCACGTCCTGCGGTTGCTCGAGGCGACCCATGGGCGTGTCGGCAATCCATTGGCGCTTGACACTGTCGGGATCGGTACCGCGCAGGCGGGCCTCCCATTCCAGTTCACGCACCTGCATGTCGGTGGCGACAAAGCCGGGGCAGACCGAATTGACCCGGATGCCCAAGGGGGCGAGTTCGAAGGCCATGGCCTGGGTGAGGCCCACGACGCCGAACTTGCTGGCGACGTAGTCCGCGAGAAACGGTACCCGACCCTGCTTGCCCGCCATGGACGCGATGTTGACGATGCAGCCGGACTTTCGCGCCGCCATGACGCGGGCCGCGGCCTGGCTCGCAAAGAACAGACCGCGCAGGTTGACGTCGAGGGTGAAGTCGAACTGCGCTTCGTCGATCTCCAGGAACGGCGCCATGCGCGAGACCCCGGCGTTGGAGACCCAGGCCGTCAGCGGACCGACCTCCCGCTCGATCACCGCCACGGCGTGGGCGCAGGCTGCAGCATCGGTGACGTCCAGTGCGCAGGCGTGGGCTGCGGGCAGGTGGGCTGCGAGCGCCCGTGCACCCGCCTCGTCCACATCGGTGACGACCACCGTGTGGCCACGCTCAGCCAGTTCTCTGCAGATGGCCGCCCCGATGCCCGAGGCCCCACCCGTCACGCCAACGATCGATGTCATTCACTCACTCCTGATAGAGCCATCCGTGCTGCTTCGCGCCGGGCGGTCAGATCCTGTGGCAGCCGCAGAGCCGGTGCCGGCGCCTGGGTGGGTATCTGCCCTTGGGCAGAGGGCCACCAAGACACGAAGTCCGCAAGTCCAGGCAGGCGCTGGTCGCCCTGCGCGCGCGGGTCATCCCCCACGACCAGCACCCGCAGGCCGGCTGCGCGTGCCGAGCGGGCGCCGCTGGGGCTGTCTTCGATGGCCCAGGCCTCCTGGGCGGGCACCCGAAGCAGCGCCAGCGCGCGCAGATAAGGTTCAGGCGAGGGCTTGGGGTCGCGAACATCGTCCAGGCAGACCACGGCGTCGAAGCGCGCCTGCGCTCCCACGACCCGAAGGTTGGCCTCGACGATGGAGCGCTCGGAATTCGACACTGCAGCCAATGCAATGCCCTCCCTCGCCAGGTGCTCCACAGCCCGCCGTGCTCCCGGCAACACGCGCACCTCGTGCACGTGCGCCAGATAGTGCGCCGTCACGGCCTCACGGAAGACGCGTTCGCCCTGATCGGCATGGTGGCCCAGGGCACCTGCGAAGCGGGGCGCCAGCAGCCGCCAGACATCTCCTATCGCCACGCCAATGAAAGGGGCGGGCCCGTGGTCGCTGATGTCCACATCATGTGCCCGACAGGCGGCCTGCAGCGCCCGCAGGTGCAGCGGTTCACTGTCCACGAGCGTGCCGTCCACGTCCAGGGCCACCGCGCGCACGGCCGTCATTGCGCGGCCCCCATGGTGTGGAACAGCGGCTTGAGCGCTCCGTACAGGGCCCGGTAGTCGGCATACGCGGCGTCGTACACGGCGCGGTGCGCGGGCTGGGGCTGCACGGACGGGGCCTGGGACACGAAGGCCTGGGCACCCTGCGGATCGCTGCTCAGTCCCGCTCCGAGTGCGGCCATCCAGGCCGCACCCAGGCACGAGCCCGGATGGCCCGACAACGGCTGGACGGGCCGGTTCAGCACGTCGGCGATGATCTGCAGCCACACCGCGCTGGCCGAGCCGCCGTCGGAGGCCAGCACCAGGGTGGCGGGCATGCCGATCTCATCGAACACCTCCACGTGATGGCGAATGCCGAAAGCGATGCCTTCAAGCAGGGCGCGCCACAGGTGGCCTGGGCCATGGTGCAGGCCCAGGCCGGTGAAGGTGCCCCGCGCCAGGGGATCGTGGATGGGGGTCTTCTCGCCCAGGAAGTAGGGCAGCGCGCGCACGCCATCGCTGCCCGCGGGCACGCAGGCAGCCCAGTGATCGAGTCTCTGGTGACGGGTGTTGCCCGGGCGGTCGTCGGCGGCAGCGCCGAATTGCGCCGCGAACCAGTTCAGCAGGGAGCCGCTGCAGGCCATGCAGCCATTGGGCATGAACAGGCCCGGCACCGGGTGGTAATCGAGGAAGACGCGGGGGTCGGGCTGCGCACCCCGGGAAGCCAGCAGGATGTCGCAGGCCCCGCCCAGCTTGACCAGCAGGTCTCCGGGCCCTTGCACCCCGGCCGCCCAGGCCGATCCCACGTGGTCGGCCAGGCCCGCCACCACGGGCGTGCCCGCGGCCAAACCTGTGGCCTGCGCCGCTTCGGGCGTCACCTGTCCGATGATGTCGCGGCTGCCCGCCAGGGGCGGCACCTGCGCCCTGGCCAGGCCGCCCGCAGCGACCAGGTCGTCAGCGATCTGCCCGCTGGCCAGGTCGACAAAGCCGGCCTCCAACGCCCAGTTCTGCTCCACGCGGCGTGCGCCGGTGAGGCAGTGGTTGATGTAGTCGTAGCTGCCGAAGACCGTGTGGATGCGGCTGAACACCTCGGGTTCATGGCGCGCCAGCCAGCGCAGCTTGGCCGCCACAAGTTGCTGGTTGATGCCGTTACCCGTGCGGCGGGTGAAGGCGGCCTCGTCGAACAGGCCCCGCAGTTCCTGCACTTCCTGCGCGCAGCGGCCGTCGCTTTGCTGGATGCTCGGGCGCAGCAGTTGCCCCTCCGCGCCCAGCAGCACCACCGCCGGCACCATGCCCGACACCCCGACCGCCCGAACCTCGCTGGCATCCACGCCGGCTTGCGCCAGCAGTTCGGGCACGATGGCGCAGACATTGGTCCACCACTGCCGCGGATCTTCCTCGGCCCAGCCGGCGTGGCGGTGGGTCAGCGTCACGGGCCGGCTGGCCAGGGCCAAGCGCTGCGACGGCATCCGGATCAGGATGCCGATCGTCGAGGTGGTCCCGATGTCCAGGCCGATAACGCAGGTCATGGACGTATTCCGTGTCAGCGCAGGCTGTTGACGCGGTCCATGAAGCGCTTGACACGGTCACCGTCCACCGCGTTCCAGGTGACCCCGTCAACCTTGAAGTGCGTGCCGACGACGCAGCCGTCGGCCAGCGCCAGGATGCCGCTCACCGAGTCGAGGGTGACGCCCGTGTTGGCGAAGACAGGCACTTTGCCGTCCAGGGCCTCCACCACGCGCTGCAGATCAGAGGTGTTCACGCCCTGACCCGTCAGCGCGCCGGACACGAGGATGCCATCGGCCAGGGACGAGAACACGGCGCTGCGGGCCCGCAACTCGATGGGTCGGCGGTCCAGGGTGTCGGCGAACTCGGCGTTGATGTTGAACAGCAGTTTGAGGTCGTCGCGGCCGAGGTTGCGGCGCAGGCGCAAGGCCGCTGCCGCGTCAGGCTTCCACAGCCCCATGTCGGAGGCGAACAGACCAGTGAAGATCTCGCGCGCGAACGAGGCCCCGGTGGCCGTGGCAATGGCCACGCTGGCCGAAGGATCCCAGAGCCAGTTGACGCCAAAAGGCACCTTCAGCACGGGCTTGACGGCCGTGATGACGGCCGTCATGGCCGCCACGCCCTCGGCAGGCGCCTGCAACTGGTAGGGACGGTCGTTCTCGTTGCCAAACATGATCGCGTCCACACCGCCCTCCTGCAGCCGTTGGACGTCGGCCAGCACGCCGTCGACCAGGCGGTTCATGCCGCCCTTGGCGTCGTACAGAGGGGTTCCGGGCAGCGCGCCGATGTGGGCCATGCCGATCACGGCCTTCTTGCGTGCGCCGAAGAAATCAAAAGGCATCAGATCTTCCTTGTTCGATCACATTCAAACACTTTCGAACATCAATGTAGCAGGGCAGGCCGGGTTGGGCAAGGCGCTCCCGCAGGACATGGTGGCGTCGGTGCCACGCACCGGAACAGGGGCCAGGCGGCGCCGACAATCCATGCGTGCAGGCCGACCCCGTCCACGCCCCCCGCCCCCTTGTCGTGGCCTTGGCCGGGCTTCTTGCGCTGGCCATCGCCATGGGCATTGGCCGCTTCGCATTCACACCGCTGCTGCCCCTGATGCTGCACGACGGTCTGCTGGACCTGCCCGAGGCCAGTTGGCTGGCCTCGGCCAACTACCTGGGGTATTGGCTCGGTGCGATGGGCTGCGCCCTGCAGCCGGTGCTCTGGCGCCACTGGGGCCGCCCGGCGCTGGAGCCCACCGTCATGGTGCGCTTGGGTCTGGCGGCCACGGTGTTGCTGACGCTGGGCATGGCCCTGCCCTGGCCGGCGGCGTGGGGACTGTGGCGCGGTCTCGCGGGCGTGGCCAGCGCCCTGGTCTTCGTGTACGTCTCGGGATGGTGCCTGGCGCGGCTGAGCGACCTGGGCGCGCCCGCGCTGGCCGGCGTCATCTTCGTCGGCCCCGGCCTGGGCATTGCGGTCAGCGGCTTCGCCGTGACGGCGATGGTGACGCTGGACCTGCGCGCTGCGGCGGGCTGGGTCTGCTTCGCGCTGCTGGCCCTGGCCTTGACCCTGCTGGCATGGCCGCGGCTGCAGGGTGTCGTGAAGGCCCCCGCCGGCGCAGCCCCGGACGACAGCCCGCCACCGCGCGGCGTCATCGCCGCCCTCACGCTGGCCTACGGCCTGGCAGGGTTTGGCTACATCATCACCGCCACCTTCCTGCCCGTGATCGCGCGGCAGGCCCTGCCGGGCTCGGTCTGGCTGAACCTGTTCTGGCCCCTCTTCGGTATCAGCGTGGCGGTCGGGGCATTGATCACCGTGCGCATGCCGGCGCACTGGAACCGGCTGCACCTGCTGATGGCCTGCCATGCCCTGCAGGCCCTGGGGGTGATGCTGGGCTTGTGGTGGCCGGCGCTGGCCGGCTTTGCCATCGGCAGCGTCCTGCTGGGCCTGCCGTTCACGGCCATCACCCTGTTCGCCATGCAGGAAGCTCGGCGGCTGCGGCCGCGCAACGCGTCGGCGCTCATCGGCCTGCTCACGGCCGGCTATGGCCTGGGGCAGATCCTGGGGCCGGCGCTGGTGGCCTGGGTACTGCCGCGCACCACCAGCGTGGCCCAGGGCTTTGACTGGTCGCTGCAGGCGGCCGCCGCAGGGCTGGTGCTGGGCCTGATGATCTATGCCGGGCTGGCGTGGTGCGCACACGTGTGCTCCCCCGGCAAGCCCACCAGGACAAACCAGGACGGACACCTCCCATGAACACGCCCCCACCCTCCCAGGACCTGCCCCTTGCCGGGGTGCGCGTGGTGGAGTTCACGCACATGGTGATGGGGCCCACCTGCGGCATGATCCTGGCGGACCTGGGCGCCGAGGTGATCAAGGTCGAGCCCCTGGGACGCCACGCGGCGGCTGCTGGGCTCGGGCGCCGGCTTCTTCAGCCTGTTCAACCGCAACAAGCGCAGCCTGGCGGTGGACGTCAAAAGCCCGCGCGGGCGCGAGATCGTGCTGCGACTGGCCGCGGGCGCGGATGTCTTCAGCGAGAACTTCAAGGCCGGCACCCTGGATCGCACGGGGCTGGGCTGGGAAGCGCTGTCGAGGCTGAACCCACGGCTGGTGTACGTGTCGCTCAAGGGCTTTCTGCCCGGGCCCTACGAGCACCGCACCGCGCTGGACGAAGTGGTGCAGATGATGGGCGGCCTGGCCTACATGACGGGCCCGGAAGGCCGCCCGTTGCGGGCCGGCACGAGCGTGAACGACATCATGGGCGGCATGTTCGGCGCCATCGGCGCGATGGCCGCGCTGGCCCAGCGCGAACGCACGGGCCGCGGCCAGCAGGTGCAAAGCGCACTGTTCGAGAACAACGTGCTCCTGGTGGCGCAGCACATGATGCAGTACGCCGTCACGGGCAAGCCGGCGGCGCCCATGCCCAGCCGCATCAGCGCCTGGGCGCTGTACGACGTGTTCACCGTGCAAGAGGGCGAGCAGATCTTCCTGGCGGCGGTGAGCGACACGCAGTGGGCCTTGTTGTGCGACGAGTTCGGCTGGACCGCCTGGAAGGCGGATCCGCAGCTGGCCAGCAACAACCTGCGCGTCCAGGCGCGCGCCTGGCTGCTGCCCCTGCTGCGCGAACGCTTCGGCGCCTTCAGCGCCCGCGAGCTGGCGGCCCGGTTCGAGAAGAACGGCCTGCCCTATGCGCCCATCACCCGGCCGGAAGACCTGTTCGACGACCCCCATCTGGGCAGCACCGGCGGCCTGGCCCCCGTGACGCTGCCCGCCGACGCCAGCAGCGCGGGGCACGAGGTGACCACCCGTACCGCACTGCTGCCCATCACGATGGACGGGCAGCGGCTGCCGCTGCGCGCGCCGCCCCCCGGCGTGGGGGAACACACGCAGGAACTGCTGGCAGAACTCGGCTACGGCCAGGACGACATCGCCGCCCTGGTTCGGGACGGCGTGGTGCGCGGGCGGTGAACTTCCAGGGGCCTGGGTCATGGACTTGGGTAAAAGCCCGGATTGCGAGAACGTGCTTCCCTGCGTTCAATCCCGGTGCCGAAAACGCATCCGAGGAGACTTGACGATGGTGTTCTTGAGAACCGTGGCGCTCGCGCTGGCCTGCACAGCGCTCAGCGGTACGCTGCAGGCGCAGGGCGCTGACTTCCCGCGACAGCAGCCCATTCGCATGGTGGTGACCTTTCCGCCCGGTGGCAGCGCTGATGCCGTCGTGCGCATGGTGGTGCCGCGGCTCAACGAACGGCTCGGCCAGCAGGTCGTCGTGGACAACCGGCCGGGCGCAGGCGGCAACATCGGGCTGGCGGTGGTGGCCAAGGCCGCTGCCGACGGCTACACGCTGGGCGTGGGTGCGGCAGGCGCCCTGGCAGCCAACAGCAGCCTGTACGACAAGATGCCCTTCGACCCGCTGAAGGACTTCAAGCCGGTGAGCATGCTGGCGGCCATTCCCTTCGTGATCATCGGCCACCCCTCCCTTGCAGCAAAGACCCAGCCGGAGTTGGTGGCCCTGGCGCGGGCGCAGCCCGGCAGGCTGTCCATCAGCCATGGCGGCAATGGCACGGCGATGCACCTGTCGGCCGCTCTCTTCGCGCAACTGGCGCAGGTGAAGCTGGTGGAAGTGCCCTACAGGGGGTCCGGCCCCGCCGCGCTGGACGTGCTGGCGGGTAATGTCCCGTTGGCTGTGGTGGACCTGCCCGCGGCGCTGCAGCACATCCGTGCAGGCAAGCTCACCGCCTTTGCCGTCACCAGCCCGCAGCGCCTGCCCCAGCTGCCCGACGTGCCCACCGTGGCCGAGGCGGGTCTTGCAGGCTACGACTCCACGGGCTGGTTCGGCGTGGTGGCCCCGGCCGGCACACCGAACGCCATCGTCGAGAGGCTCAGCGCCGAGATCAACGCCACGCTCGGCGACGAGCAGATCAAGGCCAGCATGCGCAACCTGGGCGTGGAGCCGGCGCCCAGCCGACCCGCAGCGTTCGAAGCCTACATCCGCGCCGAGACCCAGAAGTGGGCCCGGGTGATCCAGCAGGCCAACATCAAGATCGAGCAGTGACCGTTCTCCCCGGGCTCGAAGCCGATGTGCTGGTGGTGGGGGCCGGCCCGGTCGGGCTGACCCTGGCGATGGACCTCTCGGCCCGCGGGGTGCGCGTGGCCATCGCCGAGACGCGGCGCTACGCCGAGCCGCCGAACGTGAAGTGCAACCACGTCTCGGCCCGCTCCATGGAACGGTTCCGCCTGCTGGGGGTGGCGCACAAGCTGCGCGCCGCGGGCCTGCCTGCGGACTACCCCAACGACGTGGTGTTCCGCACCAGCGTCTGCGGCACCGAGCTCACCCGCATTCCCATTCCAGGCCGCGCCGATCGGTACACCTCACGCGAGGGCCCGGACACGTGGTGGCCCACGCCCGAACCCCCCCACCGCATCAACCAGACCTACCTGGAGCCCATCCTGCTGGAACACACCGCGGCGCTGCCCGGCGTGACCTTGCTGAACCGGACCTCGATCGGTGAGTTCCACCAGGAGGCCGATGCCGTGCAGGCGCTGGCCACCGACCTGGACAGCGGCCAGCAACGGCACATCCGGGCCCGCTATCTGGTGGGTTGCGACGGCGGCAGCTCCATGGTGCGCAAGACGATGGGCGCCCGGCTGGAGGGCACGCCCGTGATCCAGCGTGTGCAGTCCACCTGCATCCGCGCGCCTGGGCTGCGCGAGCGCATTCCAGGCAAGCCCGCCTGGTCGTACTACTCGGTCAATCCCCGCCGCTGCGGCACCGTGTTCGCCATCGACGGCCTGGAAACCTGGCTGGTGCACAACCACCTCAACCCGGACGAGCCGGAGTTCGACTCCGTCGACCGGGACTGGTCCATACGCCAGATCCTGGGCGTGGGCGACGACTTCCGCTACGAGGTGGTGAGCAAGGAAGACTGGGTGGGCCGCCGCCTGGTGGCTGACCGCTTCCGTGACCGCAAGGTCTTCATCGCCGGGGATGCGGCCCACCTGTGGGTGCCCTACGCCGGCTACGGCATGAACGCCGGCATTGCGGACGCGCTGAACCTCTCCTGGCTGTTGGCGGCGCGGCTGCAGGGTTGGGCAGACGAAGGCATCCTCGACGCCTACGAGGCCGAGCGCCAGCCCATCACCCTGCAGGTCTCGCACTTCGCCATGGAGCACGCGGCCAAGATGATCAAGGCCCGCCGTGCCGTGCCGCCGAACATCGAGGCCGAGGACGACGCCGGCCGCCAGGCCCGGCAGGAGATCGGGCGGGAAGCCTATGACCTCAACGTGCAGCAGTTCTGCTGCGCGGGCTTGAACTTCGGCTACTACTACGAGGCGTCACCCATCATCGTGTCGGACGACGAAGCGCCGCCCCCGTACACCATGGGCGACTTCACGGCCTCCACGGTGCCGGGCTGTCGCGCGCCGCATGTGTGGCTTCCCGATGGCCGCTCCCTGTACGACGCCTTCGGCCCGGGCTACACCTTGCTGCGCACGGACGCCACGGTGGACGCCGCACCCTTGCTGCAGGCCGCGCAACGGCGCGGCCTGCCTCTGGCCGTGATCGACCTTGCAGGCGTGTCGCTCCCCGCGGCATACCGGCACAAGCTGGTGATCTGCCGGCACGACCAGCATGTGGCCTGGCGTGGCGATCAACTGCCGGACGACCCGGCGGCGCTGGTGGAACGGTTGCGGGGCGCCCGCTCGCCAAGCTGAGCTTCGGGCGCAAGGCCCGCCGACAATGCCGGCATGAGCAGCTGGGTTCGCCGTGGAAGCCGGAGGTGCCTTGCGCTGGCAGGTGCAGCTGCGGCCGCGGCCCTGATCACCACGGCCGCTGCGGCCGCGCCTGCCGAGCCGCCTTCCCTGCGGACGCCCACTCCAGCGCAGGTCCAGACCCAGGTGCACGAACTCGACGGCCACCGCGTCACGCTGGACGTCTACCCCGCTGCCGGCCCGCTGCGCGGGGCGGCCATCCTCTCGCACGGCTTCACGCGCAGCCGGCGCACGCTGGCAGGCCATGCGCAGGCGCTGGCCGATGGCGGCGTGCTGGCGCTGACGCCGGACCTGCCCTGCACCTTCGACTTCCGCTGCAATGCCCGCGCCCTGGCCGCGCTGGTGGCTTCGCTGCGTGCGGGCGGTGCTTTCGGCGCGCCCGTTGAGCGCGTCATGCTGGCGGGCTTTTCTGCCGGCGGGCTGTCCAGCCTGCTGGCGGCCCACACGCCCGGCGTGGTCGGCTATGTGGGGTTGGACCCGTTCGACCGCACGCTGCCCGACGAGGCCGAGCGCCTGGGCCTGGCGGCAGCGAGAAGCTTGCGCACCGAGGCCCTGCTGCTGCGCGCGCCGCCCTCCCGCTGCAACGCCGAAGCGGTGGCCGCCCCCTGGGCCAGCGCGCTGCCGGCGCTGTGGCGCGACGAACTGATCGCGGGCGCCTCCCACTGCGACTTCGAGTCGCCCACGGACTGGATGTGCCGGCTGGCCTGCGGCGACACCGACCCGGCGCGCCAGCAGCAAGTGCGTCAGGGCCTGCTGGAGGCGGCGGCGCGCTGGATGCGCTGAGGTGGCTGGCCGGGTGATCCCGACTCGTTCACACCGAGCTTCTTGCGCCTCGCATCCAGCGTGTCAGGCCGACAGCAGCGCCGCAATCTCTTCATCAAGCCGCCTGACACTGGCTGCATCTGCTGCGCTGGCCGATTGGTGGCCCCAGTCAGTGTCCAGCTCCACAAAGCGCGCCCCCTCAATCCTGTCGGTGGCCCATCGGGCTGCGGGCGCCGGGTTGTACAGATCCAACGCAGGTGCCGCCACCAGGGTGCGGGCGCGTATCGAGGCCAGTGCCGCGGCGGTGTCACCGCCGAAGCCTGGCGTACCCCCCACGTCGTGCGCGTCATACGCCCAGGACTGGTAAAACCAGTCGATCGGGGAGAACCCCTGGGCCGCCCACGCATCGGTCCGCTGGCCGATCCAGCGGATCACCTCCTCGGCACTGTCGAACGCAGCATCCACCTGAACCGGCGTCCGCCCTGCCAGCAACTGCATCAGCGGCACCCAGGCGTCCCAGGGCCGAGACCCGCCGACGGCCAGCGCGCGGCGCGAGCACTCATTGACAGCGGCAGCCCAAGGCGTGGTGCGCGCCATGGGTGTCATGGCTGCCACCCGGGCCACGCGTGAGGGATGCGACACCGCCCACTGCAAGGCCTGCATGCCCCCCATCGACGCCCCCACCACCGCGTGCAAGGTGTCGACCCCCAGCGCGTCGAGTACAGCGGCCTGGCTGGCCACCATGTCTCGGATCGTGAAGCGCGGGAAGGCATGGCCGGGCTGGGCAGCGGCGTTGGAGGGCGAGGAGGCCAGGCCATTGCCCAGCGCGTCCACCGCCACCACCGCGTAGCGCCGGGTGTCCAGCGCACGGCCCGGGCCGATCAGCATGTCGAGCCGGTGGTGGTGGGACCCGATGGCCGACAAGGCCAGGACCACGGGCACGCCCGCAGCCGGCAAGCCGGGGCCACGCTGCGGCCCGTGGACCACGTAGGTCACATGGCAGCCCTGGATCGACTCCCCAGACTCCAGGCCGAAGTCACCCAGCGAAACGTGGTGGTGCGGGGCGTCGACCCAGCCCGGTTGCAGGGGCGGATGCCGCCCCGGCCCCAGGCCTTGCATGACACGCGTCGGGCTCATCTTGCGGGGCAGCTTGACACGGGTTGAAGGCGCAGGAGGGGCCGGGCCTCGGCCGCAACGCAACTCAATGCGCGATCTCCAGCACGGTGCGCAAGGTGCGGCCCAGGCGCATGGCATCGAAGCCCTCGTCGATGCGCTCCAGCGGCAGACGCTGCGTGATGAGTTCGTCCAGCTTCAGCCGCCCATCGAGGTACAGGCGCGCCAGCCAGGGAAAGTCGCGCCGCGGACGGGCGCCACCGTAGCTCGAGCGCACGATGCGCCGCTCGCCCATCATCGAGCCAAAGCGCAGCGACACCTTCTTGTCGACATTGACCTTGCCCAGTATGGTGAGGCTTCCACCCGGGCGGGTGCAATCGAGCGACAACTGCAGGGCGGCCTCTGCACCTGCGCACTCGAAGACGAAGTCCGCACCGCGACCCGCCGTCAGCGCCTTGACGGCATCGATGTGGGCGGCGGCGTCACCCTGGGCCGGCCCGAGCAGATGCGTCGCGCCGCAGATGCGGGCCAGCGCCAGCCGCGCCGGGTCGCGATCGATCGCGACGATGGCGTCGGCCTGTTGCAGGCGTGCGCCCTGGATCGCGTGCAGGCCGACCGCACCGCAACCGACCACCACCGCCGTCGACCCCGGCTCCACCTTGGCGAGCCTCACCGCCGCCCCGACACCGGTCATCACGCCGCAGCCGATCAGGCAGGCGCGGTCGAAGGGGATCTCGTGCGGCACGGCGATCGCACCGGACTCGGGCACCACGGTGTACTGTGCATGCGTGGACGTGGTGGAGAAGTGATGCACAAGCCGATGACCCGCCAGCCTGTAGCGCGAGCCGCCATCAAGCAGACGCCCGGCCGGCTGGTGACGGGTGAACGGCTCGCACAGGATCGGCTGGTCGCGCTCGCAGTAGAAGCAATGTCCGCAGTGCGGATTCCAGGAACAGACGACATGGTCCCCGGGCTTGACATGGGTCACGGCGGCGCCCACCTGCTCGACCACGCCCGCCCCTTCATGCCCCAGCACGATGGGCAGCGGATAGGGCAGCGCCCCCTCGATCACCTCGAGGTCGGTATGGCACAGACCGCTTGCGTGCAAGCGGATCAGCACGTCGCCCGGGGCCAGCGGCTGCAACTCGACCTCCTCGATCGAATGCCGTGCGCCCATCGCATGCAGAACGGCTGCGCGGTATCTCATGTCATTCCTTGCGCTCTCACGTCCCGTACATGAGGTTGGGCAGCCACAGGGTGAGCTGGGGGAACAAGGTCAAGAGCACGAGAACCCCCAGCAGGGCGCCCAGGAAGGGCAGCACCTCCATCGTGTAATCGTCCATCGGCACCTTCAGCACCTGGGAACTGATGAACATCATCTGACCCACCGGGGGCGTGACGCCCGCAATCGTCAGGTTGGTCACCAAGACGATGCCGAAATGAACAGGATCGATCCCGAGCTTCACCAGGATGGGCACGAAGATCGGCGTCAGGATGATCAGTGCAGAGGTGCCTTCCACCGCGGTGCCGAGCAAGATCAGCATCACGTTGATCAGCAACAGCAGCATGGTGGGATCCTGGGTCAGCGATACCAGCCAGGCCGCCATCTGCGGAGGGATGCGCTCCCAGGCCAGATAGAAGCCGAAGGCGGATGCGGCGCAGATCATCAGCATGACCGACGCGGTGTCGAGCGCGGTCTCCTGCAGCAGCTTCGGCAGGTCGGCCAGCCGAAGCGACCGGTAGGCGAACAGCCCCACCAGGATCACGTAAAGGACCGTGATCGCACCGGCCTCGGTCGGGGTGAAGATGCCGTAGCGGATGCCCGCGATGATGAACACCGGGATCGACAGAGCCCACAAGGCCTCGCGAAAGGCCGTGAAAAGTTCCGCCCGACTGGCGCGCACCTGGCGCAACGGCAAGTAGCCCCGCCGTTTGGAGATGATGGCCGTCACGACCATGAGGGACCCGGCCAGCATCAGGCCCGGCACGATGCCCCCCACAAACAGCCGCCCGATCGAGGCATCGGCGATGTAGCCGTAGATGATCAACCCGATCGACGGCGGAATGAGCGCCGTGATGATGGCCGCGCACGAGGTGATGACCGCGGCAAACGCCGGGCTGTAGCCGTGGCGTGTCATCTCCGGCCCGAGCACCTTGGCCAGCATCGCCGCGTCCGCGCTTGACGACGCCGTGAGCCCGCCGAGCAGCGTCGCCAGCACCGTACACATCTGCGCAAGCGCACCCGTGACATGCCCCACCAGCGCATCGGCCAGCGCCAACAACTTGCGGGTGATGCCCGCGCGGTTCATGATGGCTCCGGCCAACACGAAGAACGGGATGGCAAGCAAGGGATAGGAGTCGGTGGCCGTGACCATCTTCTGCACGAAGATGTTGAGCGGCACCTCATCGGAAGCGACCAGGAAGAACGACAGCGCGCTGATGGCAATCGCGAACGCGATCGGGGTGCCGAGCGCAAACAGCACCACCATCACGATGGCCGGCAGCCAGTCAGCCAGCATTGGTTTCCCTCGCCGCGTCGAGCTGCCAGACCCTGCCGGCCAGCACCTGCAGATAGCGCACCGCCATCAGCGCCGAGCACAAGGCCACAGGCCCGTACAGCCAGGTCTGCGGCATCCGCAGGACAGGGCTCGGGCTGTCCCAGGCGTCGATCGCGAAGCGGGTGCCGAACCAGACCATGAACCCGAAGAACGACAGCAGCAGCACGTGGTTGAAGACCCGCACCGCACGCTGCGCGCCCGCCGGCAGGCGTTCGACGAGCACGTCGATGGCGGGGTGCATCCGGTACTTGACGCAGGCCGCCGCCCCGAAGAACACCACCCAGGCAAAGCCAAGCGTTGCGATCTCGCTGGCCCACGCGGCGGGCTGTGCGGTCACATAACGCGTGATCACACCCCAGCCGACCGACGCGATGATGACCACCACCGCGGCGGCGGCGACAAGTTCCTCGAACCGGTCGGCCAGCGTCGCGAGACCGCGGTGCATGCTCACTTCCTGAGCGCCGCCATCACCGTGTCGTGCAGACCCGGCGTCCACTTCGGAAACGCCTTGTAGACCGATGCCGTGGCGCGCTGGAAGGCTGCGTTGTCGACATCGACAAAACTCACGCCCGCACCCTTGAGCCTGGCCACGAAGTCGTCATTCAACGACAGCGTCAACCTTGTCTGCTCGGCACCGCCCTTCGTGCCTTCCTCCAGCAGCACCTTCTGGACATCGGCGGGAAGCCGGTTGAAGAAGTTGATGTTCATCGGCCACATCGTGAAGGCGGTGAAGTGGCCCGTGGTCGAGATCACCTTGCGGACCTCATGCAGCTTCGCACCCCAAAGCGACCCAAGCGGCGCCTCGGCCGCCTGCACCACGTTCTGCTGCAGTGCACCGTAGACCTCAGACCACTGCACGGTGGTGGGCCGCGCGCCCATGGCCTTGAAGGTCTCGATCCACATCGTGTTGGGCGGCACCCGCACCGTCATCCCAGCCATCTCCGCCGGGGAGCGCACGGGCTTGTCGGCGATGAGGTGTCGCTGACCGAAGTAGCCGTTGGCCATGATGAGCTTGAAGCCGGCCTGCTCCAGGCGCCGCTCGGTGGCCTTGAACCAGTCAGACGCGAGCAGCTTCTCGTACTCCTGGACGGTGCGCACCAGATACGGCCCGTTGAGCACGCCGATGTCCGGCACGAAGTCCGAGAGGTAGCCCGGGTCGGTGATGTTCATCACGTTGGCCCCCTGGCGGATCATCTCGTTGACCTCCTTGCCCGGGCCCAGCTGTTCACCGGGAAAGACCTGAATCTGAACCCGACCGTTGGTGCGGGCAGCCACGTTCTTCGCGAAGAACTCGGCCGCCAGATGGGCCGGCTCCGTGGAGGACAGGGAGTGCGCGAAGCGGATGCGGATCGTCTCCTGCGACTTGGCAGGGAGGACGGCGCCGGCGGCCAGTCCGGCGCCGACGGCCAGGGCGGTTCGCCGCGTGGGGAAATGATGGGTCATGGTCTCCTCCGGTTGACGGGGCAGGGATGGAGCCCCTTGGGTCCTCACAAACTCGGCACCACCCTCAACGGGCGATGCCGGCACCGAGTTTGCCGGGCTTGGCTGACCCGGCATACAAGATCTTCAATTGGCGGTCGACGACGGCGGCGTGTCTGGCCACGGCGTCCGGATGCATGTCGGCCTCAGGTGGCGATTCCAGATCGAAGTAATCGTACCGGTCGACCCCACGCACCAGCATGGCGCTTTCCCTCGGCGCGTTGAGCTGCCTCACGTGGGTCGGGATGTAGCGGATGGCGAAACCCACCCGGCGGTAGTCGGCCGTGTTGGGCTCCGACCCGTGGAAGATCAGCACATGGTGCAGCGACATCTGGCCGGGCCGCAGCACCACCGGCACCACATCTTCCGGCTTGACGCTGACCTGGATCTCCTGCCCGCGTGAGAGCAGGTTCGTGTCGGCGAAGGTGTCCACATGCTCGACTTGCGCGCGATGGGTACCAGGCACCACCTGCATGCATCCGTTCTCAGTGACCGAAGGCGTCAGCGCGACCCAGGCCGTGACGACATCAGGCGACGACAGTCCCCAGTAGGTGCCGTCCTGGTGCCAGGAAACGTAAGACGGGTCACGGGCATTCTTCGCGAAGAACTGCGCTCCCCAGCACAGCAGATCGGGGCCCAGGACATCCTCGACCGCATCCAGGATGCGGGGGTGCCGGATCAACTCGTTCATCCACGGGTGCAGCAGGTGCGGCTTCTGGTTGATCCGGGCAGGCAGCCGGCCACCATGAAGCGCCTCCGCAGCTTCGAAACGAGACAGCAGACCGCCCGCTTCCGCCTCAGACATCACTTCGACTGGAAAGTGAATCCCGTCTCGACGGTAGGCTTCCACCTGTTCGTCCGTCAGCACTCTCCCCATGTGGATGCCCCCTCGTTGACGGTAACGACGTCGATTGATCTATGAAAATTCGCTTCAAATATAAAACCCTTGTGGCCGAGACACAAGACTGCGGCTGGTGAATCGGACCCGTGAATACCCTGAAGCGGCTTGGTCTAGACTGGTCCGAATGGCACAAGCAAAGAAGCCGAGCTCGAAAGCCTCTGCCTCCTCATCCCCCAGAAGCCGGCGCACCTACAAGGCTCCGGCACTGGAGAAAGGGCTGGAGATCCTGGAGTGCCTGGCAGCAGCCCCTTCTCCCATGACCTTGCAGCAGCTGTCGCTCGCACTGGAGCGATCGGCCAGCGAGATCTACCGGATGCTGGAGGTGCTGGTCGACCAGGGCTACGTGCTGCGTGAAGCCGGCCTGCACCGGCTGTCGCTGAGGCTATTCAATCTTGGCGTGGGTCAGGTGCCCGCACGCGATCTGCTCACGGTGTCCTTGCCGGTGATGGAGGAAGTTGCTCAAGCGTCGCGCCAAGCCTTGCATCTGAGCGTGCACGTTGACAGACGCTTGGTGGTCGTCGCGTCGATCCCCAGTCCGGAGCCGCTGGGGTTCAGCGTGCGGCTGGGTTCTCACTTCCCCTTTCGTGCAGACAGAACCTCGGCCCGCGTGATCACCGCCTTCCAGCCCGCCGGCCTGCGAGACAGGCTGCTGGACGAGATGGTCGAACTGGCCCGTCCCACTCGCGTCTCACGCCAGGCGATTTCCGGGCGACTGGATCAGCTTCGAGAGCGAGGCTTTGAAGAGGTGCCCAGCGACACCGTGCAAGGCATCGTCGACATTGCCTACCCGATATTCGACGGCCAGCATGCCGGCGCCATCGCCAGTCTCAACATGCCCTATCTGACGCAACGCGACGCCAGGATGAGCCGGGCGGCAGCACAGCAACTGCTGGCCAAGGCCGTGCGGCGCATCTCGCAGGAACTTGGGGGTGTGGCACCCAAGTGAAGCGGGCCCTGTCGGGCCTGCGTGGGCCTGCCCGTCGGATGACGGCCCTTTGCGCTTTGCGCTTTGCGCTTTGCCTTCTTTGCCCTTGGCCCCTTGCCGACGGTGATCTTGCGGCCCTCTGGATGCAGCGGCCCAGGAGACGCGGGGGGGCCTTCAGTCCTTGTCCGTGCTCAGGAGTTGCATCACGCCAGCGGACGCCATCTCAGTCCGCCGCCAACCCCCTGACCGGCTCTACAAAGCGCGGATCCTCGTGCAGTTGCCAGTAGCGCTGCTGCAACTGCGCGCTCATGGGCCCGAACTCGCCGGCGCGGCGTCCCGCCACCAGCACGCCGTCCAGGTGGCTGACGGGCACCACGCCCCCGCCGCTGGTGCTGAGGAAGATCTCGTCGGCCCGGCGCAGTTCGTCCACCGCCAGCAACCGCTGCTCCACCGCCAAGCCGGCGGCTTGCGCCATCTCGATCACAGTGCGGCGCGTCACGCCTTCCAGCACCCCCGCCGCCGGCGTCACCAGTCGGGCTGAAGCACCGTGGCCGAAGACCGCGAACACGTTGAAACCCGGCCCTTCGGTGACGTGGCCCTGGCCATCCGTCAGCACCGCCGTCTCGCCCCCGCGCTCGTAGGCCTGGAACAGGCCCATCACGAAGTCCATCCAGTGGTAGTTCTTGATGCGCGGGTCCACGCTGGACGGGGGAATGCGCTGTGTGCTGCTGACGATGAGGTCGATGCCGCGCTGCTGCTTGGCGGGGTCTGCAATCCAGACGAAGGGAATGGCGAAGGCCATGAAGTTGTTGCGGCAGGTACGCGGGTCGCGCGAGCCCGGCGCGGGCCGGCCGCGCGTACACAGCACCTCCACGTAGGCATCCCGCAGGCCGGCGCGGGCCACGCACTCGTGCATCACCTCGCGCATGCGCTGGCGAGACACACCCGGGTCCAGGCGCAGCGCCTGCAGGCTGGCCTCGAAACGGTCCAGATGGTCGTCCAGGCGGAAGAACCGGCCTTTCCACACATGTGCCACGTCGTAGGTGGCATCAGAGTGCAGGAAGCCCCAATCAAAGATGGAGATCTTCGCGTCTTCAGGGGCGACGAACTCGCCGTCGACGAAAGCGCAGCCTTGCATGCCGGTCTCCTGTTGTCGCGGCGATGAGGCGCCGCGGGGCAAGAGTATCGGCGCAGATACTTGCGGGCTCTGTGCACCTGCCGCAAGCACTCAAGTCGCCTGGATTGCGCTCCCACCGAGGCTGTCTGCAGCCCGGCGCAGCCGTTGCTCGGCGGCATCTTCCACTGCCTTGACCTCAGGCATGCCGACCAGATTCACCATGATCTGCGGATCGAGGAATCCGACCACGAAGCGGCCAGGCGCTTCTTCTCGCACGAAGACATTGCACGGCAGCAGCAGCCCGATGTCGGGCACCGCCATGACGGCCTGATACGCGAGTGGCGGATTGCAGGCGCCGAGGATGCGATACGGGGGCATATCTTTCCCGAGCTTCTCCTTCATCGCCTGCTGCACGTCGATGTCGCTCAAGATGCCGAAGCCTTCGGCTTTCAGAGCGGCCGTGGTCTTCTGAACAGCCTCGTCGAAAGACAGTCCGGTGAGCCTGGTGGTGAATCCGTACATGGGGAACCTCAGGGTCGAAAACGGGTGTCAGGCCGCACGGGTCGCGACCGCCGTCGCCGGTGCGCAAACCAGCTTGGACAACCACTCCAGGCCGATCGGCGCCATCGTCAGCCACGGCAGCGCATACAGGCGCCGGGCAAGGCCTGCGGCAATGCGCTCGATCTGCTTGCGCTCACCCGCCAGCCGGGCCTGCAGCAGCGGGTCGTGCGTGCCGGCCGCCAGCACGCTCTGGTTGAGCACCCAGGCATAGGGCTCGATGTGGGCGCGCCGCAGGTCGTCCTGCAGCGCGGCGGCTTGGGAGACCGGCGTCACCTCAGGCAAGGTCACGAGCACGATCTTGGTGTACACGCCGTCCTGCAGCCGCATCAGCGGCGTGACGATGCGTGCCGCGCCAGGGTCTTCGAACTCGCGAGTCATCTGCCGGTGGTATGCACCGGTGGCATCCATCAGCAGCATCGAGTGCCCGGTGGGTGCGGTGTCCAACACGACGAAGGCGCTGCGGCCTTCGCTGACGATGCGCGAGAACGCATGGAACACCGCCACCTCCTCGGTGCAGGGCGACTGCAGGTCCTCCAGCAGCAGTGCTTGCTCCTGCGCGTCCAGCCGCGGGGACTTCGCCGCCATGATCTTGTCGATGTAGCGCTGCGTCTCGACCTTCGGGTCGATGCGGCTGACCTTCAAGCCCGGCAAGTCGCCCTCCAGCGTGCCGGCCAGGTGCGCTGCGGGGTCGGTGGTGCTCAGGTGCACGGTGTGGCCCCGCTGCACCAGGCCGATCGCCAGGGCTGCGGCGATGGTGGTCTTGCCCACGCCGCCCTTGCCCATCACCATGATCAGGCCGTGCCCGGCCGCAGCCAGGTCATCGGCCAGCTGCGCCAGGCCGGGAAGCGGGTCACCGGGCGTTGCGGGGGGCGCCGCGTGAAGGGCCAAGGGCGCGGGGCCGGGGGCCAGCAGGGCGCGCAGCGCGGGCAGGCCCACCGTGTCGAACGGGCGCAGCGGCACCTGGTCCTGCGGCAGCTCGCGCAGGGGCGTGGGCATGGCCTTGAGTGCTTGCTGCCCTCGGTCTTCGAGGGCGCAGGCGACGGCATCGCTGCGGTTGCTGGCGTGGAAGACGCCGTTGACGGCCAGGCGCTGGTTGGCCAGACCCAGCTCGCGCAGCTCGGCCGAGGTGCGCGCAGCCTCCTCAATGGCGCCGCGGTCGGGCCGCGTCACCAGCACCACGGTCGTCAGCGCCGCGTCGCCCAGGGCATCAAGCGCGGCCTTGAACCGCGCCTCCTGCATCTTCAGGCCCGAATGGGGCCCGAGACACGAGGCACCGCGGTCGTTGCCGTGGAGGAAGCCGGTCCAGGCCTGGGGCAGGCTGAGCAGGCGCAAGGTGTGGCCGGTGGGCGCCGTGTCGAAGACGATGTGGTCCCAGGGCGCGGCGCCTTCGGCCAGCAGGGCCGAGAACTCATCGAAGGAGGCGATCTCGGTGGTGCAGGCGCCCGACAGCTGCTCACGCACCGTCGACAGCTCCTCCGCCGTGGCGCCAGCCTCCATCTGCGCCAGCACCCGCAGGCGGTAGGCCTCGGCGGCGTTGTCGGGGTCGATGTTGAGCACCGACAGGCCGGGCGCGCCCGAGACTGCAACGGGCGTGTTGCGCAGCTCGATGCCGAGCATCTCGTCCAGGTTGGACGCCGCATCGGTGCTCACCAGCAGCACCCGCTTGCCGGCGTCGGCCAGCGTCAACGCCGCAGCGCTCGACAGCGAAGTCTTGCCCACGCCGCCTTTGCCGGTGAAGAAGAGATAGCGCGTCGGGTGGTTCAGGAACCCGACCCCCGCGGGCTCGAACCACGTGCGCACACTTTCATGCGACGGAATGCCACCACTGTGGACCACCCGGTCTGCGATGACCACGGCCGGCGTGGCGTGGACCCCGTAGGCCTGGATCTCGTCCGGCCTCTCGACCTTGATGATCTCGACCGCGATGCCCGCATCGCGGGCGGTGCGCTCGATGAGGCCGACCGTGCTGCGGCACTTGCTGCAGCCCGAACCCAGCACCTTGACTTTCACGCGGATGGACACTTTTCAGAGTGTCCGCTGTAGGCGGAGCGCCGCATTGATGCTGATCACACCCCGGCCGGGTTCAGCGGGGAGCCGGGCGCCAGTTCATGCAAGCCGGATGATTGATCGACAAGATCGACATCGCATCACCAACCATAGAAGCGCGGCCAGGTCTGCACCTGTCCGTCCGGCAGCACCGCCTGGTAGGCCGGATGCTGAGCGCCGGTGGCGCAGGCGTGGTTCGGCAGGATCCGCAGGCGCATGCCCACGGGAAACCGGCGGGTGATGTCAGTGTCCGCGGCGCCCGTCAGGCAGACGATGCCATGCTCCTGGTTGGCACTGTCCATCACGTACCCCTCGATGGGCGTGCCCGTCTCGTCGCACACCTGTCCGTAGCCGAAATCCTGCTTCTGCTTCTGCGTGCCACGGTCACGGCTCATCGCCATCCATCCCGCATCGACGATCGCCCAACCCTTTTCCGGCTGATGCCCGATCACGGTGGTCAGCACCGACAAGGACAAATCCTGCATGGAGCACACGCCGATGTTGTGCATCACCAGGTCGAAGAAGACATAGACACCCGCCCGTACCTCGGTGACGCCCGACAAGGACTGCGCCGACAGCGCCGTTGGCGTGGAGCCAACGCTCACCACCGGACAAGGCAAACCCGCCTGGCGCAGCCGATCGGCCGCGAGCACGGTACCGACACGTTCCTGCTCCGCGATGCGGCGCAGGGCTTCGAGGTCGTCGAGGTCATAGCTGGATCCCGCATGCGCCATCACGCCACCCAGGCGCATGCCGCCCCCATGCAGCACACGGCCAATCGCCAGCAGTGCATCCGCATCCGGCACCACGCCGGAGCGATGCCCGTCCACGTCGACCTCGATCCACGCCTCCAGCGCTTGGCCGTGCTCGCGGCCGAAGTGCACGATGGCCTCGGCCCCTGCCACGCTGTCCGTGATGATCTTCAGGTCGCACCCGCGGCGGCGCAACGCCAGCACCTGCGCCAGCTTGCCCGGCACGATGCACACCGCGTAGAGGATGTCGTCGATGCCGGCGGCGAAGAACTGCTCGGCCTCCTTCAGCGTCGAAACGGTGATGCCCCGGGCTCCACCAGCGAGCTGGGCCTGGACGACGCTCAGGCACTTGGAGGTCTTGACGTGGGGACGGAAGCTCACGCCCAGACCATGGAGCCGCTGCTGCATGCGCGCGATGTTGCGCTGCATGCGCTGCACATCGATGACGGCAGCAGGGGTTTCCAGTTCGGCCAGGTGAGTCATAAGTCGCTCCAGACGCAGCCAAGACTATAGCCAGCGCGGGCATGTCGCCTCCCCTTTCATCCGGGCGCGCCCTTGACCATGCAGACGAACGCTCTGTGGTGATCTCAGATCCGTGCGCATTGCAGTTGCCGCTTTGCCTCGGGTACAAGCCCTTCGTGCATTCAGGGCAGCCCCAGTAAGCTGCCCACCGTGCCCAGACACGTCGACGCCGCCGCATGCCTGGCTTTCCTGCCGCCCCACTGGCGCGAGCGCGCCCAGGCCGTGGGAGAGCCCCAGTCCACCTGGTGCCGCTGGGGTTCCTGGCGAGCCACCTCTTCTCAAGGCCCGAGGCGCCGCCCCGCAGGAGTTCCGCGAGATCCCCGTCAGGCTGATTCACCCCGCGCAGGACCGCCGGACGCCGCCCGAGATAAGCCTGGACTTCCTGCGCCACATCGCTGCGCCCACGCGCCATGTGCCGCTGGAGGGTTGCGGCCACTTTCCCGTCGAGGAGCCTGGTCTCAGCCGGGCTGTGGAGGTGCTTCGGGAGGTGCTGGAACGCGTTGTGGGGCGCAACAGGTAAACGGGTGCGATGAAGCCGTGTATCGGGTGGCCATCGGTTCGGTTGCGGTGCCGCCCTGGCAGCCAGAGCAGTCGCTCACGCTGGGAAGAACCGAGGCACCAGAGTCACCGGAACTGGCGGTCGATCAGCGGCCGCGAGCCTGTCCGGATTTTTGTGTGCGGGGCATAGCATGACCAACAGGAGCATGTATGCCAACCAGCAGGAAGACGACGAAGGCGGCCCTGGCCGCAGCGGCTGCGATGCCGTCGATCCCGA
>CANHVY010000003.1 GCA_947464185.1 Burkholderiales bacterium
CCGCTCGACGCCTTCTGGCATCTCCTGAACTTCTTCACGCCCGCCGTCGCCGTGGGATGTCTGGGCGCTGCGGCCGTGAAGCTGCTGTGGCGGCAGGATTTGGCCGGCGTGGCCTGGCGCCGCCTGGCGCTGTGGGGTACGGGCGTGGGCGCTCTGGCGCTGGTGGCTGGCTTGGCCCTGTTTGGCCGTGACGGGCGGATGGCGACCTATGGACTGCTGGTGGTGGCCGTGGCCTTGGCCTTCTGGGGTGCAGGCTGCCGCCCGGGCGGGGCGGTGCCAAGCTCCAGCCGCTTGGGCGGGGGCCGCAAGAAGCGGTAGCCCCAGAGAGTGTCCGCGGCAGCCCTTCGGCCGGAGAGCTGTTCCCTCAGCCCACCACCGACGCGCCCACCACCACCTCACCCCGCAGCGAATGCGGCAGCGCCTGCGTGATGCGCACATCGATCATCTGGCCCACCAGACGCCCTGAGGCCGGGCCACCGTCGAAGTTGACGATGCGGTTGCACTCGGTGCGGCCCATCAGTTCGGCCGCGCTCTTGCGCGACGGGCCCTCCACCAGGATGCGCTGCACCGTGCCTTCGCGGCTGGCGGAAATGCGGCGCACATTCGCCTCGATCGTGGCCTGCAGGTGCTGCAGGCGCTTCAACTTGACGGTCTGCTGTGTGTCGTCGGCCAGGTTGGCCGCCGGCGTGCCGGGGCGGGGGCTGAAGACGAAGCTGAAGCTCGAATCGAAGCCGATCTCCTCGATCAGCGCCATCATCTTGCCGAAGTCCTCCTCGGTCTCGCCAGGAAAGCCGACGATGAAGTCGCTGGACAGGCTGATGTCGGGCCGCACCTTGCGCAGGGCCCGGATGGTGCTCTTGTACTGCAGCGCGGTGTAGCCCCGCTTCATGGCCATCAGGATGCGGTCGCTGCCGTGCTGCACCGGCAGATGCAGGTGGTTCACCAGCTTGGGGATCTCGGCGTAGGCCTGCACCAGGCGCGGCGTGAACTCGTTGGGGTGGCTGGTGGTGTAGCGGATGCGCTCGATGCCCGGAATCTCGGCCACATACTCCAGCAACAGCGCGAAGTCGGCGATCTCCTCCGTTTCCCCCATCTTGCCGCGCCAGGCGTTCACGTTCTGGCCCAGCAGCGTGACCTCCTTGACGCCCTGGTCGGCCAGGCCGGCCACCTCCACCAGCACGTCCTCGAAGGGGCGGCTCACTTCCTCGCCCCGGGTGTAGGGCACGACGCAGTAGCTGCAGTACTTGGAGCAGCCTTCCATGATGGAGACGAAGGCACTCGCCCCCTCCACCTTGGCCGGGGGCAGGTGGTCGAACTTTTCGATCTCGGGAAAACTGATGTCCACCTGCGCCCGGTTGGCCTGCCGGCGCGCCTGGATCATCTGCGGCAGGCGGTGCAGCGTCTGCGGGCCGAAGACCAGGTCCACATAGGGCGCACGCTCCACGATGGCCGCGCCCTCCTGGCTGGCCACGCAGCCGCCCACGCCGATCAACACACCCTTCTTCTTCAGGTGCTTGACGCGCCCGAGGTCGCTGAAGACCTTCTCCTGCGCCTTCTCGCGCACCGAGCAGGTGTTGAAGAGGATGAGGTCGGCCTGCTCGGGGTCGGGCGTGGGTTCGTAGCCTTCGGCAGCGCGCAACACATCGGCCATCTTGTCCGAGTCGTACTCGTTCATCTGGCAGCCGAAGGTGCGGATGTAGACCTTCTTGGCGACTGGCGTGGCCTGCGCGGGTTGGGTGGTGTCGGGCGAAGGGGTGTGGGTGGTGCTCATGGGCTTGTCAAGGTCCGGGCAGGAAGGGGCGATGGTCAGCGTGCTGCTGGGTGCACGCTGAGCGGAAGGTGGCTATGGTCGGCCCCAGCGCTGGCTGGCGGGCTCGAAGCGCCAGGTGGCAGCCTCCACCGGGCTGGCCGGCCAGGGCTCATTGGCCACTTCGACGCGGTTGAGGATCCACACGTCGATCAACATTCCGCTCGAGGGCTCGCGCGTGTAATGCACCAGCCACGCCCGCCCGGTCAGCTGGGTGGGCAGGCGCAGCAGGTTGTCCTCGCCGCGAATGCGCGCACCTGGGGCCAGCCGTTCAGGCTGCCCATTAAGTTGCGCCAGAGGGGGTGCGCCCACCCACAGCTCTCCACGAAGGGCCTGAGAGGGGAAACTGCGGTGGCCGGCAGCCGGACTTGCCTGCGCGTGGACAACCGTGACCGCCAGGCCCAGGGCTGCGGTCAGGCGCAGCAGGGCGGTCTTCGGGGCCGACACCTTCGGTACGGAAAGCCGGGCGCGGCTTGAAATCGAGAGCAGACGCGCGAGGCCTCTAGGCCTTGCGCTGTCACAGCGGGTCATGGTGTGGATCCAGGGGCTGTGGGAACGGGCCGGGATGGTAGCGCGGTTTGCCTGGCGGGGATTGTCCAGGCGGGAAGTCGGTCGGTATACTGAATTGACACTGGTGTACGTCAACGCGACGTGTCACCCCTGCGGAACCCCGGATGCAGACCCCTTTCCCCTTCAGCGCCATCGTCGGACAGGATGAAATGAAGCTCGCCGTGCTGATCGCGGCGGTGGACGCGGGCGTGGGCGGCGTGCTGATCTTCGGGGACCGCGGCACCGGCAAGTCCACGGCGGTGCGGGCGCTGGCCGCCTTGCTGCCGCCCATGACGGTGGTGGCCGGCTGCCGTTACGGTTGCGACCCCAAGGCCGCGCCCACCTGCGGCAGCGCCGAAGTCTGCGAGGCCCGCGCCAGGAACAAGACGGCCAAGGTACCGGTGCCCGTGGTGGACCTGCCGCTGGGCGCCACCGAAGACCGCGTGGTGGGCGCACTGGACATCGAGCGCGCGTTGAGCCAGGGCGTGAAGTCCTTCGAGCCGGGGCTGCTGGCCCGGGCCCACCGGGGCTTTCTGTACATCGACGAAGTCAACCTGCTGGAAGACCACCTGGTCGACCTGCTCATCGACGTGGCGGCCTCGGGCCAGAACGTGGTGGAGCGCGAGGGCCTGAGCGTGCGCCACCCCGCGCGCTTCGTGCTGGTGGGCAGCGGCAACCCGGAAGAAGGCGAGTTGCGTCCGCAACTGCAAGACCGCTTCGGCCTGGCCGTGGACGTGAAGACGCCCACCGACCTGCCCACGCGCGTGGAGGTGGTCAAGCGCCGCGACGCCTACGAGCGTGACCCCGAGGGCTTTGCCGCGAAGTGGAAGAAGGACGAGGACCGCACGCGCAAGCGCATCGTCGCGGCCCGGCAACGGCTGGCCGAGGTGCAGGTGCCCGACATCGCCCTGGAGCGCGCCGCGCAGCTGTGCATGGCGCTGGGCACCGACGGTCTGCGCGGCGAGCTCACCCTGATGCGGGCGGCCCGCGCCCTGGCGGCGCTGAACGGCGTGGCGGTGGTGGGCGATGCGCAGCTGCGCCAGGTGGCGCGCCCGGCCCTGCGTCACCGCCTGCGCCGCGACCCGCTGGACGAGTCCGACGCCACCGTGCGGGTGGACCGTGCCCTCGCCGAGCTCTTCCCGGCCTGAGGTGGTGCCGGCCGTTCAGGCCGCAGACGCCCTGCAGGCCGGTGACGCCTTCCAGGCCGCCGCCTTGTTGCTGGTGGACCCTGCCGGTCTGGGGGGGGTGCTGTTGCGCTCGCCGGCCGGCCCGGTACGGGACGCCTGGTTGACCCTGTTGCAGGCCCTGGCCCCGCCCGGCATGCCACTGCCGCGCCTGCCGGCCTCGGCCAGCGAAGACCGCCTGCTGGGTGGCCTGGACCTCTCGGCCACGCTGGCCGCCGGCCGCCCCGTGGCCCAGGCAGGCTTGCTGACCCAGGCCGATGGCGGCATCGTCGTGGCGGCCATGGCCGAGCGCATGCCGGCCGTCAATGCGGCCCATCTGTGCACAGCGCTGGACCAGGGCGCCCTCCGTCTGGAGCGTGACGGCCTGACGCAGCACCTGCCCGCCCGCGTGGCGGTGGTGGCGCTGGACGAATCCCAGGGCGAGGACCGCCCGCCCTCTGCCGCCCTGGCCGACCGCCTGGGGTTGTGGGTGGACCTGAGCGCGTTGTCCCTGCGCGACACCGTCACGGCCGATGGCGCCATGGCCCAGGAGGTGGCGCAGGCCCGCGCATGTCTGGCCAAGGTCACGGTGCCGGACGACCTCATCCAGGCCTTGTGTGCTGCCACGCTGGCGCTGGGGGTGGATTCGCCCCGCGCCGCCTGGGCGGCGGTGCGTTGCGCCCGCGCGGCCGCCGCCCTGCGGGGCGAAGACGTGGCCGACGCCGACGATGCCGCGCTGGCGGCGCGCCTGGTGCTGGCGCCGCGCGCCACCCGGCAGCCCGTGGCCGAAGCGCCGCCGCAGGACGACAGCTCATCGCCTCAGGAGCCGCCGAATCCGCCACCTGACCAGGACCCGCCCAAGTCTGAGGACGCCCCCGACACGCCACCACCTTCTGAGGAAGAGGACCCCCCTGCCGAACCGGACCTCGACCCGCAGAACGCGCGGGCCCTGGAAGACCGGCTCATCGAGTCTGCGGTGGCGGCCATACCGGCGGGACTGCTGGCGCGCCTGGCCTCGGGCGAGCGGGTGCGCGGCAGGTCGGCGGATGCCGGCCGGGCGGGTGCGTCCGCCGCGTCGGCGGTGCAGGGGCGGCCCGTGGGCTCGCGCCGCGGCGTGCCGCGCGGCGGGGCGCGGCTGCATCTCATCGACACCCTGCGCGCCGCGGCCCCCTGGCAGCGGCTGCGCCGGGCCCATGCCCGCCCGGGGGCGCCGCCCATCCTGGTGCGGCCTGACGACTTCCATCTGCGGCGCCACGAACAGAAGCGCAGCACCACCACCATCTTCGCGCTTGACGCCTCGGGCTCTTCGGCGCTTTACCGGCTGGCCGAGGCCAAGGGCGCCGTCGAACTGCTGCTGGCCGAGTGCTACGTGCGGCGTGACCAGGTGGCGGTGCTGGCCTTCCGGGGGGCTGCGGCGGAGGTGATCCTGCCGCCCACCCGTTCGCTGGTGCGTGCCAAGCGCGGCCTGGCCGGCCTGCCCGGGGGCGGCGGCACGCCCCTGGCCGCGGGGCTGGACGCAGCGGCGGCCCTGGCGCTGCGGGTGCGCCGCGCTGGCGGCACTCCCGTGGTGGTGGTGCTCACCGATGGCCGTGCCAATGTGGGGCGCGACGGCCTGGGCGGGCGGGCGCGAGCCCAGGAGGAGGCCCTGTCGGCTGCCCGCGCCCTGCGCGCGCAAGGGGGCAGCGTGATCATCATCGACACCTCGGTGCGGCCGGAGCCCGCGGCCCGCGCTTTGGCCCTGGCCGCTGGCGCCCGCTACCTGGCGTTGCCCCAGGCGAACGCCGCGGCCTTGGCACGCGCGGTGCAGGGCGCCCATGACCGGAGATGACCCGCTGGCGCCTCCGCGCGCGGCGGCGTCCTCAGCGGCCGACCGGCTGCCCCCGTTCTGGCCGCACCGCGCGGCCAGCCGGTGGGTGGATGCCGGTGGCTTGACCTGGCACGTCCAGGTGTTCGAAGGCCAAGGCTGGCCGCAGACAAGCCCCGAAGACGGGGCGCGGGACATCGTGCTGCTGCACGGAACCGGCGCCTCGGCGCACTCCTGGCGGGACATCGCCCCCGCGTTGGCGCGGCGCCTGCCGCCCGGTGCCCGGGTCATCGTGCCCGATCTGCCCGGCCACGCCTTCACCGCGCGTCCGTCTGATGAGGGCCTGTCCTTGCCCGGCATGGCGCACCTGCTGAGCACCTTGCTGCAGGTGCTGCAGGCCCGTCCGCGCGTGCTGATCGGCCACTCGGCAGGCGCCGCCGTGGCGGCCCGCATGGCGCTGGATGATCCTGCCAGCGTGAAGGCCCTGGTCAGCCTCAACGGGGCCTGGCTGCCCCCGGCCGGACAGGGACGCTGGTTCTATGCCCCGCTGGCCCGCCTGTTCGCGCTGAACCCCTGGGTGCCCCATGTGTTCGCCTTCCATGCCAGCCACCGCGGCCCGCTGGAGCGCCTGCTGGCCAGCACCGGCTCGCGCCTGGACCGCACCGGCATCGACCTCTATGCACGCCTGGTCAGCGACCGCCGCCACGTGGCTGCCGTGCTGGCCATGATGACCGCGTGGGACCTGCGCCCGCTGCTTCAGGACCTGCCCCGTCTGGCGCCCGCCCTGCACCTGGTGGTGGCCGAGGGTGACCGTACCGTGCCCCCGTGCACCTCGGAAGAAGCCGCCCGCCGCCAGCCGCGCGCCGTGCTGCACCGGTTGCCTGGCCTGGGCCACCTGGCGCACGAAGAGGCGCCGGCGGTGGTGCTGGCTTTGCTGGATCGAGTCTTGGCGTAGCCGCCAGATGGCACGGCGGTCCAGGACGCCCCTGATTGACGCCGCGCGGCAGAGTGTCTATCCTGATTGACATCAAGGATTGACAGGGTGGCATGACATTCCGGCATGCGCCCCAGTCCAGGGAGACTGCCGATGGCCGCGAACGCCCGTATTGAGAATGCCCTGGAGGCTGCCCTGGCCCAAGCCGGAGGGTCGGGTTGCCCGCCCCAGCTGACGGCCGCCGTGCGGCATGCCGTGTTCCCGGGCGGCGCGAGGATACGCCCTCAACTCTGCCTGGCGGTGGCCCGGGCGTGTGGGGACGATCGGCCTGAGCTGTCGGACGCCGCCGCCATCTCCATCGAACTGCTGCACTGCGCCTCGCTGGTGCACGACGACCTGCCCTGTTTTGACGACGCGCCAGTGCGCCGGGGCCAGCCCTCGGTGCACAGCGCCTTCGGCGAGCGTCTGGCGGTGCTGGCGGGCGACGGCCTGATCGTGGTGGCTTTTCAGGTGCTGGCCCGTGCCGGTGCCCAGGCGCCCGACCGCCTGGTGCCCCTGCTGACAACCATCGCCGGTTCCGTGGGTTTACCGGGGGGCATCGTGGCCGGCCAGGCCTGGGAGTGCGAGTCCCGCGTCTCCATCAGCCAGTACCACCGCGAGAAGACCGGCTCCCTCTTCGCCGCCGCCACGGTGGCGGGTGCGCAGGCGGCCGGCGGCGATGCCGAGGCTTGGCGAGGCCTGGGCGAATGGCTGGGCGAGGCCTACCAGGCGGCTGACGACATCCGCGACGTGGTGGCCGACGCCCAGCAACTGGGCAAGCCCATCGGCCGGGATGCGGCGCTGGGCCGGCCGAGCGTGGCGCGTGAGCGCGGGCTTCCTTCGGCCATGCGGCACTTCGACGCCCTGGTGCGCAACGCCGTGGAGGCCGTGCCCGAGTGCCGCGGCGCCCCGATGCTGCGCGCCCTGGTGCGCAGCGAGTCCGAGCGCCTGGTGCCCAGTCATCTGGCCGCGCCCTTGCGCGCCGCAGCCTGACCGTGGAGGGCCTGGCGTGTCGCAGAGGTCCTCTGATGCCGCGCCCCACCCGGGCCACGGGCCCGGTTCCCCTGCTCCTGGCCACCGGCCCGGTTCACATCCTCCTGGCCACAGGCCCGGTTCCCCTTCACCGGGCCCGGCATCGGTGCGAGGCATGAGCTGGCGCGATGCCTTTGCCGCCTGGCGGGACCGGCTCGTGGCCAGCCACCGCTTCCAGCGCTGGGCGGCCGGCTTCTGGCTGACGCGGCCCATCGCGCGGCGCCGAGCCTCCGAGCTCTTCGACCTGGTGGCCGGCTTTGTCTACACCCAGGTGCTGGCGGCCTGCGTGCGCCTGGACCTTTTCGAGCACCTCTCGCGCAGCGGCCCGCAGACAGTGGAAGAACTCGCGCGGCGAGGGGCGCTGTCCGTGCGGGCCATGCAGCGCCTGCTGGATGCGGCGGTGTCCATCCGCTTGCTGGAGCGCCGCAGCGCCGGGCGCTACGGCCTGGGCCCGCTGGGGGCGCCCATGGTGGGCAACGACGGGCTGAAGGCCATGATCGAACACCACGCGGCGCTGTACGCCGACCTGCGCGACCCCGTGGCGCTGCTGCGTGACGAGGGCGCGGGCTCGGCCATGTCGGCCTACTGGCCCTATGCCGCCTACCCCACGTCGGAAGACCTGCCCGAGCAGCGCGTGGCCGAGTATTCGGCGCTGATGACGGCCTCGCAGCCGATGGTGATCGACGAGGTGCTGGACGCCTGGGGCTTTCACCGGCACCGCCGCATGCTGGACGTGGGTGGCGGCGAGGGCCGCTTCGTCAGCGCCGTGGCGCAGCGCGCCCCGGGGCTGGAACTGATGCTGTTCGACCTGCCGCCCGTGGCGGCGCTGGCCCGGCAGCGCCTGGCGGGCCTGGGGCTGGCCGACCGCGTGCAGACCTTCGGCGGCAGTTTCTTTGACGACCCGCTGCCGCAGGGCGCGGACCTGGTCACCCTGGTGCGGGTGTTGTTTGATCACGACGACGAGCACGCCCTGGCCATCCTGAAGGCGGCGCGGGCGGCGCTGCCCTCGGGCGGCGCGGTGCTGGTGGCCGAACCCATGGCGCAGACGCCCGGGGCGCACGCCATGGGTGATGCGTACTTCGGCTTCTACCTGCTGGCAATGGGGCGCGGCGAGGCGCGCTCCGTCGACGACATGCGCCGACTGCTCGGCCTGGCCGGCTTCCAGGACATCCGCCCCGTCAAGACCCGGTTGCCCCTGCAGGCCGGGGTGGTGGTGGCCCGCGCGCCTTAGGAGTGGACACATGACCACGGAACCTAGGGGAAACACCAGTTCGAACGTGTCAATAACGCTTGACACTTGAATCAGTCTAGTAAACCATACACCTCAAGTTGTCATGCGATCCTGTCACTTCACTTCCCCCACCTCGCAGCCCGGCCGCGCTACCGCGGGCTGCAGCCACGCCGTGGAGGTGAGGTCATGAACACGCAGGCCATCGTGCTGGAGTCGCCAGAACATCTGGCGCTCAGCCAGATCGCGCTGGACGCCCCGGGCCCGGCCGACGTGGTGGTGGACATCGAGTTCAGCGGCATCAGCACCGGCACCGAGAAGCTGCTGTGGAACGGCCGCATGCCGCAGTTCCCCGGCATGGGCTACCCGCTGGTGCCGGGGTACGAATCCGTGGGCCGGGTTGTCCAGGCCGGCCCGGAGGCGGGTTTGTCGGTGGGTGAACGCGTCTTCGTGCCCGGTGCGCGCTGCTACGGCGAGGTGCGGGGCCTGTTCGGCGGCGCGGCGTCCAAGCTGGTCTCCGCCGGCTCCCGCCTGACGCCCATTTCAGAAGCGCTGGGCGAGCAGTCGGTGCTGCTGGCCCTGGCCGCCACGGCTTATCACGCCGTGTCCGATGCCGGCAAGCGCACCGCCATCGTCCCGCCCGACCTGATCGTCGGCCACGGCGTGCTGGGCCGTCTGCTGGCCCGCATGGTGGTGGTGGCCGGCTTTGCGCCCCCCACGGTGTGGGAAATCAACCCCGCGCGTCAAGGCGGCGCCCAGGGTTACCCGGTGCTGGACCCCAAGGACGACCCGCGGCGCGACTACCGCGCCATCTACGACGTCAGCGGGGACGCCCAGATCCTGGACCAGCTCGTCATGCGCCTGGCGCCGGGCGGCGAGATCGTGTTGGCCGGCTTTTACACCGAGCCGCTGCACTTCATGTTCGCGCCGGCCTTCATGCGCGAGGCGCAGATCCGCTGTGCCGCCGAGTGGAAGCGTCCGGACCTGCTGGCCGTCAAGGAACTGGCTGAGAGCGGGCGCCTGTCGCTGGACGGCCTCATCACGCACCACGACCAGCCGGCCCATGCCGACACCGCCTACCGCACCGCGTTTGGCGACCCCGACTGTCTGAAGATGGTCCTTGATTGGAGACACTGCCAATGAACGCGCCTGCCAAGCCCGTCATGTTCCTGCGTGACGAACGGTTCGAGGGGCTCAAGGCCGAGGCTGCGATCGAGCCGGACCCGGTCTCCACTTCACCCGCAGCCAAGACCACCCAGATCATCGCCATCTACGGCAAGGGCGGCATCGGCAAGAGCTTCACGCTGGCCAATCTCCGCTACATGATGGCCCAGCAGGGCAAGAAGGTGCTGCTGATCGGCTGCGATCCCAAGAGCGACACCACCAGCCTGCTGTTCGGCGGCAAGGCCTGCCCCACCATCATCGAGACCAGCTCGAAGAAGAAGCTGGCCGGCGAGGCCGTGGCCATTGGCGATGTGTGCTTCAAGCGCGACGGTGTCTACGCCATGGAGCTCGGTGGCCCCGAGGTCGGCCGCGGTTGCGGCGGGCGCGGCATCATCCACGGCTTCGAGACGCTGGAAAAGCTTGGCTTCCACGAGTGGGGCTTCGACTACGTGCTCCTGGACTTCCTGGGCGACGTCGTCTGCGGCGGCTTCGGTCTGCCGATCGCCCGCGACATGTGCCAGAAGGTCATCGTCGTGGCCAGCAACGATTTGCAGAGCCTGTACGTGGCCAACAACGTCTGCTCGGCGGTGGAGTACTTCCGCAAGCTGGGGGGCAACGTCGGTGTGGCCGGCATGGTCATCAACAAGGATGACGGCACGGGCGAGGCGCAGGCCTTTGCGGTCAATGCCGGCATACCGGTGTTGGCAGCCATTCCTGCCCACGAGGACATCCGCCGCAAGAGTGCGTCCTACGAAATCATCGGCAAGCCCGACGGCGAATGGGGTCCCCTGTTCGGAACCCTGGCCCAGAACGTGGCCGATGCGCCCCCGGTACGCCCCAAGCCGCAGACCCAGGACCAACTGCTCGGGTTGTTCTCCGCCGACGTGACGGGGCGCGACGTGAAGTTGGAACCCGCCACGGTGTTCGACATGGTGGGCCGCACCGAATCTGTGAAGCCTTCGCTGGAAGTGGTCTACGACGCGGCCTGAGCGCGCGCCGAACCCCTCACACGCCACCCCCATGAGCAGCGCCACTCCAGCCATGCCCGCCAACGTGCAGAACCCCGCCGCCCTGCAAGGCGACGGGCTGGGCTGCCACAGCGGCCGCGACCAGATGCTGGCCGCAGCGCAATCTGCCGGCAAGAGCGAGACGCTGGCGCAGTACGCCAAGGACTACCCGCTGCCCGAAGGCGCCGGCCCGCACGACCAGCCGCAGAGCATGTGCCCGGCCTTCGGCTCGCTGCGCGTGGGCTTGCGCATGCGCCGCACCGCCACCATCCTGTCCGGTTCGGCCTGCTGCGTGTACGGCCTGACCTTCACCTCCCACTTCTACGGTGCGCGCCGCACCGTGGGCTACGTACCGTTCAACAGCGAGAGCCTGGTCACGGGCAAGCTGTTCGAGGACATCCGCGAGGCCGTCTTCCAGCAGGCTGACCCGGCGCTGTACGACGCGGTGGTCATCATCAACCTGTGCGTGCCCACGGCCAGCGGCGTGCCGCTGCAACTGTTGCCCAAGGACATCAACGGCGTGCGCATCATCGGCATCGACGTCCCGGGCTTTGGCGTGCCCACGCATGCCGAGGCCAAGGACGTGCTGGCCGGCGCCATGCTGAAGTTTGCCCGCGGTGAGGCCGAGACCGGCCCGGTGGCGGCGCCGCGCGGCGGCATTTCTGACAAGCCCACCGTCACCCTGCTGGGCGAGATGTTCCCGGCCGACCCCGTGGGCATCGGCATGCTGCTGGCGCCCATGGGCCTGGCGGCCGGGCCGGTGGTGCCCACGCGCGAGTGGCGCGAGCTCTATTCGGCGCTGGACTGCGCGGCCGTGGCCGCCATCCATCCCTTCTACACCGCCAGCGTGCGCGAATTCGAGGCCGCGGGCCGGCCCATCGTGGCCTCGGCCCCTGTGGGCTACGACGGCACCGAAGCCTGGCTGCAGAGCGTGGGCCAGGCCTGCAACGTGGGCCAGGCGCAGATCGACGCCGCCAAGAACCAGTGGCTGCCCGCCATCAAGGGCGCGCTGTCTCGCATGCCGATCAAAGGCCGCGTGACGGTCAGCGGCTATGAAGGCTCTGAGCTCCTGGTGGCTCGTCTGCTGATCGAGAGCGGCGCGGACGTCCCCTATGTGGGCAGCGCCTGCCCGAAGACGCCGTGGTCCGCGCCCGATCTGGCGTGGCTGCAAGCCCGCGGCGTGCATGTGCAGTACCGCGCCAGCCTGGAGCAGGACATCGCCGCTGTGCGCGAGTTCAAGCCCGATCTGGCGATCGGCACCACGCCTGTGGTGCAGGCGGCCAAGCAGGCGGCCATCCCGGCGCTGTACTTCACCAACCTCATCTCGGCCCGTCCCCTCATGGGTCCGGCCGGAGCCGGGTCGCTGGCCCAGGTGGTCAACGCCGCCATTGCGAACAAGGCGCGCTTCGACACCATGCGTGAATTCTTCGGCGACACCGGCCAGGGTGACCGTGCCGGCGTGTGGGAGAGCAAGCCCGTGCTGCGTCCGGAGTTCCGTGCCGAAACCAAGCGCCAGGTCATCAAGTTGATGAAGAAGCGCAAGGCCGAGGAGATGATCTGATGCTCGTCCTCGACCATGATCGTGCGGGTGGCTACTGGGGAGCGGTGTACGTGTTCACCGCCATCAAGGGGCTGCAGGTCGTCATCGACGGCCCGGTGGGTTGCGAGAACCTGCCGGTGACCAGCGTGCTGCACTACACCGACGCGCTGCCCCCGCACGAGCTGCCCATCGTGGTGACCGGTCTGGCCGAAGAGCAACTGGGCCGCGAAGGCACCGAAGGCGCGATGAAGCGCGCCCATGCCGTGCTGGACCCGGACCTGCCCAGCGTGGTGGTCACGGGCTCGATCGCCGAGATGATCGGCGGCGGTGTCACGCCCGAAGGCACGACGATCCAGCGCTTCCTGCCGCGCACCATCGACGAAGACCAGTGGCAGTGCGCCGACCGCGCGATGTTCTGGCTGTGGAGCACCTACGGCCTGCGCAAGGTACCCGAGCGCACCCCCTTCGAGGAGCGCCCGGCCGGTGAGCGCCCGCGCGTGAACATCATCGGCCCGAGCTACGGCACCTTCAACTCGCCCAGTGACCTGGCCGAGATCCGCCGTCTGGTGCAGGGCATCGGCGCCGAAGTCAACATGGTGTTCCCGCTGGGCAGCCATCTGGCGGATGTGTCGCGCCTGGTAGAGGCCGACGTCAACATCTGCATGTACCGCGAGTTCGGCCGCATGCTGTGTGAGGCGCTGGAGCGCCCCTACCTGCAAGCCCCCATCGGGCTGCACAGCACCACCGCTTTCCTGCGGCAGTTGGGTCAGTTGCTGCACCTGGACCCGGAACCCTTCATCGAACGCGAGAAGCACACCACCATCAAGCCGGTGTGGGACTTGTGGCGCTCGGTCACGCAGGACTTCTTCGGTACCGCCAACTTCGGCGTCGTGGCCGGCGAGACCTACGCACGCGGCCTGCGCCACTTCCTGGAAGACGAGCTGGGCTTGCCGTGCAACTTCGCCATCTCGCGCAAGGCCGGTGCCAAGACCGACAACGCTGAGGTGCGGCGCCTGGTACACGAAAAGACGCCGCTGGTGCTGTTCGGCTCCTACAACGAGCGCATGTACCTGGCCGAAAAGGCTGCTGGCTTCGGCCCGAAGCCCGCCTACATCGCGGCCTCGTTCCCGGGCGCCATCATTCGCCGCGCCACTGGTACCCCGTTCATGGGCTATGCCGGCGCCACCTATGTGGTGCAGGAGTTCTGCAACGCGCTGTTCGATGCGTTGTTCCACATCCTGCCCCTGGGCACCGAACTTGACCGTGTCGACCCCACGCCCGTGCGCCAGCGCGCCGAGATGCCTTGGGAAGAAGACGCCAAGTTGCTCATGGACGAATTGCTGGAGGCCGAGCCGGTGCTGGTGCGCATCTCGGCAGCCAAGCGCATGCGCGATCGGGCCGAGGCCGATGCGCGAGAGAACAGCCTGCCCGCAGTAAACGCTGCGCGGCTGGCCGTGTTGTTCGGTCGACCGAGACAGGAGGTGGCGGCATGACCTGCCTTCACACCTGGCGCGTGCGCCCGAACATCAACCCGGGCAACCGGGTGACAGGTGCCGGGGCGGCTTGCCGCTGCGGCTTTTCAGGGCCGAACCAATTGGTGAGGCTGCACTTCACGAAAGGCTATCCAAATGGCTGAAAAAGTGAATCCGTCGGGGCTGACGGACGAAGAGTGCCAAGAGTTCCACAAGTACTACATCCAAGGGTACACGCTGTGGGCAGTTGGCGCTTTCTTCGCCCACAGCCTGGTTTGGATCTGGCGTCCCTGGTTCTGACAACCACGTTCTGACAACCACGTCGAGTGAGGCTGACATGAGACAAGAAATCGTTGCCGGACATCTGGCGCAGCGCCGCGAGGGCCCCCTCAAGGATTCCTTGAGCGGCTTTCATGGCATCTATGCCGTGACCTTCATCGTCTTCTTGCTGCTTGCGCTGGCTTCCTTGCTGTGTTTGCAGAACTGGCGCAGCTTGCTGCCGGGAGCGGAGGGCGCACGCTCGATGCTCGATGGCGTCAAGACTGCTGTCTACACCGTCATATCCCAACTGAGTTAAGCGGAAAGGAAATCAACATGTGGCGTTATTGGCGAGTTGTCGACCCACGCAAAGCGATCATCCTCACGGGTCTTCTGATCGCGTTCGTGTCGACGAGCATCCATCTGATCCAGATCAGTGGAGACCGTTACAACATCAACACCTGGCATCCCGACACGGCCAAGGCCGCGAAGGCGGCGCAAAACGCGCCGTTGCCACCGTCGAAGTAACGGACGCGCGGCGCATTGCTGCCGCGCGAGCGGGCGGTGTCGGGTTCACACCCTTCACCCCTGCTCCTTGGTGAGCCTAGCGACGAATTGCGGCTGATGCTTCGCGCACAGCAATCGGAGAGATTCATATGGCCATGCTGAGCTTCGAGAGAAAGTACCGTGTCCGCGGGGGCACGCTGATCGGTGGTGACTTGTTCGACTTCTGGGTCGGACCGTTCTACGTCGGGTTCTTCGGCGTCACGACAGCGTTCTTTTCCCTGCTGGGCACCACCATGATTGTCTGGGGTGCGGCCATGGGCCCCACCTGGAACCTCTGGCAGATCAGCATCGCGCCGCCGGACCTGAAATACGGTTTGAACATGGCGCCCCTGATGGAGGGGGGCCTGTGGCAGATCATCACTGTCTGCGCCATTGGAGCCTTCGGCTCGTGGGCGCTGCGAGAGGTGGAGATCTGCCGAAAACTGGGTATGGGTTACCACGTGCCCGTGGCCTTCAGCTTCGCGATCCTGGGCTACGTCACGCTGCAGGTGATACGCCCCGCACTGATGGGCGCCTGGGGGCATGCCTTCCCCTACGGCATCTACAGCCACCTGGACTGGGTGAGCAACGTGGCTTACCAGTACCTGCACTTCCACTACAACCCCTGGCACATGGTCGCGGCCAGCCTGTTCTTCGCCACCACGCTGGCGCTGTCCATGCACGGCGGTCTGGTGCTGTCTTCCACCAACCCGAAGAAGGGTGAGCCAGTGAAGACCCCGGAGCACGAGGACACCTTCTTCCGCGACTTCATCGGCTACTCGGTGGGCACGCTGGGCATTCACCGCCTGGGCCTGTTCCTGGCTCTCGCCTCGGTGTGGTTTGCCGCGATGTGCATCGTCGTCAGCGGACCGTTCTGGACCCGCGGCTGGCCCGAGTGGTGGGGCTGGTGGTTGAACCTGCCGATCTGGGGCCATTGAGCCCAGACCGCCGACAAGGAGAACAACATGGCTGAGTATCAAAACCTCTTCACTGCCGTGCAGGCCACCGGCCCTCTGGGAGACGGCGTGCCGCTGCCCCGAGGCGATTGGCGCCGCAGCGGCAAGCCCTTCCTGTGGCATCTGATCGGCCGCATCGGCAACGCTCAGATCGGGCCCGTCTACCTCGGGGGCCTCGGCGTGGCCTCGCTGGTGTTCGGCACGCTGGCCTTCAACATCATCGGCTTCAACATGCTGGCCTCGGTGGACTGGAGTCCGCTGCGCCTGATCCAGCAACTGTTCTGGCTGGCCCTGGAGCCGCCGGCGCCGCAATACGGCCTGAGCATCCCGCCGCTGGCGCAAGGAGGCTGGTGGCTCATCGTGGGCTTCCTGCTGACGGTGTCCATCATGTTGTGGTGGGCCCGCACCTACCGCCGCGCGCGTCAGCTGGGCATGGGCACTCACGTGGCCTGGGCTTTCGCTGCGGCGATCTGGCTGTACCTGGTGTGCGGCTTCTTCCGCCCGCTCATGATGGGCAGCTGGTCTGAGGCAGTGCCTTTCGGCATCTTCCCGCACCTCGACTGGGTGTCAGCGCTGTCGCTGCGCCACGGCAACCTGTTCTACAACCCGTTCCACGCGCTGTCCATCGTCTTCCTGTATGGCTCGGTGCTGCTGTTTGCCATGCACGGCGCCACCATCCTGGCGGTGGGCCGCTACGGTGGTGAACGCGAGATCGAGCAGATCGTGGACCGTGGTACCGCCTCAGAGCGTGCCGCCCTGTTCTGGCGCTGGACCATGGGCTTCAACGCCACGATGGAGTCCATCCACCGTTGGGCCTGGTGGTTTGCGGTGCTGTGTCCGCTGACTGGCGGCATCGGCATCCTGTTGACCGGCCCCGTGGTGGACAACTGGTATCTCTGGTCCATGAAGCACGGCGTGGTGCCCGCGTACCCGCAGGTGTTCCCGGTCAGCATCGACCCTGCCCTGATGGGAGGCAAGTGATGAGCAACTTCTCTGAACGCATTGCCACCGGCCTGCGCTGGCTGGGGGCCGTCGCAGGCGCCGCCATGCTCGTGGGCTGCGAGCGCCCACCGGTCGAGACCGTGCAGGGCGGCTACCGGGGCACCAGCATGGGCCAGGTGTACAACCAGCGCGTCATCAACCAGGATGTGGCCAAGAACACCGCCCCTGCCTCCTTGCCCGACGCTTCGGCCGACGGCCCCAAGGCCAAGGACGTGTACCAGAACGTCAAGGTGCTGGGCGACCTGAGCGTGGGCGAGTTCACGCGCCACATGACGGCCATCACCGCCTGGGTGGCGCCCGACCAGGGTTGTGCCTATTGCCACAACCTGAACAACCTTGCCGATGACAGCAAGTACACCAAGGTCGTGGCGCGGCGCATGATCGAGATGACGCAGCACGTCAACGCCGACTGGAAGAAGCATGTGGCCGACACGGGCGTCACCTGCTACACTTGCCACCGCGGAAAGCCGGTGCCGGCCGAGATCTGGTTTGCACCTGCCGACCGCAAGTACGCGGCCAACTCGGTGATGGGCGACCTGGCCGGGCAGAACATCGCCAACAAGGCGGCCGTGCTGAGTTCGCTCCCTTACGACCCCTTCACGCCCTACCTGAAGGAAGCACAGCCGATCCGCGTCAATGGCAACGAAGCGTTGAAGCTGACGGGCGAAGGTGCCAACCGCACCTCCACCAAGCAGGCCGAGTTCACGTACTCGCTGATGATGCACATGTCCGATTCGCTCGGCGTGAACTGCACCTTCTGCCACAACACGCGCAACTTCGCCTCCTGGACCGAGGCGCCGCCCCAGCGCGTGACGGCTTGGCACGGCATCCGGATGGCACGCGACCTGAACAACGCCTACATGGAGCCGCTGACGGGCGTCTTCCCGGAGAACCGACTGGGCCCCAAGGGCGATGTGGCCAAGGTCAACTGCGCCACCTGTCACCAGGGCGCCTGGAAGCCGCTGTACGGTGCGGCCATGGCCAAGGGACACCCGGAACTGTTGAAGGTGGCTGCTGCCGCAGCCCCGGCAGAGACGGCCGCCACCGGTGCGGCACCTTCGGCAGCGGCAGCGGCCGCCAGTGCCCCGAAGTAAGTTTGTTCCCGGCCCTTGCCTGAAGGCCGGTTCATCACGGACCCTCTCTTGATGAACCGGCCTGATCACGTGGTGGTGGTCCTGCTGGCTGACCTCCAACCCGCAGCCATCGCTTGGGGTTGGTGGCGAGTGGCTCGCGGTCAGCGCAGCCTGCAGGGCCAACCGGGCCTGGTGTTCGCCAAGGCCCTGGGCAGCGGGCATGACGGCGGCTTCGGTCTGCGGCCCAGTGCCACGCGCCAGGGATTGCTCGCGGTGTTCCAGGGTGAAGACCTGGCCGATGACTTCATCGAGCGCTCGCCACATGTCCAGGCCTACCGTCGACGCTCGCGCGAGACCTGCATCCTGAAGCTGCGTGCCACCTCGAGCCGCGGCAGCTGGGGCGGCCACAGCATCGCCGTGACGGCACAGGCGGCAGCGCAGCAGCCGGTGGTGGCGCTCACACGTGCATCCATCCGGCCGCGGCGAGCGGGCGCCTTCTGGCGCCAGTCGCCTCCTTCCGAGACCTCGCTGGCCCGCGCGCAGGGCTGCCGCCTGGCGGTGGGCTTGGGCGAAGCACCTGTGCTGCGGCAGGCAACCCTCAGCCTGTGGCAGAGCCAGGAGCACATGGATGCCTACGCGCGCAGCGGCGCTCACCTCGCCGCCATCCACGCGGCCTACGACGGGCGCTACTTTTCCGAATCGATGTTCGTGCGCTTTGCGCCCGTGCAGATGCAGGGCACCTGGAAGGGGGTGACGCTTGGCTGATCGTGCAGTGGTGATCGGTGCGGGTGTGGGCGGCCTGGTGAGCGCGCTGCTGCTGGCCTGCCGGGGGCTGGAGGTCACCCTGGTGGAGGCCGCTCCCGGCCCGGGCGGCAAGATGCGGCAGATCGCGCTGGGCGATGTGCGCGTGGACGCCGGACCCACGGTCTTCACCATGCGCTGGGTGTTCGAACAGATCCTGGCCGATGCGGGCACCTCGGTTGACGAGTTGTTGCGCCTCAAGCCCCTGCAGGTGCTGGCCCGCCACGCCTGGCGCAGTGGCGACCAGCGGCTGGATCTGCTGGCCGATGTGCAGCACAGCGCCGAGGAAATCGGCCGCTTTGCCGGCCCCGACGACGCGCGGCGCTACCTCGCCTTCTGTGGCGAGGCGCGGGCGGTGTACGAACTGCTCGAGGCGCCGGCCCTGCGCAGTCCCCGGCCCACGCTGGCCGGCATGATCCGGGACCTGGGCCCGGGCGGGCTCAAGACCCTGGCGGCGCTTGGGCCCTTTGCCACGCTGTGGGCCCGTCTGGGCAAGCACTTCCGCGATCCGCGCCTGCGCCAGCTCTTCGGACGCTATGCCACCTATTGCGGCGGCTCGCCCTGGCAGGCACCCGCCACGCTGATGCTGATCGCCCATGTGGAACAAAGCGGGGTGTGGGCGGTGGAAGGCGGCATGCACGCCCTGGCCCAGGCCCTCAGCGGACTGGCGGCCCAGCGCGGCGCGCGGCAGCTCTACAACCGGCGCTGCGAGCGCATCCTCGTCGAGCACGGCCGTGTCACCGGCGTCAGGCTGGAAGGTGGCGAGGTGCTGGCTGCGGATGTGGTGGTATACAACGGTGACACCAACGCGCTGGCACAGGGGCTGCTGGGGTTGGAGGCCGAGCGATCGGTGTCCTCCACGCCGCACCACCAGCGCTCGCTGTCGGCCGTGACCTGGGCGGTGCACGGCCGCACCAGCGGCTTTCCCCTGGTGCGCCACAACGTCTTCTTCGACGATGACTACGCCAGTGAGTTCGACGACATCTTCCGTGCCCGCCAGCTGCCGCACCGGGGCACCGTGTACGTGTGTGCCCAGGACCGTGACGACCGCGCCAACGCGCCCTCGGGGCCGGAGCGCCTTCTGTGCCTTGTCAACGCGCCGGCTGACGGCGACCGCCGACCCTTCGACGCCCCGGAGACCGACCCATGCCTGAACCGCAGCCTGGCCCTGATGCAGCACTGCGGCCTGAAGATCGAGGAGCCGGCCCGCAGGGTGGCCACGACACCGGCGGACTTCGAGCGCCTGTTCCCGGCCACGGGGGGTGCGCTGTACGGACCGGCCACCCACGGCTGGATGACGCTGTTTCGCCGACCGGGCGCGATGAGCGCGCTGCCGGGCCTGTTCCTGGCGGGGGGCAGCGTGCACCCGGGACCGGGTGTGCCGATGGCAGCCCTGTCGGGCCAGTTGGCGGCCGGGGCCGTGATGGCGCACCTCGATTCGACCAGCCGGTCCCGCCGGGGGGCTATCTCTGGTGGTACTTCGACGCGCTCAGTGACGACGGCCGACACGGCCTGACCGTCATTGCCTTCGTCGGCAGCGTCTTCTCGCCGTACTACGCCTGGGCCCGCGCCCAGGGCCGGCCCGACCCCGAGAATTTCTGCGCCCTGAACGTGGCGCTGTACGGAGAGGGCGGCAAGCGCTGGGCGATGACGGAGCGGGGCCGTCGTCACGTACACCGCAACGAACGGGAGTTCGTCATCGGTCCCAGCCGCGTGCATTGGGATGGCACCTCGCTGGTGGTGGACATCGACGAGCGTTGCGCCCCCATCCCCTTGCGGGTGCAAGGCCAGGTGAGGGTGACGCCGCCGGCCTTGTGCCGTTTCGTGGCGCCGCTGGATGCCGCGGGCCGGCACCGCTGGGGGCCGATTGCACCTTGCGCGCGCATCGAGGTGGCGCTGTCGCACCCCGCGCTGCGATGGCAGGGGAACGCCTACATGGACTCCAACGAAGGTGACGAGCCCGTGGACCGCGCGTTCGACGATTGGGACTGGTCGCGCGCCACCATGGCCAACGGCGACACCTCGGTCATCTATGACGTGCGTCCGCTGCAGGGGCCGGGGAGGGTCATCGCCCGGCGCTTTCGCCCCGACGGCAGCCACGAACCCTTTGAAGTGCCGCCGCGGCACCCCTTGCCCACCTCGGCCTGGCGTATCGCCCGGCAGGTCCGGGGCGATGCCTCACCCGCGCCCCGCCTCGTGCACACGCTGGAGGACACCCCGTTTTACGTGCGCTCGCAGATCGCCTCGCGCCTGCTGGGCGAGGACGTGGTGTCCATCCACGAGACGCTGGACGTGCCGCGCGTGGCATCGCTGCCCGTGCGCCTGATGCTGCCCTGGCGCATGCCCAGGCGCCCTTGATGCGGCGTGGCGCAGCCCTGACCGCGGTTCTGACCTCGGCTCTGCTGAGGGGCATCCGGGGTAACATCACTGCTCCATGTGCTTCACGCCCCTGATCTACGGAGACCACCTCGCCCGCAGCGTGCGCGGGGTGCCTGCAGCGCCGCCGCAGTGCGGCTGAGTCCGCGCAGCGAGTTCCTGCCCTGAGGTGCAAAGCCCGGGGAAGGATGCCCGCAGGCGACCGCCATGCGGTCCCCGGGCTGGTTCAACCGTCGCGTTCCAAGCGACGCACATGGCAGGAGGCTTTCATGGCCGACATCTCTTCCGCAAGTATTTCTCCCGCCGACAACCCGATGGGCCTGATGGGCTTCGAGTTCGTCGAGTTCGCTTCCCCCACACCGGGCCTGATCGAACCGCTGTTCGAGAAGATGGGCTTCAGCCTGGTGGCACGCCACCGCAGCAAGGACGTGCTGCTGTACCGCCAGGGCGGCATCAACTTCATCGTCAACCGCGAGCCGCGCAGCCTGGCCGGTTACTTCGCCGCCGAGCACGGGCCCAGCGCCTGTGCGCTGGCCTTTCGCGTCAAGGATGCTCACCGCGCCTACGCCCGCGCCCTGGAGCTGGGCGCGCAGCCGGTGGAGGTGCCCACGGGGCCGATGGAGCTGCGCCTGCCGGCCATCAAGGGCATCGGCGGTGCGCCGCTGTACCTGATCGACCGCTTCGAGGACGGCAAGTCCATCTACGACATCGACTTCGAGTGGGTCGAGGGTGCGCCGCGCAGGCCCGTGGGTCATGGGCTGCACACCATCGATCACCTGACGCACAACGTCTACCGCGGCCGCATGGCGTACTGGGGCGGCTTCTACGAGAAGCTCTTCAACTTCCGCGAGATCCGTTACTTCGACATCAAGGGCCAGCACACGGGGCTGACCAGCCGGGCCATGACGGCGCCGGACAACCTGATCCGCATTCCGCTGAACGAAGAGTCCGGCAAGGGCGGCACGGGGCAGATCGAGGAGTTCCTGATGCAGTTCAACGGGGAGGGCATCCAGCACATCGCCCTCCACTCCGACGACCTGATCGCCACCGTGGACGCGCTGCAGATGGCCGGCGTTCCCTTGATGACGGCGCCCAACGACGTGTACTACGAGATGCTGGCCGAGCGCCTGCCCGGGCATGGCGAGCCGGTGGCCCAGTTGCAGGCGCGCGGCATCCTGCTCGACGGCAGCACGGCCAGCGGTGACAAGCGGCTGTTGCTGCAGATCTTCAGCCAGACGCTGCTGGGCCCGGTGTTCTTCGAGTTCATCCAGCGCAAGCGCGACGAAGGCTTTGGTGAGGGCAACTTCAAGGCGCTCTTCGAAAGCATGGAGCGCGACCAACTGCGCCGCGGGGTGTTGTCAGCGCCCGCGGCCTGAAGGCGTGCCGCAGGCAAGCAGCCGCCAGGGGGCTTTGCATTCCCAGGGCGAGCGGCCACCGGTAGAGTCGCGGCGGCGCGCTTGCCGGCCGTGGTGCCGTGGCAGGCCGATGTCTCACCCGATTGCCTCATGAGGCCTGCATGCACTTCGCCCTGGTCATCTTCATCTCCGCCTTCCTGATCTTTCTGGTCCAGCCGCTGATTGCCAAGCAGATCCTGCCCTGGTTCGGCGGTTCGGCGGCGGTCTGGGCGACCTGCCTGCTGTTCTTCCAGACGGCCTTGCTGGCCGGCTACGCCTACGCAGACGCGGTCACGCGCTGGCTGAGTCTCAAGCGCCAGGTGATGCTGCACACCGCGTTGCTGGGGGCCGCCGCACTGACCATGCCGATCCTGGTGGGCGAGGGCTGGCGTCCCCAGGGCTCGGAGGAGCCGATCAGCCGCATCCTGCTGTTGCTGACGGCCACCATCGGCTTGCCCTACTTTCTGTTGGCCACCACCACGCCACTGGTGGGCGCCTGGTATGCCCGGCGTTTCCAGGCCGCGGCTCCGTACCGCTTGTTCGCGCTGTCAAACCTGGCGTCGCTGCTGGCCTTGCTGGGGTTTCCCTTCCTGATCGAACCCCAGCTGGGCAACCGCCAGGTCACCTGGGTCTGGTCGGCCTTGTTCGGGATCTTCGCGGTGTTGTGCGCCACGCTGGGCTGGCGCACGCTGCAGGCTGGCGGTGCGGGCGCTGCACCCACCGCACCCCCCGCCGAGGCGCAGAAGGGTTCAAACCAGAATGCCGCTGCACCCCAGGCCGTAGTCGGCTCCGCTGTGCCCACTGAGAGCGGCCCGTGGACCTGGATCCTGCTGTCGGCCGTGGGCTCGGCCATGTTGCTGGGCGTGACCTCGCACCTGACGCAGAACATCTCCTCGGCCCCCTTGCTGTGGGTGTTTCCGCTGGCGCTGTACCTGATGACCTTCATCATCAGCTTCGATCACCCGCGCTGGTATCTCAGGGGGCTGTTCCTGCCTCTGGCGGGCCTGAGCCTGCCGCTGATGGCGTGGCTGTCGGACTCCCTGGCCTTGAAGCAGGTCACGCCCGTGTACGCGCTCGGCCTGTTCGTGGTGTGCATGGCCTGCCATGGCGAGTTGGCACGGCTGAAGCCCGCGCCCAGCCGACTGACGGCCTTCTACCTGTGCATGTCGGTGGGCGGTGCGCTGGGCTCGCTGTTCATGGCGGTGCTGGCCCCGCTGGTGTTCGACGGCTACTTTGAGCTTTATGCCGCGCTGGTGGTGGCGGGGCTGGCCGGCCTGACCCTGCCCCTGGTGCGTGAGCCCGGTGTGCAGCGCCTGCTCACGCGCGCGGCCACTACTGGCGTCGTGCTCCTGACGGCCGGGCTGTCCTGGCAGGGCGTGAAAGGCTATGTGGAGTCGGTGCGCTTCATGGAGCGTGACTTCTACGGCGTGGTGCGCACGCGCGACAACGCCACCGGTGGAGAGCCGTTCCGCAACCTGATCCATGGCGCCATCGCCCACGGAGGGCAATTGCTGCGCGAAGACCTGCGCATGGCTCCGTCCAGCTACTTCGGACCCACCTCCGGCTATGGCCGCGTCTTTGCCAGCCTGCCCCCCGGCCCGCACAAGGTGGGCGTGATCGGGCTCGGCGCCGGGGCGCTGGCGGCCTATGCCAAGCCCGGTGACGACTGGGTGTTCTACGAGATCTCACCCGCGGTGGTGCGGGCCGCCATGGCAGAGTTCACCTTCCTGCCGCAGTTTCCAGGGCGCTACGAACTCGTGGTGGGCGACGGGCGCCTGGCCCTGGAACGCGAGGCGCCGCGCCAGTACGACGTGCTGGCGATGGACGCTTTCGCCGGAGACTCGATCCCCACGCACCTCATCACCCGGGAGGCCATGGCCGCCTACGTGAAGCACCTGAAGCCTGATGGGGTGCTGGTGTTCCAGGCCACCAACCGTTTCGTCAACCTGATGCCTGTGCTGCACAACCTGGCCCAGTCCTTCGGCATGCAGGCCGTGTTGATTTCCGACTCGCCGCCCACGGTCGATGGGCCCGGGTACTGGTTGTCGTCAACCGACCAGGTGATCGTCACCCGCAATGCGGCCCTGCTGCAGGCCCCGGCGATCCGGGAAGCGGCTCAACCCCTGCAGCCTGACCCCGGCCTGCCCGTGTTCACTGACGACTACGTGAACCTGGTGCGGATCCTGAAGTGGTGAGCGTCAGGCCAGACCCGGCTTGGCTCCCTTCTTCTGCGCGCTCCCGTGCCCGCTGCAGTTCACGGGGCGCGTAGGAAGAAGCCGTCGCGCCCTCGGTGGCCATCACCTCCAGGTACAGCGCTTCCAGCTCGGGCGCGGCCTGGCGCAGCGCGCGCTCGGCCTGCGGCAGGTGCAGCAGCGCGCGCAGGGCATGCAGCAGGCGCACCCAGCCCGGCACCCAGATGCGGCTCTTCCGCCCGGCCATGCCGTCGACGATGCGACGAGCGGCCTCTTGCGCCGTCATGGCGCGGCGCATGGGCGCCGGCACGGTCTGGCGCAGGCGGATGAAGCCGGGGTGCAGTTCGCCTTCTTCGACCAGCGGCGTGCGCACCCACGAAGCGTGGACCACGCCCACGTCCACACCGTGGGCTGCCAGTTCGATGCGCCAGGCATTGGCCATGGCCTCCACCGCGGCCTTGGATGCGGCGTAGGCCGACATCATGGGCGGGTGCGCGAACGTGGACACCGAGGCGGTCAGGCACACGTAGCCGCGTGCGGCCTGCACGGCCGGCAGGGCGGCCCGCACGGTGTGGAAGCTGCCCATCACGTTGACCTCGATGCAGCGCCGCCAGGCGGCCGGGTCGGTGTGCGCCAAGGGCCCGAAGGCGGCCATGCCGGCGTTGGCCCAGACGATGTCCAGGCGGCCATGGCGGTCCAGCGTGGCTTGCACGGCAGCCTCGCAGTCGGTCAGCGAGGTGATGTCGCAGGTGACGGTCAGGGGCCGCTCGGCGCCGGGCGGGGTGAGCGCAAGGGCCTGGGCGGCCAGCCCCGCGGCATCCTGGTCCACCAGCACGGGCAGGGCGCCGCGGCGATGCAACTCTGCCGCACCGGCGGCCCCGATGCCCGAGGCGGCGCCGGTGACGAGGACGACCTGGCCGCGCAAGTCCCTCACGGCCAGGCTCACCCGGCCGATTTGGTGATCATGAAGTACAGGATGGGCAGCGGCAACAAAGTGGCCAGGGCCCCCCAGAGTTGCCACAGCCGCGACAGGCGCCGGTACTGTGCCGTGATCTGCGTGGTCTGCGCCAGCAGCTGGCGTTGGCGCAGCTGGAGGGGCAGCAGCACGAACAGCCAGATCAGGCCCGACAGGCCGAACAGGATGTAGGACCACTGGATCCACGGATGCGCGGTCTCGCCGCCCCAGCGGTGCGCCATCAGGTAGCCGGTCAGCACGATGCCGATGGACCCGCCTGCGGTGAACAGCACGTCGGTGACGAGCACCATGCGGTTGCTGAAGCGGATGATGGTGTGGTCCTGCGTGCGCTCGGCCATGGCGGCCCACACGCCACTGACGATGACGTTGCCGATGAACAGGCAGGCGCACAGGATGTGCGCGATCTTGAGGGCGGCCGGGCTCATGGTGGCGGGGGCTGCGGTGGGGGCGGGGCCTGGGGCACCTGGGCAGAACGCCCTTCACAGGCTTCACGGGCTTCACGGGCCTCGCGGGCCTCGCGGGCCTCGCGGGCCTCGCGGGCCTCGCGGGCCTCGCGGGCCTCGCGGGCCTCGCGTGCTCGCCGCGACGCTTCCTGGGTACGTTTCACGTCGCGCAACTGCCACCAGACAAAGCCGCCCCCGGCCACGGCCACGGCCAGCACCTCCACCAACTTCAGCAGCGGCAGATCCCCCATGGTCGCTTTCGTGCCCGCGTGTCCGGCGGTGTTCACGCCCTGGACTGCCGGTCCTGCGAACGCTGCTGTTCACGATCGATCAGCCGGGCGTGCAGTTCGGTGGCCCATTCCATGCGCTGATCGAAGCTGCGGCGTGGCGCAGACGTGGCGGGGCGGGCCTCGCATTGCTGCACGGCCTCCACCAGATAGGCGATTTCGGGCAGCGGTGCCAGCGGCTTGCGGCCGAAGGGGGAGTGCATCAGGGCCGCGCCTGTGGAGGCGGCCAGCAGGGCGATCTTGCGGCCCTTGGAGACCACGGCGCGGCGCGAGACCGAGTCCAGGCCCTCGCGCTCGAGCTGGTGGCCGATCTCGGCGTACACGCGGCAGGCGGCCTGGATGGCCGGGCGGCAGTCCAGCGGCAGGTCAGCAATGCCGGCGGCGGCCCGCTCGTACAGGGCGTCGGCGGCGCGCAGCAGGCGCTGCACCACCGAGCCGATGCCCGGCGTGAAGACCGGGGCGCGCATCCAGGCGTCGGCGTCGACGCCGGCCTCGGCCAGCCAGTCGCGCGGCAGGTACAGGCGTCCATTACGGGCATCCTCGCCCACATCGCGGGCGATGTTGGTCAGCTGCATGGCCACACCCAGCTCGCAGGCCCGTGCCACGGCCTGGGGCCCGCGGGTGTCCATCACCAGGGCCATCATGGCGCCCACGGCACCGGCGACGCGCGCGCCGTAGGCCTGCACATCTGACAGCGTGTGGTATCGCCGGCCTTGCGCGTCCCACAGAAAGCCCTCCAGCAAGGCGTCGGGCAGCGTGCGCGGAATCGCGTAGCGGTGCACCACCTGGGCCAGGGCGCGGTCGGCCTCCACCGGACCGGGGCGGCCTTCGTAGATGGCGTCCAGGCGCTGCGTCAGCGCGCGGCCGGCGGCGTGCGGGTCCTCGCCCATGTCCACCGCGTCATCGGCCAAGCGGCAGTAGGCGTACAGCGCGGTGGCGGGCTCGCGTACCCGTGAGGGCAGGAGCAGCGAGGCAGCGAAAAAGGTCTTGGAACCGCCCCGCATCAGCGAGCGGCGTGCCTCGGCGTCCAGCGGTTGCATCAGCGCGGGGTCGAACCCTGGGCTCAAGGTCGGGCTGGCGCTGTTGTTCAGGACTGGAGAGGTGGTGTCGGGCATGGGTCCGTCCTGAGGGCTGGTTGGCGGTTCGAGGAAAGAGTTCCGTGTGGTCGCAGCGATCGCCTGGGTGATCAGGCGAATGCCTTCGCGTCCGGCAGCACCTGCTCCAGCATCTTGGCCGACATCAGCACGCCGGGCACGCCGGCGCCGGGGTGGGTGCCGGCACCGACGATGAACAGGCGGTCGATGTCTTCACTGCGGTTGTGCGGCCGGAACCAGGCGCTTTGCAGCAGGATGGGCTCCTGGCCGAAGGCGGCGCCCTTGTAGGACAGCAGGCGGTCCTGGAAGTCTTGCGGCGTGGTCACGCGCGAGCTGACGATGTGTTGGGACAGGCCCGGCAGCAAGGCGCGCTCCAGCACCTGCTCCACCCGCTGGCGGTAGCTCTCGGCCACCTGGGGCCAGTCGGTGCCGCTGTCCAGGTGCGACACCGGGCTGAGCACGTAGAAGGCATCGCAGCCGGGTGGCGCCACCGAGGGGTCGCTCGCGCTCGGGCGGTGCAGGTAGAGGCTGAAGTCCTCCGGCACCACGTGGCGCTTGAAGATGTCGCGCAGCAGTTCCTCGTAGCGCGGGCCCAGCACCATCATGTGGTGGGGCACCTCGTCCCAACGGCGGTTGGTGCCGAAGTACCAGACGAACAGGCTCATCGAGTGCTTGCTGCGCTCGATCTTGGCGTCGGTCCAGCGTCGGCGGTACTGCGCGTCGATCAGGTGTCGGTAGGTCCACATGGTGTCGGCGTTGGACACGACGATGGCCGCCGGGATCCGTTCGCCGCTGGCCAAGGTGACACCGGTGGCGGCAGGTCGGCCTGGGCCCGGCTGCACGTCGATCTTGCGCACCTCGGCGTTGTAGCGGATCTGCCCGCCCAGGCTTTCCAGCAGCTTGACCATGGCGCGGATGATGGCGCCAGTCCCGCCCATGGCCCAGTGCACGCCGAACTGGCGCTCCAGCGAGTTGATCAGGCTGTAGATGCCGGTGACGGCCAGCGGGTTGCCGCCGATCAGCAGCGGGTGGAAGCTGAAGACCACGCGCAGCTTCGGGTTGCGCATGTGCTCGCAGGCGAGTTTCCAGATGCTCTTCCAGCCGCGCATGCGCACCATGTTCGGCAGCGCCCACAGCAGATCGCTGATGGAGTTGTAGGCGATGCCCCCCAACTCGATGAAGCCGAGTTGGTAGCACTTGTGGGCCTCCACCAGGAAGCGCTCGTAGCCGGGCAGGTCTTCGGGAGCGAAGCGGGCCACCTCGGCGCGCATGCGGTCCGGGTCGCCGGTGTAGTCGAACCAGGTGCCGTCGTCGAAGCGGATCCGGTAGAACGGCTCCATCAGCTTGAGCTCGACATCGTCGGAAAAGGTGCGGCCCGCCGTGGCCCAGAGTTCGTCCAGCAGGAAGGGGGCCGTGATGATGGTGGGCCCGGCGTCGAAACTGAAGCCGTCCTGCTTCCACACGTAGGCCCGCCCTCCGGGCCCGTCCAGCTTTTCCAGCACCTGCACGCGCCAGCCCCGTACCGCCAGTCGGATGGCCGCGGCCAAGCCGCCAAAGCCGCTGCCGATGACCAGGGCCAGCGGCGCCTGCGCGTCGGCAGGGGTGAACGTGGGCGGGGCGGGGTGGGTCATCGGGGCGGGGTGCTCATGTGTGGGCGAACGGTCATGGTAGGGGCGGTTGAGAACGCAGGCCCGACGTGAAGGCTTGGTCGCGCTTGTCGGCACGCAGGGCCCAGCGCCACAGGGCCGTGGTGTCCAGCGGCAGCACCAGCATCAGGTGCTCGACGATGGCCATCGCCAGCAGGGTGCTCACGAGGGTCAGGCCCACCGCCTGCGGTGCCGTGGTGGCCGGGTCCAGCGCGCGTGCGATGAGCCAGGCCAGGGCCGCGCAGGCGGCGACGACCGACACCGGCCAGAAGGCGTTCATCGCTCTGCGGCGGAAGAAGCTCTCCAGGTAGGCCAGGTGGGTGGGCAGGAACTGCTCGCTCAGATTGCGCACGCCCCAGAACAGATTCAACTTGGCACTGGTGCGCAGCAGCCACAGCACGAGGAAGGTGCCGGTGCCCACCTGGTTGGGCTGCTGCCAGGTCAGCGCGATGATCAGCCCGCCCACGAGCAGGATGCCGATCTCGTGCCAGAGGATGGCACGTACCGACTCCATGAAGCGCCGCCAGCCGCCCACTTCCCGACCCAGGGCTGTCTTCCGCGGCCCGGTGATCCAGCCGGTCAGAAAGCTCAGCTCGTTCCAGCCCCAGGCCAGCAGGGCGCAGGTGAAGGCGCAATAGGCCGAGGCCAGGTCGGTCTGGCCGGCGGTGTGGCGCAGGCCGTAGAGCGCCCCCACCAGCAGCAACGTGGAGGCGGTCTGGCTGGCGCGCACCCCCGTGCGCGACAGGCGGTTGAGCAGCAGTACCAGGCCCGTGCTGAACCACCAGATGAAGATGGCGAACGCCGCAGCGGCGACGAGGCTGGTCATGCGCGTGCAGGCCGTGTCATGCGCAGCTGTCCCGCCTGCGGGTGGCCCCAATGGCAGGCGCCGGGCGCGATCTCACCAGGCCGGCGCCATGCGCACCTGCTCGGGCAGCGCGTGGCGCTTGACCGGCAGGAAGTACAGCCTGGCGAAGGTCGCCACGCCCGCCAGGGCCAGGCCAGCTTGCTTGAGCTTGCCCACCAGGCCGCCGCGGGCCTTGGCCTCGTTGAACGAGACCTGGATCTGGTGCAGGCGCTCCAGCCCGGAGCGGAAGGCCGGCAGATCGGTGTCCAGCGACACCGGAAACACCTGCTTGCTGATCTCGGTGGTGATGTCGAAGACCTGGTAGTCGTAGTGGGTGGAGTCCAGCCCCATGGCGTTGTGCAGCATGGGCCGGGTGTGGTCGCGCACGTACATGGTGGCGTAGACCGCCAGCAGGAAAAAGCGGATCCAGTAGACGTTGAGGCCGCGCAGCAGGTGCGGGTGCGCGCGCATGATCAGTGCGAATGATTCGCCATGGCGGAACTCGTCGTTGCACCAGCGCTCGAACCAGCGAAAGATGGGGTGGAAGCGCTTGTCCGGGTGGCGCTCCAACTGCCGGAAGATGGTGATGTAGCGGGCGTAGCCGATCTTCTCCGACAGATAGGTGGCGTAGAAGATGTACTTCGGCTTGAAGTAGGTGTAGGCCTTGGTGCGCTTCAGGTCTCCCAGGTCCAGCCCCAGGCCGAAGTCCTTCAGGCTCTGGTTGATGAAGCCGGCGTGGCGCGACTCGTCGCGCGCCATGTAGTGCATCAACTGCTTGATGTCGGGGTTGGAGACGTTCTTCTCGATCTCCTTGTAGAGGATGCAGCCGCTGAACTCGCTGGTGACCGAGGTGATCAGGAAGTCCAGGAACTCCTGTCGCAACTCTGGCGAAACCTGCGAGAACACCTCGTGCACCTCTTCGGTGAATTTGGCGTCACGCTGGAAGTGGTCCTGGTTGTTGTCGCCCTCGTACTCCTTCATCATCACGTCCCACTCGCGCCGCAGGGACGACACGTCCAGGCGGTCCATGGCGGCGAAGTCGGTGGTGTAGAAGCGTGGGCTGATCAGCGACTCGGTCTTGGCGCGACGCGCCACTTCTTCAGGGCTGTGCAGGGAGGGGCTGGCGGCACTCATGGTCTCTCCAGTGGGGCTGTGTGTAGGTAGGCGGCAGGATCAGGGGCGCGGCGCCGGCTCGAGCAGGCTGGCGAACTTGCCGGCGTTGATCGGGCCGAAGGACTCGAGGTCGATGCGCTGCTCGGTCACCGGATCCACCAGCGTGAGCCGGCCATCGGGCCGCGCGATCAGCTGGAAGGGCTGCTCCGGGCCCAGGCCGCGCGCGCGGCGCTCGCGTGACAGGGCGCGCAAGGCACCGCGCAGAAAGCCTTGCTCGCCCTGCACCGAAGCCACCAAGGCGCCCGTGCGGCCGTCCACGACGGCGATGCTGCCGTCCGGCCGGTCTTCGAAGCGCAGCGCGCGCTCCGCCGTGCTCGGCTCGGCGGCGCGCCGCTGGTCGGGCCCGTTGCCGGTGAGGCGCACCAGGCCCACGCTGGCCAGGGAGAACAGCACCAAGGCGGCGGCCCCCAGCAGGAACCAGCGGGGAAAGCTGTCGGGGGCGGGCGCACCCGAGGCGGTTCGGCGGACGGTGGTCATGGGCGAGGCTTCTGTTCAGGCGATGCGGGCGAGGTTCGGGCGAGCTTTGGGCGTTGTTCAGGCTCAGCCCATGCTGGGCTGCAGGCCCTGCTGGGAGGCTTCCGAAGGCGGGTTCGACGCCGGGGTGGCCAGGGCTTCCACGGCGCCGCCGGTCTGCGCCGACCAGGCGCGCTGCAGCAGCGCGGCCACGTCCGCCACCTGCGGCAGGGCGCGCAGCATGGGCTGCGTACGGGTCAGGTGCCAGGGACGGGCGTGCGGCCAAAGGTGCAGCCAGGCGATGTGGTCCGGCCCCTTGAGCGCCAGCACGATGTCGCCATGGCCACCCGAGCCCTGGCGCATGGCAGCCGACTCGATGGTGCGCAGCGGCAGGTTGAAGGTCAGCGTCAGCACGATGCCGATGCGCATGACCACCCGGCGGTCCGTCACGGTGTAGACCGCCGTGCGCGCCGTCAGCCAGGCCAGCGTCCACACGCCCAGCAAGGCCAGGGCGCTCAGGCCGGCCGGCCACACCAGCGCCAGCAGCACATCTGCCACCGAGGCGCCGTCGGCAGCCACGTTGGCCGCCTGAAGGGCCATCAGTGCCGTGAAGTACAGCGCCAGCTTGCGGAGGTGGAACGCGCTGCGCGCCAGCGCCCTGGCGTCGGGCGAGCCCTGCCAGAGGATTTTCTCGGTGGCGGGCAGCCGTTCGGGCAGGCCGTACTGCGGCTCCAGCTCATGTTCGTGGCCGTTGCTCTGGATGGTCATCTTGGGGCCTCTTGGTGGACGTTGGCCGGTCTGTGCGGGCTCAGATCAGCGGCTCGCTGCGCTTGGGTTCGGCGTAGAACGTGCCGGCGCCGAAGTAGGCGGTGATCTTTTCTTCTTCCAGCAGCGTGATCTGGTCCGGGTGCCGGGTGGTGGGCACGTTGGCGAAGTGGTGCGCAAAGATGGAGTTCACCTCGATCTCGTTGCGCCGGATCCGTGCGAACGGCACCGGCAGCAGCACCGTCTTGCCGGCGGTGGTTTCCACCTCCAGGAAGCGGAACATCATCTCCATCTGGTCGACCCAGAGCTCGCGTACGGTGCCGGCGAGCTTGCCGTCGCCGCCCTTGACCGGCAGGCCGCGCGGGTCGTGGTCGTGCTCGGAGACCGCGTAACCCTTGGCGGCGCGCAGCGGCACGATCTTCGGGTGGCCGTGCAGGTCCAGGTCCGGCTTGTCGGCGCGGTTGGACCAGGCGCCGGGGCCGGCACCGGACAGCATGGCATCACCCACCGGCTCGATGGGCGAGCCGGGCGATGCGCCGGTGGAGACGGCCGCGATCTTGGGCTCTTCGCGGTGCAGTTCCGGCACCGTCACCGAACTGCCGTCGGCGAGCTTGAAGGTCTTGGGCTCGGGGATGGGCCAGCCCTTGATGGTGGCGGTGCCCATGCTGTCGGACTCCATCGGGTAGCCCTCGCGGTGGCCCTCACGCACGAGGTAGTAGATGAGTCCGGCAAAGAACAGCCAGAAGGCGTAGAGAAGGATCTGGGCCAGATCGACATAGCCCGTGATGGCGCCGAATTGCATGGTGTGTCTCCTTGGGACGAGGGGGCTAACCCGGCAGGTCGGCCAGGCCGAACTTGCGCGGTACGGTGGGGGTTGCGGCGGACCGTCCGACGAGGGGTCCGATCGCAACCAGGGTGACGAAGAGCAACAGCATCTCCACGTGGTAGACGATGCTGTAGCCGGTGACGGGCATGGCCAGGGCGCTGCCCAGGGCACCTTGGGTCGCCAGGCTGGAAGCGACGTCGCGCAGGGCGCCGCCGAAGGCGACCGAGGCGCCCGTGGCCGTGGCCTGCACAGCGCCCCAGGCGCCCAGGGCCAGGCCGACGAAGGCGCGTTCTTCCATGCGCATCGCTGCAGACAGCGTGCCGACGGCGAACAGGCCGCCGCCAAAGCCGATGCCCATGGAGCCGGCGCGGAAGAGCCAGTCCGCGCCCATGGGAGCGGCAAAGATCACAGCGGAGAAAGCCGGCAGGCCGGCCAGGGCACCGTAGGCGGCCAGGCGGGTGGGGTCCACCCCGCGCGCGAGTTGCCGCGCCGCCAGAGCAAAACCCGCCAAAGAGCCCACGGCCATCACCGCCGTCAGTGCACTGGTTTCGCCCACGGACAGGCCGAGGATCTCCCCGCCATAGGGCTCCAGCACGATGTCCTGCATGTTGAAGGCCGCCGTGCCCAGGCCCACCGCCCAGAGGAAGCGTCGCGCGCGGCCGTTGCGGATGAAGCGCTGCCAGGCCGGCAGGAACGGGGCCTCCGGTTGCGCCTTCAGCGCGGCGGCGCGGGCCGGGTCGCGGGCTTCCTGCTTCCACAGGGCCACGCTGTTGACCAGCAGGGTGACCACCGCGCTGCCCTGCACCACCTGCACCAGGCGCTGGGGTGAGAAGTCGGCCAGCAGCAGGCTGAACACGAGGCCGCTGCCCACCATGCCCAGCAGCAGCATCACGTACATCAGTGCCACCACGCGGGGCCGCGTCTCCTCGCTGGCCTGGTCGGTTGCCAGCGCCAGACCTGCGGTCTGGGCCGTCTGCAGGCCGATGCCCACCACCAGGAAGGCGAAGGCCGCCGCAGCCGGCGCCACCCAGTCAGGCACCTGCACGGCACCGCCGCCCGACAGCAGCAGCACGGCAAAGGGCATGATCGCCAGTCCGAAGAACTGCAGCATCGTGCCCGTCCAGATGAAGGGCACACGGCGCCAGCCGAAGGCCGAGCGGTGGGTGTCGGAGCGAAAACCTGTGAAGGCCCGCAAAGGTGCGGCCACCACGGGCAGGCCCACCATCAAGGCCACCAGCCAGGCGGCCACGCCCAGCTCCACGATCATCACGCGGTTGAGCGTGCCCACCATCAGCGCGGTGGCCATACCCACCGTCACCTGGAACAAGGACAGGCGCAGCAAGCGCGACAGCGGCAGGTCGGCGCTGGCCGCATCGGCAAACGGCAGGTACTTCGGTCCCAGTCGAGACCACGCCTGGATGGCGCGCATCCCCACAGGCTTCCGCCCCTGGTGCCCCTTGGACGGCTTGCCCAGGCTCAACGCACCACCTCCAGCGCCTGAGAGGTGTAGAAGCCGCTGGAAATGCGCTGTGTGCGGCCGCTGCGCCAGTCGGCCAGCCCGGGTGAACGACCCACCATCGCGCGCAGTTCCACCTCTGACATGGGCTCGATCCAAGGTGCTCGGTTGCTGCTGGGGAACAACCGGCCCACGGAGCGCATGGCCACCAGCAGCGGGTTGCGCGGCGCAAAGGTGAAGGCGATGGAGCCCCTTGTGCGGTACGACCACGCCTCCAGCAGGCGCACGGCATCGAACATCGAGTAGTGGATCAGCGAGTCCATGGCCACCACGTGGTCGAAGCTGCCGAGCGCCGGGTCCAGCATGTCGCCGCTGCGCAGGTCGATGCGCTGCAGCAGCGCCGCCCCGTCGGGCAGGGCCGCGATGCGATCCCGCGCGACGTCCACCAACTGGGGTGACAGGTCGATGGCCACCACCTCGGCGCCGCGCCTTGCGGCTTCCACCGCCAGCGCGCCGGTGCCGCAACCAGCATCCATGAGGCGCGCGCCCTGCAGGTCGGCCGGCAGCCAGTCCAGCAGGGTGCTGCGCATGCGATCCCGGCCTGCGCGGACGGTGGCGCGGATGCGGCCCACGGGGGCGGTGGAGGTCAGCTGCTCCCAGGCCTTGACCGCGGTGCGATCGAAGTAGTCTTCGATCTGCCCGCGGCGCTGCTGGTACTGGGCTTGTCGCATGTCCATGTTCAGTCGAAGCCCAGCAGGTCGAAGATGTCGCGGTCCTTCAGCGGCGTGGCGCTCAGCGGCTCCACACCGGCCCACAGCTTGGCCGCCAGGCGCAGGTATTCCTGCTGCACCGCCTCCAGTTCCGGCGAGTACTCCATCTCGAACAGCGTGGACTTCTTCAGCCGGCTGCGGCGGATGACGTCCAGGTCCGGGAAGCGCGCCATGGTCTGCAGGCCGATGCGGTCGTTGAACTTGTCGATCTGGTCCGTGGCCGCGCTGCGGTTGGCGATCACGCCCCCCAGGCGCACGTTGTAGTTCTTGGCCTTCGCGCCGATGGCCTGCACGATGCGGTTCATCGCGAAGATCGAGTCGAAGTCGTTGGCGGTGACGATGAGCGCGCGGTCTGCGTGTTGCAGCGGCGCGGCAAAGCCCCCGCACACCACGTCGCCCAGGACGTCGAAGATGACGACGTCGGTGTCTTCCAGCAGGTGGTGCTCCTTGAGCAGCTTGACCGTCTGGCCCACCACATACCCGCCGCAGCCCGTACCCGCAGGCGGGCCGCCGGCCTCCACGCACATCACGCCGTTGTAGCCCTCGAAGACGAAGTCCTCGGGGCGCAGTTCCTCGGCGTGGAAGTCCACCGTTTCCAGCACGTCGATGACTGTAGGCAGCATCTTCTTGGTCAGCGTGAAGGTGCTGTCGTGCTTGGGGTCACAGCCGATCTGCAGCACCCGCTTGCCGAGCTTCGAGAAGGCCGCACTCAGGTTGGACGAGGTGGTGCTCTTGCCGATGCCGCCCTTGCCGTAGACCGCAAACACCTTGGCGGTGCCGATCTTCAGGCTGGGGTCGAGTTGCACCTGCACACTGCCCTCGCCGTCAGGCTTTGACCCTGCAGTGGGGCGGCCTCCCCGGCCGATCTGGGTCACGGGAACGGTGGCGGTCATGGTCATGCGGCTGCCCTTTCAGTGGCGCGCGTTGCGGGGCCGGGGGTGACGCCCTCCAGGCGGTCCTCCAGCTCTTCACCGGCCTGGCGCAGCGCCTCGAGCGTGTGCTCGTCGGGCTGCCAGTACTGGCGTTCATAGGCCTCGATCAGGCGGTTGGCCACCCGTGCCGAGGCCGTGGGGTTCAGGCTGGCCAGGCGCTCGCGCATGGCCGGATCAAGCATGAAGGTCTCTGTGAGCTGCTGGTAGACCCAGGGCTGCACCTGGCCCGTGGTAGCTGACCACCCCATGGTGTTGGTCACATGCACCTCGATCTGGCGCACGCCCTCGTAGCCGTGCTCCAGCATGCCCTCGTACCACTTGGGGTTGAGCATGCGGGTGCGGGTCTCCAGTGACACTTGCTCGCGCAGCGATCGCACCGTGCCCTCGCCGCGGGTCTGGTCGCCGATATAGACCGGCGGCGGCTGGCCCCCCTTGGCTCGCTTGACCGCCTGGGTGATGCCACCCAGCGTATCGAAGTAGTTGTCTACCGTGGTGACGCCCAGCTCCACCGAGTCCAGGTTCTGGTAGGTCAGCTGCACGTCGGCCAGCACGCTTTGCAGCAGTGCGCCCTGCTGCACCGGGCGGCCGCTGCGGCCATAGGCGAAGCCCTTGCGGCGCGAGTAGGTCTCGGCGAGTTCGTCCTCGTCGTTCCAGTTCCCGCTCTCGATGAGGTTGTTCACGTTGGAGCCGTATGCGCCCTCTGCGTTGCCGTACACGCGCAGCGAGGCTACCTCCAGCGTGCAGCCGTGCTCCTGCTGGTAGGCCAGGGCGTGCTTTCGCACGAAGTTCTGGTCCACCGGCTCGTCGGCCGAGGCGCACAGCCAGGCGGCTTCGGCCAGCACGCGGATCTGCAGCGGCATGAGGTCGCGGAAGATGCCCGACAGCGTCACCACGACGTCGATGCGCGGGCGGTCCAATTGCGCCAGGGGAATCAGGGCGGCGCCGGCCACGCGGCCGTAGCTGTCGAAGCGCGGCAGGGCGCCCATCAAGGCCAGCGCCTGGCCGATGGGCGCACCTTCGTTCTTGAGGTTGTCGCTGCCCCACAGCACCAGGGCGATGGACTCCGGCAAGGCGTGGCCGTCAGCGATGTGACGCTCGATCAGTCGCTGCGCCTGCTTGGCGCCGTCCTGCACGGCAAAGGCGCTGGGAATGCGGAAGGGGTCGAAGCCGTGCAGATTGCGGCCGGTGGGCAGCACTGCCGGCGTGCGCAGGATGTCGCCACCCGGCGCGGGGCGTGTGTAGCGGCCGTCCAGGGCGCGCAGCAGGCCGGCCACCTCGGTGTCCTGGGCGAGGTGGCGGTCGGCTGACGCCAACTCGCGCAGCGTGGCCAACGCCTGGTCGTCGGCTCGCACGCCGCAGGCTGCCAGGGCCTGCTCGGGCGTGCGGCCGGCCACCAGCAGCTGGACGGCCTCGCGGGAGGGCATGGCGTTTGAAGCGCTGGCTGCCTCCACGGATTGCCCCGCGCCGTGCAAGGACTCGGCCATTGCCATGAGCATGTCCACGCGCTCTGCGGGCGACGGTGCGCGCCCCGTGACGTGCAGGCCGTGCGGAATCAGGGTGTACTCGAGCTCCAGCATCTGCTCGGCCAGACGGGCCACTCGGTGGTCCACGTCACCCGCGTGGGTGGTGTCCCACAGGGGCTCAGGATCGGCCAGTTGCAACTCGGCCGCCTGGGATTGCAGCAGAGCCGCCAGTTCGGCGCGCTCGCCGGCCCCGGGCACCAGGCCGCGGAAGCGGTCGAGCGAGGCCTTCAGGTCCAGCAGGCCACGGTACAGCCCCGCCTGCGCCACGGGCGGCGTCAGGTAGCTCACCAGGGTGGCGCCGCTGCGACGTTTGGCAATGGCGCCTTCAGACGGGTTGTTCGAGGCGTAGAGGTATACGTTGGGCAGGTCGCCGATGAGCCGGTCAGGCCAGCAGCTGCCCGACATGCCGCTTTGCTTGCCCGGCATGAATTCCAGCGCCCCGTGGGTACCGAAGTGCAGCACTGCGTGGGCGGCGAAGTCCTCGCGCAGGTAGCGGTAGAAGGCCGAGAAGGCGTGGGTGGGGGCCAGGCCCTTCTCGAACAGCAGGCGCATGGGGTCGCCTTCGTAGCCGAACGAGGGCTGTACTGCCACCAGCACGTTACCGAACTGCCGGCCCAGCACCATGATGCCGAGGCCGTTGCTGAGCTGCTTGCCCGGGGCAGGGCCCCACTGGGCCTCGATCTCCTTGAGCCAGCGCTCACGCCTGATGTGATCGGCTGCGGGGATCAGCGTGTGCACGTTGGCGTCTGCGCCGTGCTGCGCGGCGTTGCCCTTCAGCACCGACTCCCGCAGCGCGTCCACGCTGTCGGGCATTTCCACCGTGTAGCCCTCAGCCTTCATGGCCTTGAGGGTGTGGAAGATGGACTCGAACACCGACAGGTAGGCGGCGCTGCCGATGTTGCCGGCGTTGGGTGGGAAGTTGAAGACCACGAGCGCCACCTTGCGCTGCCCTTGCTCGCTGCGGCGCAGTGTGACGAGCCGGTCCACGCGGGCTGCCAGCATTTGCGCGCGCTCGGGGCAGGTGGCCATGTCCTGCTGCACATTGCGCATGCCGCCGGGAGCGGCTTCTGGCGCCGAGTCCTGGCCGGTGAAGGTGCAGCGGTGGTCGCAGCCGGTGCAGGTGACGCCGGGGCCGCCTGGCCGGCCGCCGAAGACCGTGGGGCTGGTGGCGCCGTCCAGTTCGGGGATGGCCACCATGATGGTGCTCTCCACCGGCAGCAGGCCGCGCTCTGAGCCACCCCACTGGTCCAGGGTCTGGAACTCCACCGGATGCGCCGCGACATAAGGCACGTCCAGCTTGGCCAGGATCTCCTCTGCGGCCTGTGCGTCGTTATAGGCCGGCCCCCCGACGAGGGAGAAGCCCGTGAGCGACACCACGGCGTCCACCGTCACCCGGCCCTCCTTCAGGAAGAAGCGTTCGATGGCCGGGCGTGAATCCAGCCCCGCGGCAAACGCGGGCACCACTCTCAGGCCCCGCGCCTCCAGCGCCGTGATGACGCCGTCGTAATGCCGCGCGTTGCCGCCCAGCAGGTAAGAACGCAGCAGCAGCAAACCGACCGTGCCTTTGGGGCTCGCGTTGAGGCCAGCAACAGTCGGGTGGACGCCGGCGGGGTTCGGCGGTACGACCAGCGGCGAAGGCAACGCAGAAAGGTCCTCGGCCAGCCGACCCGGCATGCGGGGGTGGTAGACGCCCACTTCGGGGTAGTCCACGGGCGCGGGCACCTTGGCCTGGCCGCGCAGGCTGCGGCGCGGGCCGTCGGCGTAGCGGTCGACGACGAAGCGCACCATGTTCAGCACGTTCTCGTCGGAGCCGCCGAGCCAGTACTGCATGGTCAGGAAATAGGCGCGCACATCCTGGGCGGTGCCAGGGATGAAGCGCAGCATCTGCGGCAGCCGCCGCAGCATCTTCATCTGCGCAGCTCCGCCTGCGGCGGGCTTGCCTTCGCTGCTGCTCTTGCCGCGCAGCTTCTTGAGCAGGGCCATGGGGCCGCTGGCCGGCTTGCTCATGTCGAAGGCGCCGGCCCGGGTGAGCTTGACCACCTCGCTGGCCGAGGCGATGCAGATCATGGCGTCGCAGGCGTCTCGGCGGGCTTGGAGGTCGCTCAGGATAGGGTTGAAGTGCTCCTCCAGGAAGAGCATGCCGGCGATCACGATATCGGCCTGTGCGATGTCGTCGCGGCAACGTTGCGTGGCCTGCGGGTCGCCTGCGAATTCCGAGGCCGCATGCAGCGCCAGCTGCACGCCGGGCATCTCGCGTGCCAGGTGGGTACGGGCCCGGGTGATGGAGCTGGCCAAGTGCGTGTCCATGGTGACGATGACCACCCGCATGGCTGCGGATGCGCTCACGCTGGCGAGCTTGGACGCCGCCTTGGCCGAGCCGGGCAGGAAGCCCAGCCCGAAATCAACGACCGAAGTGCGCCTTTGCGTCATAGAGGGTCTCGACAGTGATGGTGGACACCCCGCGCTCGGCGGCGAAGCGCTCGGTGTTTCGCCGGGCCTTGCCGCGCACGAAGAAGGGGATCTTCTGCAGTTCCTTCTGGGCGTCAGCGCTCCAGGCGGCGGGGCCGGCGGCTTGTGCGGGCTCGGCGGGTACGGTGGTGGCTTTGGGCGTGACCTGCAGAGCGCCCGGGGCGATCGCGATGCTGTCGGCCGTGAGGGGCATGTGCGGCATGTGCGGCGCCTGCGGCGCGGGCTCAGCGTGCACCTGCGTATCTTGCGCAGCCACGGTCTGCGGTGCTGCGTGTCCTGTGGCGTGCACGGCGTGCGCGGCGCCCCCGGCGTGCGACAGGTGCGAGGCTGCGGCGCCTTCATGGAACTCGAAGTCTTCGCGGAACATCGTCAGCAGATGCTCTTCCAGGCCCATCATCAGCGGGTGCACCCAGGTGTCGAAGAGCACGTTCGCGCCCTCGAAACCCATCTGCGGGGAGTACCGCGCCGGGAAGTCCTGCACGTGCACGGGAGCGGAGATCACCGCGCAGGGCAAGCGCAGCCTCTTGGCGATGTGCCGCTCCATCTGCGTGCCCAGCACCAACTCGGGCTGGGCTTCGGCGATGCGGGCCTCCACCTCCAGGTAGTCGTCGCTGATCAGGGGTTCGACGCCGTAGAGCTTGGCGGCCTCGCGCACCTCGCGTGCGAACTCACGGCTGTAGGTGCCCAGGCCCACCACCTTGAAGCCCAGTTCGCGCGCGGCCACCCGAGCGGCCGCCACGGCGTGTGAGGCGTCGCCGAAGACGAACACGCGCTTGTCGGTGAGGTAGGTGGAGTCCACGGACTTGGAGTACCAGGGCGCACGCGAGTGGCTGGTTTGCAACAGCGCCGCGGCGTCCACGCCGGCCAAGGCTGCCACTTCGGCGATGAACTCGCGCGTGGCGCCCACGCCGATGGGTATGACCTTGGTGAAGGGCTGACCATGGATGCGCTGCAGCCACTGCGCGGCCTGCGACGCGGTCTCCGGATACAGCACGACGTTGAAGTCGGCCTGCGGCAGGCGGGCGATGTCATCCGGGCAGGCGTTCAGCGGTGCGGTCACGCTGATCTCCACCCCCAGTTGCTCCAGCAGCCGGGTGATCTCGGTCACGTCATCGCGGTGGCGAAAGCCCAGCGCTGTGGGGCCCAGCAGGTTGCAGCGCGGGCGGCGCCCCTCGCGGGGCGCCCGCTCCACCCGGGTGGAGCCCGCCAGGGTGCGCACCACCTGGTAGAAGGTCTCGGCGGCACCCCAGTTTTCCTTGCGCTGGTAGGCGGGCAGCTCCAGCGGCACCACCGGCACCGGCAGTTGCAGGGCCTGGGCCAGGCCACCGGGGTCGTCCTGGATCAGCTCGGCCGTGCAGGACGAGCCCACCAGCATGGCCTTGGGTGCGAAGCGTTCGTAGGCTTGGCGGGCGGCAGTCTTGAAGAGTTCCGCTGTGTCGCCGCCCAGGTCGCGCGCCTGGAAGGTGGTGTAGGTCACGGGCGGGCGGGCGTCGCGCCGCTCGATCATGGTGAACAGCAAGTCGGCGTAGGTATCGCCCTGAGGGGCATGCAGCACGTAGTGCACGTCGCGCATGGCGGTGGCGATGCGCATGGCCCCCACATGGGGTGGTCCTTCGTAGGTCCAGAGGGTCAGTTGCATGCGCGGAGTCCGGGCGGATCTTGGGGTTGTGCAGGGACTGGCTCGCTCAGGCCGCCAGCAGTTCGCGGCGGTGCAGGGGCCGGGCGAACAGCTCGGCCAAGTCGGCGGCCTGTTCGTAGCCGTGAATAGGCGAGAACACCAGCTCGATGGCCCACTTGGTGGTCAGGCCCTCGGCTTCCAACGGGTTGGCCAGGCCCAAGCCGCACACCGTGATGTCGGGGCGTGCGGCGCGGCAGCGGTCGAGCTGGCGCTCCACGTCCTGGCCCTCGCTGAGGCGGGTGCCGGCCGGCAGCCACGCCAGCTCCTGCGCCAAGTGCTCGCGATGCAGGTAAGGCGTGCCCACCTCGGTCAGCCGCATGCCCAACTCTCGCGACAGAAAGCGGGCGATGGGCAGTTCCAGCTGCGAGTCCGGGAAGAAGAAGATGCTGCGGCCCTGCAGCGCTTGCCGGTGGCGGGCCAGGGCCACCTCGGCACGTGCGCGTGCGCTGGCGGTCACCTCGGCCACCTTGTCCGCCGAGATCCCGAAGGCGGCAGCGGCCGCTTCCAGCCATGCGGTTGTGCCTTCCACGCCAATGGGGAAGGGTGCGGCGATACGCTGTGCGCCACGCTCTTCCATCGCCCGTGCGGTGTCGCCCAGGAAGGGCTGGGCCAGAAGGTAGCGGGTGCCGGGACCGACGACGGGCATGCGCCCCGAGTGGCGGGCCGGCAAGAATGCCGCTGCGGGCACACCGATGCGTGACAGCAATCCGGCGAGTTGGTCTTCCACCACGTCAGGCAGCGTGCCCACCACGACCAGGGACGAGGCGGCGCGCTCGGGGCCCCCTTCGGGCGGCGTGGTGCCCAGCACCGGCACCAGGGAGGCCAGGCAGGCGTCTTCGCCCTGGGTGAAGGTGGTCTCGATGCCGCTGCCGGAATAGTTCAGCACCCGCACTCTCGGCAGGAACTGCCGCGACAGGCGCTGGGCGGCGCGTGACAGGTCGAGCTTTATGACTTCGGAGGGGCAGGAGCCCACCAGGAAGAGGGTCTTGATGTCCGGCCGACGCTCGAGCAGGCGCTGCACTACGCGGTCCAGTTCCTCATTGGCGTCGGCCAGACCGGCCAGGTCGCGCTCGTCCAGGATGGCGGTGGCAAAGCGAGGCTCGGCAAAGATCATCACGCCTGCGGCGGACTGGATGAGGTGGGCGCAGGTGCGGGAGCCCACCACCAGAAAGAAGGCGTCCTGGATCTTGCGGTGCAGCCACACGATGCCCGTCAGGCCGCAGAACACCTCGCGCTGGCCGCGTTCACGCAGCACCGGGGCGTCGGCACAGCCGCTGTCCGCTTTCAAGGGAATCACCGCGTTCATCAAGCTCCCTCCGCCGTGGGATGGCCCAGGGGCTTGCCGTCTGGCGTGCTGGCGCGCAACCGCTCGGCATCGCTTTGCAGCCGGGCGGCGCGCAGCTTGAGTAAAAACTGCGTGGCATTGATGACATAGGCGGCGTAGGCCGCCAGGGCCAGCCACATCTGTCCCCGCGCCCCCAGAGCGTCTTGCCACAACGCCACCAGATATGCCGCGTGCAACGCCAGCACGAGCATGCTGAAGACGTCTTCCCAGAAGAACGCCGGGGCGAACACCCAGACGTCAAAGACCACCTTTTCCCAGATGCAACCGGTGATCATGATGGTGTAGAGCAACACCGTTTTCAACACGATGGAGGCGGTGGCTATGGCAAAGCCCTCACCGGTGGCAAGGTAGCGCAGGACCAACACCAGGCTGACCGCGAACACCAGAAATTGCAATGGCGCCAGCAGCCCCTGCACCAGCGTCCAGCGCGTTGCATCACGGCGCCGGCGCTGTTCCGGGGTGTAGAGGGCGACGGGCGCCTTGGTCGTTTTGGGCATCAGTGCAAATCGATTTCAAGTTCTTGCGCTCAGCGTAGGGGCTTGAATCGATTGTGTCAATCCGCATTGACGTCATCCCTACTTGACATCTATGGATTGGACCGGGATCATGAGGACATGGCCCAAAGTGGGTCTGCTGCGACGCTCCCCACAGGGTGGGGGTCGCGGTGCCGCAGACGGCGGCATGGGCGGGGAGGTCCATGGCGCTTCGTCTTTAGTACCGGGTTCAGGGTAAGTACTGAGCTGCGGGTTTCTTGTCTTGGAGGACGAGGTGTACAACCCAGACAACTTTCGCCGGAAGTTGCGGGACCAGGCGGCCGATGAGGGTGGCGGCCGGTCCGGGCAAGACGGTGATCCGTCCAGCGCGCTGTCGCTCAGCGCGATGGCGGCGTCCGTGGCCCACCCCGTGTTCGGCAGGCTAGCGCGGCCTCCTGAACTGCCGGTCGACGCGCCACCGCCTGGCGGATACGACGCTGTCGCCAATGCGGATCACTGGCGGCGCTTGGTGGCGGACAGGCTCCATCTGGTGCCACATGCCACCCTGCCGCAGGCGCCGTACCGCCGCGAGCGCGTGGCCCGCCTGTTCTCCGTGCTGGCCGACCACGTCACTCCGCATCTGGTGAAGTACCATGCGAAGTCACCTGCGGTACCCGCCATGAAGCCTACCGAGGCCGAGTTCGAGGAGTTCTTCGGCCACCTTCTTGAAGATCATGAATCCGGTCTCGTCGAGGCGATCAACCGGATGATCGCGCGCGGCTTGTCGATCGAGTCGATCTATCTGGATCTGCTGGTGCCCAGCGCGGTGCGCATGGGTCGGAATTGGGACGACGACCGCTCGGATTTCGTGGCGGTCACCGTGGCGGTAGGCCGACTGCAGGCGCTGCTGCGGCAGTACAGCGGCGACTTCCGTGCCGAGGTGGTGCGCCCGCCTGCTGGGCGCCGCGTCCTGTTGGCGCAGCCGGATGATGAGACCCACATGTTCGGCTTGTCCGTGGTGGCGGAGTTCTTTCGTCGCGATGGCTGGGACGTGGTGGGCGGCGTGGCCGGAACCGACATCGACCCGGCGCAATGGGTGCGTGAAGAACGGTTCGACGTGGTCGGGCTGTCGGTGGGCAGTGAATTGAAACTGCCTTGGCTGAGCGAACGCATCGCAGCAGTGCGCCGGGCGTCATGCAATCCAGACTTGGTGGTGATGGTCGGGGGGCCTGTCTTCTCGGCCGATCCTGCCAGGGTGCAACAGGTCGGCGCCGACCTGACTTCTGGTGCCGACACGGCGCCCGCGATGGCTGAAGAATTCTTGATGCGCAAGGCCTCGGCCGCCCAGCAGCCGTCGTCTTCACGCTCTCAACCCTAGTGCAATGATCAACAACATGGATGGTTCTTACGTCCAACGGTCTGGAGAGTCCGGCAGGGACGCCAGGCCTCACCCGGTGAGGCCCTGATGGCGGACAACCTGTTCATCGGTGATCTTGACCCCAAGGCCGCCGTTCGCCTGGTGGAATCCACCAGCGATCTGGTGGTGGTGTTGGATGCCGCCGGTTGCGTGCTGAAGGTTACCGTGCATGACAGCAGCCTTGCCGGGCAGGGGGTTACCACCTGGGTCGGCCGGCCTTGGATCGACACCGTCGCGGTGGAAAGCCGCGAGAAGATCGTCGCGTCACTGAACGACGCCGCGCAGGCCACGCCCCCACGCTGGCGCCAGGTCAACCATCCGGTGCCGGGGTCGGACGATCTGCTGGTGCAGTACATGACCGTACCGGTCCAGGGCGAATCCGCGGGTGCGGCCCGCATGGTGGCCTTTGGGCGCGATCTGCGCAGCACCGTGGCCTTGCAGCGACGCCTGGTCGAAGCGCAGCAGACCATGGAGCGCGACTACTGGCGCTTTCGCGAGGCCGACACGCGCTACCGTCATCTGTTGCAGACAAGCCACGAACCCTTGCTGGTCGTGGACGGTCAAAACCAGAGGGTCGTGGAGGCCAACCCGGCAGCCGAAGCCCTGGTGGCCAAGTCAAGAGGCGGTGTCGTCGGCACGGGTCTGTCGGCCCTCTTTGACGAAGCCTCGGCCGAGGCGCTGCAAAGCCTGCTGGCGGCCGCCCGGGCGGTGGGCAAACGCGATCCCGTTCGGCTTGCGTTGGCCGAGGATGGTGCTCTGGCCTGGGTTTCTGCGACGCTGTTCCGTCAGGACCAGGTGCCCTATCTGCTGTTGCGGGTGGTGCCGGTGGGCAAGATGCCCCAAGCCCACGGTGCGGGCCATGCCGCCGGCCAGGCAGTGCAAGGGCTGTACCAGGCCTATGTGGGCCAGGCGTCCGACGGTCTGGTCTTCACCGACGCCCAGGGCCGTGTGTTGACAGCCAATCGCACCTTCGCCCTGATGGCGCAACTCAGCGCCGAGGAACAGGCGCGCGGTGAGATGCTCGACCGCTGGCTGGGCCGCACGGGTGTGGAACTCAGTGTGCTGGTGACCAACCTTCGCCAGCGAGGCTCCGTAGGGCTGTTCACCACCTCGCTCAGGGGTGAATTCGGTGCGCAGATCGAGGTGGAGATTTCAGCCAGCGTGTTGTCGATGCCGGACGGGCCACGCCTGGGTTTCGCCATCCGCGATATCAGCCGGCGCCTGCAGGGCGAGGAACGCACGCCTGACCGGGTGTCACGTTCGGTCAGCGAGCTGACCGAACTCGTGGGGCGGGTACCGCTGAAGGACATCGTCAGCGAGACCACTGAACTCATCGAGCAGTTGTGCATCGAGGCCGCGCTCCAGATGACGCATGGCAACCGGGCGTCCGCAGCGCAGTTGCTCGGGCTGTCCCGGCAGAGCCTGTATGTGAAGCTGAACCGCTTCGGCATGGGCGGCCAGGGTGGCAGCGACACCGATGATGAGCGACCTGCTGTAAACATCGATTGACACTTTGATGTGTCACGTGCAGTATGAGGCATGGCCCATGCTGCATCTGCTGTCGAGTTGCCCGCGCCCTCGGCGATCGCCGAGTTGTTCAAGCCCATCACCTGGTTTCCCCCCATGTGGGCCTTTGCCTGTGGGGTGGTGGCTTCGGGCCAGAGCCTGGAGGGACGCTGGGGCCTCGTGCTGGCCGGTGTGTTGCTGGCGGGTCCCTTCGTGTGTGCCACCAGCCAGGCCGTCAACGACTGGTTCGACCGGCATGTAGACGCCATCAACGAGCCCCATCGGCCCATTCCCTCGGGGCGGATGCCGGGGCGCTGGGGTCTGTACCTCGCCGTGATCTGGACCGTGCTGTCGATCCTGCTGTCCACCACGCTGGGGCCCTGGGGGTTCGGCGCGGCGGCGCTGGGTCTGCTGCTGGCCTGGGCTTACAGCGCGCCGCCCGTGCGCCTCAAGCGCAACGGCTGGTGGGGAAATGCCGCCTGCGGGTTGTCCTACGAGGGCCTGGCCTGGATCACAGGTGCGGCCGTGATGGCGGGCGGACAGATGCCCGGTGTGCCCTCCATGATCCTGGCCCTGCTGTACAGCTTGGGGGCTCACGGCATCATGACCCTCAACGACTTCAAGGCCATCGAGGGTGACCGCAAGATGGGCGTCGCCTCGCTGCCGGTGCAGCTGGGCGCTCGTGGCGCCGCCTGGGTGGCCTGTGCCACCATGGTGCTGGCACAGGCAGCCGTGGTGGCTTGTCTGCTGGCCTGGGACCGACCCTGGCATGCCGGTGCGGTCGCCCTGTGCGTGGCCGTGCAGCTGTTGATGATGAGGCGGTTCCTGGCCAAGCCCGTGGCCCGCGCGCTCTGGCTCAGCGGCCTGGGAGTGCCCCTTTATGTGGCCGGCATGATGATCAGCGCTTTCGCGCTGCGGGCGGGGGTGCAGTGAGCTGGATCGGCATTTTCCGCCTGGCCCTGGTGCAGATGGCGCTGGGAGCCATGGTCGTGCTGACCACCTCCACGCTCAACCGCCTCATGGCCGTGGAGCTGATGCTCCCGGCGCTGGTGCCGGGCCTGCTGGTGGGTTTGCACCACGCCGTGCAGATGACCCGCCCCCGCATGGGCTTTGGATCCGACATGGGTGGGCGGCGCACGCCGTGGATCGCGGGCGGCATGGCGGTGCTGGCCCTGGGCGGCTTCCTGGCGGCCGTTGCCACGGCCTGGATGAGCACCGACCGGCTGGCCGGTCTGGGACTGGCCGTGCTGGGCTACACCCTGGTGGGGCTGGGTGTCAGTGCGGCCGGCACCTCCTTGCTGGTGTTGCTGGCCAAGCAGGTGGAGCAGGAGCGGCGTGCCGCGGCGGCCACCCTGGTGTGGGTGCTGATGATCGTGGGCTTTGCCGTGACGGCGGGCCTGGCCGGCCGCTGGCTGGACCCGTATTCGCCCGCCCGCCTGGTGATGGTGTCGGGCACGGTCTCACTGGTGGCGCTGTGCGTGGCGTGGGCTGCCCTGTGGGGGGTGGAACAGGACGGCAGCCGGGTCACGGCGCCTTCCGGGGATGCCAAACCTTCGTTCCGCGTGGCCCTCGCCGAGGCCTGGACCGACCCGGACGCGCGCCGCTTCACCATCTTCGTCTTCGTCTCCATGGTGGCCTACAGCGCACAGGATCTGATCCTGGAGCCCTTTGCCGGCATCCGCTTCGGCTTGACGCCCGGTGAGTCCACGCAGCTCTCGGGCGTGCAGCATGGGGGCACGCTGGCGGGCATGCTGCTGGGTGCGTTGGCCGGCCGCCGCTGGGGAGGCGTCTCCTTCGGTTCGCTGCGGGCCTGGATCGTCGGCGGCTGTGGAGCTTCGGCCCTGGCCCTGGCGGGCCTGGTGGTCGGCTCCCTCCAGGAGGGTACGGCCTGGCCGCTGCACGCCAACGTCTTCATCCTGGGGGTGGCCAACGGCGCCTTCTCCATCGCAGCCATCGGCTCCATGATGGCGCTGGCGGGCCAGGGGCAGCCGTCCCGCGAGGGCGTGCGCATGGGCCTGTGGGGCGCAGCGCAGGCCACGGGCTTCGCGCTCGGCGGCTTTCTGGGCACTGCAGCCAGTGACCTGGCGCGCTGGCTCATCGGCTCCCAGGTGGCCGCCTATGTCTGCGTGTTTGCAGCCGAGGCGGCCCTGTTCCTGCTGGCGGCCGCGCTGGCGCGCCACATCGCACTGCCTGCTTCTGCAAGCCGCACGGTCATGCCGCACGGCCCCCGAGCTGAATTCCGTCCCCCTGCCTCACGAGGATCGATATGAACGAGCCGCACACCTTTGATGTCATCATCGTCGGCGGCGGGCCCGCCGGCGCCACGGCCGCCCACGACCTTGCGCGGCAAGGCCGCTCCGTCCTGCTGCTGGACCGGGCGGGCCGTGTCAAGCCCTGCGGAGGTGCGATCCCGCCGCGCCTGATCAAGGACTTCGAGATTCCCGACCACCTGCTGGTGGCCAAGATCCGCTGCGCCCGCATGGTCTCGCCCACCGACCGGCAGGTGGACATTCCCATCGACGGCGGCTTCGTCGGCATGGTCGATCGCGATGTCTTCGACGAGTGGTTGCGTGAACGTGCTGCCCAGGCGGGCGCGGTGCGTCGCATCGGCACCTTCGACAAGTTGACGCGTGACGCCGATGGCCTGAGCGTGGTGCACTTCACGGCGCGCGCCAGCCAGACCGGAGCGGCCACCGGCCATTCCAGTGCGCGGGCGCGCTGCGTGATCGGTGCTGACGGTGCACGTTCCGAGGTGGCGCGCCAGGCGGTGCCTGGCGCCGAACGCACCTCGTATGTCTTCGCGTATCACGAGATCGTCGGCAAGCCCCAGAACCCGCCGCCGGGTTATGACGGTACCCGTTGTGACGTGGTCTACAACGGTACCTACTCACCCGATTTCTACGGCTGGGTGTTCCCGCACGGCGATACCTTGAGCGTGGGCACCGGCAGCGCCGACAAGGGCTTCTCGCTGCGCGGTGCCACGGCCGGCCTGCGCCGTGCCGCCGGGCTGCAGGACGCGCCCACCCTGCGGCGTGAGGGCGCCCCCATTCCGATGAAGCCTTTGCCCCGATGGGACAACGGACGCGATGTGGTGCTGGCGGGTGACGCCGCCGGCGTGGTGGCCCCGGCCTCGGGCGAGGGCATCTACTACGCCATGGCCTGCGGCCGCATGGTCGGCGAGTCGGTGCAGGAGTTCCTGCGCACCGGCCAGGCCAGTGCCCTGGCAACGGCCCGCAAACGCTTCCTCAAGGTCCATGGCAAGGTCTTCTGGGTGCTCGGTATCATGCAGCGCTTCTGGTACAGCAGCGACAAGCGTCGTGAACGGTTCGTGGCCATCTGCCGTGATCGCGACGTCCAGCAGCTGACGTTCGAGGCGTACATGAACAAGGAACTCGTGCGCGCGCGTCCCATGGCGCATGTGCGGATCTTCTTCAAGGACATGGCGCACCTGCTCGGGCTGGCCCGGGTATGACGCGCCATGGCCGGGCCGCCTGAGGCGCGGCCAGAACCCGCGCAAGCGGGCCTTGTACGGGCCTCCCGCGTGCCCTGGCGCGCCTACGCGGTGGCTGCCGCGATCGCCGTGCTGGTGGCCGGCATCGGCGGCTTGGCCACCGACCTCGGCCCCTGGTACCGAGGCCTGTTGCAGCCTGCCTGGAAGCCGCCGGATATCGTGTTCGGCCCGGTCTGGACCTTGCTCTACACCTTGACGGCCTGGGCGGGCGCCCGGGCCTGGTGGCACGCCAGGCCCGCCTTACAAGCCGACGAGACCGCTGCGCAGGCGGGCCGTCGTCGGCAGCGGCGGCTGCTGTTCGGCTTCTTGCTGAACGCGCTGCTGAACGTGCTGTGGAGCGTGCTCTTCTTCAAGGCGCAGCGGCCCGACTGGGCGTTGGTCGAGATCGCCCTGCTCACCGCATCTGTGCTCTGGCTGATTTCGGCCTGCGCCGAGGTGGACCGCCTGGCCGCGCGCTTGCTGCTGCCCTACCTGGCCTGGGTGTTGTTTGCTGCCACCGTCAATGCCGGGGTCTTGCGGCTGAACCCGATAGGACCGGTTGCTTGAGCGAGCCGCAACGACCACCAGGAAGGGCGCTCGGCATGGAACGCAGCCTCAATGCCGCTATCCTGAAGATCAGGCCCGGGGGGGGGGCTGTCCAGGCCACTTCGGCGCGCCTGAACAAGGCCTGTGTCTTCGGTTGCGAAGAGTTGCGCGATCTCAAGGCCGCCATCGCCCGCCACAAGGCGCAGGCGGGCAAAGGCAAGTAAGCGTCATCAGGGAAACAAGAACGGGACCTGTCCATGCTCAGCGACGATCAGGCCATGGCCTACATGCACAAGCTGCTGACGGCCATGGCGCAGGCCGCAGGGTCAGACCTGTTCATCTCGGCGGGTTCGGCCCCCACGATGAAGGCCCACGGAACGCTGACCCCGCTGTCGCAGCAGAAACTGCAGCCCGAGGTCACGCGGGTGCTGACGCGCTCCATCATGAACGACCGCCAACGCGTCGAGTTCGACCGCGACATGGAGTCCAACTTCGCGATCGTCGTGCCTGAGGTGTCGCGCTTCCGGGTCAACGCCTACGTCCAGCAGACGAACGTGGCCATGGTCATCCGCACCATTGCCAACGAAATCCCCAACGTCGACAAGCTGGGCTTGCCCGAAGTGACGAAGGACCTGATCCTGAGCAAGCGCGGGTTGTTGCTCATCGTGGGGGGCACGGGGTCGGGCAAGTCCACCACCCTGGCGGCGCTGATCGACCACCGCAACGCCACCACGCCCGGCCACATCATCACGGTGGAAGACCCCATCGAGTACATCCACGAACCCAAGAAGTCGCTCATCAGTCATCGCGAGGTGGGCGTGGACACGCACTCCTGGGAAGCCGCGCTGAAGAACATGCTGCGGCAGGCCCCCGACGTCATCCTCATGGGGGAGATCCGCGACCGCGAGACCATGGAGCATGCCATCGCCTTCTCCGAGACGGGCCACCTGTGCATGGCCACGCTGCACGCCAACAGCGCCAACCAGGCGATCGACCGCATCATCAACTTCTTTCCCGAGGAGCGCCGGCCCCAACTGCTGATGGACCTGTCGGCCAACCTGCGCGGCATCGTTTCGCAGCGCCTGATCCGCACCGAAGATGGCGCCGGACGCAAGGCGGCCATCGAGATCCTGATCAACACCCCCACCATCGCCGACAAGATCTTCAAGGGCTTGTTCCACGAGATCAAACCGCTGATGGAGCGTGGCCGTGAGTCCGGCATGCGCACGTTCGACTGGGCCTTGTTCGATCTCTACAACCGCGGCTTCATCTCCTACGACGAGGCGCTGCGCAACGCTGACTCGTCCAACGAACTGCGCCTGAACATCAAGCTGCGCAGCCAGCGCGGGGCGCCCTCGGTGGGCATCGGTGCGGACGCCGAACTCACGTTCGACCACGGCGTGACCGCCGCTCCTGACCTGGACAAGGCGCGCCAGGAGGAGCTGGAGCGTCAGGCGCAGCGCCGGCGCGAGTTCGAGAAGAAGCAGGCCGAGGCCCAGCGCCTGGGCAGGTTGGGTCCTTGAGCGGCCTGCATGACCGGTGAGGTCAGCCTGAAAAGAACAACAGCCCGCGTGGTGGAACCTGGCGGGCTGTCGTGTCGTTCGTCTTGGTGGCGCTTCAGGGATTCGAACCCCGGACCTGCGGATTATGATTCCGTCGCTCTAACCGGCTGAGCTAAAGCGCCTTGAAGCCCATCATTATAGCGGCCGGACGATCGCCCTTCTCCGGCCCTTGAACCGCATGTCCCTGTTCAGCTTCTTCAAGAAAAAGGCGCCTCCGGCGACCGATACCCAGGGCGACGCTGCCTCGATCGAAGCGCAGCAGCGCCCTGGGGCCGCAGAGATCCCCCCGCCTGCGGCCGGCGCGGCCCCTGGGCTGCCCGACGCGAACCCCGAGCGCGGGGGTTGGCTCAGCCGTCTGAAGGCGGGCCTGCGCAAGACCGGCCAGGGCATCGCTCAGGTGTTCACTGGCACGCGGATCGACGATGCGCTGTACGAGGAGCTGGAGTCGGCTCTTCTGATGGCCGACGCGGGTTTGCCCGCCACGCAACAGTTGCTTGCAGACCTGAAGCGCCGGGTCAAAGACACAAAGGCCACAGATCCGGCAGCCGTGAAAACGCTGTTGGTGGATGCGTTGGCCGAGCTGCTGCAGCCCTTGCAGCGACCGCTGGAGGTGGGGCAGGCCACCCCCACGGTTTTCATGGTGGTGGGTGTCAACGGCGCGGGCAAGACCACCAGCATCGGCAAGCTCACCCACCATCTGGCCGCCGACGGTCAGAAGGTGCTGCTGGCCGCAGCCGACACCTTTCGCGCCGCCGCGCGTGAGCAACTCGCGGTCTGGGGCGACCGCAACCGCGTGGACATCGTCAGCCAGCAAGGGGGTGACCCTGCTGCGGTGAGTTTCGACGCCGTGACGGCCGGGCGCGCGCGGGCCTGCGATGTGGTGATTGCCGACACGGCCGGACGGCTGCCTACCCAGCAGCACCTGATGGAAGAGCTCAAGAAGATCCGCCGCACCATCGCCAAGGCACAGGAGGGCGCGCCGCACGAGGTGTTGCTGGTGGTGGACGGCAACACGGGTCAGAACGCGCTGGCCCAGGTCAAGGCCTTCGACGCTGCAGTGCAGCTCACCGGGCTCATCGTCACCAAGCTGGACGGTACCGCCAAGGGCGGGGTGCTGGCAGCCATTTCGCGCTGGTGCACTGCAGAGGGCCGGCCTCTGGCGGTGTATTTCATCGGGGTGGGTGAGAAGCTGGAGGATCTCCAGCCCTTCGATGCCCGGGAGTTCGCCCAGGCCCTGGTGCAGTAACCCGGCGTCAACACACCGGGCGCCAGCCTTTCACTGGCGAGGGTGGGATGCCGAGCGCGGTCAGCGTGGCATGCCCGGCATTCCCGGGAACCCGCCGCCCATGCGGCGCATCATCTTCATCAGGCCGCCGCCCTTCATCTTCTTCATCATGTCGCGCATCTGCTCGAACTGGTTGAGCATGCGGTTGACCTCCTGCACTTGTACGCCAGCACCGGTGGCGATACGGCGCTTGCGCGAGGCTTTGATGAGTTCGGGCTTGCGACGCTCCAGCGGCGTCATCGCGCAGATGATGCCTTCCATGCGCCGCACGTCGCGCTCGGCCTTGCCGAGGTCAGCGCCGGCCGCGCGTGAGGCCAGCTGCGAGGGCAGCTTGTCCATCAGCCCGGCCAGGCCCCCCATGTTCTTCATCTGGGAAATCTGCGACAGGAAGTCGTTGAGGTCGAAGGCGTCGCCGCTCTTGACCTTGTCGGCCAGCTTCTGGGCCGCCGCCAGATCCACGCCCTTCTGCACTTCCTCCACCAGGGCGACGATGTCACCCATGCCCAGGATGCGTCCCGCATGGCGCTCGGCATCAAAGGCCTCCAGGCCGTCGATCTTCTCCGAGACGCCGGCGAACTTGATGGGCACGCCGGTGATCTGGCGCACCGACAACGCCGCGCCCCCGCGCGAGTCGCCGTCCAGCTTGGTCAGCACCACGCCGGTCAGCGGCAGGGCGTCCTTGAAGGCGCGCGCGGTGTTGATCGCGTCCTGGCCTTGCATCGCATCCACGACGAACAAGGTCTCCACCGGGCTCAGCGCCGCATGCAACTGCCGGATCTCGGCCATCAAGGCTTCGTCGATGGCCAGGCGGCCGGCTGTGTCCACCAGCAGCACGTCGAAATAGTGGCGCCTGGCGTGGTCCAGCGCGGCGCGCGCGATGTCCGCCGGCTTCTGGTCAGGCGCACTGGGGAACCATTCGGCCCCAGCCTGCGCGGTCACGGTCTTGAGTTGTTCGATGGCCGCTGGGCGGTACACGTCGGCCGAGACCGTGAGCACCTTCTTGCGGCGCTTCTCGATCAGGTGCCGGGCGAGCTTGGCGGTGGTGGTGGTCTTGCCGGCGCCCTGCAAGCCGGCCATCAGCACCACCGCCGGGGGCTGCGTGGCCAGGTTGAGGTCGGCCACACCTTCCCCCATGGTGGCCGCCAGCTCCTTGTGCACGATGCCGACCAGCGCTTGTCCGGGGTTGAGCGAGCCCGCCACTTCCTGGCCCAGTGCCTTGTCCTTGACCCGGGCGATGAAGTCGCGCACCACGGGCAGCGCCACGTCGGCCTCCAGCAGCGCCATGCGCACTTCGCGCAGCATGTCCTGCACGTTGCCTTCGGTGATGCGGGCCTGGCCCCGCATGGTCTTGACCAGGCCTGACAGGCGATCGGTGAGGTGGGTGGCCATGGAATGAATCTGCCCGAAGGCGTGGGGCAGCGCGGTGGCGGGTGGGGTGGCGGGAACCGTGTGCAAGTGCAGTGTTCAGGCGATGCTGCACCGTACACTGTGCCGAATGATTCTATCGACCGGGTTGCCGAGCGGATGGCCGCTGTTGCTGGCTGTACTGGCCGTGACCGCCTACGCCGTGTCGCTGCTGGGTGGAAGCGCCCGGTTCGACCGTGTGGCGATGCCGGCCTTCGTGGTGGCGGTGGCGGCCCATGCGGCCATGCTGCTCAGCGAGATCGGCAGCCTGGGCTTCCACGATGCCGCCGCGCGCCTGGGTTTCGGCCCGGTGCTGTCGCTCACGGTGTGCCTGGCATTGGCCATTCACGCCCTGGATGGTCGCTTCATCACCGTGCCCGTGGTCAGGCGTGTGCTGGCCGGCATTGGCGCCGCTGCCGTGGTGGTGCAGGGCCTGTTTCCCGGAGAGGCGCGCGTGCTGGGCTCGGCGTGGGCGCCCCTGCACTGGCTGCTGGGCGTGGCCAGCTACGGCCTGCTGGGCGCCGCGGTTCTCCATGGGGTGCTGCTCGATGCGGCAGAGCGCCGCTTGCGCCAGCGCAGAGGTCTTGCACCCGTGGTGGCTGGCATGCCCTTGCTGCAGATCGAGCGGATCACCTTTCGCTTTGTCGAGGCCGGTTTTGTGGTGCTGTCGGCGGCGATTGCCCTGGGCATCGTCACCTCCCATCAATGGCGCTGGGACCACAAGACGGTGCTGTCCCTGCTGGGATGGTCGATCTTCGCCCTCCTGCTGGCGGGTCGCCACGGTCGTGGCTGGCGCGGTCGCCACGCCACACGCTGGCTGTATGCCGGGGCCTTGGTGCTGCTGCTGGCCTACGTAGGTTCACGCTTCGTGCTGGAAGTGCTGCTGTCGCGTTCTGCGGCATGAGGGCCTGGCGATCATGAAGTACCTGGTGGTCTTGGTCGTGGTGGTGGTGGGCATCTGGTTGCTGGCCTCCCGCTTTCGCAAGCCGCGTGATCCTGGCCCAGGGCGGTCCACAGGGGCCGCCCCCGGCGGTTCGCCGCAGGCAGCCCCGTCCGAAGGCGCCGGGGCCGACAAGGCAGCGCCTGGCGAGATGGTGGCCTGCCGTCATTGCGGTGTGCACCTGCCCGCCGACGAGGCCGTTTTTGACGGGCAATTGCCGTACTGCGGACCGTCGCACCGACAGGCCGGTCCGCGCTGAGGGCGGAGGGTTCAAACAGATGAATGTGCCTGTCGAAGGTCACCAGAGCATCGTTGATGGCAGCGCGGGGTCATCTCATTCGTCGCGCACTCCGTCCTGGTTCATGGATGCTCCAGGGCCGTCCGTCGAGGACGCAGCGGGCTCATCGGCGCCTCGACTGTCAGCAGCGGGGGGACTTTGGCTCAATCCGCTTTGGCTTGATTGGCTCTCGGCCGGCCCGTCGGCCGGTTCGCCGGTGTCCGGAGCTCGCTCGGCCCTCGGTCGTTCGCTCTGGAGGGTCTTCCGCACCTATCTCGTTGCTCGTGCAGTCGTTGGGGTGCTGTTGGCAGCCATGCAGTTCATGGGGCTTGACGAGGCTCACTCGTCAAGGGTCGCTGCGCCTCTGATCAGTGGCACTTACGCGCTCGAAGCCTGTGCCTTGGCAGCTTGGCTTTGGGCGCGTGGCCGCAACCGGTCCGTTGTCCGGCTGAGCCCGCAGGCCTGGATCGTGCTGACGCTCGGTGTCGACCTTGTGGCCTTCGTGATGCTGCTGGCCAACGAGCCTGCGGCCGGTCTCAATCACGGAGCCCTGCTGGTATTGCCCGTGCTGATGGCCGGTGTGCTGCTGTCACGCCCGGGCGCGCTGGTTGCCGCTGCCGTGGTGGCTTTGGTCTTGCTGTTCGACACTTGGGCGCTCAGCCTCAAATCGCCTGCGGCGCCCTCGGCCTGGGTGGGGTCTGTGTTGGTCGGCGTTGGGATGCTGACCGTGGCATGGCTGGCGGGCGAGTTGTCTTCCCGCCTGCGGCGCGAAGAGCGGGCCGCTGTCGACAGTCAGCAAAGAGCCCGCCTGCAAGCAGGCGTGAACCAACTGGTCATCCAGGAGTTGAGCGAAGGCCTGCTGGTGATCGATCGGCATCGCCGTGTTCTGGCGGTCAACCCCTCGGCACAGCTTCTCCTGGGGCTGCCCGCAGAGGACCAGGCTGCCCAGGGCATCCTGCACGGCTCGGTACCCGCGTGGGCGCCCTTGTTGCGCGCGATCGAAAGGGCCCATGCCGAGGGTTCGTGGCCTGCCGAAGGGCGCGTCGTGTCAAGGCGTGACAGCTCGCCGGGATCGGCAGGGCCGACGAAGCTGCGTGTGCGCCTGCGGTTCACCCGTCGGGTGGGCTCCGCCCATACGACCGGGCCGGAAGACCCCGAGCAGGACCTGTGCGTGTTGCTGCTTGAGGATGAGCGCGTTCTTCAGATCCGCGTCCAGCAGGAGAAGCTCGCCGCGATGGGTCGGGTGTCGGCAGCGATCGCGCACGAGATCCGCAATCCCCTGGCTGCCATTGCGCAGGCCAACGAACTGCTGTCCGAAGACAGGCTGGGCCGGTCGCAGGAGCGCCTGGTGTCGATCATCTCGGACAACGTGGTCCGCTTGCGGCGCCTGGTCGACGACGTCCTCGAGTCCCTGCCCACGGGGGTTGGCCGGGCCGGCTCCATGGATGTTGTGGAACTCGTGCGGACCGTGGTGGAAGAGTGGCGCGGCACCAACGGCGTTGGGCCAGGTGTGGTGGAACTGAGTCTTCCCTTGCAGCAGGCACAGGCCTGGTTCGACCCTGAGCATCTCCGTCGCATTCTGGTGAACCTGCTGGACAACGGCTACCGGCACTCGTCGCGCGAAGCCCGTGCAGTCAAGGTGACGGTGGATATGGGTGCGGGTGATGTCGTGGTGCTCATGGTGACCAACGATGGCCAGCCCATCACCGCCGATGTCGAGATGCACTTGTTCGAACCTTTCTTTTCCACCCGCAGTCGGGGTTCCGGACTGGGCCTGTACCTCTGCAAGGAGTTGTGCGAGCGGCACGGCGCGGACATCCGTCATGTGCGGCTCGACCAGGGACAACTGCATGCCACCGCTTTCGTCGTGCGGTTGCCAGGGCCTTCGGCGGCACCTTCCGGTTGGGGTTCGCTCTGATGGCTTCCGGCCCTCACAGACTGCTGGTCGTCGACGACGAGCCGGACCTGCTGACGCTGTACGAACTGACCCTGCTGCGTGAGGGGCACGATGTGGAGTGCGCGGGTTCGGTGCAGGAGGCGATGCAGGCGTTGCAGCGCCGGACCTTTCACCTGGTGATCACCGACATGCGACTGCCCGACGGGCAGGGCATCGAGTTGCTGCATCACGTAGAAGCGGCAGGCCGCAGCGAGAAGGTGATCGTCATCACCGCCTACGGTTCTGCGGAGACGGCCGTGGCGGCCTTGAAGGCCGGTGCCTTCGACTACCTCACCAAGCCAGTGGACCTGCGGCAGTTTCGCTCGGTGGTGGCTGCGGCGCTGGGGCAGTCGGCGCTACCGTCGTTGGCCCCGAGTCCTGCCCCGGTGTCCCGGGTCGATCAGCTTTCGGCCGCGTTGCAGCTCGGGATGGCGCGCCTTGTGGGGAACTCGCCCGCCATGAGCCATGTGCGGATGCTGGTGGACAAGGTCTCGCGCAGCATGGCGCCCGTCCTGGTGACGGGCGAGTCCGGCACCGGCAAGGAACTCGTTGCGCGTGCTATCCACCTATCCTCGGCCCGTGCAGCAGGACCCTTCGTGCCCGTGAACTGCGGCGCCATCCCGGAAGCTCTCCTCGAGGCCGAATTCTTCGGTTACCGCAAAGGCGCGTTCACCGGTGCCACGGACGACCGGCCGGGCTTCTTCCAGGCGGCAAAGGGGGGCACCCTTTTCCTGGACGAGATCGGCGACCTTCCGCTGCTCATGCAGAGCAAGCTGCTTCGCGCTATCCAGGAACGCAGCGTGCGGCCCCTGGGTGCCACGGCGGAAGTGCCCTGCAACTCCCGCATCGTCAGTGCCACGCACCGCAACCTGCCGCAGGAAGTGCAGGCCGGACGTTTCCGCCAGGACCTCTTCTTCCGTCTCAACGTCATCCACATCCAGGTGCCGCCGCTGCGGGACCGGCTCATGGACCTGGCCCCGATCTGCGAGGACATCCTCGAGCGCATCTGCGGTGACGGCGGCGGTCACCCGCCGCCGCGCGTGACCGAAGAGGCCTTGCAGCACCTGTGTTCGTATGATTTCCCGGGCAACGTTCGGGAACTGGAGAACATGCTGCACCGTGCGCTGGCCCTGTCCTCTGCTGATTCCATCGGCGTGGAGGAGTTGGGTGCTCAGCCGAGGCCTGCATCCGTGCTTGAAGCACTGGAGGTGCAACTGTCCTCACCCCCCGCTGTCGATCTGCCCGATGAAGTGCCGGCGGCCGCGGCGCCTGCGGTCCTGCCGCCGCATGCCGCGGAGGAACTCCCGGCCAGCCTGGAGGCCTATCTGGACAGCGTGGAGCGTGGCATCCTCGAGCAGGCCCTGGCGCGGCATCGGTTCAACCGCACGGCCGCTGGCGCCAGCCTGGGCCTGTCGCTGCGCCAGATGCGCTACCGCATGGCACGGCTGGGCATTGGCGTGGATTCGGACACTTCTGATCCGACCTGATGGGAATCAGGGAAAACACAGCTCGACACCACCGGTAGTGCCTTGAGCGCTTCGGTGACACCATATATAGTGTTTGCCAACCCATCACACGTTTTCCGGGCTGCCCTTCGCACAGGGGCAGTCAGGCCCGCTACAGCCCATGAGGAGCCGCATGCAGTCAGTTGCCCTTTCCAGCCAGGAAGCCTTCGTGCCGATGCCGGCGCGCGCCGCGTCCGCTACGGCGACGTCGGCCTACACGGCTTATCAGATCATCCGCCGCAACGGCGCAGTCGTCTCCTTTGAGCCCAGCAAGATTGCGGTGGCACTGATGAAGGCCTTCCTGGCAGTGCATGGCACCCAGGGCGCGGCGTCTGCCAGCGTGCGCGAGACGGTCGACGGGCTGACGGAAGCCGTGGTGCGCGCGCTGTTGCGCTCGCGCCCGGGCGGTGGCACTTTCCATATCGAGGACGTGCAGGACCAGGTGGAACTGGGCCTGATGCGTGGCGGGCACCACGAGGTGGCCCGGGCCTACGTCCTGTACCGGGACCGCAGGGCCCAGGAGCGCGCGCGGCAATCGGCACCTGCCGAACCCAGGATGCCGCAGTTCCATGTCGCCGACAGGGGTCAGCGGGTGGCCCTCGACGTGTCCGCGCTGACGCTTCTGGTGCAGCAGGCCTGCGAAGGGCTGGGGGCCGACGTGTCTGCAGAGCCGATCCTGGCCGAGACCATGCGCAACCTGTACGACGGCGTGCCCATCGACGAGGTCTACAAGGCTGCCATCCTGGCCGCCCGCACCTTGCTTGAGCGCGAGCCGGCCTACACCCGTGCCACGGCTCGCCTGCTGATGCACTCCATTCGGCGCGAGATCATGGGCGCCGAAGTAGATGGCATCGACATGGCCACGGCCTATGCCAGCTATTTCCCCACCTTCGTGAAGAAGGGCGTCCAGGCCGAACTCCTAGATGACAAGTTGCTCCAGTTCGATCTCGCGCGCCTGGCCGCGGCGCTGAAGCCGGAGCGTGACCTGCAGTTCGATTACCTGGGCCTGCAGACCCTGTACGACCGCTACTTCCTGCACATCGACGAGCAACGCATCGAGATGCCCCAGGCCTTCTTCATGCGGGTGGCCATGGGCCTGTCGCTCAATGAAGTCGACCGTGAGGCCCGGGCCATCGAGTTCTACGAGGTGTTGTCGAGTTTCGACTTCATGTCCAGCACCCCCACGCTGTTCAATTCCGGCACCCGGCGCTCCCAGTTGTCCAGCTGCTACCTCACCACGGTGGCGGACGATCTGGACGGCATTTACGAGGCGCTGAAGGAAAACGCGCTGTTGTCAAAGTTTGCCGGCGGCCTGGGAAATGACTGGACACGCGTGCGCGCGCTCGGGTCCTACATCAAGGGCACCAATGGCAAGAGCCAAGGCGTGGTGCCTTTCCTGAAGGTCGTCAACGATACGGCGGTGGCGGTCAATCAGGGGGGCAAGCGCAAGGGCGCGGTGTGCTCCTATCTGGAGTCCTGGCACCTGGACATCGAGGAATTCCTGGAGCTTCGCAAGAACACCGGTGACGACCGCCGCCGCACCCATGACATGAACACGGCGAACTGGATCCCCGACCTGTTCATGAAGCGCGTGGCGGAGGACGGCGACTGGACCTTGTTCTCGCCGTCGACCTGCCCTGACCTGCATGACCTCTTTGGTCAGGCCTTCGAACAGGCCTACACCGCTTACGAGGCCAAGGCCGATCGTGGTGAGATCAAGCTCTTCAAGCGCATGCCCGCCCGCAGCCTGTGGCGCAAGATGCTGACCATGCTGTTCGAGACGGGCCATCCCTGGATCACCTTCAAGGATGCCTGCAACGTGCGCAGCCCGCAGCAGCATATCGGTGTGGTGCACTCCAGCAACCTGTGCACGGAGATCACACTCAACACCAGTGACACCGAAATCGCGGTGTGCAACCTCGGCTCGGTCAACCTGGTCCAGCATCTGACGGACGGGCCGGACGGGCGCAAGATGATCGATCAGGTGAAGTTGCAGAAGACGGTGTCAACGGCCATGCGCATGCTAGACAACGTCATCGACATCAACTACTACGCGGTCAAGAAGGCGCGCGATTCCAATCTGCGGCACAGACCCGTCGGACTGGGCATCATGGGCTTCCAGGATTGCCTGTACCAACTGCGCGTGCCCTACGCCAGCCAGGAGGCCGTGGAGTTCGCCGATCGCTCCATGGAAGCCGTGTGTTTCCACGCCTATTGGGCCTCCACCGATCTGGCCCAGGAGCGCGGGCGCTACTCCAGCTATCGCGGTTCCCTGTGGGATCAGGGTGTGCTGCCCATCGATTCATTGGACTTGCTGGCCCGTCATCGAGGCGGGCATGTCGAGGTGGACCGCTCGTCCACCATGGACTGGAACGCGCTGCGCGAGCGCATTGCCCAGCACGGCATGCGCAACAGCAACTGCGTGGCCATTGCGCCCACGGCCACCATCTCCAACATCATCGGCGTGGACGCCTCCATCGAGCCTTGCTTCGGCAACATCTCGGTCAAGTCCAACCTCTCCGGCGAGTTCACTGTCGTGAACGAATATCTCGTGCGCGACCTCAAGAGACTGGGCCTGTGGGACAGCGTGATGGTGTCCGACCTCAAGCACTTCGACGGCTCGCTGCGGCGGATTGACCGTGTGCCTGAGGAACTCAAGCAGTTATATGCCACGGCCTTCGAGGTGGAGCCCGTCTGGCTGGTGGAAGCAGCGTCGCGCCGTCAGAAGTGGATCGACCAAGCCCAGTCGCTCAACATCTACATGGCAGGCGCCTCAGGCAAGAAACTGGACGAGACTTATCGCCTGGCTTGGCTGCGCGGGTTGAAGACCACGTACTACCTGCGCACCATGGGCGCCACACACGCCGAGAAGTCCACGGTGCATCCGGGCGCACTCAATTCGGTGCCTTCCGGTGGTGGTGTCTCGTCTTCGATGGAAGCTGCCGCAGCCAAGGCGCAGTCGCAGATGGCGCAAGTCGAGTCCGCGCCTGGAAGCGACGTGAAGTTCTGCTCCATCGACAACCCCGACTGCGAGGCATGCCAATAGGGAAATGAGGGGGTCCAAAAGCCGATTGCGGTGGGGTTCTCGCGCCACCGAGGGCTCCCGTTCCGAACGTCTCCCGATCCTGATGACATTCGCAGCAAGAAGTGCTTGGTCTTGCGACACATCGCTCCGATAATTCAACGCCTCTGAGGACATCACCCCATGTTGGTCTGGGAAGAAGACAGTCGTTCAACACAACCGAAGTCGACGCCGGGCTTGATGCCTTCACGGCCTGTGGCTGCAACGCTTGCGATGCCTGCAGCCGGCGCGTCGTCAGCGCCTTATCAGGCGAAGGCCTCCGTGTCCTCGGTGCCCGCTGCGCGCCAGCCACAGTCGGCCGATGCACAGGCCGATCTGCGACGTGTCAATGCGGCGGACAAGCGCATCATCAACGGGCAGACCGACGTCAACCAGTTGGTGCCCTTCAAGTACAAGTGGGCCTGGGAGAAGTACCTGGCCACCTGCGCGAACCACTGGATGCCGCAGGAAGTCAACATGTCGCGCGACATCGCGACCTGGAAGGATCCCAACGGCCTGACCGAGGACGAGCGCCGCATCGTCAAGCGCAACCTGGGCTTCTTTGTCACGGCTGATTCACTGGCGGCCAACAACATCACCCTGGGCACCTACCGCCACATCACGGCGCCAGAGTGCCGCCAGTTCCTGTTGCGGCAGGCCTTCGAGGAGGCCATCCACACCCATGCTTACCAGTACATCGTGGAGTCGCTGGGCCTGGACGAGAGCGAGATCTTCAACGCCTATCACGAGGTGTCTTCGATCCGTGACAAGGACGAGTTCCTGATCCCGTTCATCGACGCGATCATGGACCCGCACTTCAAGACGGGCACGCCCGAGGCCGACCAGACCTTGCTGAAGAGCCTGATCGTGTTTGCCTGCCTGATGGAAGGCCTGTTCTTCTACGTGGGCTTCACGCAGATCCTGGCGCTGGGTCGCCAGAACAAGATGACAGGCGCTGCGGAGCAGTACCAGTACATCCTGCGTGACGAGTCCATGCACTGCAATTTCGGCATCGACCTCATCAATGCCATCAAGCTGGAGAACCCGCATCTGTGGACGCCGGAGTTCCGTGCCGAGATCAAGGCGCTGTTCCTGAAGGCCGTGGATCTGGAGTACCGCTACGCAGAGGACACCATGCCACGCGGGGTGCTCGGGTTGAACGCGTCCATGTTCAAGGGCTACCTGCGCTACATCGCCAATCGCCGGGCGGTGCAGATCGGACTGGAGGCGCTGTTCCCCCAGGAAGAGAACCCCTTTCCCTGGATGAGCGAGATGATCGACCTGAAGAAGGAGCGTAATTTCTTCGAGACCCGGGTGATCGAGTACCAGACCGGTGGTGCCCTGTCCTGGGACTGATGACGTTCAGGTCCTTTCCTGTCGATACATGACCTTGAATCCGTGCGCGACCTTGTCACCACTGCTCAAGCAACTTTCATGTTCCCCATTGCAAGTGCTGATGCACCGCCGCCAGAAACGGTGTGCAGCCTTGCTTCACCATTCGCCACGCCCTTCCTTCGCCGACATGCTGTTGCATGCGGCGTTCGCATGAGGCTGGCGAATCTCCGCGCTGTATCGAGCGGCGCGGTGCTCTTTGCAACTTGATCAAGGAGATCGTTATGGCAACTGCGAAGAAGGCCGCACCGGCCAAGAAGGCCGCACCGGCCAAGAAGGCTGCACCGGCCAAGAAGGCGGCAGCACCTGCGAAGAAGGCTGCACCGGCCAAGAAGGCGGCAGCGCCCGCGAAGAAGGCAGCACCGGCTAAGAAGGCAGCGCCTGCGAAGAAGGCTGCACCGGCCAAGAAGGCGGCACCTGCGAAGAAGGCTGCACCGGCCAAGAAGGCGGCGCCTGCGAAGAAGGCCGCACCGGCCAAGAAGGCGGCGGCGCCTGCGAAGAAGGCCGCCCCCGCCAAGAAGGCTGCGGCTAAGAAGGCTCCTGCAGCCAAGAAGCCCGCTGCCAAGAAGGCTGCGGCGAAGAAGGCGCCCCCTGCTCCTGCTGCCCCTGCCGCCCCTGCGCCTGCACCTGCAGCGAAGACCGCGCTGAGCCCGGCAGCAGCCTGGCCATTTCCTACTGGCAACAAGCCCTGATGGATCCAGGGCCGGGGCGGTAACATGCCGCCCACGGCATGGTGCATGCATGACCCGGCCTCGGCCGGGTCATTTCTTGGTGGGTGACATTCGAGACCAGGCCTTTGACGGGCGGGGCCGGGTCGGATTGCGGTTAGCCCAGTGCCCAGGCCGGGTCGACCTGGTGGTTCTGACCCCCCCGGCTGGCAATCTTGGCGGCCCCCAGGCGGTTGCCCAGGGCCACACAGCGCTGGAGCGACCATCCCCGCTCCAACCCGTAGAGCAGGGCTCCGCGGAAAGCATCGCCGCAGCCGGTCGGGTCGAGCACCTCCTGCGCTGCGATGCCGGGCACACGTTCCCTGTGGCCTTGGACCCAGAGGTCGCATCCTTGTGCCCCCAGCGTTACGATCACGCCGGCCAGGTGAGAGGACGATAACGACTCCAGAGTGTGGCCCGTGCGGTCGCACAGCATCCTGGCTTCGTAGTCGTTCACGGCCACCCAGCGGGCCTGGGCGATGAAGTCGCGCAGTTCGGCCCCGTCGAACATCGGCAGGCCTTGGCCCGGATCGAAGACGAAGGGGATTCCGGCGGCATGCAGCTGCCGGGCGTGGCTCAGCATGGCGTCGCGTCCATCGGGCGCGATGATCGCGACCTTGAGGTCGGCGCGGGCAGGCACTCGCACCTCACCCGCCTTTTGCATGGCGCCCGGGTGGAACGCGGTGATCTGGTTGTTGTCGGTGTCCGTGATGATGATGGCCTGAGCGGTGTAGTGGTCCTCCACCCAGGTGACCAACGAGGTGTCCACGCCCCAGGAGCGGATACGCTCCACGTAGTCGCCTCCATCGTTGCCGATCGTGGCCATGATCACCGGATCGCCGCCCAATTGGCGCAGGTTGTAGGCGATGTTTCCAGCGCAGCCGCCGAACTCGCGCCGCAGTTCGGGCACCAGGAAGGACACGTTCAGGATGTGCAGCTGTTCTGGCAGGATCTGCTGGCTGAATTGACCGGGGAAGGTCGTGATGGTGTCAAAGGCGAGCGATCCGCAGATCAAGGCGGGCATGGTGTCTCCGGGTAGGGGTACGACGGCCCTGGTTCAGTGGGCCTCAGGGGTAGAACAACTCGATCGTAAAGCCGGTCACGACCGTGCTGCCGGTGTTGAGGTGGGCCTGCAGGTTCAGGTCCTTCTGCGCCGGGATGGACCGTGTGCGAAGACCAAAGTCTGCCCAGCGCAGGGCCCTTCGGGCGATGACTTCTCCGTCCTGTCCGGTCAGCACCAGGTCCAGCGCGGGCGGGGTGAGGTCCACCGCAGCGCGGTTGCGGACCGTGAGCGAGAACTGGTAGACCGTGCCGCCCAACTGGGTGAGTTGGCTGGACTCGATGGTCAAGGCTTCGATCCTGCGCGCCGGCTCGATCCGGCACTCGGCCATCACGCAGGCCACCTCCAGGACCGGCCGCAGGATGGGTGCAGCATGGGCCAGTTCGTCATGCCAGGCCAGCGCAGCCTGGACCAGCAAGCTCGCGAGGCTGATCGAGCCGGCCACGGCCCAGGTTGCGGTGACCCAGGGCTTGGGTGGGGCCGTGGGCTTGGACTTTACCGCCCAGTTGTTGCCAGCAAGCCAGTCCGCCTGCAGCCCTTCAGGCGTTACGGCCGCCAGGGGGGGCTGCAACGCCATCGCATCGGAGCCGGCCTGCCACTGTGCCAGCGCGTCCTGCGCTTCGAAGGTCTCATCGCAGCGCCCACAACGCACCCAGCCTTCGGCCAGTTGCAACTGGTCCCGGGCCACCTTGAAGACGGTGTTGCAGCTTGGGCAGCGGGTGGTCAGCGTCATCGGATCATGTTGCCACGGTCAGGCCTGGCACCGGCTTCAGGTGTCGCGCCGGCGTCCGGTCATCAGGATCCAGCCATCCTCGCGGTCGGTCACCTCGAGGTCCACCCAGGGCGCATAGGCGGCGGACAACTCCTGCGCCTGCCGCTCAAGAATGCCCGCCAACACGAGGTGGCCATCCGGGTACAGGTGGCCACACAGCAGCGGGGCCAGTAGCTTCAACGGGGTAGCCAGGATGTTGGCCAGCACCAGGGGGTAGGTGCCGGTGGCCTGCTCCGGCAGCCCGCAGCGCAGCGACACGCCGTTGGCCAGCGCGTTGTCCTGGCTGGATTGCACCGCAGCGGGGTCGATGTCCACCGCGTTCACCTCGATGGCCCCATGTAGCGCAGCAGCAATGGCCAGGATGCCCGAGCCACAGCCGTAATCGAGCACGCGGGTCCAGGGCTTGGCGGGACTGGCATGGGCTGCAATCCAGCGCAGGCACATCCGGGTGGTGGGGTGGGAGCCCGTGCCGAAGGCCAGCCCGGGGTCGAGCCGAATCACCCGATGGTCGCCAGCAGGGGGTTCGTGCCAGGTGGGAACGATCCAGAAGCTGGGTGTGATCTGCACGGGCGTGAACTGGGACTGTGTCAGCCGAACCCAGTCTTCATCGGCCACGGGCGCCATGGCGATCAAGGCCAGCCCTTTGGTCCAGGCCTGGGCCATCAGCAGGGTGACTGCTTGCGTGGCCTCCGCTTCGGTTTCGAACAGGGCCCGCAGGGCGGAGCGTTCCCATCCCGCCTGCGGCGGAGGGAGGCCGGGTTCGCCGTACAAGGCCTGTTCGGCGGGGCTGTCCGCATCGGCGTCCTCGACGGAGACTGACAGCGCTTCCAATTCGTCGCTCAATGCGTCAGCCACAGCCTCCACGAGGGCCTGCGGGCAGCCCAGGGTCAGTTCGAACATGGGCGCTTCACTTCTTGCGCTGCGCCAGCCACTTTTCCAGGTAGTGGATGCTCGTGCCGCCGGCGCAGAAGCCGGAGTCCACCATCAGCTCGCGGTGCAGGGGAATGTTGGTCTGGATGCCCTCGACCACCGTCTCGGACAAGGCGGTGCGCATGCGGGCCAGCGCCTGCTCGCGGGTGTCGCCGTAGACGATGATCTTGCCGATCATGGAGTCGTAGTTGGGCGGTACGGTGTAGTTGGTATAGGCATGCGAGTCCACGCGCACGCCGGGGCCACCGGGGGAGTGCCACATCGTGATGCGGCCCGGCGAGGGCACGAAGGTGTACGGGTGTTCGGCGTTGACCCGGCACTCGATGGCGTGGCCCTTGAGCTGGATGGCGCGCTGGTTGAAGGGCAGCTTCTGTCCGGCGGCGATGCGGATCTGCATCTGCACGATGTCGATGCCGGTGACCAGTTCGGTCACGGGGTGTTCGACCTGCACCCGCGTGTTCATCTCGATGAAGTAGAACTCGCCGTTCTCGTAGAGGAACTCGAAGGTTCCGGCGCCGCGGTAGCCGATCTTCAGGCAGGCTGCGGTGCAGCGGTCGCCGATCTTCTCGATCACCCGGCGCGGGATGCCGGGCGCCGGGGCTTCCTCGATCACCTTCTGGTGGCGACGCTGCATCGAGCAGTCTCGCTCGCCCAGCCACACGGCGCCGCGCTGGCCGTCGGCCAGCACCTGGATCTCCACGTGGCGCGGGTTCTCCAGGAACTTCTCCATGTAGACCGACGGGTTGCCGAACGCGGCCCCGGCCTCGGCCCGCGTGGTCTGCACGGCGTGGATCAGCGCGGCTTCCGTGTGGACGACCCGCATGCCCCGTCCGCCGCCGCCGCCCGCGGCCTTGATGATGACCGGATAGCCCACCGAGCGGCCGATGCGGATGATCTCCTTCGGGTCTTCGGGCAGGGCGCCCTCGGAGCCCGGCACGCAGGGCACGCCAGACTTGATCATGGCTTGCTTGGCCGAGACCTTGTCGCCCATGATGCGGATCGACTCGGGCGTGGGCCCGATGAAGACGAAGCCGCTCTTTTCCACGCGTTCGGCGAAATCGGCGTTCTCGCTGAGGAATCCGTAGCCGGGGTGGATGGCTTCGGCATCGGTCACCTCGGCCGTGGAGATGATCGCGGGCATGTGCAGGTAGCTCTGTGCCGAGGGGGCGGGGCCGATGCACACGGCCTCATCGGCCAACTTCACGTACTTGGCCTCGCGGTCGGCCTCGGAGTACACGACGACCGACTTGATGCCCATTTCGCGGCAGGCGCGCTGGATGCGCAACGCGATCTCGCCGCGGTTGGCGATCAGGATCTTCTTGAACATGTGAATCGCCCTATTCCAGGACGAACAGCGGCTGCCCGAACTCCACGGCCTGGCCGTTCTCGCACAGGATGCGGGCGATCGTGCCGCCCAGGTCGGCTTCGATCTCGTTCATGATCTTCATGGCTTCGATGATGCACACGGGCTCACCGGCCTTCACGGTGCTGCCCACGTCCACGAAGGCCTTGGCGCCAGGGCTGGCCGAGCGGTAGAAAGTGCCCACCATGGGGGACTTGATGACCTTGGCTTCGGGCAGTTCCGCAGCGGCTGCGGCAGGTGCGGCCGCTGGAGTGGCTGCTGCCGTCGGCGCCAGGACTGCAGGCGCAGCGGCGACGCTGGCCACCGGCATGGCGCCGACCATGGGGTGTCCCGCCTTGACGATCCTGACCTTGCCCTCGGCTTCGGTGATTTCCAGCTCGGAGATGCTGGACTCCGATACGAGATCGATCAGGGTCTTGAGCTTGCGCAGGTCCATGGGGGGTCCTCGGGTGGCGTCTTCTCTTGAGACAGACTTGCAGTGTAATGAACTGCAGGGAACTGCCGTCAACTTGCTTTGAACTTGACGTCCGGTGCCGTGTGCGCCGTCGGAGTCGGGCCTGTGGCCGATGGGCAAGGTTGAACCGGACGGTGTCCCGAGGCATCACCGACGCTGTGCGTGGGCTGACACCACACTCCCGCATCTGTTGCCAACTTTGACGTCATTTGCGAGAAGTAGGGTGGCTGATCGGCGGTGAAGCTGCAGTCCGTGGCCGGCAGGGGGCGTTGTCAGCAGCGCTGCCGGCGGACCCGAAACCAGGGCCCTCCTGAGCACTGGTGCCGCCCGTTCAGAGCCCGCGGGCCCAGGCCGACAGTTCCTCGAAGTCGGTCTGTCCCAGCTTGCGGTGTACCAGGCGGCCATGGTGGTCGAACACAGCGGTGAACGGCAGAGCCCCTTGTTCGTTGCCCAACTGCCGGCTCAGCGCGCTGCCGTCCAGGCCCGCCATGCCGACCGCAAAGCTCAGCGGTTGCTTCTGCAGAAACTCACGCACCGGTTTGGCGCCGTCCACCGCCAACCCCACCACGCGCCACCCCTTGGGCGACCACTCGCGGTGAAAGCGCTCCAGTTCAGGCAGTTCCTTGATGCAGGGGGGGCACCAGGTGGCCCAGAAGTTCAGCACCAGGGGGAGTCCGTGCAACGACGCCATGTCCAGTACAGCACCGTCCGGCGTGGGAAAGCGCTGGTCCCACGGCGGGCCGGCGGGCGGGGCCGCCGTGCGCAGGCTGTGCCAGCCTACGCCGGCGGCCACCGCCATCCCGGCGACCCCTGCCACGAGAAGCCCCTGCCGACGCCTGCCACTGGCCACGCTCATGTCCTGTCCTTGTTCTGCAGATCGACAGGCCGGCCGCCGGCCTCTTCGATCATCAGCCGCTGCAGCGCTGCAAGATCGCCCCGCCAGGTGCGCCCCCGTGCATCGGGCTTGAGCGCGCCGCGCAGGTCATCGTGGTCGTTCACGATGAGGTAGACGGTCACCGGCTGCCCCAGGGTCCGGCTGGGTGAGCTGACACTCAGCACGTCCCGGGCCGCCGCATGGCCGGCATCCAGCACATGGATGTCGTGGTCCACGCCTGCGTTCAGCAGCGCAATCTCCGCCGCCTTGCTGTCGTCGCAGTACAAGTCGATGTGCACGGCGGATTCCCGGGTGGCGGTGCCGCGCCAGACGGCGCCGCTCAAGTGCGGCCTGAACTCGGCCAGACGCTGCATCCAGCCGATGGCAACCTCCCGCAGCGCGGCAAGTTCTTCCGGCTGGGTGACACCGAGAAAAAGCTCGATATAGGCCCGCACCTCGTTTTCCACCTGCTCGTTGGAGGGCAGTTCCACGCGCGAGCCGCCGCCTCGTCGGCCCAGCGCGCGGGCGGCCTTGTGCTTGGCAGCGCCGTACTCCAGTCCTGCCTCCACGACAAGGCGGGCCGCGGATGCGGCGATTTCTTCGGTCAGGTTGTCGGTCATGAAGCGGGCTGTGTGGTGCGTCTGTCTCGGGCGGCTGTCTGGATCGGCAGGCGGGAGGTCAGGGCAGCTCCACCGCACCCATGCGGGCAGCGATGGTCGCACTGCGCGAGATCACGTAGTCGGAGGCGGGTCGCTTCTCAAAGCGCTTCGGGGCCGGCAGCATCACGGCCAGACGGGCGGCCTGGTCCACGCCCAGGCGCTGCGCATCGATGCGGAAGTAGTGTCGTGCCGCGGCCTGAGCGCCGAACAGTCCTTCACCCCACTCCACGCTGTTGAGGTAGATCTCCAGGATGCGCCGCTTGGGCAGCAAGCCTTCCAGCATCAGGGTGATGACGAACTCCTGCGCCTTGCGCAGCACGGTGCGCTCACCCGACAGGAACAGATTCTTGGCCAGTTGCTGGGTGATGGTGGAGCCGCCCACCACCTTGGGCTCCAGCTTGCGTCCCCCCGGGGGTTGCTGCCGGACGCGGGCCTCGGCACGGGCTTCGGCGCGCTGGTTGCGATCCCAGGCCTTCTCCAGAGAGGCCCAGTCCACGCCCGTGTGGCTGGCAAAGGCGGCGTCCTCACTCGCGATCACGGCGCGCTGGAGGTGCACCGATATCCGCTCGGCATCCACCCACTGCTGACTCCATTCGATGCGTCCGTGGGTGCCCAGCAGGCGCCAGGCCTCACTGCGCTGGAAGGTGGTGGACGCGGGGTCCAGCCAGCGCATGGCCAGCACGCGCGCGGCAAAGCTCAGTTGCAGTGTCAGCACGCACACCCCCACGAGCAGCAGCAGCCGTACCAGGTGGCGCCCCAGCGGACCCGCCAGGCCCCTCATGGCGCTGCTCCCACGCGCTCACGCAGGGCGCGCAGCACCGGCACGGTGTCGGGTCGTACGCCGCGCCAGATCCAGAAAGCCTCTGCCGCTTGTTCCACCAGCATACCCAGGCCATCACGCGCCACGGCCCCGTGTCTTTGCGCCCAGGAGAGGAACGGGGTGGCTGCAGGCCCGTACATCAGGTCCACTGCCAGCGTGCCCGGGCGCAGGACCTGGTCGGGCACAGGCACGGCAGCGCCCGACAGGCTGGAGGCGCTGGCATTCAGAACGGTGTCGAAGGCCTGACCCGGCAGGTCCAGGCCGGTGGCTTCCAGTGTGGCGCCGTGCGCTGCGGCCAGCCTCGCGTGCGCTTCCACAAGCGCCTGGGCCCGCGCCGCCGTTCGATTGGCCACCACCACGCGGGCTGGGCCGCTCGCCAGCAACGGCCCCAGCACGCCGGCGGCCGCCCCGCCCGCCCCCACCAGCAGGACCTGTTGTCCTTGAACGTTCCAGGCGGCGTGCAGTTGCAGGTCCCGCATGAGTCCCGCGCCGTCCGTGTTGTCAGCCCGCCAGTGGCCGTCGTCGAAGCTCAGGACGTTGGCCGCGCCGGCCTGGCGGGCCCGGTCACTGGCGGACGCGGCCAGGCGCAGCGCCTCGTGCTTGAAGGGGACGGTGACATTGCAGCCGCGCACCGGCCCGCCCTCGGTGTCGGCCGCCAGCGTTCTCACGGCCTCGGCGAAGCCGTCCAACGGGCACAGCCGGCGGCCGTAGCCCAGGTGCTGGCCGGTTTGCGCAGCGAACATCGTGTGGATGAAGGGCGAATGGCTGTGCGCCACCGGGTTGCCCAGGACGAAGTAGCGGTCGGGGTTCATGCAAGGGTCGATTGTGGGGCGGGCCGTGCAGGCGGCGCAGCGGGCGGGAGAGCAGGCAGGACGTGTGAGCGATTCAGCGTGGCCGGCCTTGGGTGGTGGAGCCCAGCGTCTGGGCCTCGAAGCCGTCCTCCCGTGTGAACCGGAAGCGGGATGTCACCACGATCTGGTCCGTCTCGCGTCGCATGGCGGTGGAGAACGCGCCAAACGGCGCGGCGCTGCGCACGATGGCCATGGCCCGCTGGTCCAGCAGACGTGATTGCGAAGGCCGCACCACTTCGACCTCCACCACGCGGCCCCTGGCATCCACGGTGACGTTCATGGTGAGTTCGCCGTAGAGCTTGCGACCCTGGACCTCCGGGAAGTCGCGCGTGCCGCGGTCTTCGATCTTGCGACGCATCGCGTCGTAGTACACCGCATAGACGGCCTCGCTGGTGGCCGGGCTCACGTAGCGCTTTCTGGGGCGTGCGTTCTCTTCGTTGATGCGCTTTTCGATCTCGGCCAAGAGCTTGATCATCTGGCGCCGCCGCTCCCGTTCCGCCCCCTGCTCCGGTGTGCCCTGGTCGGCCCCGCTGTCTGGCGGCATCAACGCGGCCTCCCGGCGCATCTGCGCGAGCAACTGCATCTGTTCCTGGTGCATCTGATCGATGCGCTTGCGGGCGTCCTGGGCGTCGTCGCCCAGCCGCACCTCGGCGGAAGCAGCCAGGGGCGAAGTGGCCCGGCCTTGCGCGGCCTCGCCGCCCCCGGCCAGGTTGGCCTGGGCGATGGCCTGCGCCTTGACCGGGGCCTCGTTGGAGCGGGCATTGACCAGAATCACTTCCAGCGGCGTGTCGGCCAGCACCCGCTCGAAGGCCTGCGGGTCCACGAAGCGCAGGGTCAGGATGCCGGCATGCACGGCCAGGGACAGACCCAGCGCCACCTGCAGGGCCGTGATCCTGGCTTTTCGCACCACCATGTCGGTCGAGGCCGCGCCGTCAGCCCTCAGCCAGCGTGCGCCGCAGCGGGTGTGGAAGCCCCCGCGCCGGGGTCTTGCACCTGCCCTTCGCCGGAGGCGCCAGAGTCGGCCAGGTCGATGGCCAGGGCCAGCGGACCCGCGGTCGGTTCCTCTTCGTCCTCGTCGCCTTGTTCGGCAACGGCGCCAACGGCACCGGCGGCCGCCTCATCCAAACGTGCCACCAGCGCACCCCACACGTCCAGCGTGAGCAGGTCGCTGCCGGTGATGCGCACGCGCACCCGGGTGCCTCGCAGCAGGTTCTCGGTGCCGTTGGCGCGCAGCACCAGCGGCAGGGTGTCGGCCCGCACCAGGCCGTCCTTCATCACGGAGGCCTCCAGTTCGGTGACCCCGTTCTGTTCCAGCCAGCGCAGGGTCCAGAAACGTTCGATGCCATTCTGGAAGGCGTTGTAGGCGGTGTAGGCGCCGTCGAAGCCCGAGATGACGGAGAACAGCGTGGCGTCTTTCGGCTTGAAGGCAGCCACCAGGGCGGCCGTGGCCCCATGTCGCGCGCAGGCGATGATCTGCCACTGGTTGACCAGGTCCACATAGCGCCGCAGCGGCGAGGTGGCCCAGGTGTACTGGGGCACGCCCATGCCCGCGTGCGGCAGGGGCTTGGTACCCATGCGCACCTTCACCCCGGGCAGCAGGCTGGCCTGGCTGCGGTAGATGCCGGGCACGCCGAACTGCGCCAGCCAGCCGCCCCAGTGGCTGTTGGCCAGGATCATGGCCTCGGCCACGATCAGGTCCAGCGGCGCGCCGCGCTGGCGCGTGGTGATGAGCACGCGCTCGTGGCCGTGCGGCTCGCCGGGTGCCGCGCCCGCGCCTCGCTCGAGTTTGAAGTTGTAGTCCGGGCGGTTGAAGGTCTCGGGTTTGCCGCGCACTTGCTCCCGCTGGGCCTTCAGGTGGCGCGCCAGGCGGAAGGCGAAGGTCAGCTCGGCCGGAAAGGGGTGGTCAGCCGGGGCCTGGCCGGTGAGCGTCGCCTCGGTGATGACGCTGTCGAGTTGGTCATGGCGCAGGTTGGCCACGATGGGCACGCGTTCGATGCGGGTCTCGCGGGCGCGCACCTCCAGCGTGGCCTCGTCAAACGTCACGTACAGGCTCACGGCCGGGCAGTCGCGCCCCTCGGTCAAGGTGAAGGCCTGCACGATCTCGTCGGGCAGCATGGTGAGCTTCCAGCCCGGCATGTACACCGTGGACAGGCGCTCGCGTGCCACCTTGTCGATGGGTGAGTCGGGCGCGATGGCCAGGGCCGGGGCGGCGATGTGAACGCCGAAGATCACGGTGCCGCTGCCCAGGCCGCGCACCGACAGGGCGTCATCGATCTCGGTGGTGTGGGAGTCGTCGATGGAGAACGCCTGCACCTCGGCCAGGGGCAGATCGTCCTTCTGTGCAGGAACGGTCAGCGGCGGGAACCCCGTGCCCTTGGGGAACTGCTCGAACAGGAAGCGCCGCCAGTGGAACTGGTAGGGGCTGTCGATGGCGCCGGCTTGCTTCAGCAGGTCCAGCGGGGCGCGCTGCGAGCGCTTGGCCGCCTCGACCACGGCCTTGTACTCGGGGCCGTTCTTGTCCGGCTTGAAGAGGATGCGGTAGAGATGCTCACGCACGGGGGCCGGGCAGGTGCCGGCGGCCAGTTCGGCCGCCCAGGCCTCGATCTGCGCCGCCTGCTGCTGCTTGCGCTCGATGGCCAGCAAGGCGGCCTTCACGGTTTCTTCCGGCGCCTTGCGGAACTGCCCCTTGCCCACGCGGCGGAAGTAGTGCGGCGCCTCGAACAGGCGAAACAGCGCGGCGGCCTGGCGCTCCACGCCTGCCGAGGCGTCAAAGTAGTCGCCAGCGAACTCGACAAAGCTGAAGTCGGCCTCTGGGGCGAACTCCCAGGCCAGATCCAGGTCGATCTCGGCGGCCAGGCGCTGGCCGGCCTCAAGCAGCGCGGCTGGCGAAGGCTTGTCAAAGCGCAGCAGCACGTGGGCGGCCTTGACCTTGACCCGCTTGCCGGAGTCGAGCTCCACCTGCACCGAGGCTTCGGCCTCGGACATCACTCGGCCAGCCAGGAATTTGCCGGCTTCTTCAAAAAGGGCGTACATCATCGGCATTGTCAGCCCTCGGCGCGCGGGTCAAGTGCGCCGCCGCGCAGCGCCCCTGCGCTGGCGTGCGGGCGTATTTCACAAGCTATCAGACCGTCAGGCCGCCCGCCACCTCGATCACCGCGCCGTTGACGTAGCTGGCCTCGTCGCTGGCCAGGAAGGCGTAGACGTTGGCGATTTCCTCGGGCCTGCCCAGGCGGCGCAGCGGCACGTCGTCCCGCATCTGCTGCAGCACCTTGTCGGGGATGGTCGACAGGATGGGCGTCTCGATGAAGCCCGGGGCCACGGCGTTGACGCGCACGCCCTTGGGGCCCAGTTCCCGGCCCCAGGTCTTGGTGAAGCCGATGACCCCGAACTTGGAGGCAGCGTAGTTCGTCTGGCCGAAGTTGCCGTAGATGCCCACCACGCTGCTTGCGTTCAGGATGACGCCTGCGCCTTGCGCCACCATGGTGTCGGCCACGGCCTGCGCGCAGTGGAAGACGCCGCGCAGGTTGACGTCGATGACGGCGTCGAACTGGGCCAGTGTCATCTTCTGCAGGCGTGCGTCCTTGGTGATGCCGGCGTTGTTGACCAGCACGTCGATGCGGCCGAACCGTGCCTTCACGGCGTTGACCATCGCGTCCACCTGGGCGCGGTCGGTCACGTCCACCAGGAAGCCCTCGGCGCGCGCGCCTTCCGTCCTGCAGGCGTCCACGGCGGCGTCAATGCCCTCGCGGCGCATGTCGCACACGGCCACCGTCGCGCCCTCGCGCGCCAACTTCACGGCCGTGGCCAGGCCAATACCCTGGGCGCCGCCGGTGACGATGCAGATCTTGTCCTTCAGTCTCATGGTGTGGAGGTGTCGATACGGGCCCGGGCTTAACGGCGGGGCTCGGAGCCGGTTCCGGGTGCCAGGGCCTCCAGCAGCTTGCCGTGAACGCCGCCGAAGCCGCCGTTGCTCATGCACAGGATGTGGTCACCGGGCTGCGCCGCCTTCCTGACTTGCGCCACCAGCGCATCCACCGAGTCGGCCACCATGGCCAACGGGCCCAGCGGGGCCAGTGCGTCGCGTGCGTTCCAGCCGTAGTGGCCTTGCAGGCAGAAGCTCAGATCGGCTTCTTCCAGCGCCCAAGGCAGTTGGGCCTTCATGGTGCCTGTCTTCATGGTGTTGGAGCGTGGCTCGAACACGGCCAGGATGCGCTGCAGCCCCACCTTGCGGCGCAGGCCGTTGACGGTGGTCCGCATGGCCGTGGGGTGGTGGGCGAAGTCGTCGTAGATGCGGATGCCGGCCACCTCGCCGCGCAACTCCAGCCGCCGGCGCACGTTGCGAAAGCTTCCCAGGGCCGCCGCAGCCTGCTCGGGTGCCACTCCAGCGTGCTCAGCCGCCCCGATGGCGGCCAGCGCGTTCATCTGGTTGTGCTCGCCCATCAGATCCCAGGCCACGTGGCCGATCTTCAGACTGCCGCGCAGCACGTCGAAGGCGTGCGGCTCGCCGCGCGCGCACAGGCCGCCGGGCTCCTCTCGCTTCGTGCCAAATCGCTGCACCTCGCTCCAGCATCCCCGCTGGAGCACACGCTGCAGCGCTTCGTCGCGCGCATTGACCACCAGACGCCCGCTGGCGGGCACGGTGCGCACCAGATGGTGGAACTGCGTCTCGATCGCGGCCAGATCGGCAAAGATGTCGGCATGATCGAACTCGAGGTTGTTGAGGATGGCCGTGCGCGGGCGGTAGTGCAGGAACTTGCTGCGCTTGTCGAACAGCGCCGTGTCGTACTCGTCGGCCTCGATGACGAAACAGCGGCCGGCCCCCAGCCTTGCGGAGATGCCGAAGTTCAAGGGCACGCCGCCCACCAGAAACCCGGGCTGCAGGCCGGCCTGATCCAGGATCCAGGCCAGCATGGCGGTGGTGCCCGTCTTGCCGTGCGTGCCCGCCACGGCCAGAACGTGGCGATCGTGCAGCACGGCCTCCGCCAGCCATTGCGGCCCGCTGGTGTAGCGCGCCCCGGCATCCAGGAGGGCCTCCATCAGCGGGTTTCCGCGCGCAACCACGTTGCCGATGACGTAGACGTCAGGCTTGAGCGAGAGCTGGTCCGCTGAGAAGCCTTCGATCAGCTCGATGCCCAAGGCACGCAGCTGGTCGCTCATGGGCGGGTAGACGTTGGCGTCGCACCCCGTCACGCGGTGGCCGGCCTCGCGCGCAATGGCCGCGATGCCGCCCATGAAGGTGCCGCAGATGCCCAGGATGTGCAGGTGCATGGAAGGTGGCCGCATGAGAGCGGCGCCGCAACTTCGGAGGTGTTCAGCCCGCCTTGAAGGCCTGCGCCGCTGCCGCGACGGTGGCCTCGATGTCGGCCGCACTGTGGGCGGCGCTGACGAACCCGGCCTCGTACAGCGCCGGGGCCAGGTACACGCCCTGATTCAGCATGGCGTGGAAGAAGCGGTTGAAGCGCTCCTTGTCGGTGGACATCACCGTGCCGTAGTTCTGCGGCAGGCTCTCAAAGAAGAAGAAGCCGAACATGCCGCCTTCGCAGTCGCCGCTGAAGGGCACACCGGCCGCCCGCGCTGCCTGGTTCAGGCCATCGACCAGTGAGCGGGTGCGTGCCGACAGCGCGTCGAAGAAGCCGGGCTTGGCGATCTCCTTCAGCGTGGCCAGGCCGCAGGCGGTGGCCACGGGGTTGCCGCTCAAGGTGCCGGCCTGGTAGACCGGGCCCAGCGGTGCCAGCTGGCTCATCACCTCGCGGGTGCCGCCGAAGGCTGCCAGCGGCATGCCGCCGCCGATCACCTTGCCAAAGACACTCATGTCCGGCTTGAAGCCCGGAATCAGCTTCGCGTACACGCTCTGCGCGCTGCCCAGGGCGACCCGAAAGCCCGTCATCACTTCGTCGAACACCAGCAGGGCACCGTGCTGGGTGCACAGTTCGCGCAGACGCGTCATGAACGGCACGCTGGCGCGCACGAAGTTCATGTTGCCGGCAATGGGCTCCAGCATCACGCAGGCGATCTCCGGGCCGTGGGTCGTGAACGTTTCTTCAATCTGCGCGAGGTTGTTGTACTCCAGCACCAGCGTGTGCTGCACCACTTCCGCCGGTACGCCCGCGCTGGTAGGAAAGCCGAAGGTGGCCAGGCCCGAGCCCGCCTTGACCAGCAGCGCGTCTGCATGGCCGTGATAGCAGCCCTCGAACTTGATGATCTTCGAGCGCCCGGTGGCCCCGCGTGCCAGCCGCAGCGCGCTCATGCCGGCTTCCGTGCCTGAACTCACCAGGCGGATCTGCTCGACCGAGGGCACCAGGGCAATGATGGCCTCGGCCAGTTCGATCTCGCGCTCGGTGGGAGCGCCGAAGCTGAAACCGTCGGCCGCGGCCTTGTGCACGGCCTCCAGCACGGCTGGGTGGCCGTGGCCCAGGATCATGGGCCCCCAGGAGCCGATGTAGTCGATGTAGCGCTGGCCTTCGGCATCCCACATGTAGGCGCCTTCGGCCCGCGCGATGAAGCGAGGGGTGCCGCCGACGGCGCGGAAAGCCCGCACCGGTGAATTGACTCCGCCAGGAATGACCTGCTGTGCGCGGGAGAAGAGGCTGTCGTTGGTCATGTGCGTGCGCTTTGTTGATGCGTCTTGTACGTGCGTTTCGTACGTTCGTCTTGCTCGTGTCAATGGACCCGCCGGGCAGCCCCCGGGGCCTTGGGCGGTTCCGCCTGGTCTTCGGGCTCGCTGCCGTCCGGCCCCTGGCCAACCTCGCCTTCCTCGGGGGGTGGCAGCGCCCAGAAGAAACGGTCGGGCACCACGTTGCCCATGCCGGGGCGGAAACCCGAGTCCAGGCTCTGGTCCAGGAAGGCCAGGGCCTCGCCCACGGCGGCCTGCAACTCGCTGCCCGCCGCCAGCAGCGAGGCCAGGGCGGCCGCGAGGGTGTCGCCTGCCCCCACGAAGCCGGCCTCGAAACGCTCGAACTTCTCGCCCGTCAGGGCGCCCTGCGGCGAGGCCAATACGTTGTCGATGAATTGCTCCGCCCCGCGCGCAGGCAGCATCACCCCTGTGACCAGCACGTAGCGGGTGCCGCGCTCGCCCGCCGCCACGGCCAGTTCACGCGCCGAGGGCGGGCGCTCGCTGTCCCATTCCGGCAGCAAGAAGTCGGTGAGCGTCTTGTGGTTGCCGGTCAGCACCTCGGCCGCGGGCAGGATGAGTTCGCGGTAGGCCTCGAGGTAGGGCTCGCGCTGGTCTTCATCCAGCCAGCTCAGGTCGGGCATGTAGGCCACCAGCGGAACCTCGGCGTAGTCCGACAGGATCTCGGCCACGGCGGCCACGGTATCGGCCGAACCGAGGAAACCGACCTTCCAGGCGGAGACGGGCACGTCTTCCAGGATGGAGCGGGCCTGCTCGATCACCGCTTCGTCGTCGATGGGGTGATGGTCGAAGATCTCGGCGGTGTCCCGCATCAGGATCGTGGTCACCACCGGAAGCGGATGCGCGCCCATGGCGGCGATGGTGGCCACGTCACCCGCCACGCCCCCGGCACCGCTGGCGTCGCTCACGTTGAACGTCATGACGCACGCTGGTGGCGGGGCTTCCTGCCCGGGTTCAAGAGGGTCGGCGTGGTCTTGGGTTTCGGGATTCATCGGGCGGGCAGACCGCGGTCTTGTCGGACCAGGGCGTGGGCTTGGGGTCGAGGAGGAGGTGCCGGGCGCGGGTTGCGCAGTGCCAACATCCTGGGCAAAGCCGGCCCGCAGACCCCGGCACGAACCCCGGTGGCTACAATCTCGGTCCATTGTAGTGACCACCTTGTGAAGCCATCGTGAGCCAACCCTGTACCTGGATGTGCCTGATCTGCGGCTGGATTTACGACGAGGCCGCCGGCGACCCGGAACACGGCATCGCGCCCGGCACGGCGTGGGCTGACGTGCCCATGAATTGGACCTGCCCCGAATGCGGAGCCCGCAAGGAAGACTTCGAGATGGTGCAGGTCTGACGCCGGCATTCCTGCTGGCACTGCACAGCGTTCCGGACCTGCCGCATGGCGCCCGCGTCCGCTGATTTTCCCGAATCCTTCTCTGAGGTCCTGTCCCGTCTGCGGGACGTCCTGGCGCTGCTGCGCGATTACGTCGCGTTGACGTCGGCAGCCGATCCTTCCCAGGCAGAAGAGGCTGCGGCAGGCACCCGACTGAACGCCGTGGAAGCCGCCGCCGGCGATCCGCCCGGCAGTTCCGCGGCCGCATCGGAGCCGCAGCCCTCGGCGCCCGATGCCGTCGAAGCTGCGTTTCGGGCTTGCGCGCAGGCTCTGGAGGCTTGCGGCCGTGCGCCCCTGGCGCTGCTGGTGCAGGGCTGTGAGCGGGCGCTGCCCAGCCTGCAACCGGCCCACCCGCGCCACGCACCTGAGGTCCATCGCGTCATCGAGCAAGCCTTGCTGGCGGCACTGCAGGAGGCGGAACGTCCCGTCGGGCACGAACTGGCGCTGGCAGCCGAATTGTTTCCTTTCTACCAGGCCGTCCTGCAGTTGGCGGGTGTTGACCGTGCGCACCCTGCCGACCTGTGGCCCGGGCGCCACTCCCTGTTGGGTCTTCCCTCTGACCCTTTTGCGGTGCCGCGTGGCCTGGACGAGGAGGCCCGCCTGGCCTTGGAGGAGGCGCTGCTCAAGACCCTGAAGCAGCCTGACCCCGAAGCTTTCCGTGCCATGAGCGACCTGTGCACCGCACTGGGCGAAGGTGCCGCCGGGGCCCAGGCGGACCTGTGGAAGCTGGCCGGTGCGGTCTACGAGGCCCAGGCCGACGATCTGTTGCCGTCAGACGTCTACCTCAAGCGCATGGGGCCGCGTCTGCTGTCCTTGGCCCGTGCAACGCGGGTTGCCGCCGAGACGCCCGCGCCGGCGTGGGGGGCAGGTCGGCCCGACGAGGCTGCCCAGGCCCAGTTGCAGAGGCAGACCAGGGCGCAGGAATCCGCCCGGCAACTCGGGCATGAACTCTTGTACCGCTGTCACTGTGCCCTGGCGGCGGCCAGCCAGGCCCGGAGCCGAACTGCAGGGCCTCGGCTGGAGCGAGTGGCTCTGGCCTGCGGCGTGCCCTTGCATCGCCCACAGGCTGACGTCCCATCGGACAGCGCAGCGGCACCCGTCAGGGCGGACAGGCCCGTGGGCGAACCCGGCGTCTCGGTTGTGAAGGCGAGAGACCTTGGCGCCGTTGATGCATCGAAGGACCGTGGCGCCTCTCGCATCCCCGTCCCAGGCGCGGGCGCGTCCACGGGCGAGCGCCACGTCGAGGACGTGGAATCCGTGCTCGATATCGTGCTTGCGGATGAGTTCCCTGCCGAAGCATCGGGGGTGCCGACTGCGCGGAATCCCGTCCAGCGCAGCCTTGCCGAGGCGGTGCCCGGCCTGCCCTCCGCAGCCGACCTGGACCTGGCCGGTTGGGGGCCGGCTGCCAATGCCGACCGAGTGGTGACGCCGGACGACGAGATCAAGGTCATCGGCTCGCTGCGCCTGGAGATCCCGGTCTTCAATGCCTTTCTGAACGATGCCGATGAGGCTTCACGCCGGCTGTCCATGGTGCTGGCCGAGTGGTCCGATGCCCCGGAGCGGCCTGTGCCCGCTGAGGCCGCTGTCCAGGCCTTCGCCCTGGCCCAGGGGGCTGACCGGGTGGGCCATGAGGCCCTGGCGGCCCTGGCCCATCACTTGGTGCGGGTGTTGCGCGCTTGTGCTGCAGGACCCACCCCGGCAGCCGTGGCTGCCGACCCCGCCTGGGCGGCACTGAACCTCACCGCGGCCGTCGAGGAGATGCGCCGCGTGTTGCACCAGTTCGCAGCGGGTTTCCTCACCGAGCCCTCAGCGGTCTGTCTCCAGCGCCTGGCCGAATGTCTGGCCGACCGCTTGCCATCCTCTGCCGCGGGACATCGTGGTGCCGGGTCCGGTGCGCAGCCCCTGTCGGACGAGGACGAACTGCAATCCCTCCACGATCTGGCCAGTCTGCAGACCGAACTCGCCATGGCGCTGAACCGTCTGGCGCAGGTTCGGCCGTCGCAGGTGGCTTCGGCGTCCAATGTGGCGGTCGCGGACCAGCACTTCGACCGCGCCTGGTCCGAGGCGGCCGACCGCCTTGCGGCAGCAGATGGTCTGGTCCGTTCCCTGCTGCACCGGCCCCGCGATCCGGAGCGCTGAACGGCCCGGGCCTGAAGGCCCAATCCGTCCGAACTGAAATCAAACGTTTGATTGAATCAATCGTTTGATTTATCGGGTACAGTCCCCCACGTGAACCTGCCTGCAAGTCCCTCCCGTCCCCCTGCCGAGACCGGCGACGCCCGAGCCCGCTTGCTGCAGGCCGCCATCCGCCTGTTCGCCCACCAGGGCTACACCAAGACCTCGACCCGCGAACTGGCCGAGGTGGCCCAGGTCAATGTGGCGGCCATCAGCTACTACTTTGGCGACAAGGTCGGCCTGTACCGCGCTGCCTTACTGGAGCCGATGGACCCCACCGAGGACCTGGCGCGCTTCACCGACCCTGCGCTGCCCCTGGAGCAGGCCCTGGCCGGCTTCTACGCCGGGTTTCTGGAGCCCCTTCGCCAGGGCGAGGAGGCCCGCTTGTGCACCAAACTGCATCTGCGTGAGATGCTCGAGAGCACCGGCCTCATCGAGAACGGTCTGGCGCGCAGCATCCAGCCGCTGCATGACGCGCTCCTGGCGCTGCTGGTGCGCCACTTGGGCCTGGAGGGCGTCGACGACGAACTGCAGCGCCTGGCGATCTGCATCGAGGGCCTGGGCGTGCAGTTGCACGTGGGGCTGGACATCAACGAGGCCATCGCGCCCGGCGTGAACACCGGGCCCGGCGCCATCGATCACTGGCACGGTACCTTGCTGCGCGCCGCCCTGGCCATGGTGCAGGCCGAGGCGCTGCGCCGCGGCCTGCCGCCAGCGCCCTCATCCCCCCGGAGCCCATCGTGAACCGTCTGTTCCTGCCCACGCTGATGGCCGCGGCAGCCCTTGTCGGCTGCGCCACCACCGCCAGCCCCGCCAGCCCTGTCAGCCCTGTCAGCCCTGTCAGCCCTGTCAGCCCGCCCCTGGCGGTGGCCTTGGCCGCCGACACCGGCGCTTGGCAGGCGCCCCTGCCGCATGGCGGCCGCGGCGCCGAGCTCGCCAACTGGTGGCGAGGCTTCGACGATCCGCTGCTGCCAGGGTTGATCGACGCCGCGCAGGCTGCCAGCCCCAGCCTGTCTTCGGCACGCGCGCGCATCGAGCGCGCCCGCGCCACGCTCGTCGCCAGCGACGCCGTGGCGCGGCCGCGCCTGGACGCCGTGGCCACGGCCCAACGTGCGCGCAGCGTGCCCGAGGCCCCCGCCACCAGCAACGCCGCCCTGGGTGTGCAGGCTGCCTGGGAGATCGATCTCTTCGGCGGCATCGCCGCCGGCCAGCGTGCCAGCGCTCAGCGCCTGCGCGGCGCCGAGGCTGGCTGGCACGAGGCCCGCGTCTCGCTGGCCGCCGACCTGGGCACGGTCTTCGTCAATCTGCGCGGCTGCGAGGCGCAGCTGCAGCAGGCGCAGGCCGACGCCGCCTCGCGCGAGGCCACCGCCCGTCTCACGAGCCAGTCCGCCGCCGCCGGCTTCACCGCCCCGGCCGACGCGGCGCTGGTCCGCGCCAGTGCGGCCCAGGCGCGCAGCCAAGTGCGCGCTCAGCAGGCGCAGTGCGACACGCTCATCAAGGCCTTGGTGGAACTCACCGACCGCCCCGAACCCGCGTTGCGCCAGCAATTGGCCGCCCACACGGCGCGCCTGCCGCAGGCCGCGGGCCTGGCCACCCTGGCGCTTCCGGCGCAGTTGCTGCAGCAGCGCCCCGACCTCGCCGCCGCGAGCGCCGCTGTGCAGGCCGCCGCCGCCGACGTGGCGGCCGCGCGCGCAGACGAGCGGCCGCGTCTGAGCTTTGCCGGCTCGCTGCAACTGGCCGGCCTGCGCAGCGGTGGCGTCAGCACCGATGGCAGTGTCTGGAGCATCGGCCCCTTGCAGCTGAGCCTGCCGCTGTTCGACGGCGGCAGCCGTCGCGCCGCCACGGCCGCCCAGGTGGCCGCCTATGACGAGGCCGTGGCTCAGCTGCAGGGCAGCGTGCGCCGAGCCCTGCGCGAAGTGGAGACCGCGCTCGTGGCCCTGGACTCGACGGCGGCGCGCGAGCGGGATGTGATGGCCGCCGCGACCGACTTCGAGGTCTCGCTCACCGCCACAGAGGCACGCCAGCGCAGTGGACTGGCCAGCCTGCTGGACCTGGAGGCCGCGCGCCGCAACGCCCTGCTGGCGCGCAGCGCCGTCATCGAGCTGCAGCGTGAGCGCGCCGCAGCCTGGGTCGCCCTCTACCGCAGCCTGGGCGGCGGCTGGACCCCGGCCGAGGCCGTGGCCGCCGCCCTGAACCAGAACCCCCCGACCCCGAGCGTCCGCCCATGAACTTCCCAAGCTTGCCGAAAAAACCCCTGGTTCTGGCTGCGGCCGCGCTGTTGCTGGCCGCCAGTGGCGCCACCGCGCTGCTGGTGCATGCCCAGGACAGCAAGGCCCCGGCCGCCGCGCCGCGCCCCGCGCTCACCGTGACCGTGGCGACGCCGCTGCGTGCCACCGTGGCCACGGCGGTGGCGGCCAACGGCAACATTGCTGCCTGGCAGGAGGCCATCGTCGGTGCGGAGGCGAACGGCATGCGCCTGGCCGACGTGCTGGTGAACGTGGGCGATGTGGTGCGCAAGGGTCAGGTGCTGGCACGTTTTGACAGCGCCATGGCCCAAGCCGATCTCGCGCAAAGCCGCGCTACCGTGGCCGAGGCCGAGGCCAACCTCGCCGAGGCCGCCGCCAACGCGCAGCGCGCGCGTGACCTGCAGCCCAGCGGCGCACTCAGCGCGCAGCAGGTGGCGCAGCTGCTCACCGCCGAACGCACCGCGCAGGCGCGGCTGGAGGCTGTCAAGGCCGCGCAGCAGGTCCAGCAACTGCGGCTGCTGCACGCCGAGGTACTGGCGCCCGACAGCGGCGTCATCAGCGCGCGCAGCGCAACCGTGGGAGCCGTGGTCCCGGCGGGCAGCGAGCTCTTCCGCCTGATCCGCCAGGGTCGGCTGGAATGGCGCGGCGAGGTCGCTGCCGCCGAACTGGCGCAGATCCGGCGTGGCCAGAAAGTGAAGGTCGACGCCAGCGGCGCACCCGTCACCGGCACGGTGCGTCAAGTAGCGCCGACGGTGGACGCAGCAACGCGCAACGCGCTGGTCTACGTGGACCTGCCTGACGCGGGCGGGCGCCTGAAGGCCGGCATGTTCGCGCGCGGCGAGTTCTCCACCGGGAGCAGCACTGCGCTGACCTTGCCGCAGAGCGCGGTGCTGCTGCGCGACGGCTTCAGCTATGTCTTCACCGTCGGTGCCGATGGCCGTGTGTTGCAGGGCAAGGTGGCCACGGGCCGCCGCAGCGGTGACCGGATCGAGATCGTTCAGGGCCTGGACGAGAAGGCCCGCGTGGTGGCCAGTGGCGGCGGGTTCCTGGTCGACGGCGACACCGTGCGCGTGGTCGAGGCGGCCCCGGTCGTCAAGTCGACCGCGCTGAAGTGACCTGCACCGGAGACTTGCCATGAACGTGTCCGCCTGGTGCATCAAGAACCCTATCCCGTCGGTGTTGTTCTTCATCATGCTCACCCTGGCAGGCCTGCTGGGTTTTCGGGCGATGAAGATCCAGAACTTCCCCGACATCGATCTGCCCACGGTGACGGTCACGGCGTCGTTGCCGGGCGCCTCGCCGGCGCAGCTGGAGACCGAGGTGGCCCGCAAGATCGAGAACTCGATGGCCACCTTGCAAGGTGTCAAGCACATCTACACCAAGGTGCAGGATGGCGTGGCGACGGTGACCGTGGAGTTCCGCCTGGAAAAGCCCACCCAGGAAGCCGTGGACGACGTGCGCGATGCCGTGTCGCGGGTGCGCTCTGACCTGCCCGGCGACCTGCGCGACCCGGTCATCAGCAAGATGAACCTGGCGGGCGTGCCCATCCTGACCTACACCGTGGCCTCCAAGCGCATGGACGACGAGGCGTTGAGCTGGTTTGTCGACCAGACGGTGGCCAAGACGCTGCTGAGCGTGCGCGGCGTGGGCAGCGTGCAGCGTGTCGGTGGTGTCACCCGGGAGGTGCGGGTGGAACTGGACCCGGCGCGCCTGCTGGCCCTGAACGTCACCGCGGCCGATGTCTCGCGCCGCCTGCGCGACGTGCAGCAGGACGCTGCCGGCGGCCGCGCCGACCTGGGCGGCGCCGAGCAGTCGGTACGTACCGTGGCCACCGTGCAGACGGCACAGGAGCTGGCCCGGTTGGATGTGCCCCTGGCCGACGGCCGCCGCATCCGTCTGGGCCAGGTGGCCACCGTGGCCGACACCGTGGCCGAGCCGCGCAGTGTGGCCTTGCTCAACGGTGCGCCCGTGGTGGGCTTCGAGGTGGTGCGCGCGCTGAAGGCCGGCGAAGTGGAAACGGCCGCCGGCGTGCGCGCAGCACTGGAACAGTTGCGCCAGGCCCATCCTCAAGTGCAGATCACCGAGGCCATCGATTTCGTGGAGCCCGTGCAGGCGGGCTTTGACGGTTCCATGATGCTGCTGTACGAGGGCGCCGTGCTGGCGGTGCTGGTGGTGTGGGCCTTCCTGCGCTCGTGGCGGGCCACGCTGGTGGCGGCCACCGCCTTGCCGCTGAGCGTGATTCCGGCCTTTGCGCTGATGCACTACGTCTTCGGGTTCACCATCAACGTGGTGACGTTGCTGAGCCTGTCGCTGGTGGTGGGCATCCTGGTGGATGACGCCATTGTCGAGATCGAGAACATCATGCGCCACCTGCGCATGGGCAAGACGCCGCTGCAGGCGGCCATGGAGGCCGCTGACGAGATCGGGTTGGCGGTGATCGCCACCACGTTCACGCTGATCGCGGTGTTCCTGCCCACGGCCTTCATGAGCGGCGTGCCGGGCAAGTTCTTCGTGCAGTTCGGCTGGACGGCGGCCATTGCGGTGTTCTTTTCACTGGTGGTGGCGCGCATGCTCACACCGATGATGGCGGCCTACCTGATGAAGGCCCCGCGCAAGCCCGAACCCGAGCCGCGATGGCTGACGGCCTACGCCCGGATGGCGGCCTGGTGTCTGCGTTGGCGCTGGGTCACCCTGGCGGCCACGGCCGTGTTCTTCGTCGGTTCGTTCTCCCTGGTGCCGCTGCTGCCCACCGGCTTCATTCCGCCCGACGACCTGAGCCAGACACAGGTCACCGTCACCCTGCCGCCGGGCAGCACCCTGCGCCAGACGACTGAAACCGCGGAACATGCTCGTCAGCTGGTGCAGCGCCACCCGCAGGTACGGCTGGTCTACACCGCAGTGGGTGGTGGTGCGGCGGGCAGCGACCCCTTCTCGATGAGCGGCGTGCCCGAGGTGCGTACCGCCGTGCTGACCATCAACCTCACGCCGCGGGAGGAGCGCCGCGGTGTCTCCAAGCAGGATGTGGAGGCACAGCTGCGCCAGACCCTCGAGGCCGTGCCTGGCGCGCGCTTCAGCGTGGGCCTTGGAGGTGCGTCCGGCAACAAGTACGTGCTGGTGCTGGCCGGTGACGACGGCCGGGTGCTCACCGAGCACGCCCAGCAGGTGGAGCGCGAACTGCGCACGATCCCCGGCCTGGGCAACGTCACCTCCAGTTCCAGTCTCGTGCGCCCTGAGCTGGTGGTGCGGCCTGATCCGGCCCGGGCCGCAGACCTGGGCGTCACGGCGGCCGCCATGGCCGACACGCTGCGCGTGGCCACCTCCGGCGACTTCGACCAAGCCCTGGCCAAGCTGAACCTGGCGCAGCGCCAGGTGCCGGTGGTGGTGCGGCTGCCAGCCCAGGCCCGCACCGACCTGGACTTGCTGCGACAACTGCCCGTGCCGGGTGCCCGCGGCCCGGTGCCCCTGGGCAGCGTGGCCACGCTGGAGTTGTCCAGCGGCCCGGCGCAGATCGACCGCTACGACCGCCAGCGCAACGTGAACATCGAGGTCGAACTGAACCAGCGCCCGCTGGGCGAGGTGGAGGCGCAGGTGCTGGCCCTGCCCAGCTTGAAGAACCTGCCGCCTGGCGTCATCCAGACCACCATTGGCGACGCTGAGGCCATGGCCGAACTGTTCCAAAGCTTCGGTCTGGCGATGCTGACGGGTGTGTTGTGCATCTACGTGGTGCTGGTGCTGCTGTTCAAGGACTTCGTCCAGCCCGCCACCATCCTGGGGGCGCTGGTGTTGTCAGTGCCGGGGGCGTTCCTGGCGCTGTTCGTCACTCACACCGCCATCTCTATGCCCTCCATGATCGGCCTGATCATGCTCATGGGCGTTGCCACGAAGAACTCCATCCTGCTGGTGGACTACGTCATCCTGGCCCAGCGCGAACTCGGGCTGGCGCGGCGCGAGGCCGTCCTGGATGCCTGCCGAAAGCGGGCGCGCCCCATCGTCATGACCACCATCGCCATGGCCGCGGGCATGATGCCCATCGCCCTGGGCTGGGGCGTGGACCCGAGTTTCCGCGCGCCCATGGCCATCGTCGTGATCGGCGGACTGATCACGTCCACCTTCTTGAGCCTGCTGGTGATTCCGGTGCTCTATACCCTGGTGGACGACGTCATCCGGCTGGCCGGGCGCCTGTTCCGGCGGCGGCAGGCGGCGGCGCCTGTCAGCCCGGCTGCTTGATCACGGCGTAGCGTTCCAGCGTGCGCAGCCGCGCCTGGTCGTGCTGGACAATGGGCAGGGGGTAGTCCCGGCCCAGCACGATGCCTGCACCCGCCAGGTCCACCGGCCGTGCCTGCCAGGGCGCGTGCATGGCGGCGTCGGGCAAGCCGGCCAGGGCCGGCAGGTAGCGGCGGATGAACCGCCCCTGCGGATCGAACTTCTGGCTCTGGCTCACCGGGTTGAAGATGCGGAAGTAGGGCTGCGCGTCGCAGCCGCTGGAAGCTGCCCACTGCCAGCCGCCGTTGTTGGCGGCGAGGTCGAAGTCGTTGAGCTTCTCTGCAAAGTAGGCCTCGCCGCGCCGCCAGTCCAGCCCCAGGTCCTTGGTCAGGAAACTGGCCACCACCATGCGCAGTCGGTTGTGCATGTAGCCGGTTTCGTTGAGCTGGTGCATGGCCGCATCCACCAGCGGGTAACCTGTACGACCCTCGCACCAAGCCGCAAAGAGGGCGTCAGCGGTCTTGCCGGTTTCCCAGCGGATGCGGTCGTACTCGGGCTTGAAGGCCTGGCCCACCACCCGGGGGTGGTGGTGCAGCACCTGGTGATAGAAGTCACGCCAGACGAGTTCCGACAGCCAGACCTGTGCACCCGCCGAGCCCGCCTGCACACGCGACCAGGCCTCGCGCGCCAGCCGGCGCACCGACACCGTGCCGAACCGCAGGTGGGTGCTGAGGTAGCTGGGGCCCTTGACGGCGGGGAAGTCGCGCGTGTCGTGGTAGCGGTCGATGCGCTCGTCCAGAAAGTCGGCCAGCAGCTCCTGGGCGCCGACGCAACCCGCGGGCAGGCGCAAGGTGTGCAGGTTGGTGGGCTGGAACCCCAGTTCGGCCAGGCTGGGCACGCCCGTGCTCAGGCCCTGCGCCTGCGCCGGCAACGGTGCCAGCGCGCCTGCCCGCGGGGCTACGGCGTACGGGGCCAGAGGCCCGGTGCCCTGCAGTGCGTCCTGCCCGGCCGCCAGGGCGCGCAGCCAGCTGTTCTTGTAGGGCGTGAACACGCCGTAAGGTGTGCCGCTGGCGGTCAGGATCTCGCTGCGCTCGAAGACCACGTGGTCCTTGACGGTGTGCATGGCAATGCTCAGGTCGGCCAGGCGGCCGCGCACCTGCGCGTCGCGTGTCAGGGCGTAGGGGTCGTCGTCGTGGCTGGCGTAGACCGCTTGCACGCCCAGTTGGGCGGCCAGCGCGGGGAGTTCGTCAGCCGCGGCACCGTGGCGGCAGATCAGGCCGACGCTGGCGGCACCGGCCACGCCGTGCGATTCCGCCAGGGCGCGCAACTCGGCGTCGAGCACCGCCAGGCTGTCGCGCAGGAATTCCACCCGCCGGTCGGCGCGTGGCAGGGGGTCCAGGATCGCACGGTCGAAGACGAAGGTGCACCACACGCGGCGCGCGGTCTTCAGGGCGTGGTGCAACGCGGCATGGTCGTCCACGCGCAGGTCCCGGCGCAACCACACCAGCGCACCGGAAAGCAGTCCATCAGTAGGGGTTGCGTCCATGCCTGGAAGTGTCGCGCGGAATAGAATCAGCCGCATGTCAGGCGACGCGATCAACCTCACGAACCAGTTTCTCATCGCCATGCCGGGCATGGCGGACGACAATTTTTCGCGCACCGTGATCTACCTGTGCGAGCACTCCAAGAACGGCGCACTGGGCCTGGTGATCAACCGTCCCACCGACATCACGCTCAAGAGCCTGTTCGAGAAGGTCGAACTCTCGCTGGACCGTGACGAGCTGGCTCAGCAACCGGTGTTCTTCGGCGGCCCCGTGCAGACCGAGCGCGGATTCGTCCTGCACGAGAAGACGGGCACCGAGCAAAGTCCCTACACCTCTACTTTGTCAATCGCCGGTGGCGGGCTCGAGATGACCACCAGCAAGGACGTGCTGGAAGCCCTGGCCAACGGCGCGGGCCCGCGCCGCCTCATGGTCACCCTGGGGTACAGCGGCTGGTCCGCAGGACAGCTCGAGGAAGAGATCGGCCGCAACGGCTGGCTCACCGTGGATGCCGACCCCAAGGTCATCTTCGACACGCCGGTGGAAGAGCGCTACCAGCGGGCCCTGTCCTTGCTGGGGTTCGACCCGCTGATGCTCAGCCAGGAGGCCGGGCATGCCTGAGCGCCCGGCGCCCCGGCCTGGCTTTGCGGCTTCCCCGTCACGTCCCCAGTCCTATCTGTCCTTTGATTTCGGCACCCGGCGCGTGGGTGTGGCCACTGGAAATTCGCTGCTGGGGCTGGCCCAGCCGCTGAAAACCCTCAACGTCGAGGGTGACGCGCGCTTTGCCGCCATCGCCCAACTGATCAGCCAGTGGCAACCCTCGGCACTGGTGGTGGGCGTGCCCTTCCACCCCGACGGTGCGGCCCACGAGAACACCCGCCGCGCGCAGCGCTTTGCGCGCCAGCTGCACGGCCGCTTTCGCCTGCCCGTGCACGAGGTCGACGAGCGTTACACCACCACCGAGGCGCTGGCCGCTGGCGCGGCTGATGCCGATGCCGCCGCGGCGGCGCTGATCCTGGAGCAGTTCCTTCGCGGGGCTGCCGCCACTGACATTCCCCCCTCCCAACCTGTGCAGGACCCTGCCGATGCTGCAGCTTGACGCCGAAGCCCTCTACGCTGAGCTGAAACAGGGAGTACGCGGCCTTCGGCGCGAGGATGCGGCGCTGGTGGGCATCTGGTCGGGCGGGGCCTGGCTGGCCGAGCGGCTGCAGGCGGACCTGGGACTGGCGGGCCGGCACGGTGTGATCTCCAGCACACTGCACCGCGACGACTTCGGTTCCAGGGGCCTGGGCGGCGCTGCGCCCACCGACCTGCCTTTCGCCATCGAGGGCCGTCACATCGTGCTGATCGATGACGTGCTCTACACCGGCCGCACCATCCGCGCCGTCGTCAATGAGCTGTACGACTTTGGCCGACCGGCCAGCGTGCAACTGGCCGTGCTGGTGGACCGCGGCGGCCGCGAGCTGCCGATCGCCGCGGCCTTTGCCGCTGCACGCCTCGTGCTGCCGGCCTCGCAGCGGCTTTCCCTGGCGCGCGGGCCTGAGGGCCGCTTCAGTTTCATGGTCGAGGACAAGGGGGACAAGCGCTGATGCTCTCGCGCCGCAATCCGCAGCTCAACCGTCACGGCGAGCTGATCCACCTGCTGTCCATCGAAGGCCTGCCCCAGGCAGTGCTCACGCACATCCTGGACACCGCCGGCACCTTCCTCTCGGTCAACGACCGCGAGGTCAAGAAGGTGCCGCTGCTGCGCGGCAAGAGCGTGTTCAACCTGTTCTTCGAGAACAGCACGCGCACGCGCACCACCTTCGAGATCGCGGCCAAGCGGCTGTCGGCGGACGTGTTGAACCTGGATATCGCACGCTCGTCGGCCTCCAAGGGCGAAAGCCTGCTGGACACCATCGCCAACCTGTCGGCCATGCATGCCGACATGTTCGTGGTGCGTCACAGCGAGAGCGGCGCGCCCTACCTGATCGCCCAGCATTGCGCCCCGCATGTGCATGTGGTCAATGCCGGCGACGGCCGGCACGCCCACCCCACCCAGGGCCTGCTGGACATGTACACCATCCGCCACTACAAGCGGGACTTCACCCAGCTCACCGTGGCCGTCGTGGGCGACATCGTGCACTCGCGCGTGGCGCGCTCCGACATCCATGCCCTCACCACCCTGGGCGTGCCGGAGATCCGCGCCGTGGGCCCGCGCACGCTGGTGCCGGGCGACCTGCGCGACATGGGCGTGCGCGTGTGCCACGACATGGCCGAGGGCATACGCGATGCCGACGTGATCATCATGCTGCGCTTGCAGAACGAGCGCATGAGCGGCGCCATGCTGCCCAGCGCCGGCGAGTTCGCCAAGAAGTTCGGTCTCACGCCCGAGAAGCTGGCGCTGGCGCGGCCAGACGCCATCGTCATGCACCCCGGCCCCATCAACCGTGGTGTGGAGATCGACTCTCGCGTGGCCGATGGGTCGCAGAGCGTGATCCTGCCCCAGGTCACCTTCGGCATTGCGGTGCGCATGGCCGTCATGTCCATCATCGCGGGGAACGAGGCATGAAGATCGCCATCCGCAACGGCCGAGTCGTCGATCCCGCGAGCGGGCGTGATGAGGCCACGGACCTTCGCATCGCAGCCGGCCGCATCGTCGGCATCGGGCCGATGCCGCCCGATTTCGTGGCCGACCGCGTGGTGGACGCCACGGGCTGCATCGTCGCCCCCGGGCTGGTGGATCTGGCGGCGCGCCTGCGCGAGCCCGGGCTGGAGCATGAGGGCATGCTCGAGAGCGAGCTGGCAGCGGCCGCTGCCGGCGGCGTCACCAGCCTGGTCTGCCCGCCCGACACCGACCCCACGCTGGACGAGCCGGGTCTGGTGGAGATGCTCAAGTTCCGCGCCCGCAAATTGAGCCGTTGTCGCTTGTTCCCGCTGGGCGCGCTGACCCGCGGCCTGAAGGGCGAGGCGCTGACCGAGATGGCGGAGCTCACCGAGGCTGGCTGCGTGGGTTTCTCGCAGGCCGACGTGGCGCTGACCGACACCCTGGTGCTGCAGCGCGCCTTGCAGTACGCTGCCACCTTCGGCTACACGGTCTGGCTGCGCCCGCAAGACCGCTGGCTGGGCCAGGGCGTGGCCGCCAGCGGGGCCATCGCCACGCGCCTGGGCCTGTCGGGCGTGCCGGTGGCGGCCGAGACCATCGCCTTGCACACCCTCTTCGAGCTGGTCCGCGCGACGGGCGCGAGGGTGCACCTGTGCCGCCTGTCCAGCGCAGCGGGTGTCGCCCTGCTGCGCTCTGCCAAGGCCGAGGGCCTGCCGGTGACGGCGGATGTCAGCATCAACTCGCTGCACCTGACCGATGTGGACATCGGCTACTTCAACCCCGCCATGCGCCTGAACCCGCCGCTGCGCCAGCAGCGCGACCGGGACGCGCTGCGCGCAGCGTTGTCCGACGGCACCCTCGACGCTCTGGTCAGCGACCACATGCCCGTGGGGACCGACGAGAAGCACTTGCCCTTTGCCGAAGCCACGCCTGGCGCCACCGGCCTGGAGCTGCTGCTGAGCCTGGCGCTGAAGTGGGGCGCCGACACCGGGCCGGGTGACGGGGGCCTGCGCCGGGCGCTGTCCGTGGTGACGGCGGGCCCGGTGGGTGTTCTCGGGTCGGCGGTCGGCTCGCTGGCTGAGAGCGCCGGGCGGCTGGTCGAGGGTGGCGTGGCCGATGTCTGTATCTTTGACCCGCAGGCCAGCTGGACCGTCACCGCCGAAGGGCTGCGCAGCCAGGGCAAGCACACACCCTTTGCCTTCGAGCATGGGGGCGTGCTGATGCCCGGCCGGGTGCAGGCCACGCTGGTGGCGGGCACGGTGGCCTACGAGGCCGGTGCCTGACCTGCGACGGCAGGGCCGGGGGCCGGAGCTGTCTTGAGCGGCGAGGTAAAACTCTCTTCCACCGTGGGTGACAGGGCAATGCAAGGTCGTCCCACGGCTTTTCGGCCTGCCGCAGCGGTTCGCGCCTGCTGGCGCCTGGCTCGCGCCGTCGTTCACGGGCTGCACGGCCTGGCCGTGGTGTGGCTGCGCTTTCCGCGCCTGGACGCTTCTGCCCGCCAGGCCCGCATCGCCTGGTGGGCACGCAAGATGTTTGCGGTGCTGGGCATCGGCCTGGACGTGCGGGGCGACTTCCGTCCGGGTGCCAAGCTGATCGTGGCCAACCACATCTCCTGGCTGGACATCATGGCCGTGCATGCCGTGTGTCCGCAGGCGCGCTTCGTGTCCAAGGCCGATGTCCAGGCCTGGCCGGTGATCGGCCGCCTGGTGGGAGCGGCCGGCACGCTGTACATCGTGCGCGAAAAAGCGCGCGACGCCCTGCGTGTCGTGCACCAGATGGCCGATGCCCTGGCCACGGGTGACACGGTGGCGGTGTTCCCCGAAGGCACCACCGGCCTGGGCCACGAGCCGCTGCCCTTCCACGCCAATCTGCTGCAGGCCGCCATCGCCACGCAGGTGCCGGTGCAGCCGGTGGCACTGCGCTACGCCGATGCGCGACATGCCGTCAGCCCGGCGGCCGACTACACCGGGACCATTTCCCTGGCGCGCAGCCTGTGGATGCTGGCGGCCGCGCAGGGCCTGTTCGTGCGGGTGGAAGTCCTGCCGGCGGAGTCGGTGCGGCATGCCGACCGCCGCGCCCTGGCCGCCCACCTGCGCCAGGAAATTGCGGATGCGCTTGAGCGCATGGAGGAAAGGCCCGCCGCGGCAGTGCATCATGGCCAGGCTTAGCCCTGAGACTGCCTCCCTCAGCCTTCACTTCCTGAACACCTCAACCCATCGACGGTCTTCACCCCATGAACGGCGACACGCTCTCGATCCGCCGCGTCGGCATCGACACCTGGCGCGAGAGCGTGGCTTTCCTCCACCGGGAGTGTCCCGTGGTGCGCGCAGCAGGTTTCCAGGCGCTGTCGAAGGTGAAGGTGCAGGCCAATGGCCAGACCCTGTTTGCCGTGCTGAACGTCGTGGATGACGCGGCCATCGTCGGGCCGCTGGAACTGGGCCTGAGCGAGGACGCCTTCACCCGTCTGGGTGTGCCGCCCGGCCACGCCGCCCACATCGACCAGGCCGAGCCGCCGTCCTCCATCGCCGCGCTGCACCGTAAGATCGCAGGCGAGCGCCTGGGGCGCGAGGACCTGCGCGCCGTGGTGCAGGACATTGCCGCGGCGCGGTACTCCAAGATCGAGCTGGCCGCCTTCGTCGTGGCCACCAACCAGTTCGAGCTCGACCGCGACGAGGTGCTGCACCTGACCGAGGCCATGATCGGCGTGGGGCGCCGCCTGGACTGGCGTGCCGAACTCGGCGGCGGGCCGGTGGTGGACAAGCACTGCATCGGCGGCATCCCGGGCAACCGCACCTCGATGCTGGTGGTGCCCATCGTCGCCGCGCACGGCATGCGCTGCCCCAAGACCTCGTCACGCGCCATCACCTCGCCCGCCGGCACGGCCGACACCATGGAGGTGCTGGCCGAGGTGGAGTTGCCGCTACAGCGGCTGCAGGAGATCGTGCGCGCCACGCACGGCTGCCTGGCCTGGGGCGGCACGGCCGACCTCTCACCCGCCGACGACATCCTGATCTCGGTGGAGCGGCCGTTAGCCATCGACTCGCCCGGGCAGATGGTGGCCTCCATCCTGTCCAAGAAGATCGCCGCCGGCTCCACCCATCTGGTGCTGGACATCCCCGTGGGCCCCACCGCCAAGGTGCGCAGCATGCCCGCGGCGCAGCGTCTGAAGCGCTTGTTCGAAGTCGTGGCCTCGCGCCTGGGTCTGCAACTGGATGCGGTCATCACCGACGGGCGCGAGCCCATCGGTCGCGGTATCGGGCCGGTGCTGGAGGCGCGCGATGTCATGCAGGTGCTGCAGAACCACCCCGACGCGCCGCAGGACCTGCGGCAGAAGTCGCTGCGCCTGGCCGGACGCGTGATCGAGTTCGACCCCGACGTGCGCGGCGGTGAGGGCTACCGCATCGCCCGTGACATCCTGGATTCCGGCCGCGCCCTGGCCAGCATGAACGCCATCATCGACGCCCAGGGCCGCCGTGCCGTGCCGCCGCCCCTGGGCGACAAGGTGTTCGATGTGCTGGCGCCTTCAGACGGCGTGGTGGTGGGCATCGACAACCTGCGCCTGGCCCGCATCGCGCGCCTGAGCGGCGCGCCGCAGGTGCCCGGGGCGGGCGTGGACCTGCGCGTCAAGCTGGGCCAGGCCGTCAAGGCCGGTGATCCGCTGTACCGGCTGCACGCCCGGTTCGAGGCCGATTTCAGCTTCGCCTGCCGCATGGCGCAGCAGGACAGCGGCTACCGCCTGGGCAGCGCCGACCAGGTGCCGCGCGAGTTCGCCACCGAGACCTTCTGACGGCTTGGTGGCCTGACAGCCCGACGGCCTGACAGCGGCTCGGCGTGCCTTGCCGTGGGCGTCAGGCCTTGCCCTGGCGGGCCACTGCGGCGGCGGCCCGCGCGGCGGCCTCGGGGTCGCCCAGGTAGTGGTGGCGGATCGGCTTCAGCGTCTCGTCCAGCTCGTAGACCAGCGGGATGCCGTTGGGAATGTTGACGCCGACGATGTCGCCATCGGAGATGCCGTCCAGGTACTTCACCAGCGCCCGCATGCTGTTGCCGTGGGCGGCGATCAGCACCCGCTGGCCGCTGCGGATGGCCGGCGCCAGGCGCTCGTTCCAGCACGGCAGCACGCGCGCCACGGTGTCCTTCAGGCATTCCGTCAGCGGGATCTGCGCCGCGTCCAGGCGGCTGTAGCGAGGGTCCTGGCGCTGGCCGCGGGGATCGTCGGCGGCCAGCGCCGGCGGCGGGGTGTCGTAGCTGCGGCGCCAGACCAGCACCTGCTCGTCACCGTACTGGCGCGCCATGTCGGCCTTGTTCAGGCCCTGCAAGGCACCGTAATGCCGCTCGTTCAGGCGCCAGTCGTGCTGCACCGGCAGCCAGGTGCGCTCCATGCTGTCCAGGCAGTGCCACAGCGTCCAGATGGCGCGCTTGAGCACCGAGGTGTAGGCGACGTCGAACTCGTAGCCGGCGTCCTTGAGCAACTCGCCCGCCTGGCGGGCCTGGTTCACGCCGGTGTCGGTCAGCGGCACGTCGGTCCAGCCCGTGAAGCGGTTCTCCAGGTTCCAGGTGGACTCTCCGTGGCGGATGAGGACGAGCTTGTGCATGGGCGGGGCGCCAGGTGGTGGCGGGTGTGGGGTCAAGGGCGGGGCCGCGCTCTTGGGCACGGACGTGGAATCTTACAATCCAAGGTTTTGCGCTCCTGACGGAATTGCCGTGAACTTCTTCATCGAGAACTGGCTCCTGATCGCTGTGGCTTTTGTCTCCGGCGGCATGCTGGTATGGCCTCTGGCGCGAGGAGGCGGAGGCGCTGGCGCCGTGGGTGCCTCGGAGGCCGTGCGGCTGATGAACCGCGAGAAGGCGGCGTTGATCGACGTCAGCGAACCGCGCGAGTTTGGCGCCAGCCACGCGGCACAGGCCCGCAACGTGCCCATCGGCCAGTTGGAAACCTCCAAGGACCTGCCCTCCAACAAGGCGCTGCCGCTGGTGGTGGTGTGCCCCACGGGCGCACGCTCTGGCCGTGCCGCAGCAACGCTGCGCAAGATGGGGTACGCCAACGCGAGAGCGCTGGCAGGCGGCACCGCCGCCTGGCGAGAGGCCGGCCTGCCCACCGAAAAGTCCGGTTCTGCAGCGGCTTGAAACTCGCTGCGGTGCGGCGCTGAGCCTGCTGACACGTCCTGCCGTCAGGGGGGTTGTCGGCTTCGACCGGGGCGGGTCGCCTGGGGACCGCAAGCCCCCAGCCCTGCGGCCTTCGGCCTGAAACGTGAAAATGAGTGTTTCCTGCCGACTCTCGTCATCGCCATGAACGCTGTTCGCATGTACACCACCCAGGTTTGCCCTTACTGTGTGCGCGCCAAGGCGCTGCTCAAGCAGCGTGGGGTGGCGCAGATCGAGGAGATCCGCATCGACCTGGACTCCGCCCAGCGTGACCACATGATGGAGACCACGGGCCGCCGTACCGTTCCCCAGATCTTCATCGGCACCACCCATGTCGGGGGGTGTGATGACCTCATCGCCCTGGACCAGCGCGGCGGCTTGCTGCCCCTGCTGCAGGCAGCCTGATCCCGGTGCGGAACTTGCGTCCTGTCGGGTGCTCCGCCGTCTGACGGGGACATAATCTTGTGCTCTGCCGCGCGCTGCGGGGTTATCAGGCTGCCAGTCGGCCAGTTCCAGTGAACTGTGCGCCCCCTTTTGGTGCCTGACCTCTGCCCGGCAACGGCCGGACCTCCAGCGAGCGCAAGCCGTTCCCTTCAAGACCCCTCCATCACCTGAGAATCCCCATGGCCGACGAAGACCTGACCCCCGTGTTCCAGATCCAGCGCATCTACCTGAAGGATCTGTCGCTGGAGCAGCCCAATTCCCCACAGATCCTGGTGGAGCAGGCCCAGCCGCAGGTGGACATCAACCTCGGTGTGGGCGCCGAGCCTGTGGCCGAGGGGGTGTTCGAGGTCACGGTGACCGCCACGGTCACGACCAAGGTGGGTGACCGCGCCTTGTTCCTGGTGGAAGCCAAGCAGGCGGGCATCTTCGAGATACGCAACATCCCGGACGACCAGATGCAGGGCCTGATCGGCATCGTCTGCCCGCAGATGATCTACCCGTACCTGCGCGCCATCATCTCCGACATCTGCACCCGCGCAGGCTTCCCTCCCATCCTGCTGACCGAAGTGAACTTCCAGGCCATGTTCGAGGCCCAGCAGCAGGCGGCCTCCTCGGAGGCCGGGTCGGGCATCATCACCAGCCTGAACTGAGCCTGCCCTCGGGTCAAGCACGGCGGACAAGGCCGCGTCTGGTGCAGGAACCCGCATGAAGCTGACGGTGCTCGGGGCGGGTGCCTGGGGGACGGCGCTGGCCCACTGCGCGGCAGCCCGCCACGACGTGCTGCTCTGGGCGCGAGATCCGGTGCAGGCGGGCCTGTTGCAGCGCGATCGGCGCAACGCGCGCTACCTGCCTGGCGTGGACCTCGACGCGCGTCTGCGCATCACCGATTCCTGGAGCGTGGCCGCGCAACACGGGTCCGAGGGCCTGACCATCATCGGCACCCCGATGAGCGGCCTGCGCGAGGCCTTGCAGCGCCTGTCACCGCAATCCTCCGTGCTGTGGCTGTGCAAGGGTTTCGAAGCCGGTTCCGGTGCCCTGGGGCACGAGATCGCCCAGAGCCTGCGCCCTGGCGGGGCCTCGGGCGTGCTGTCGGGCCCGAGCTTTGCGCTGGAAGTGGCGCAGGGCCGCCCCACGGCCCTGGTGGCGGCCAGCAGCGACCCCACCTTGTGCCAGCAGGCCGTGCAAGCCTTTCACGGCGGCGCCTTGCGCATCTACACCTCGCAAGACCCGACGGGTGTTGAGGTGGGTGGCGCCGTCAAGAACGTCATGGCCATCGCCACAGGCATTCTCGACGGCCTGGCGGCGCAGACCACCGCCGCGACCGCGCCTGGTCTGAATGCGCGTGCCGCGCTCATCACCCGGGGGCTGGCGGAGATCACCCGGCTGGGCCTGGCCTTGGGCGCCCGGGCCGAGACCTTCATGGGCCTGTCCGGCCTGGGGGACCTGGTGCTCACGGCCACGGGCGCCTTGTCGCGCAACCGGCAGGTCGGCCTGATGCTGGCCGAGGGCCGCTCGCTGGACGAGGCCGTGGCTGCCCTCGGTCACGTGGCTGAAGGGGTGTATTCGGCCGCCACCGTCCTGGCCCGTGCGCAAGCCCTCGGTCTGGACATGCCCATCACCGCCGCCGTCGTCGAGGTTCTGCAGGGGCGGCTCGCCCCCGCGCAGGCCGTGGCCCGGCTCATGGGCCGGGATGCGCGGTCTGAAGGGTTCTGAAGGGTTCTGAAGGCCGGCGCGCCGGCCTTCAGGCCCCACCCTCGTAGCCGCATTGCCGCCAGGCTTCGAACACGGCCACGGCCACCGCGTTGCTCAGGTTCAGGCTGCGCTGTCCGGCCCGCATGGGCAGCCGCACCCTGCAGTCCGGTGCAAAGCTGTCGCGCAGTGAGGCCGGCAGTCCGGCCGTCTCGCAGCCGAAGACCAGCCAATCCCCCGCTCGCCACGCAACCTCGCTGAACGGCCGTGAGCCTCGGGTCGTGAAGGCGAACATGCGCGCAGGCTCGGGCTGGGCCTGCGCCAACAAAGCCTGCCAGCTGGCATGTCGGCGCACGGCAGCGAACTCGTGGTAGTCGAGCCCGGCACGGCGCAGCAGCTTGTCCTCCATCGCAAAGCCCAGCGGCTCCACCAGATGCAAGGTGCAGCCGGTGTTGGCTGCCAGGCGGATGACGTTGCCCGTGTTGGGCGGGATCTCGGGCTGGACCAGGACGATGTGGAACATCAGGGGGCTCGTGTAATCCGCGTGGAGTCGGGCGCGGGGGGCGGGCGTGGAGTCGGGCGTTGTGACGGGCCTTTTGACGGGCGGTGCGGGGAGGGCGGCGTGGTGCAGCCATTCAAGGCGTGCGGGCCACCGTCCAGACGTCCACGCTGAAGGCGCCTGCCAGCAGCAGGGTGCGGGTGGCCTCCCGCAATGTGGCCCCCGTGGTCATGACGTCGTCCACCACGGCCACGCGGCGTCCCGCGACCTTCTGGTGCTGACCCGGGGTCACCATGAAAGCGCCGCGCAGATTGCGGTCCCGTTCCTGCAGGGACAGGTCCACCTGGTGGGCGGTGTCCACGGGCCGCTGAAGCAGATCCGCGTGGCAGGTCAGGCCGAAGATCTGGCCCAGCCTGCGCGCCAGTTCCCAGGACTGGTTGAAGCCGCGCTCCTGCAGACGTGGCGCCGACAGTGGCACGGGCAGCACCAGATCCACCTCCAGCGCTTGCGGCGCCCGCCGAAGCGCGGTGGCCAATTGCTGTGCCAACAGCCTGGCCAGGGCCACGTCCCCCTTGAACTTGAAGTCGCCTACCAGGTCGCTCCAGGGAAAGGCGTAGTCCTGCGCGCACACCGCGCGCCTCCAGACGGGGGGCTGCGACGTGCAGGCTCCGCACGTCGAGGGGGCAGCTTCCATCCCCGGCAGGGGCAGCCCGCAGCGCTGGCAGCGGTGCTGCGGCGCAGAGAAGCGCTGCAGGCAGGCGCCGCACAGGGAGCTGGCGCCCCAGCATCTGCAGATGCGGCAGCTGGAGGGCATTCGGTCGATCAGGTGGCGGCTCGACATGGCGACCCGACACGGCGACTCAACAGGAGCATGGGTGAGGCATTCAGCGAGGATCGAGGCCCGGCACGGGCGCATGGATGGTCAATATACTGGCCCGGATGGACTTGCCAGGCTCACCGAATTCGCTGTCCTCGGGCGCCCGGCGGCCCGTCCAGTCCGCCGCGCTGGCACGAGTGATCGGCCGGTGGCAGCACGCCGATGGGGCGCCCTGGCTGCACGCCGAGGTGGCGCGGCGCATGGCCGAGCGGCTGTCCGTCATCAAGCTCAGGCCGCAGGTCATCTTCGACTGGGAGGCTCGGGCAGGCGGTGGGCGCCAGGCATTGCAGGCTGCCTACGCCCGCGGCGGGTCCCCGCCGCAGGTGCTGCCCGTGGAATGCTTCCTGGCGCCGGCCGCTGGCGAAGCCCCCCCGTCTGCCCGGCCGTGGTGGTCCCCCAGCCGGTGGCGCAGGGCCGGGCCGCGCGCGCTGGCGCCGGTGCAAGTGGCTGCGGGCTCCGCCCAGCTGGTGTGGAGCAACATGGCGCTGCATGTCCAGGAAGACCCCTCCGCCACGATCGCGCAGTGGCACCGGGCCCTGGCGGTGGACGGTTTCCTGATGTTCTCCTGCCTCGGCCCGGGCAGCCTGCCCGAACTGCGGTCGCTGTACGCGGCCAGGGCCTGGGGCCCCCCCATGGCCCCGCTGGTGGACATGCACGATCTGGGGGACATGCTGGTGGCCGCAGGTTTCGCCGACCCCGTGATGGACCAGGAGCAGATCGTGCTGACCTGGGCGGACGCCACCGCCTGCCTGGAAGAACTGCGCACCCTGGGTGCCAACGTCGACCTGCAGCGGTATGCGGGGCTGCGCACGCCGCGCTGGCGCGATCAACTGCTGGAAGGCCTGCGCCAGACGTCTGCGAACAGGAGCGACGGGCGCATCGCGCTGAGCTTCGAGGTGGCCTACGGCCATGCCTTCAGACCGCCTGCGCGCGCCCGGGTGGCGGCGGAGTCCCGGGTGGACCTGGCAGACTTCCGCGCGATGGCGCGCAGGCAGCATCGCTGAGTCCCTACTGGCCTTGCGCCGCACGGTGTGGCAAGGCCCGGCTCGGGGCATCGCTACGATAGAATGAGGCTCGCTTTCTGAGGAGGAGGCACAACCCGCCGAGGCGGTGGGGATGGCTCCTGCTCCAGTCGAAACCCTAGACGTCAGCACGCTGTCAGATTCCTCTCCGATGTCCGCCTCTGTCGCTTCACCCTCTTGGTACGCCCCGGCGTCGGCTGGCGCTTGGCGCTTTGGCCGCGTGCTGCAGGCGCCGGGCCAGGTGGAAGGCGTTCAGTGGGTGCTGCGTCGCAACTGCTCTCTCACGCCAGGCCAGCTGGGCGGTTTCTACCTGTCCATGTGCCTGGTCTCGCTTGTCATCGCGGCCGGGTTTGCGTTCAACGGCGCGCCCGTGGTACTTTGGTTTGCGGGCATCGAACTCGTTCTGCTGGCTGTGGCATTGCTCGTTTACGCCCGGCATGCGGGCGACGGGGACACGGTCACCCTGACGGGGCAGTCGCTGACGGTAGAGCAGTCGTGCGGGGCCGTCTGCACTTCCACGAGTTTCAGGACGCCCTGGCTGTCTGTCGAGCCACTCAACGGTGACGGTTCGCTCATTGAGCTGGCCGGTCAGGGCCAGGCCGTGCGCATTGGTCGTTTCCTGCGTGCTGAAGCGCGCGCCGACTTTGCCCGTGAATTGCGTGCTGCCCTGCGCGCCTCCCTCCAGCCGGCTGCGGTTGCCGCCGATGCCCTTCCAGATCATTCCGCTTGAGTCCCAGAAGATGAAGACCTCACTCCCTTCCTGCACGCGTCCCTGGCACACGATGCTGCGCGCAGCGCTGGCCTTGGGGGCAAGCGCCCAGGCTTCGGTTGCGCTGGCAGTCAATGATCTGCCGGGCGGGCCGGCCGTGCGCCAGCTCGACCTGCACCCGGCGGTCACCAAGATCGCCGAGCAGCAGCAGTGGCTCCACTATGTCGTGATGGGCATCTGCATCGTCATCTTCGTGGCGGTCTTCGGTGTGATGTTCTATTCCATCCTCAAGCACCGCAAGTCGGTCGGCCACAAGCCGGCCAACTTCCACGAGAGCCTGGGTGTGGAGATCGCCTGGACGGTCATTCCGTTCATCATCGTGATCGGCATGGGTGCCATGGCCACCCGCACCGTGGTGGCGATGAAAGACACGAGCAACGCCGACATCACCATCAAGGCTACCGGCTATCAGTGGAAGTGGGGTTATGACTATCTCAAGGGCGAGGGCGAGGGCATCGGCTTTCTGTCCACGCTGGACAACTCCCACCGTGTGATGTCGGACTCAGGCAAGCCGGCGCCGGTGGATAACTACCTGCTCAAGGTGGACAACCCGCTGGTCGTGCCGGTGGACCGCAAGATCCGGATCATCACCACCGCCAACGATGTCATTCACGCCTGGATGGTGCCGGCCTTTGGCGTCAAACAGGACGCGATCCCCGGCTTCGTGCGCGACACCTGGTTCCGCGCCGAGAAGACGGGCGACTTCTACGGCCAGTGCGCCGAGCTCTGCGGCAAGGAGCACGCCTACATGCCCATCCACGTGAAAGTTCTGTCGGCCCACGACTATGCCAAGTGGGTGGAAGGCAAGAAGAAGGAATTGGCGGCCAAGGCTGACGATCCCACCAAGGTCTGGAAGCTGGAGGATCTGGCCGCGCGCGGCGAGAAGATTTACGCCGCCAACTGTGTGGCTTGTCACCAGACCAGCGGCAAGGGGGCCGGCCCCATCAAGGCCCTGGATGGCTCGGCGTTGGTGCTGGACGCTGACAAGTCCAAGCAGATTGCCATCATGTTGAACGGCGCAGCCAACGGTGCCATGCCGGCCTGGAAGCAGTTGTCTGACACCGAGATCGCCGCGGTGATCACATACACCAAGAACAACTGGGGCAACAAGACCGGTCAGGTGGTGCAGCCGGCCGACATCGTCGCTGCACGCAAGTGAAGATCGCCTGAATTGCCACGCCCCTACGCCACACCGGCCACAGCCCCTACAGTTTTCAGTTCGAGGAACCTCCCATGAGCGCAGTTCTTGACCACCACGGCCACGCTGACGACCACGCGCACGACCACGGTCACCCCCACGGGTGGCGTCGTTGGGTGTTTGCGACGAACCACAAGGACATCGGCACGATGTACCTGCTGTTCTCGTTCGCGATGTTCATGGTGGGTGGCATCCTGGCGCTGGGCATCCGCGCCGAGTTGTTCCAGCCCGGGCTGCAGTTCGTCAACCCCGAACTGTTCAACCAGCTCACCACCATGCACGGCCTGATCATGGTGTTCGGCGCCATCATGCCGGCCTTCGTGGGCTTTGCGAACTGGATGATCCCGCTGCAGATCGGCGCGGCCGACATGGCCTTCGCGCGCATGAACAACCTGAGCTTCTGGCTGTTGATCCCGGCCGCGCTGATGCTCGCGGGCTCCTTCTTCATGCCGGGCGGCGCGCCCGCCGCTGGGTGGACGCTCTACGCCCCGCTGACCTTGCAGATGGGCCCGTCCATGGACGCGGCCATCTTCGCGATGCACATCATGGGCGCGAGTTCCATCATGGGCTCCATCAACATCATCGTCACCATCCTGAACATGCGCGCGCCTGGCATGACGCTGATGAAGATGCCGCTGTTCTGCTGGACCTGGCTGATCACGGCCTACCTGCTCATCGCCGTGATGCCGGTGCTGGCCGGTGCCATCACCATGACGCTGACCGATCGCCATTTCGGCACCAGCTTCTTCAACCCCGCGGGCGGCGGCGACCCCGTGATGTACCAGCACATCTTCTGGTTCTTCGGCCACCCCGAGGTCTACATCATGATCCTGCCGGCCTTCGGCATCGTCAGCGCCATCATCCCGGCGTTTGCGCGCAAGCCGCTGTTCGGCTACGCGTCCATGGTGTACGCCACGGCCTCGATTGCCATCCTGTCCTTCATCGTGTGGGCGCACCACATGTACACCACGGGCATGCCGGTGACGGGTCAGTTGTTCTTCATGTACGCGACCATGCTGATTGCCGTGCCCACGGGCGTGAAGATCTTCAACTGGATCGCCACGATGTGGAAGGGTTCGATGACCTTCGAAACGCCCATGCTGTGGTCGGTCGGCTTCCTGTTCGTGTTCACCATGGGCGGCTTCACGGGCTTGATCCTGGCCATGGCACCGATCGACATCCAGCTGCAGGACACCTACTACGTGGTGGCGCACTTCCACTACGTGCTGGTGGCCGGCTCGCTGTACGCGCTGTTCGCCGGCGTGTACTACTGGGGTCCGAAGTGGACGGGCGTGATGTATTCCGAGACGCGCGGCAAGATCCACTTCTGGGGCTCGCTGATCTTCTTCAACATCACCTTCTTCCCGATGCACTTCCTGGGTCTGGCGGGCATGCCGCGCCGCTACGCCGACTACCCGATGCAGTTCGCCGACTTCAACGCCATCGCCTCAGTGGGTGCCTTCGGTTTCGGCCTGATGCAGGTGTACTTCTTCGTGTTCGTGGTGGTGCCCATGATGCGCGGCAAGGGTGAGCCCGCTCCGCAGAAGCCCTGGGAAGCGGCTGAAGGCCTGGAGTGGGAAGTGCCTTCACCTGCACCCTGGCACACCTTCGAGACCCCGCCCAAGCTGGACGCCACCGCCACGCGCGTGGTGGGTTGAATCTGGTTGACCACGAAAAGAGGCAGAACGCGGCCGTGGCCCCGACTCCTGAGCAGCGCAAGGCCAATGCCCGGCTGGGCTGGATCCTGGCCTCGATGGCCCTGGTGTTCGCCTTGGGTTTCGTGGTGAAGATGGTTTGGCTGGGACGTTGACATGAGATTTGTTTCCCTTCGCGCTGACAACCGCCGCATGCTGGGCAAGCTGGTGGTGGTGGCCATGGTGATGTTCGGTTTCGGCTACGCGCTGGTGCCGATGTACCGCGCCATCTGCGAGGCGCTGGGCATCAACGTGCTCAGCGTGGCCGAGCGGCGTGTGGCCGGCGGCTGGCTCGGGGCCAAGGGGCAGGTGACCAACACCCAGGTGGACACCTCGCGCACCATCACGGTGGAGTTCGACGCGAATGTGCGCGGACCGTGGGATTTCAAGCCTGCGGTGCGGTCCATCCAGGTGCATCCGGGCGAGTTGACGACTGTGCAGTACGAGTTCAGGAACATCCAGAACCGCATCATGGCGGCACAGGCCATCCCGAGCTACGCGCCGCGCCACTCGGCGTCGCACTTCAACAAGCTTGAGTGCTTCTGCTTCAACGAATACATCCTGGCGCCTGGTGAGAGCAAGACCTGGCCGGTGGCGTTCGTGATCGACCCGAAGTTGCCGAAGGACGTCACGACCATCACCTTGTCCTACACCTTCTTCGAGGTGGGCGGCAAGACCCCGGCCGCGCCGACGGCCCCACTGGCCTCGCTCACGGGAGGGCGCACGTGAGCGGCCCCAGCGGTTCCGACCTCAAGGCGGCCACCGAGCGACCTTTGTCGTTCGTGCAGACCGTGAAGGCGGTGGCCTGGTCGTTCGTGGGCCTGCGCAAGCGCGCCGGCTACGAGCAGGACGTGCACCAGTTGAACCCCGTCCACGTCATCGTGGCCGGCCTGTGCGGCGCCGCGATCTTCATCCTGGCGCTGGTCCTGACGGTGCGGTGGGTGATCAGCAGCGGCGTCGCTGCCTGACCCCAGGACCGCCCCCCACCCCAAGCGCCCTTTTAGACAACTGGTAGACACCTGGTTCGAGGAGAAAACAAGACATGGCCGCCACCACCCCCGCGGGCACCACGCCGTACTACTTCATTCCGTCGCCCTCGCGCTTCCCGGCGCAGTCCTCGCTCGGACTGTTCTTCGTCATCCTGGGGGCCGGGCAGTGGGTCAACGGTGTCAGCTGGGGCGCCTACTCGCTGGCCTTGGGCATGGTGATCTGGCTGTTCACCCTGTACCAGTGGTTCAGCGTGGCCATCGCCGAGAGCGAGGGCGGCCTGTACTCTGACCGCATCGACGTCTCCTTCCGCTGGAGCATGAGCTGGTTCATCTTCTCCGAGGTGATGTTCTTCGCGGCCTTCTTCGGGGCCTTGTACTGGGCGCGCGTGCACGCCCTGCCGATGCTGGGCAACCTCGACCACCAGGTGTTGTGGCCTGACTTCAAGGCCGTGTGGCCGAGCGCGGGTGGCGGAGCCACTGCTTCCCCGGCGGGCATCGTGGAGCCCTTTGCCACCATGGGTCCGTTCTGGCTGCCCACCATCAACACCGCCTTGCTGCTCACCTCTGGTGTCACCCTCACGATCGCCCACCATGCGCTGATCGCCAACCAGCGCGGCAAGACCATCTTCTGGATGTGGGTCACGGTGCTTCTGGGTGCGACCTTCCTGGGCGTCCAGGCCTACGAGTATGTGCACGCCTACAGGGACCTGAACCTGAAGCTCAGTTCGGGCATCTTCGGCTCCACCTTCTTCATGCTCACCGGCTTCCACGGCTTCCACGTGTTCGTGGGCATGCTGATGCTGCTGTTCATCACGCTGCGCCTGCAAAAGGGCCACTTCACGCCCGCGCGCCACTTCGGTTTCGAAGGTGCGGCCTGGTACTGGCACTTCGTGGACGTGGTCTGGCTGGGCCTGTACTTCCTGGTCTACTGGCTCTGAGCCCCAACGTAACCGTGAAGAAACGCCGCCTTGTGCGGCGTTTTTTGTCAACAGGGTGGGTTCTTGCGCCCAGACGTGCGCCTGCTGGGCGCGACGGGAAGGGACTCAGGCGGAAATCGGGATGCCGGACGGCTTGATCCAGCCGAAGTACCAGGCCAGGAGCACGAACAGGAACACCGTGATGGACAAGGCCACCCGCACAGCCAGGGCGCGCGCCATGGCGGGGCTCTTGGAGCCGGGCTCAGAGCCTTTGCGCAGCATGAACAGGCCCGCGCCGGCCAACGCTGCCAGCACCGCCACCAGCAGGATCACGATGACAACCTTCATATGGGCTGAGTATTTCACACGGCCCGGCTTCGTCTGTGGTGCCTGCGCATGCTGAGCAAGGCGCGGTGGGTGGTGCTGGTCGCCGCGGTGCTGACCGCCGGCGTGACGGCCAGGCTGGGCGTGTGGCAGCTGGACCGTGCAGCGCAGAAGACAGCCTTGCAGGCCAGCCTGGACGCGCGTCGCGACCTGCCCGAGTTGTCGCCGCCCGAGTTGCCGGGCGATGCGCAGACCTTGGCGAGTTCGCTGCACCGGCGCATCCGCTTGCAGGGTGTGTGGCTGCCCGAGCACACCGTGTACCTGGAAAACCGCCAGATGCAGGGCCGACCGGGCTTCTTCGCCGTGACCCCGCTGGCGCTGCCCGACGGCACGGCGGTCCTGGTGCAGCGCGGCTGGCTGCCGCGTGACCTGCGCGACCGCACCCGCGTGCAGGCCCCTGCGCTGCCGACCGGTGGTGTGCAGTTGAGCGCCCGTATCGCCCCGCCGCCAGCCCGGCTGTACGACTTCGACGCGGCAGCCGAGGGACCCATCCGGCAAAATCTCGACATGGCGGCGTTTGCCTTGGAAACCCGTCTGAAATTGCGCCCGCTCTCTGTCCTGGAACTGGACGAGGCGCCGGTCGTCACCCGCCAAGCCCCCAACCCTGACCGCCTGCTGCGCGACTGGCCTTTCCCTGCTGCCGACGTCCACAAGCACTACGGCTACGCCTTCCAGTGGCTTGCCTTGTCGGCGTTGACGATCGCCCTGTATGTCTGGTTCCAGATTCTCAGACCCCGCCGCCTGGCCGCCCGTTTCAGCCCCCGCAATGAAGCCTGACGAACCCCTGTCGCTGACCGTTCACAGCATGCCGGCACCAGGGCCTCAGGACGTCCGCCGGCGCACCTTGAGTGGGCGGCTGAAGATGCTGCTGGTGCTGCTGGCCTGTGCGGCGCCCGTGCTGGCGTCGTACTTCACCTACTACGTCATCCGTCCCGAGGGCCGCACCAATTACGGCACCCTCGTGCAACCCACCCGGACGATCCCGCCGGGCCTGGCTCTGCGCACCCTGGAGGGCCAGGCCGTGGATCCGAAGTCGCTGCGCAACCAGTGGCTGCTGGTGGTGGTGGGCGGTGGTGGCTGCGATGCGGCTTGTGTGCAGCGGCTGTACACGCAGAAGCAGCTTCGCCAGATGCTGGGCAAGGAACGTGAGCGCCTGGACAAGGTGTGGTTGATCACCGACGACGCGCCGCTGGCACCGGAACTGCGTGCGTCCCTGGGCGGGCTCGAGCCCGTGCAGGCGCTGCGGGTGCCGCTGGCCGAAGTCTCCGCGTGGCTGCAGCCGGACGCGGGCCAGCCGCTCGAAGGGCATCTGTATGTGGTGGACCCGATGGGCGAGTGGATGATGCGCTTTCCGCCTCAGCCCGAACCGGCCAAGGTCAAGCGCGATCTGGAGCGGTTGCTGCGCGCCTCCTCGTTCTGGGATCCGGCGGGCCGGTGAGGGTCCAGGCTTCCTGCCCTTCATCACGACTTGTTCGCACCGCCTTGCAGACCGATTGCAGCCTGATCTCCACCGCTTCTCCGTCCTGGCCTCCCGCCTGAAGCCCGCGCCATGAACGACGTCCCCCTGGTCGATCTCTCACCCACGCTGCGCCTGGGGCTGCTGGCGCTGGTGATTGCCACCCTGCCACTGTCCTGGGTGTGGCTGCGCCAGCGCGGCCGTGACACTGCGGCGCGCATCGCCGCGCTCACCGCAGTGACGCTGTTCCTGACCTTCGACCTCATCGTCTTCGGCTCCTTCACGCGCCTGACCGACTCCGGCCTGGGTTGCCCGGATTGGCCCGGTTGCTACGGTGCGGCCAGCCCGATCGGCGCGCACAGCGACATCCAGGCGGCGCAGACGGCCATGCCCACCGGGCCGGTGACCTTCACCAAGGCCTGGATCGAGATGATCCACCGCTATCTGGCCATGACGGTGGGGGTGCTGATCCTGGTCATGGCCGTGGCGAGCTGGCTGGGTGTGCGCCGCGGCACCGCAGGCCCCGGCAGCCCTGCCCGGTCGGTGCTGCCCCATTCCCCCTGGTGGCCCACCGTCACCCTGGTGTGGGTGATCGTGCAGGGCCTGTTCGGCAAGTACACGGTCACCCTCAAGCTCTACCCGGCCGTGGTCACCGCTCACCTGCTCGGCGGCATGTTCCTGCTGGCCTTGTTGATGGTGCAGCATGAAACCTGGCGGGGCCGCCGCTTGGTGCTGACCTCCACGCAATGGGCCTGGGCCGTGGGCGTGACGGCCTTGCTGTGGGTGCAGATCGCCCTGGGCGGCTGGGTGTCCACCAACTACGCGGTGCTGGCCTGCACGGGCTTTCCCACCTGCAATGGGCAGTGGTGGCCCGAGATGAACTTCGGCGAAGGCTTCACGCTGCTGCGCGAGCTGGGGCGCTCGGGCGAAGGCAGCTTCATCCCCATGCAGGCGCTGGTGGCCATCCACATGGTGCACCGCATCGTGGCCCTGGTGTTGTTTGCCGGCTTGTGCGTGCTGGCCTGGCGCCTGTGGGCTGGCGCTGACGCGGCGCTGCGCCGCACCGCCCTGTGGCTGCTGGGGCTGGCCCTGTGGCAGATGATCAGCGGGTTGTCCAACGTGGTGCTGGGCTGGCCGATCGTGGCCGCTTTGGCGCACTCGGCCGGGGCTGCAGGGTTGGTGGCGGTGACCACGTCCCTGATCGCCCGGGCGAGGGCCGGTGAGCGCCTGCGCACCGCGCCCGCGCAGCATGAGGTGTCTGTGGACCGCACCCGCCGGCTGGCCTCCTAGAATCGGCGGCTGCACCCATGACTTCCACCGCCCTTCCCGTGGCACCCGCGACCAGCCGCTGGGCGCAGTTCTACGCCCTGACCAAGCCCCGGGTGGTGCAGCTCATCGTCTTCTGCGCGCTCATCGGCATGTTGCTGGCCCAGCCCGGGCTGCCGGACCTGAAAGTGGCCGGCGCCGCCGTGGTCGGCATCTGGCTGGTGGCAGCCGCGGCGGCCGCGTTCAACTGCCTGGTGGAGCAGCACATCGATCGCAAGATGGCCCGCACCTCCTGGCGCCCCACGGCCAAGGGTGAACTCACCAACACGCAGACGCTGCTGTTCTCAGGTGCGCTGTGCGGGTTGGGCAGCTTGGTCCTGTGGGTGTGGGTGAATCCGCTGACCATGTGGCTCACCTTCGCCACCTTCGTGGGCTACGCGGTGGTCTACACGGTGGTGCTCAAGCCGCTGACGCCGCAGAACATCGTGATTGGCGGGGCGTCGGGCGCCATGCCGCCGGTGCTGGGCTGGGCCGCGTTACGCAACGACGTGGGCCCCGAGGCCATCGTGCTGTGCCTGATCATCTTCCTGTGGACGCCGCCGCACTTCTGGGCGCTGGCGCTGTACCGCACCGAAGACTACCGCCGCGCCGGCCTGCCCATGCTGCCGGTCACCCACGGGCCGGAGTTCACCCGGCTGCAGGTGCTGCTGTACACGCTGGTGCTGTTCGCCTCCACCTTGCTGCCCTTCATCATCGGCATGAGCGGGCTGATCTACCTGGTCAGCGCGGTGGTGCTGGGGGCGATGTTCATCCACTACGCCTGGCAGCTGTGGCGGCATTACAGCGACGCCCTGGCGCGCAAGACCTTTCGCTTTTCGATCTGGCATCTGTCGCTGCTGTTTGCCGCGCTGCTGCTGGACCATTACCTGGGCCCCGTGCTGCAGGGGCTGATGCGGTGAGGCCACCGGCCAACTCCCGCCGCCGGGCCCTGGCGCTGGGTGCCGCCCTGGCCGGCGCTGTTGCGCTTGGCTTGGGGGGCCTGAGCGGCTGCGACCGCGCCAGCAGCCCGAGCTTCAAGGGCATTGACATCACGGGTGCGGACTACGCGCGGGAACTGTCGCTCACCGACCCGGACGGCAAGCGCCGCAGCCTGGCCGAATTCAAGGGCCGAGTCGTGGTCGTGTTCTTCGGCTTCACCCAGTGCCCGGACGTGTGCCCCACCACGCTGGTGGAGCTGGCCTCGGTGAAGAAGCAATTGGGGGCGGACGGCGAGCGCGTGCAGGGCCTCTTCGTCACCGTGGACCCCGAGCGCGACACGCCCGAGCTGCTCAAGGCCTATGTGGACAATTTCGACGCGGGCTTTGTGGCGCTGCGCGGTTCACCGGAAGAAACGCTGGCTGCGGCCAAGCACTTCAAGGTTTTCTTTGCCAAGGTGCCCGGCAAGACCGAGGGCAACTACACCATCGACCACACCGCGGGCTCCTATGTGTTCGATCCCCAGGGCCGCGTGCGCCTGTTCACCCGCCACGGCACCGGGTCCGAAGCCCTGGTCCACGACCTGAGGCTGCTGCTGGACGGCAAGTAGGCGGCGCGCTGGTCACAGCAGGTCCGCTGAAATGCACAACGGCCCGTCAGGGCCGTTGCTTTGAGGCTGGTTCGCAGGGCGGGGTCAAACCGACGCCTCGATGGCCTTGCGCATCTTCTTCATCGCGGCCACCTCGATCTGGCGGATGCGCTCGGCGCTGACGCCGTACTCCGCCGCCAGTTCGTGCAGCGTCATGCCGCCGCTGGCGTCGTCGTTCACCTTCAGCCAGCGCTCCTCGACGATGCGGCGGCTGCGGGCGTCCAGCGCTTCCAGCGCGTGGGCGATGCCGTCGCCGGCCATCCAGTCGCGCTGACGGGCCTCGATGTGGCGCGTGGGTTCGTCGCGGTCGTCGGCCAGGTAGGCGATGGGCGCGAAAGCCTCGTCCTCGTCGTCCCCCTGGGGCTCCAACGCCACGTCCCCGCCCGACAGGCGGGTTTCCATCTCGATCACTTCCTCGGGCTTGACGTTGAGCTCACGCGCCATGCGGTTCACCTCGGCGGGCGTGAGCGTGCTGCGGTGCGTGTCGCCTTCCTCGGCCTCGGCCTTCATGCCCTGCTTCATGGAGCGCAGGTTGAAGAACAACTTGCGCTGGGCCTTGGTGGTGGCGACCTTGACCATGCGCCAGTTCTTCAGGATGTATTCGTGGATTTCGGCCTTGATCCAGTGCAGCGCATAGCTCACCAGGCGCACCCCTTGCTCGGGGTCGAAGCGCTTGACGGCCTTCATCAGGCCCACGTTGCCTTCCTGGATCAGGTCGCCCTGCGGCAGCCCGTAGCCCAGGTACTGGCGCGAGACGGACACCACCAGCCGCAGGTGCGACAGCACCAGTTGTCCGGCGGCCTGCACGTCACCGTGGTCGCGCAGGCGGCGCGCCAGCGAAGACTCTTCCTGTGCCGTCAGCATCGGCAGCCGGTTCGCGGCGCTGATGTAGGCGTCCAGGTTGCCAAGGGACGGCACCAGCGACCAGGGGTCGCGCACGGCAAGGGCGTTGGCAGCGAAAGTGCTCATAGACCTCTCAGTGTTTACCCTGATCTTCAGGGGTGAAAGGATATTAGCACTCTGCGCCCGAGAGTGCTGATTGACGTAGCGCAAGTGAACGGTTGAATCAGGGTGTATGTCACGGTCTTTTTGCGAGCGTCTTGTTGAACCGCCCCGGGTATCGCGGACGCTGGTAGCGACAAGTGGTCAACTCTTCAATGCAGCGCAGCTCGTCACCTTTGGCCCCCAGGGGCGAGCGACATTGAACACCCCCTTCGTCCACTACGCTGGCCTTTCGCCATGCCTTTTCTTTACCGAACCGGGCGGTCGGAGCATCAGTGGTAATCGTCTTCCCGCTGATGGCGCAGCGCCAGGATCAGCACCACCTGGGCGGCCTGGATCTCGTACAGGGCCACGTAGCCTGTGGCGCCCAGCGGGATCAGCAGTTCCCGCAGGAACGGGCTGTCGGCTGCCTTGCGGTAGGCGAACGGCGCCAGGGCGAGGTGGCGCTCGACGGTGTCGCAAAGGCGGTCGATGACCGCCTGCGCGGCGTCGAAGTCCTCGGTGGTCCTGGCCCGTTCAAGGGGGAAGTCGAACAGCCGAAGCAGGTCCTGCCGTGCCGCTTCGGCGTACCGCACCTCGAACATGTGGTCTACCCCAGCACGGCCTTGCGTCGCCTGTCCAGGCGTTGCTGCAGTTCGGCATGGACGGCTGCGGCCGGGTGGGTGGCATGGCCTTGTTGCGTTTCCGCGCGCGCGCGCAGGCCCCGCGCCAGGAACTCCTCGTTCAGGCGCCGGCGCTGGATGGCTTCGCGCAGCGCGGTCTCGATGAGGCTGGAGAGGGTCTCGCCCTCCCGCAGCACGCTCTCGGCGGCCTGGCGCAGATCGGGTTCCACGCGCAGGGAGGGCAGGGTGGCGGTCTTCACGGGTTGCGTTGCAGTTGCGTTGCGATGTCGGATCATAGCCCTGTGGTCGGTGATGCGGCGGCACGGGGCGATGGCGCACCGCGCGTGCACGCTTCAAGCCTCGGCCCTACAGTGACCGCATGTGGAAAGCACGAACACACCTTCTGCCGCAGGGGCCCCGCTGGGGCGGCTCGGGCTTTTGGGGCCGTTCGGGCCGTTCGGACCACTCAGGCCATTCCGGCCATGCGGGTCATTGGGGCCATTGGGGCCATTGGCGCCATTCGAGCCGCGGGGGACGGTCGGCTCTGGGCGTGTTGCTCGTTTCCGCCACGCTCGCCTTTCCTGCGCTGGCAGGCGAGCATGTCGCGGTCCCCGCCGGTCCGGGCGCGGCGCCCGAGCCGGTGTTCATGTCCACCGCCGCGGAGCGCCAGCGCGATGGCGTCACCATCGTGCTGCGTGATCATGACCCGGCCACGGACACGGTGCTCATCGCGGTCTGGCCGGCGTTCGGCTTCACGGTGTGCGACCGGCAGCCGCTGCGTTTGTACGGCCCTGCCGCCGAGGTGCTGGAGGTGCCGGCCGCCGACGGCCACCTGGCCTGCCTGGGGCGGATTCCGGCGCGCTGGGTGCGTGAGACCGTGGTGGTGCGCGTGCCGATGTTCAACGCCCCCGCCCGGTCCGCACAACTGGACACCACGACCCTGCAACTGGAGCGGCTGCGTCCGCGCACACCCTGACATGACCACACCCTGCGTGACGACCGAGCGCGACGGCCACGTGCTCACCCTCCATCTGCACCGCCCTGAGGTGCGCAATGCCGTGGACGGCCCGACGGCGGCGGCGCTGCTGCAGGCCTTTCAGGCCTTCGAGGCCGATGACGCCCTGCGGGTGGCCGTGCTGCACGGCCGGGGGGGCACGTTCTGCGCCGGGGCCGACCTGAAAGCCCTGGGCGACCCGGCGCGGCACAACTTCGTCGAGCCCACCGGCACGGCCCACGGCCCCATGGGGCCGACGCGCATGGACTTCTCCAAGCCGGTGATCGCGGCCATCGAGGGCCACGCCGTGGCGGGCGGGTTGGAACTGGCCTTGATGTGCGACCTGCGCGTGGCCGCCCGCAGCGCCGTGCTGGGGGTGTTCTGCCGCCGCTGGGGCGTGCCCCTGATCGATGGCGGTACGGTCAGGCTGCCCCGCGTGGTGGGCATGGGCCGGGCGCTGGACCTGATCCTCACCGGGCGCGCCGTGCCGGCCGAGGAGGCCCTGTCCATGGGCCTGGTCAACCGGGTGGTGGAGGATGGGCAGGCCTTGGCCGCAGCCCAGGCGCTGGCGGCGCAGATTGCGGGCTTTCCCCAGGCCTGCCTGCGAGCGGACCGGGCCTCGGCCCATGCCCAGTGGGGCCTGCCGCTGGACCAGGCTCTGCAGCAGGAAGGGGCCGGTGGCTATCCCGTGGTGGAGGACGAGGGGCTGCAAGGCGCCGCCCGGTTTGCCGCCGGCGCAGGCCGGCATGGCGAGCCAGCGTGACGACGGCGGGGCCGCGGCGCTGGCGCCGCGCGCTGATCAGCCTGGTGGCGCTGGCCGGGCTGCTGGCCTTGCTGCTGGCGGGGCCGCTGTCGGTGATGGCCTCCGGCACGGTGGACCTCAGCACGCCGTGGTACGCGGCGCGGCAGGACCGCACGGGGCAGGCGCCCGATCCCGCCCTGGAGCGGCAGGCCGTGGTGCAGGTCTACGGGGCCCGGGCCGTGCGCTGGCGCGGGGCGTTCGCCATCCACCCGTGGATCGCCGTCAAGCGTGAGGGGGCCACGGCCTACACCACCTACCAGGTGATCGGCTGGCGCGCCATGCGCGGCGGGCAGGCCCTGGTGACCACCGAGGGCGCCGAGCCGGATCGGCACTGGTACGGTGCGCCCCCGCAGTTGCTGGTGGAGCATCGTGGGCCGCACGCGCAGGCGCTGATCGACCGCATCGAGTCTGCCGTGCAGCGCTACCCCTGGCCGGACCGCTACCGCGCCTGGCCCGGGCCGAACAGCAACACCTTCGTGGCCTGGGTGGCGCGCGAAGTACCGGGCCTGGGGCTGGACCTGCCCCCCACCGCCATCGGCAAGGACTGGCTGGGCCCTGCCACCTGGGTGGCACCGGCGCCCAGCGGCACGGGCTGGCAGGTGTCCTTGTGGGGCTTGGCGGGGGCCACGCTGGCGCGCGAGGAAGGGCTGGAAGTGCAGTTGCTGGGATTGGCCTTTGGCGTGGACGTGAATGACGCCCGCTTGCGACTGCCCGGCTGGGGCCTCCCATAATCCGCGGCCATGAAGACGGTCTCATCTCACTTGCTGCGCACCTTCGTCACTGGCGCGTTGGCGGCGTTGCCGCTGGCGGCCACGGTGTTCGTGTTCTGGTGGGCGGTGAGCCTGCTGTGGCGCTGGCTGGGCCCGGGCAGTGCGATGGGATCGGTGCTGGGCGGCATCGGCCTGGGCGTGACCGGGTCAGAACTCGTGGGCTACTTGATCGGCCTGGGCATCGTGGCCCTGGCCATCCTGCTGCTGGGCGTATTGATCGAACGCGCCATCGGCCGCAGCATGGCGCTGCTGGTGGATCGGCTGCTGCGCCGCATTCCGCTGGTGCGCACCGTGTGGGATCTGGCGCAGCGCATGGTGGGCCTGCTGCAGCAGAACCCCGCTGGGGGCGCCGAGGGCGGCGCACGCTCGCTCACGCCGGTGTGGTGCCACTTCGGCGGGCCGGGTGGCGCGTCGGTGCTGGCGCTGTTGTCCAGTTCCGAGCCCGTGGACGTGGCCGGCCGCGCCTGCCTGGCGGTGCTGGTGCCCACGGCGCCCGTGCCCATTGGCGGCGGCCTGCTGTTCGTGCCGCAGGAGTGGGTGAGCCCGGCCGACGTCGGCGCCGAGGCCCTGACCAGCATTTATGTCTCGATGGGCGTCACGGCGGCGCAGCATCTGCCGATGCCGGCGCCGGCTCCCGCACCTCCTCGGCCTGACGCCGCCTGACCTCGATCAGCAGGTGCCTGGCGGGGCCTCCAAGGACAGCACCACCCGGGTCGTGTCGGGCTCTTGAGCGCTGGGGTCGACGTCGAAGCCCAGGTGCCGGGCCAACTCCAGCATGCGCTCGTTCTCCTTGAGCACATCCCCCACCATCCGGCGGGTGCCGCGGCTGCGGAAGTGGGTGATGAGCTTGCGCATCAGCAGCTCGCCCAGGCCGCCGCCCTTGAGGTCGGAGCGCACGACGATGGCGAACTCGGCCTGCTCGTTGTCGGGGTCGGCCACGGCGCGGGCCACGCCCAGGGTTTCCTCCCGGCCTGCCGCGTCCGCAGCGGTGGCGATGAAGGCCATCTCGCGCTCGTAGTCGATCTGTGTCAGCCGCGCCATCTCGGTGTGGCCGATGCTGCGCCGGCTGTAGAAGAAGCGCAGGCGCATGTCCAGCGCATCCAGGCGTTCCACGAAGGCGGTGTGCTGGGGTTCGTCCTCGGGCCGGATGGGGCGCAGCACCAGCGGCCGGCCCTGCCAGGCGACGGTCTCCACCAGTTCCTGCGGGTAGGGCCGGATGGCGAAGCGCTGCGCGCCTCCGGGGGCCGTGGCGCTGACGCGCACCCGGGCGTCCAGCGCGAGGGCGCCCTGGGCGTCGCACAACAGCGGGTTGATGTCGATCTCGGCGATGCGCGGCTCGCGGGCCAGCAGATCGGAGACCGCCAGCAAGGTGCTCACCACGGCGTCGATGTCGGCGGGCGGCACATCGCGCCAGCCGTGCAGCAGCCGGGCCACGCGCGTGCGCTCGATCAGCGCGCGGGCCAGCGCGGCGTTCAGCGGCGGCAAGGCCACGGCCCGGTCGGCCAGCACCTCCACGGCGGTGCCGCCCTGGCCGAAGAGGATCACCGGGCCGAACTGCGGGTCGATGCTGCTGCCGATGATGAGCTCCAGCGCGCGCGGGCGGCGTACCATGGGCTGGACGGTGAAGCCCTCGATGTGCGCATCCGGCCGCAACTGCGCGGCCCGTGTCAGCATGGCCTGGGCGGCGGCGGCCACGTCCTGCTCGGACTCCAGGTTCAGCGCGACACCGCCCACGTCGCTCTTGTGCGAAATCTGGGCGGACAGCACCTTCAGCACCACGGGGAAACCGAGCGTGCGCGCGGCCTGTGCCGCGGCCTGCGGCGTCGGCCCG
>CANHVY010000004.1 GCA_947464185.1 Burkholderiales bacterium
GCAGCGACAAGGCGAGGGCGGAGACCAGGAAGGCCACCAGCAGCACGCTGAAGGCCAGCGGATGCTTGCCGAACAGTCGGAATCCGTCGCGCAGCACGCGCTCGAAGTGCGTGGGGTCCTTCGGCTGAAGCAGGGCCGCATCGCGCGGCAGGAACCAGTCCCACAGGCGCGACAGCCAGAACCGGAACGCGGCCGCGCGCAGCAGCGCGGGCAGCAGGCGCAGTTCAGCAGGCGTGAGCAGCCGCTCGCCTTGGTAGGCTGCCAGGAAGGGAACCGCCAGTTCCTCGACCAGGCGCCCGCTGGCATGGTCGATGCACCAGTCGTTCAGGCACACCGCCACGTCGAACAGCAAGGTGTCGGTCCCTGCGAAGTAGAAGTCGAAGAACCCACACAGCCGGTCTTCACCGGCCGTCTCGTCGAACATCACGTTGTCGCGGAACAGGTCGGCATGGATGGGCCCGCGGGGCAGGGCAGACCCTGCGGGTGACTCGGCCAGGTGGCGCTGGAACGCCAACTCCGACTGCAAGAGCTCGGCCACCTCGGCTGGCACGTGAGGCAGCACCACCGGCACGGTCTCCAGCCACCATGAAAGCCCTCGCAGGTGAGGCTGGTGCAAGGGGAAGTCGGCGCCCGCACGGTGCATGCGGGCCAGCATGGCCCCCACCTGCTCGGCGTGCAGTGCGCCGGGGGCCAGCCGGTGGCTGCCGGGCAGGCGGGTGACCACCGCGGAGGGCTTTCCCGACAGTGTGTGCACCAGCGAGCCACGTTCGTCCGCCTGAGGGGCCGGCACGGGGATCCCGTGGGCGGCCAGGTGGCGCATCAGTTCCAGGTAGTACGGCAACTGCTCCCGTGGCAAGCGCTCGAACAGCGTCAACACCCACTGCCCCTGGGCGGTGGTGGCGTAGTAGTTGGTGTTCTCGATGCCGGAGCGTATGCCCCGCAGATCGGTCAGCGCACCCAGGCCCAGGCGGCGCAGCAGGGCATCGGCGTCAGAAGGGGCCACCTCCGTGTAGACGGCCATCAGCAGGGCCCCCGTCGGGCGGACAGGTGTCGGGGCGTCCTCGCGTTGCTCATGCCTGGAATTCTAGGCGGGGGGTGCGCAGGGGGGGCTGCCTGCCAGCCGGCCCCGGTGCCGCCCCACAATGCTGGCCACACAAACGCCGCAGACACTGCCCGCGACGAAAGAGACCCGAGGTCCTGATGAGCGAACACACCTTGCTGCTGGTGGATGGATCCAGCTACCTCTACCGCGCCTACCACGCCATGCCGGACCTGCGCGGGCCAGACGGCTTCCCCACGGGTGCCGTGCACGGCATGGTGGCGATGATGAAGCGCCTGCGCGAGCAGGTGCCTGCCGCTCACGCCGCCTGTGTGTTCGATGCCAAGGGCGACACCTTCCGCAATGCCTGGTATGGCGAGTACAAGGCCCATCGTCCGCCCATGCCCGAGGCGCTGGCCCAGCAGATCGGGCCCATCCACGAAGTGGTGCGCCTGTTGGGATGGCCGGTGCTGGAGGTGCCGGGCATCGAGGCGGATGACGCCATCGGCACGCTCGCCCGCGTGGGTGCGGCCAGCGGGCACCGGGTGGTGATCTCCACGGGCGACAAGGATCTGGCGCAGTTGGTGACGCCTGCGGTCACGCTGATCAACACCATGAGCAACGAGACGCTGGACGAGGCCGGGGTGCTGGCGAAGTTCGGCGTGCCTCCGGAGCGCATCGTCGACTACCTCTCGTTGATCGGTGATGCGGTGGACAACGTGCCCGGTGTGGACAAGGTGGGCCCCAAGACGGCGGCCAAGTGGCTGGCGGACCACGGCTCGCTGGACGGTGTCATCGCGGCAGCCGCTTCCATCAAAGGTGTGGCGGGCGACAACCTGCGCGGGGCCCTGGACTGGCTGCCGCAGGCGCGGCGTCTGGTGACCGTGGTGACCGATTGCGACCTGGCCGGCCATGTGCCCGGGTGGCCGGCGCTGGACGACCTGGCGCTCCAGGACGTGAACCGCCAGGGGCTGCTCGACTTTTTCGCCCGCTACGGCTTCAAGAGCTGGCGGCGAGAGCTGGAGGAGGGAGGCGGCCTGCAGGTGTCGGCCTCGGTGGCCGCCTCCGGGTCAGGGGCACGGGCAGGCTCAAGTGAAGGATCGCCGGAAGCAGCGGCAGACGGCCCCGGTGAGGCCGCGGCCGCTGCCGCGCGCGCCCTGCCCATTGCCCGGGAGTACGAGACCGTGCTGACGCGCGAGCGCCTGGACCACTGGCTGGCCGCCGTTCGCGCGGCGCCCCTGGTGGCCGTGGACACCGAGACCGATTCATTGGACGGCATGCGTGCCCGCATCGTGGGCATCAGCCTGGCGGTGGAGCCGGGCCGGGCCGCCTACATCCCGCTCGCCCACGACGGCCCTGGCGCCCCGGCGCAACTGCCGCTGGACGAGGTGCTGGCCCTGCTGAAGCCCTGGCTGGAGGACGAGGCCGCGGCCAAGGTGGGCCAGCATGTCAAGTACGACACCCATGTGTTCGCCAACCACGGCATCGCGCTGCGCGGCGTGCGCCATGACACCATGCTGCAGAGCTACGTGCTGGAGGCGCACAAGCCGCACAGCCTCGAGAGCCTGGCCGAACGCCACCTGGGCCGTCGAGGCCTGAGCTACGAGGAACTGTGCGGCAAGGGCGCCCACCAGATCCCGTTCGCCCAGGTGGATGTGGAGCGCGCCACGCAGTACTCGGGCGAGGACAGCGAGATGACGCTGCATGTCCACCAGGTGCTGTGGCCGCAGCTGGAGGCCTCGCCACGGCAACGCGAGGTCTACGAGCGCATCGAGATGCCCGCCAGCGCGGTGCTGGGGCGCATCGAACGCCACGGCGTGCTGATCGACAGCGCGCTGCTCGCACGCCAGAGCAAGGACCTGGCCGAACGCATGCTGGCCATGGAGCAGGAAGCCTACGCGCTGGCCGGCCAGCCCTTCAACATGGGCTCTCCCAAGCAGATCGGCGAGATCCTGTTCGGCCGCCTGGGCCTGCCGGTGAAGAAGAAGACGGCCACGGGGGCGCCCAGCACCGATGAGGAGGTGCTGCAGGAACTGGCGGCGGACTACCCGCTGCCCGCGCGCATCCTGGAGCACCGCAGCCTGTCCAAGCTCAAGGGCACCTACACCGACAAGCTGCCGCAGATGGTCAACCCCGCCACAGGCCGGGTGCACACCCACTACGCGCAGGCGGTGGCGGTGACGGGCCGGCTGTCCAGCAACGAGCCCAACCTGCAGAACATTCCCATCCGCACGGCCGAGGGCCGGCGCGTGCGCGAGGCCTTCATCGCCCCGCCGGGCTGGCGCATCGTCAGCGCCGACTACTCCCAGATCGAGCTGCGCATCATGGCCCACATCAGCGGCGACCCCGGCATGACGCGCGCCTTTGCCGAGGGCCAGGACATCCACCGCGCCACCGCCAGCGAGGTCTTCGGTGTGCCGCCAGCCGAGGTCAGCAGCGAGCAGCGCCGCTACGCCAAGACCATCAACTTCGGACTGATCTACGGCATGGGCGCCTTCGGCCTGGCGCAGAGCCTGGGCATCGAGCAGAAGGCCGCGCGCGACTACATCGACCGCTACTTCGCCCGCTTCGCTGGCGTGCGCCGCTACATGGAGGAGACCAAGGCGCGTGCGGCCGAGCTCGGCTATGTGGAGACCGTCTTCGGCCGGCGCCTGGTCCTGCCCGAGATCCGTGGGGGCAACGGCCCGCGTCGCGCGGGTGCCGAGCGCCAGGCTATCAACGCGCCCATGCAGGGCACGGCGGCCGATCTCATCAAGCTGGCCATGATCGCGGTGCAGGACGCGCTGGACCGCCATGCCCTGGGCAGTCGCATGATCATGCAGGTGCACGACGAACTGGTGCTGGAGGTGCCCGAGGCTGAACTGGAGTGGGCCTGTGCCGAGGTGCCGCGGCTCATGGCCGGCGTGGCCACGCTGAGCGTCCCGCTCCTGGCCGAGGTGGGGGTGGGGTTGAATTGGGAAGAGGCGCACTGAAGTCAACCTGTTCCCGTGGCCCGCAAGCACAGATACTTGTCCCATCCGTTCCCGATTCCCTTCATTCGCAAGGAGCACCGCACCATGGTTCGTGATGACTTTGATCTCCTCGTGTCGTCTCAGGGCCTGAGCCGTCGCGGCTTCGGGCGCACCGCGCTGGGGGCGGGATTTGCCGCCGCCGTCATGCCCGTGGTGGCGCAGACGGCCATCAAGACCGATGCCCAGGGACTGGTGACTGGCGAGGTGGACATTCCGGTGGGCAGTTTCAAGATGCCCGCCTACCGTGCTGCGCCGGTGGGCAAGACCCAGGCGCCGGTGATCTTCGTCATCAGCGAGATCTTCGGCGTGCACGAGTACATCGCCGACGTGGCGCGCCGCTTTGCCAAGGCTGGGTACTTCGCCATCGCGCCGGAACTGTTCGTGCGGCAGGGCGACGCCCAGTCCTACGGGGAGATCGCCAAACTGCAGGCCGAGGTCATCTCCAAGGTGCCCGACGCCCAGGTCATGGGTGATTTGGACGCTTGCGCCGCCTGGGCGCGGAGCGAGGGCGCCGACGCCACCAAGCTGGGCGTGACGGGCTTCTGCTGGGGCGGTCGCATCACCTGGCTGTATGCCGCACACAACCCGGCGGTGAAGGCTGGCGTGGCCTGGTATGGACGTCTGGTGGGCAATGCCACGCCGCTCACCCCTCGCCACCCGGTGGATTTGGCTGGCGAGTTGAAGGCGCCTGTGCTTGGACTCTATGGAGCGGCCGACACCGGCATTCCCCTGGACACGGTGGAGCGGATGAAGGCGGCGCTGGCTGCCGGCAGCTCCGCGGCCCGGGCCAGCGAGTTCCAGGTCTATGCCGACGCCCCCCATGCCTTCCATGCCGACTATCGCCCCTCGTTCCGCAAGGAGGCGGCCGAGGACGGCTGGCAGCGCTGCCTGGGCTGGATGCGCAAGCACGGCGTGGCCTGAGGCTGGCCTGCCGGGTGCCTCACGGTGGGTGTTGACAGCGTCTGTATGCTCTGAAGCATGACCCTGCTCTACATCGTCGTGGCCACGTTGGCTGGTGGCATCCTGTCGGTCCTGGTGGCCGCCTCCCTGACCGTCGCCCTGCTGGGGCGCGTGGTGCAGGGGTTGGTCAGTCTGTCAGCCGGGGTGCTGCTGGGCACTTCGCTGCTGCATGTGCTGCCCGAGGCCTTCGAAAGCGGCGCCGCCGATCCGCACGACCTGTTCCTCACCCTCCTGATCGGCTTGTTGTCCTTCTGGCTGCTGGAAAAGGCCGAGCTCTACCGCCACGGCCACCATCACGAAGGCGACGGCCACCACCACCATCACGAGTTCGATGCCCACCAGGCCGGCAAGGGAGGTTTCAGCATCCTGCTGGGCGACAGCATCCACAACTTCTGCGACGGCATCATCATCGCGGCCGCCTTCCTGGCGGATGTGCAACTGGGCATCGTCACGGCCATGGCCGTGGTGGCGCACGAAATCCCCCAGGAGGCCGGTGACTACATCGTGCTGCTGAATGCCGGCTTCTCCCGGCGCAAGGCGCTGATGTTCAACGCCTTGTCGGGGCTGGCGGCGGTGCTGGGCGGGGTGGTGGGCTACTTCGTCGTCGGGCCCTGGGAGAGCCTGTTCCCCTACCTGCTGGTGGTGGCTGCCAGCAGCTTCATCTACGTGGCCGTGGCCGACCTGCTGCCGCAGTTGCAGCAGCGCCTGTCATGGCGGCAGGTGCTGGCGCAGATCGCCTGGCTGGGGGCGGGCCTTGCCCTGGTGACCGCCGCCACGGGCGTGCTCCACAGCCACGCCCACTGAACGGGCCTGCCGCGCCACTTCCAGGCGCTCAGCGGATCACCAGCACTGGCAAGGTGCTGTGGGTCAGCACCTTCTGGGTCTCGCTGCCCAGCAGCAGCGCGCCCAGCCCGCGGCGGCCGTGGGACGCCATGACCACCAGGTCACAGTCCTTGGCCTTGGCATGGTCCAGGATGGCCTCCCAAGGGTGCAGCGCCTCCACCGTGGCCCCTTCGGCCGTGACACCATGGGCCCGCGCGGCCTCCAGCGCCGCCGTCACCCGCGCCTGCGCCGTGCGCTCCTGCGCGTCGAAGAACTCCTGGGGCGGCACGGGTTGCATTTCCGAGATGGCGCTGTACGGAAAGGGCTCTTTCACGCTCAGCACCTCCAGCCGCGCACCCGTCAGCCGCGCGAGTGAGGCTGCCGCCTGCAGGGCGCGGGTGGACATCTCCGATCCATCGGTGGGCACAAGAACTCGCTGGTACATCGCCAATCTCCTTTTCATCCACGTCGCCCCGCCAGGTGGAGCGCCAGGAAGAAGTCTGAAGGTTTGGCGCGCGCCTGCCTTGATGCCCGTCAAGCGCCTGCGATCCCGCGCTGGTAAGCGCGCGCCGAGATTGCCGGCAGCGTGTGCGGCAGCCCCCGGCTGAAGGTATCAGGTGTCGCTTGGGCCGGTGACGGACGCCACCCGGGCGCGTACCCGGGTGGCGGTAATGCCGGCGCCCACGATGAGCGCCATGCCCAGCAACGTGGCCGCGCCCAGGGGATCGTCGAACACCCACACCCCCAGGCCCACGGAGAAGGCGATCCCCAGGTACTGCAAGGCGGCGTTCACCAGCGGGTGGCCGATCGTCCACGCACGTGTCATGAGCAACTGTGCAGTGGTGGCCAGCACTCCCACGGCCAGTACCAGGCCAACGCCCGGCAACGTGTGCGCTGCCGGGCCGCCCTGCAGGGCCACCATCACGCTCCCCAGAACGATGCCGCCCACCGAGAAGTAGAAGACGATGCGGTCCTCCGGTTCGCCCATGCGTCCCAGCGCGGCCACATGCAGGTAAGCCAGTGCGGCCACCATGCCGGACATCAGGCCGGCCAGCCCGAACCAGACCTGTTGCTGGTCGATGGCCGGACGCAGCACCAGCGCGACGCCCGCGAAGCCGGCCAGCACCGTCAGCACCAGCCCCGCGCTGGCCGGTGTGCGGCCGTCTCGCGGGAACAGCAGGCTGCCTGCCACCACGAAGAGTGCCAGCCACACCGAGGACATCGAGTTCAGCGTCATGGCCGTGCCCAGCGGCAGGCCCGTGAGCGAGTAGAACCACAAGCCCAGCCCGGTGACGCCCAGTACGGCGCGCCAGAAATGCATCATCGGCACGCGGGTGCGCAGGGTGCCGCCGCGGTGGCGCACCAGAAGCGTCACGATGACGGCCCCGATGAGCGATCGGTACAACACCAGGTCAGAGGCCGGGTAATGCGCCGAGGCCAGCTTGACGCACAGGCCCATCAGCGCGAACAGCGCCGAGGCGGCCACCATCAGCGCGGTGGCGCTGGCCCGGGGGGCTCGCAATGACTCGGGCGCCGAGGGATTCAGCGGCTGGCCCCGCGCGGGTTCGGCCGGGTGGGAGTCATCCGGCTGCGGTCCCCATCACCCGGCGGTACCACTCATGGAAATGCTGCATCCCGTCTTCCATCGGGCTCTGGTAGGGCCCCGCCTCGTCGTCGCCGCGCTCCATCAGCACGCGCCGTCCGGCGTCCATGCGCTCGGCGATCTCGTCGTCCTCGACCATGGTCTCCTGGTACGCGGCCTGCTGGGCCTGGACGAACTCGGGCTCGAAGGCGGCCACTTCCTCAGGGTAGAAGAACTCCACCAGGTTCAGCGTCTGCTGCGGCCCCTTGGGATGCAGCGTGGACACCACCAGCACCTGGGGGTACCACTCCACCATCACGGTGGGATACAGCGTCAGCCAGATGGCGCCCTGGGCCGGAGACTGGCCTTCATGACGGTCCAGCACGGCCTGATGCCAGGGGCGGTAGGTGTCCGAGCCCGGTCGCGCCAGCGCGTGGTGGATGCCCACGGTCTGCACCGAGTGCTGCGGGCCGAACTCCCAACGCAGATCTGCGCAGTCCACGAACCCCGACAGGCCGGGGTGGAAGGGGGCGACGTGGTAATCCTCCAGGTAGACCTCGATGAAGGTCTTCCAGTTGTAGTTGCACTCGTGCACCTGGGAGGAGTGGAAGACGTAGCCGTCGAACGACAACTCGCGCTGCACGCCCAGTCCGGCCAGGTCGGCGGCGACGTCACGGCTGCCTGGGGCGTGCTCGAACAGCAGACCGTTCCAGGACTGGACCGGGTAGTTCCGCAGGTTCAGGCAGGGGTCTTCGGCGAAGTGCGGCGCCCCGATCAGGGCGCCGCTCGGGCTGTAGGTCCAGCGGTGCAGCGGGCACACGATGTTGGCGCCGGTGTGGCCACGGCCCTTGAGCATCACCGCCTGCCGGTGCCGGCACACGTTGGACAGCACCTCCACGCCCCGGGCGGAGCGCACGAGCGCCCGGCCGTGGGCCTCGTGGGCCAGCGTCTGGAAGTCACCCACCTCGGGCACGCTGAATTCGTGCCCGAGATACCGGGGGTGCGACTGAAAGATGAGCGACTGTTCCTGGCGGAACAGACCCTCGTCGAAGTAGCTGGAAACGGACAGTTGAGAGCGGCTACGCTCAAGAGCTTGGAGACTGACGCTCAGGTCGGACATGATCCAAAGGATCTCCATGGTCAGGATGTCAAACCCCCACCCGGAGGCCCCGCGGGTGAGTCACGATGGATCGGGCAAACCGATGTTCTGGTCCCTGCCGAAGCGGGGAGCGGATTCTACCCACGGCCCTTTGGCGTTGCCGGGGGGTCTGGTCTGTGCTGCGGGGGGTCTTTCAGCCGGGGGCTTCACGGGTCGTGCTACTGGTCGCGCCACCGGTCTCCTGGCCTGCGGCGCCCGGGCGGGCTTGCCGTTCCGGGCCCCTAGAATCTGCACCAACCCCGGGCCTTACCGGGCCTGCCCATGTCACGAACATCCCCCCGCGCCCAACCTGAAACCGCCTCGGTCGTCGGCGAGTTGAGCTATGAGGCCGCTGCCGCGGAACTGGAGCAGTTGGTGGCCGCCATGGAGGGAGGCCAGATGCCGCTCGACCGATTGCTGGAGGGCTACAAGCGCGGTGCGGAACTGCTGGCGCTGTGCCGCTCACGGCTGAAGGCGGTGGAGGAGCAGGTCCAGGTGCTGGAAGACGGCCAACTCAAGCCGCTGGAAGCGGGCAAGGGATGAGCGCCGCAATGAGTGCCACCATGGGTGCCACCGCATGAGTTCCGCTGCCTTTGGCGACTGGGTCCGCCAGTCCCTGGCGGCTGTGGAGCATGCGCTGGAGGCCTGGGTGCCGGCCCACGCACCGGGTGGCCTGGGCTCGGCCATGCGCTACGGGGTCCTGGATGGGGGTAAACGCTTGCGGCCCTTGTTGGTCCTGGCCGCCGCGCAAGCGGTGCAGGGGCAGGACGAGGCTGCGATGCGTGCCGCCGTCGCGGTGGAACTGATCCATGCCTATTCGCTCATCCACGACGACATGCCCTGCATGGACAACGACGTGCTGCGCCGCGGCAAGCCCACCGTGCACGTGCAGTTCGGCCAGGCGCAGGCCATGCTGGCCGGAGATGCCATGCAGGCGCTGGCCTTCGAAGTCCTGACGCCGGACGAAGGGGTGGCCCCGCTCGTGCAGGCGCGGCTGTGCGCCCTGCTGGCGCGGGCGGCCGGCCATGCAGGCATGGCGGGTGGCCAGGCCATCGACCTGTCCAGCGTCGGCAAGCCGCTGGACGAACAGACCCTGCGCGACATGCACCGGCGCAAGACGGGGGCGCTGCTGCAGGCCAGCGTGATGCTGGGCGCGGCCTGCGGCCCGTGCGATGCGCAGGCGCTGCGGGCGCTGTCTGACTTCGGCGCTGCCATCGGACTGGCGTTCCAGGTGGTGGACGACGTGCTGGACGTCACCCAGGCGTCCGAGGTGCTGGGCAAGACTGCCGGCAAGGACCTGGAGCAGAACAAGCCCACCTACGTCCAACTGATGGGTCTGGAGCGCGCCCGGAACTACGCCCGTGAACTCAGGGCCCAAGCCCGCGACGCCCTTGCGGTCTCGGGCTTGACCTCGACAGGCACACTGTCCATGCTTGCTGACAAGGTCGTTGATCGTGAGAATTGACTCTCTCGTCGTCATCCCCCGCCTGGGCCGGTGGCGCCCGATGATGGCCGGGACCTGACCCACACCTGGCGTGCACCACAAGATTTCCAGATGACTTCAGCCCTGCTTCCCACCCTTGACAGTCCTGCCGACCTGCGCCGGCTGTCGCGCCACCAACTGCGCCAGGTGGCTGACGAAGTCCGGCAAAAGGTGGTCGACACCGTCAGCCAGACCGGCGGGCACTTCGGCAGCAACCTCGGCAGCGTGGAACTGACCGTGGCCCTGCACTTCGTCTTCAACACCCCGTACGACCGGCTGGTGTGGGACGTGGGCCACCAGACCTATCCGCACAAGATCCTCACGGGCCGGCGTGACCGCATGCACACGCTGCGGCAACTCGGTGGCGTCAGCGGGTTCCCGCGCCGCGAGGAGAGTGAGTACGACACCTTTGGCGTAGGGCACAGCTCCACCTCCATCTCCGCCGCCCTGGGCATGGCCCGCGCCGCGCAGCTCAAGGGGGAGAACCGGCGCGCCGTGGCCATCATTGGCGATGGCGCCATGACCGCGGGCATGGCCTTCGAGGCCATGAACAACGCGGGCGACCCCCACGCTGGGGCCCTGCCCGACATGCTGGTGGTGCTCAACGACAACGACATGTCCATCAGCCCGCCCGTGGGCGCACTGAACAAGTACCTGGCGCGCTTGATGAGCGGCAAGTTCTACACCGCTGCGCGCGAAGGCGCCAAGAGTGTGCTGCGCGGTGCGCCGCCGTTGTTCGAACTGGCGCGCCGTTTCGAGGAGCATGCCAAGGGCATGGTGGTGCCGGGCACCATCTTCGAAGAGTTCGGCTTCAACTACGTCGGCCCCATCGACGGCCACGACCTGGAAGCGCTGGTGCCCACGCTGGAGAACCTGCGTGACAAGAAGGGTCCGCAGTTCCTGCACGTGGTCACGAAGAAGGGCTACGGTTACCAGCCGGCCGAAGCTGACCCGGTGAAGTACCACGCCGCCTCGGGCAAGTTCAACCCGGCCGAGGGCTTCCCCAAGAGCGCGCCGGGCAAACTGACCTTCACGCAGGTGTTTGGCCAGTGGCTGTGCGACATGGCCGAAGCCGACGAACGTCTGGTGGCCATCACCCCGGCCATGCGCGAGGGTTCCGGCATGGTGGAGTTCCACAAGCGGTTCCCCAAGCGTTATCACGACGTGGGCATTGCCGAGCAGCATGCGGTCACCTTCGCGGCGGGCATGGCCTGCGAGGGCCTGAAACCGGTGGTGGCCATCTATTCCACCTTCTTGCAGCGCGGGTACGACCAGCTGATCCACGACGTGGCCATCCAGAACCTGCCGGTGGTGTTCGCGCTGGACCGCGCCGGTCTGGTGGGCGCCGATGGCGCCACGCATGCGGGGGCCTACGACATCGCCTACATCCGTTGTGTGCCCAACCTGAGTTTGATCGCCCCTTCGGACGAAGACCAGTGCCGCAAGGCGCTGACCACGGCCTTCCGCCAGGGCCACGCCGTGGCCGTGCGCTACCCGCGCGGTTCAGGAGTGGGTGCGCCCATCGATCCGGCGCTGACCGAGTTGCCCTGGGGTCGGGGCGAGGTGCGCCGGCAGGGCCAGCGCATCGCCGTCCTGGCCTTCGGCACCTTGCTGCATCCGTGCCTGGCGGTGGCCGAGCGCCTGGGCCTGACGGTGGCCGACATGAAGTTCATCAAACCGCTGGACGCCGACCTGGCCGTCGAGTTGGCCCGCAGCCATGACGCCCTGGTCACGGTGGAGGAGGGCGCACTGATGGGCGGCGCCGGCAGCGCCGTGGCCGAGGCGCTGGCGGCAGCGGGCGTGACCGTGCCTCTGCTGCACCTGGGCCTGCCAGACGAGTTCATCGAGCACGGTGATCCCGGCAAGCTGCTCAGCCTGTGCGGTCTGGATGCTGCCGGGATAGAGGCGTCGATCGTGCGTCGCTTCGGTCCTTCCCCCGTGCTGGCCTCGGCGGCAGCGGCTTGAGCACTGCCCCGGCAGGCGATTTCGCCAGCGCATTCAGGCAGGGAATTCAGACGGGGAATTCAAACCGGCTGCACGCCGCCTAACACCCGAGTGACGGCACCAACCGCGATTTGGTGTCATGCTCTCGACTCGATGACAAATCTGACCGACGCACTGCACATCCCCGACACCCAGAGCTCGCGCGACGAGCGTCGGTTGGCCATCCAGCGCGTGGGGGTGAAGGATGTGCGCTACCCCCTGCAAGTGCGCGTCGCCGGTGCCGTGCAGTCCACCGCGGCGCGTTGGAGCCTGGACGTGGCCTTGCCGGCCGAGCGCAAGGGCACGCACATGTCGCGCTTCGTTGCCTGGCTGGACGGTCTGGATGTCGCGCTGGATCTGAGCACCCTGCGCGAGCGCCACGCCGCGATGCTGCAGCTGCTGGACGCCACGGAGGGCCGCATCGAGGCCGAGTTCAGTTTCTTCCTGCGCAAACGCGCGCCGGTCTCGGGGGTGTCCAGCCTGCTGGATTACCAGGGCCGCTGGGTGTCGCAAACACGCCAGGGCGTCACCACAGTAACGATGCAGGTGGGTGTGCCGGTCAAGAGCCTGTGCCCTTGTTCCAAGGAAATCTCCGATTACGGGGCCCACAACCAGCGCTCCCTCGTCACGGTGCAGGTCGAGCCCCTGCAGCCCATCGAGTGGCACGAGTTGGTGCGTTTTGCCGAAGACTCGGCCTCCAGTGAGATCTGGCCCATGCTCAAGCGGGCTGACGAGAAGTGGATCACCGAGCGGGCCTACGAAAACCCCAAGTTCGTCGAAGACCTGGTGCGCGACGTCGCCTTGCGCCTGGACGCGGATGCCCGGGTGGGGCGCTATGCGGTGGACGTGGAGAACTTCGAGTCCATCCACAACCACAGCGCCTACGCCCGAATCGAGCGGGCCTGATCAGGCTTGACGCCGGACGGGGTGGATCGCAATGACCATGTCCCCCGCCGCCTTTCTGGTCTCGGCAGGTCCGGTAGACAACCCCCAAGCTGCGCGGCATGCCGGGCGAGACGATCTGTCCTTGATGCTCATGGATTCGCGCAACCGCACCCTGCGGTGGCTTTCGGCGTTCGAGGCGAAAGGGTGTCTGCTGGGTGGGCGTGGACATGCCGCCGTGCCACTGCGATGGGTAGGCCACGCGGCCTGGTTCCAGGAGTACTGGACTTCTCGCCACGTTCACCGCATGCGTGGCGAGGCGGCTGAGGAGGCCGCACCGCGCCTGCCGTCCATCGACTCCCGCGCCGACGCATGGTTTTCTCCTGCTCTGCAGCCTGACTGGCGCGATGGTCTGGGCCCCACAGCGAACGAGGTGCGTCAGTACCTGACCGATACGCTGGAGGTGACCCTGGACATCCTGGGGTCGGCGCCCGCTACCGACGAGGGTCTGCACGCGTTTCGCTTGGTGTTGCTGCATGAGGACCGGCTGGCTGAGCGTCTGGCTGTCGCGGCACAGTGGCTGGGCCTTTCCCCCGACGCCCCCGAGTTGGGTCCCCAAGCGCCCCCCATGCGAGCCCAGCGGCATGCGCTGTGGATGCCGGCCGGCCGCGTGCAACTGGGCTCTGCGCCCGGGGGGCTCGTGCCACCGAACGAGCGCTGGGCGCACGAGCTGCAGGTGCCCGAGAGCGAGATCGATGCGCAGGTGGTGAGTTGGGCCCGCTATGCCGAGTTCGTGCAGGACGGCGGCTATGACGAGCCCGGATGGTGGACCGCCGAGGGCTGGCAGTGGGTGGTGGAGGCAGGGCGCCGCAGCCCGCGAGGCGTTGAACAGTTGCGCGGTGCAGTCGTTCTGGAGCGCTGGGGGCGGCTGTGCCGCTCAGACCCGGCTTTGCCGGCGACGCACCTCACCTGGCACGAGGCCAACGCCTGGTGCCGCTGGGCAGGCCGCCGTTTGCCCACGGAGGCGGAATGGGAACTGGCTGCCCTGACGGCGCGCACGCGCGGCTTCGTGTGGGGGGATGTACACGAGTGGATGCTGGGCGCAGCGAAGCCTTACCCCGGCGGTGATGCGCAGCACGTCGCCGGCTTTGGTGCCTTTCGGCCAGCGGCCGGGCACCGCGTGCTGAGGGGGGCTTCGGCCTGGACGGTGCGGCGTGCGGCCCACCTCAAGGCGCGGCGCTTTGTGGAGGACCTGCGGGACGATCTGTTCTGCGGATTCCGATCCTGCGCGCTGTGACCCGGGCGCTGCGGCGCAGCGTGTTTCGTTGTCTGTCCGGGCGGGGGGCCTGCCCGCGTGCTGACGTCCCCGGCATCCTGAGCGATGATGCGGGCTGTTCGATGTCTGACTGCTGAGCATTGCCCATGTACCCCTTCGAGTACCACCTCCCCCTGTCCCAGAGCGCGGCGCTGGCCGCGTGCCAAGGCGACAGCCGCTACCTGGCTGGCGGGCAGAGCCTGGTGCAGGCCATGAAGCTCAGGATGTCGGCCTCGGAACGGCTGGTGGATCTGCGGGCGGTCCCCGGCCTGGACACGATCGCCTGCGACCAGAACGGACTCACTATCGGTGCCATGGTCCGCCATTCACAGGTCGCGCGTTCGCCCCTGGTGCTGCAGCATCTGCCAGCGCTGGCCGAACTGGCTGTCGGCATTGGTGATCCGATGGTGCGGTCCATGGGCACCTTGGGCGGCTCATTGGCCAATGCCGATCCCGCCGCCTGCTACCCGGCCGCTGTTCTCGGCTTGGGCGCGACCTTGCACACGTCCTCGCGTTCGATTGCGGGTGATGCCTTCTTCACGGGGTTGTACGCCACGGCGCTGGAGCCCGGCGAACTCATCACCTCGGTCACCTTCCCGTTGCCGCAGCGCGCGGCCTACGTCAAGTTCAAGCAGCCTGCCTCGCGCTTCGCGCTGGTCGGCGTGTTCGTGGCGCAGGGGGGGAGCGGGGTCCGTGTGGCGGTCACTGGTGCGAAGGACTGTGTCTTCAGGGTCACCGAGATCGAGGCTGAGCTGTCACGGCAGTTCACCGTGGGGACGGCGAAAGCTTGCGTCCTCTCACCACAAGGATTGCTCGGCGACCTGCACGCTAGCGCAGCCTACCGCGCCGCGATGATTCCGGTGCTGACCGCGCGTGCCGTGGCAGAGGCCAGCGCACGCTGAATTGCGGCTTGGGGGCCACGCGCGCCCCACGGGGCGCCCCGGTTGGCCTCAACTGCTGGTCTTGGCCCGCACTTCCTGGATGGAGGTCACGCCGGCCAGCACCTTCTCGATGCCGTCCTGGCGCAAGGTGCACATGCCGGACTCCAGGGCTACCTTCTGCAGCTCGTCCGTGCGAGTGCCCGACTGGATCAACAGCCGCAGTTCGCGGGTGATCATCATCAGCTCGTGGATGCCAGCTCTGCCCTGGAAGCCTGTTCTGCCGCACTTTCCGCAGCCCGGGCTTTCGTAATGCATCAGGACGCCTTGCCCCGAAGGCCGGGCGGAGAGGTTCTGCCGGTCATGTCCGAAGCGCTGTGTCCATTGACCCACCAGAGCCGCGGCGGCCGGCCGGTTGCGGGCTTCACCGAAGGAGTTCAGGTAGTCCCCTGCCAGTTCCTCGATCTCCAGCTGCGTGGCCGGGCGCGCTGTGCGGCAGTGCGGGCACAGCTGCCGAACCAGGCGCTGCGCGAGCACGCCTAGCAGCGAGTCGCCGAAGTTGAAAGGGTCCATGCCCATGTCCAGCAGGCGAATCACCGTTTCCGGTGCGCTGTTGGTGTGCAGGGTTGAGAGCACGAGGTGACCGGTCAGCGACGACTCGATCGCCACCTGGGCGGTTTCCTGGTCCCGGATTTCGCCCACCATGATGACGTCCGGGTCAGCGCGCAGGAATGAACGCAGCGCCTTGTCAAAGGTCCAGCCGATCTTGGGGTTCACCTGCACCTGCCGCAAGCCCGGCTGCGTGATTTCGATAGGGTCTTCCGCCGTCCAGATCTTGCGCTCCGGCACGTTGATCAGGCCCAGCGCCGAGTGCAGCGTCGTGGTCTTGCCCGACCCCGTGGGGCCCACGCACAGGAACATGCCATGCGGGCGTTGGACGACCTCCTTGATCTGGGTCAGGTTGTCCGGTGACATGCCCAACTCGTCCAGGGGTATGAGCCTGGAGGCAGACAACAGTCTCAGGACAGCGTCTTCAAACCCGCCAAAGGTGGGGATGGTGGCCACCCGAAGCTCAAGCTTGCTGCCGCTGATGAACCGGCCCATGGCGATCTTGCCGTCTTGCGGTTTGCGCCGTTCAGCGATGTCCAGTTCGCACATCACCTTGATGCGGGCCAGCAGTGCGCTGCGGAAGGTGTGCGGCAGTTGAAGGTAGGGCTTGAGCACTCCATCGCGCCGGAAACGAATCTGCACTTTCTGGGTGCCGGGCAGGGTCTCGATGTGGATGTCGGAGACCCCCTGGGCCTGCGCCTCCAAGATCATGGAGTTGATCAGGCGCACCAACTCGTTGTCCGATTGCTCGATAGCCACCTGTTCATTGGCGGCCTCGTCACCCAAGCTTTGTTCCAGGGAGGTCAGAAGTTCAGTGGTGCCCTCAAAATCGTCCACGACAGGGCCGTCTGCACCGGCGCGCAGCAGGCGTCCGACCGAGCCCTGGTTCTGGTAGCCCCGGTCCAGGCCCTCGCTCAGCGTGCCGCTCATCGCCAGCACCGGAATGATCTTGCCCCCGGCCGCGAACTCCACCTCTTCGAGAGCCTTGGCGCGGGCGGGGTCTTCCATGGCCACGACCAGACGGTCGTGACGGATCATCAGGGGCAGGGCTCGCAGTCGCGTGGCCAGGGACTTTCCGATCCTTGTCAGCGCCTGACGTTCCGCCGGGAACTTGCTCAAGTCGACGACGGGGTAGCCCATCTTGCGCACGAGGGCCGCCTGCAGCCCTTGTCGCGTGACTAGGCCCTCTCGCACGAGGAGTTCACCTAGGGGAACTCCTCCGCTGGAACGCTGTTTCCGAATGGTGTCCTGCAACTGTCTTGCGGTGATCTGTCGCAACGCCACCAGCGCTTCGCCCAGCGGAATGATCGGTGAGCGCGCCTGCCGTGCGATGGCCTCTTCCAGTTCCTCGGGCGTGGTCGCAGGCCGTACCGGAGGGGGAACCTTTGTGTCCCTCAAAGCTTGTACTGCCATGGATTCGCCTCTGGGTGCAAGGTTCCCGGCGACGTGGCCGTATTGCGGCAGTTCAGGCGCGGGCGCCGCGCCCTGCGCGTTCTCAAGCATCAGGGCTTGGACTTGCGGACCGGTGTCGAACGCCTTGAGGGATTCTCGCGGAATGAACACTCTCCGAACTGCCGCCATTTCGTCTATCGGCTCGAACAGGAACACCCCTTGCGCCTGATCCACCACGCCCAGGGTCAGCCCGAAGGTTCGGCGTCCGGACTGGTAGGTCACGCAATAAAGCTCCGGGCGGAATCTCTGGCCCCCGGCCCCATCGGGCACGGGCAGGGGCCGAACGGGTTCAACGAGGTCCATGCGCTGGAATTGCTCGAAGCGCACCCCCACGGCACTGCGGCCCTGCGGCGTCTGCAGGCTGATGGTGTGGGCGTCTGAATTGAACCCCACCAGCCGCACCCGTGTGGCGTCACCTTTGGGCCCCAAGAGTTCGCATGCTTCCTCGGCGGCCAATGACGCCCCGCTGGGGTAGCCGGGTTGCGGAATGTCCGGCCATGTGGCCAAGCGGGGGGAGATGGCGGCAGTTGTTGTCACAGCCTCGATGTTAGCCCTTCACCGGCAGCGTCATGAAGGAATCTCGGTCGCGAGCGTGACCCGCGGCAGTTGAAGTCAGGCCCGGGTGGGTGTTGGCGGTTCAACGCCGCATCTGCTGAGGCAGGAAGGTCACGATCTCGGGCACCAAGTAGATCAAGCCCACTGCGGCAATCATGAGGAAGAAGAAAGGCAGGGTCACCTTGGCAATCCAGCCGATGTCGCGCTGGGTCATGCCTTGCAAGACGAACAGGTTGAAGCCCACGGGTGGCGTGATCTGCGCCATCTCCACCACCAGCACGATGAAGATGCCGAACCACAGCGGGTCGATACCGGCCTTCTGCACCGTGGGCAGGATCACGCCCATGGTCAGCACCACCATGGAGATGCCGTCCAGGAAGCAGCCCAGGATGATGTAGAACACCATCAGCACGAACAGGAGTTCGAACTTGCTCAGCCCCAGCGTGGCAATCCACTCCGCCAGATGGCGCGGAAGGCCGATATAGCCCATGCTCAGGGTTAGGAAGGCGGCGCCGGCAAGGATGAGGGCGATCATGCAGTACAGCCGCGTGCCCCCCAGCAGAGATTCCTTGAACGTTTGCCAGTTGAGCGACCCCTGTGCAGCAGAGATGACCAGTGCGCCCACCACGCCCACGGCGGCCGCCTCGGTCGCTGTCGCAATGCCGGTGTAGATGCTGCCCAGCACGGCCACGATGAGCAGCACCACCGGGATGAGATGGCGGGATTCCCGCAGCTTCTCGCCCAGGCTCATGGCCTTGTCTGCCGGCGGTACCAGCCCAGGATTGCGCCAGGCCCAAACCATCAGATAGCCCGAGAACAGCGCGGCCAGCATGATGCCCGGCAACACGCCGGCGATGAACAGCTGCGCGATCGAGACCTCGGCCGTGACGCCGTAGACGATCATGATGATGGACGGCGGAATCAGCAGGCCCAGCGTGCCCGCTCCCGCCAGCGATCCGATGGAGATGCCGTCCGGGTAGCCTCGGGCCTTCAGCTCCGGCAGGCTCATCTTGCCGATGGTGGCGCAGGTGGCCGCGCTCGACCCGGACACCGCGGCGAAGATGGCGCAGCCCACCACATTGACGTGCAGAAGTCGCCCGGGCAACGCTTGCATCCAGGGGGCCAAGCCGCGAAACATGTCGTGGCTCAAGCGCGTGCGGAAGAGGATCTCGCCCATCCAGACAAACAGCGGCAGGGCGGTCAAGGTCCAGCTCGAGGACGAGCCCCAGATCGTCACTGCCATGGCGTCACCCGCGGGCCGTGAGCTGAACAGTTGCATGCCGATCCAGGCCACGCCCGTGAGCGTCAGGCCGATCCACACCCCGCTGCCCAGGATGAGGAACAGCGCCGCGACCAGGACGAGGGTGATGCCGATGTCTGACATGAGGTGAGGGCGGTCCCTGCGTGAGGTTACTCGTTGTGCAGCGACTCGTCGCTGGCCGGCTGCTGGCGCTGGCCGCGCAGTTCCAGCACGAACTCGTCGATGAAGGCGATCAGCAGGATCACGTTGCCCACCGCCATGGACAGCTGGGGAATCCACAGCGGTGTGGCATCGTTGGAGGTGGAGATGTCATGGAACAGGTGCGATTGCCAGCTCAGGCGGCAGCTGTACCAGGCCGACAGCGCGGCCAGGAGCACGGCAGCACCCAGAGCCCAGATCTCGACGCCGCGGCGAGCCGACCCCTTCAGGACGGACAGCAGCAAGGTCACGCGGATGTGCTCGCCGCGCTTTAGCGTGTGGGCCAGTGCCAGAAAGCCCGCGCCGGCCATCATGTAGCCGGCGTAGGCGTCCGTGCCGGGTACGTGAAAGTGCAACAGCCGGCTCACAATGCCCAGCAGCACCATGGCCAGCAGGCCGACCATGAACAGCGCCGCCAGCCAGGCGGCGCTGTCGTAGAGCATGTCCAGCGCGCGGCGCATCGCTTGATGCTTCAGCCAGCGCCGTGGGGAAGATGACGCTGGGTCCTGATCACTTCAGGAACGCGTCAACCAGTTGCCTGCCCTCGGGGCCGGCCTTGTCCAGCCACTCCTTGAGCAGGGTGTCGCCCACCTTCTTCATGTCGGTCTTCAGTTGGGCAGAGGGCGGCAGGATCTGCATGCCACCGGCCCTCAGCACGGCCAGAGAGTCGCCGTTGGCCTTCTTGCTGGCCGCCAGGCCCCGCACCTCGGCATCCGCCGCGGCCTTGAGCATGGCGTCCTGCGTGGCCTTGTCGAGTGCGTTGAAGGCTGCGCGGTTGACGATGACCGCATTCTTCGGCAGCCAGGCCTGGGTGTCGTACCAGAACTTGACGTGCTCGTGGAGCTTGGCGTCGGCGCCTGTGGAGCCCGAACTCATCATGCTCTCCGTCACGCCCGTGGCGAAGGCCTGGCTGACCTCGGCCGCCTGTACCGTCACGGGCTGAGCGCCCACCAGCTCGGCGATGCGGGCAGTGGCGGGGCTGTAGGCGCGCCACTTCATGCCCCTGAGGTCTGCTGCGCTGTTCAGTGGCCTCTTGGAATACACGCCTTGGGGCGGCCAAGGAACGGCGTACAGCACCATCATGCCTTGCTCGGTCAGCTTCTTCTCCAGCAACGGCTTCTGAACCCTCCACAGCTTGACGGCCTCGTCGTAGCTGTCGGCCAGGAACGGAATGCCGTCGGCACCGAAGATCTGCCATTCGTTCTGGAAGTTCACCAGCAGGATCTCGCCGATCTGTGCCTGTCCGCCCTGCACGGCGCGCTTGATCTCGGGTGCCTTGAACAGGGATGCGTTGGCATGCACCGTGATCTTGAGCTTGCCGCCCGAAGCCTTGTCCACGTCGTCCGCAAACTGCTGCAGGTTCACCGAATGGAAGTTGGTGGCGGGGTAGGCGGCAGGCAAGTCCCACTTCGTCTGGGCCTGGACATTGAATGACAGGGCCAGCGCGGCGGCGGCTGTCAGAAGTGCCTGATGAAAGCGCATGGGGGTTCTCCTTGCAAGGACGTGGAACACGGTCTCAAACCGCATAGCATAGGGTCTGACCGGGCCGCTGCGGCCCGGGACTTCCCCGTACGACCTCGTACGGCACTGAGCACGGAAGCCGAAACGAGCAAGATCATGCTGGGCGTTTTGATGCTGCAGACGCAATTTCCGCGCCCGCCGGGCGATGTGGGCCACCCGGCCAGCTTTCGGATGCCGGTGCGCTGGCAGGTGGTGCAAGGTGCCACGCCCGGGCGGGTGGTGCCGCAGACGGATGCAGCGCTGCTGCGCCCCTGCATTGACACGGCCCACCAACTCATCAGCCAGGGAGCCCGCGCCCTGACCACGAGTTGCGGCTTCCTGGTGCGATTCCAGCAAGAGTTGCAGGCTGCGCTGCCGGTGCCGGTGTGGACTTCCAGTCTGCTGAAGCTGCCTGAACTGCACCGGCCTGGGGTGCTGACGGTGGATGCCGGCAGCCTGGGCCCCGCGGAACTGGTGTGTGCGGGGGCCGCTGCGGACACGCCCGTGGAGGGCCTGGCGCCCGGGTGCAGCCTGCAGCGCACGCTGCTGCTGGATCTGCCCACGCTGGACGAGGCCACAGCTTGCCGCGAGGTGGTCCAGGCCGCGCGGCGCCTGACCGGGCGCCACCCGCAACTGGACTCCATCGTGCTGGAATGCACCAACATGCCGCCCTATGCCAACGCCGTGTCCCAGGCCACCGGCCTGCCCGTGCACCATCTGATGACCCTGGTGCACGAGCGCTGGGCGCAAAGGGGTCTTCAACTGCATCTGGCCGACGCTGCGTCCCCTTCGTGACGCCAGGAACCCGATTCTCAACACCGGCCTGACCGACCTCTTGGTCCAGGGCCTGATCCACCCGACCCACCATGACCCTGGACCCTCGCTGGCAATTCTGGATAGACCGTGGCGGCACCTTCACCGACGTGGTGGGGCGCGCGCCTGACGGTGCACTGCACACGCTGAAGCTGCTGAGCGAGAACCCCGAGCAGTACGCCGATGCGGCGGTGGAAGGCATTCGCCGCCTGCTGGGCCTGCGGCCCGGTGAGGCCATCACGCCGCAGCAGGTGGACTGCGTGAAGATGGGCACCACGGTGGCCACCAACGCGCTGCTGGAGCGCAAGGGTGAACCTACGCTGCTGGTCACCACCTGGGGTTTCCGCGACGCCCTGCGCATTGCCTACCAAGCCCGGCCGCGCCTGTTCGACCGCCGCATCCTGCTGCCCGAACTGCTGTACGAGCAGGTGGCGGAGGCCCAGGAGCGCATGGGCGCGCACGGTGATCTGATCACGCCGCTGGACGAGGCGGCGCTGCGCGCCTCGCTGCAGCAGGCCCTGGACGCCGGCATCCGCTCCTGCGCCATCGTCTTCCTGCACGGCTGGCGCTTCAGCGCGCATGAGGCCGCGGCGGCGCGCATCGCGCGCGAGATGGGCTTCACCCAGGTGAGCGTGTCGCACGAGGTCAGCCCGATGATGAAGCTGGTGTCGCGTGGTGACACCACGGTGGTGGACGCCTACCTGTCGCCCATCCTGCGGCGCTATGTGGACCGCGTGGCTACGCAGATGCCCGGGGTGCGCCTGTTCTTCATGCAAAGCAGCGGCGGCCTGACCGAAGCGCACCGTTTCCAGGGCAAGGACGCCATCCTGTCTGGCCCGGCCGGCGGCATCGTGGGCATGGTGCGCACAGCGGTGGCCGCAGGGCACGGGCGCATCATCGGCTTCGACATGGGCGGCACCTCCACCGATGTCAGCCACTTCAGTGGCGGGGCTGCCGGCACCTTCGAACGTGCCTTCGAGACCCTGGTGGCTGGCGTGCGCATGCGCGCGCCCATGATGAGCATCCACACCGTGGCCGCCGGCGGCGGCTCGGTGCTGCACTTCGACGGCGCGCGGCTGCGCGTGGGCCCGGACAGTGCCGGTGCCAACCCGGGGCCAGCCTGTTACCGGCGCGGCGGCCCGCTGGCCGTGACCGATGCCAACGTGATGCTGGGCCGGCTGCAGCCGGCGCACTTCCCGCGCGTGTTCGGCCCCGGTGCCGACGAACCGCTGGACCGGGAGGCGGTGGTCCAGCGCTTCCAGGCCCTGGCCGCCGAGGTTGCGCAGCGCACCGGGCGCGCCACCTCGCCCGAGACCCTGGCTGAAGGCTTCCTGCAGATTGCGGTGCAGAACATGGCCAACGCCATCAAGCGCATCTCGGTGGCGCGTGGCTACGACGTCACGCGCTACACGCTGCAGTGCTTTGGTGGGGCGGGTGGCCAGCACGCCTGCGCGGTGGCCGATGCACTGGGCATGTCACGCGTCTACATCCACCCGCTGGCCGGCGTGCTCTCGGCCTACGGCATGGGCCTGGCCGACCAGATCGCTATGCGCGAAGGCTCAGTGGAGCGCCTGCTGGATGCCGGCGGGCTGGACGCTGCCTGGGACCGCCTGGCGGCACTGGCCCACGCCGCCACGGCCGAACTGGTGGAGCAGGGCGTCGCCGGCACCTCGGTGCAGTGTCGCCCGCGGGTGCATGTGCGCTACCAGGGCACCGACACGGCCCTGGTGCTGGAGTGGCCGGCCGGGGGTGACGAAGACCCGCAAGCCCTGGTTGCGGCCATCGGCCAGGCCTTCGACGCCGCCTACCGCCAGCGCTTTGCGTTCCTGATGGCGGGCCGGCCGCTGGTCATCGAGGCGGTGTCGGTGGAGGCGGTGGCTGCGGGTGAGACCACGTCACTGCCGGCGGCGCTTCAAGCCGTCCCCGAGACCGCACCCGCAGCGCCGCGGGCCCGCGTGCAGATGCACTGCGGCACCAGGGGCTGGATGAACGCGGATCTGCACGAACGCGAGGCCCTGGCGCCAGGCGCCGCCGTGGACGGCCCGGCCATCGTGACCGACCGCAACGCCACCACGGTGGTGGAGCCCGGCTGGCGTGCCGTGCGCACGGCCGAAGGCGCGCTGGAGCTGCGCCGCACCGCGCCGCGCGAATCGGCGCACGCCCTGGGCACCGAGGCTGACCCGGTGATGCTGGAGGTCTTCAACAACCTGTTCATGAACATCGCCGAGCAGATGGGGCTGCGCCTGCAGAACACCGCCTACTCGGTCAACATCAAGGAGCGACTGGACTTCTCCTGCGCGCTGTTCGACGCGCAGGGCCAGCTCATTGCCAACGCCCCGCACATGCCGGTGCACCTGGGCTCGATGAGCGAGTCCATCAAGACCGTGATCGAGCGCAACCCGCACATGTGCGAGGGCGACGTCTATGTGCTGAACGACCCTTACCACGGCGGCACCCACCTGCCTGACGTGACCGTGGTGACCCCGGTCTTTCTGCAGGAAACCGATGCCCGTCCGTCGTTCTACGTCGCCAGCCGTGGCCACCATGCCGACATCGGTGGTAGCACCCCTGGCTCCATGCCGCCGTTCTCTTCCAGCATTGACGAGGAGGGCGTGCTGTTCGACAACTTCCTGCTGGTGCGCGACGGTGCGCTGCGCGAGGCGGAGCTGCGCGCGCAACTGGCCTCGGGCGCCTGGCCGGCGCGCAACCCCGACCAGACCATTGCCGACCTGCGCGCCCAGATCGCCTCCAACGAAAAAGGCGTGCAGGAACTGCGCGCCATGGTCGAGCAGTTCGGCCTGGAAACGGTGTCGGCCTACATGCGCCACGTGCAGGACAACGCCGAGGAATCGGTGCGCCGGGTGATCACGGCCCTGAGCGACGGCCAGTTCGACCTCGAGCTCGACAACGGCGCGCACATCCGCGTGCGCATCACGGTGGACACCGCCGCGCGCGAGGCCACCATCGACTTCACCGGCACCAGCGCGCAACTGCCCAACAACTTCAACGCGCCCAAGGCCGTGACCATGGCCGCGGTGCTGTACGTCTTCCGCACCCTGGTGGACGACGACATTCCGCTGAACGCCGGCTGCCTGAAGCCGCTGCACGTGATCGTCCCCGAAGGCTGCATGCTCAACCCGCGCTCGCCGGGGGCGGTGGTGGCCGGCAACGTCGAGACCTCCATGTGCGTGACCAACGCCTTGTTCGGCGCCCTGGGCCTGATGGCCGCCAGCCAGTGCACGATGAACAACTTCACCTTCGGCAACGAGCAGCACCAGTACTACGAGACGATTTCCGGCGGCACTGGCGCGGGCGTCTGGACTGGCCCCGACGGGCAGGTGACGGGCGGCTACGACGGCACTTCGGTCGTGCAGGCGCACATGACGAACTCGCGCCTGACCGACCCCGAAGTGCTGGAGTTCCGCTTCCCCGTGCGGCTGGACAGCTACGAAATCCGCCACGGCTCGGGCGGGGCCGGGCGCTGGCGCGGCGGTGACGGCGGCGTGCGGCGCGTGCGCTTCCTGGAGCCCATGACCGCCTCCATCCTCTCCAACGGCCGCCGCGTGCCGGCGTTCGGCCTGGCCGGGGGCGCCCCGGGCGCGCTGGGCATCAACCGCATCGAGCGTGCTGACGGCCGCACGGAGGTGCTCACGCACATCGGCAGCGCGCCCATGCAGCCCGGCGACGTGTTCGTGATCGAGACGCCGGGTGGGGGAGGGTTTGGGGTGGGGTGAGGGCTCTGCCCCTCGTGCGGTGCACGGCGCATGTCGCAGGCGGCGGCACATCTGGTCGACCATGTCATCCTGGGCGTGCCGGTGCACTAGTGGGTACTGTCCCGCGCACATCCCGCTGCGCATGCTGCTGGCGATGCAGCGCGTGGTCGAGCGGCACCTGCTGGACCGCACGGGGCTCAAGCGTGAGCAAGGCCAACCCGGCACCGTCATGCAGATCCAGCGCTTCGGGTCCGCCGCTACCAAAGCTCCGTACGTAGCCGGTCGGTCGGAGGCCGAAGCTCAGGTCTCTGCGGACAGCGACTCGACGTGGGAAGGCATTCGTCAAGCCGACAACCGACTTGCCGAGGACTTTCGGAAGTTGGCGAAGGACCTCGACATCTCACGCCTGCATGATGCCGTGCCACACCCGCGGAGGATCCGGCCCCTGATGGTGGGCTCGCACGGCGGCCTGGGCCGCGGCATCTTCACGCGTGACGCGCTGGTGCTGGCGCAGGTGCTCGGACCACGACGCCAGTTGAAACGTCTCCACGAAGACACCCGGCTCGTGCACGTCCTCAAAGACGGCCCAGGCCTGGGCACCATCGCGCAGGCGCTCGTCGGCCAGGCGATGCAGCGCCGCCAGGAAGGTGGCTGCGGCGCTCGGGTCGATGCGATAGGTCACGGTGACCAGCACGGGTAAGCGCTCGTTCAATCCGGCGGCCGCGACCTGAGGTGCCACGTCCGGCTCGGGCCAGTGCATCGACGGCGTCAGGTCGGGTTCGCCCCCGGGCAGCGGCCGTGTGAACGACAGCAGCAGCGCAACCAGGCCCAGGCCGGCCGCGGCCAGCAGGGCCGTCGCGACGCTGGTGGCATCGGCCAGGAGGCCCCATAGCAGGCTGCCGGCGGTCATGGAGCCGTAGAAGATGGTCAGGTACACGGCAAGGCCGCGGCCGCGCACCCAGTTGGGCAGCTGGGTCTGGGCGGCCACGTTCGCGGTGGTGAGCACGCCGATCCAGGCCACGCCCGCTATGGCCAGCGCCAGGCTCGCCAAGGCCTGGTGGGTCGTCAGTGCCAAGACGACCAGCACGCCCATCGTCAGCCCGGTGCCGACACGAACCACCCACTCACCCGACCAGCGCTGCCGCAGCGCCGGCAGGGTCAGCGCGCCCGCCACAGCGCCGCTTCCGATGCTGGCCAGCAGCACGCCATACAAGGTGGCATCGCCCTGGAGCTGGCGGCGTGCCACCAGCGGCAGGAGCGCCCAGTACGCGCTGGCAAAGGCGAAGAAGGCCGCTGCGCGCAGGAGGACGCGCTGCAGCGCTGGCGCGTGCAGTGCGAAGCGCAGGCCGGCGCGCATCGCGGGCCCAAGGCGCTCGCGTGCGCCGGTGCCGGCTCGAACGGAGGCGCCGCGCCACCACCACAGCGCACCGATCAGGCCGAGGTAGCTCACCGCGTCGGCCACGAAGGTCCACGCGACGCCTGCGCCGGCCACCACCAGTCCGCCCAGCGCTGGACCTATGGCGCGCGAAACGTTGGTGCCCATGCTGTTGAGTGCGATGGCCTGGCGAAGCAGCGGCTTGCCGACCATGGTGGGCGTCAGCGACTGCAGCACTGGCGCCATGATCGCGGTTCCCACGCCCGCGGTGAGCAGGCCGGCCACCAGCAGGGCCGGCGTCATCCATCCGGCGTGGGTGGCCAAGGCCAGCGCGGCCGATACGCTCGCCATCAGCACCGTGATCAGTAGCATCAGGCGTCGCCGGTCCACGATGTCGGCCAAGGCACCCGCCGGCAGCGAGAGCAGAAAGATCGGCAGCGTGGTGGCCACCTGCACCAGCGCCACGGCCATGGCCGAGGGCGACAGCGTGGTCATCAACCACCCGGCGCCGACGTCGCGCATCCAGGTGCCGACGTGGCCCACCACGGCGGCGATCCACAGCACCAGGAACACCCGGCTGCCAAAGGGGGACCAGGCGCCCGGGGTTGCGTCGGCAGGCCGTGGGGGCGTCGCGGTCTCAGCCATGGCCCGCCATACCCAGCAGCCCGCCGACGATGGCGAGGTGCTCGCGAAAGGTCGTGTGCGCCTGCCCCGCGGTGGCCCCGCGAAGCCGCCACGGCGCATGGACCATCAGGGTGGCGAACAACGTGAACGCGGCCAACAGCGCCGCGGCCACGCGCACTTGCCAGCCCAGCGCCAGCAAGCTGCCGGCAACCAACTGGAGTGCCACGGTGCCCGCGAGCACGCCCGCTGGCCATGGCAGGTGTATGGCCCGCACCTCGGCAAGGCCGCCGGTCCAGTCGCGCAGCTTGTCGACCGCGCTAGCGATGAACAGCCAGGCCAGCAGGCATCGTCCAGCCAGCACGAACCAGGCCGCGGCGTCGAAGGCGGACCCGGTCATGCGGGGTGTCGCGATCTGTTGCGTGCGGCCCGCATCACCAGGCACAGCCGCAACCCAGCGCGCCCCAGAAGCCGTTTCGATCGGCCACGGGCGGGCTGTTCCGAGCGGCAAACCAATGACGGTGCCCGTGCAGCTGGCACGGCGTGGCACAGCAGGAAGCCAGGGCGTCGCGGGCGTCGGATGGTCGAGCCATGGGACGGAGCCGTTGGTAGCGGCCCGCCGGCGACCAGCCGGGACTGGCGGGCGGCGCGGCGGGCGCCAGCGCGTCGAACCCGTCGCTGCCGTGCACCACCCGCCCGCCGACCACCGTGAGCACAGAGTCGATCCCGGGAATCTCCGCCGGTAGCACGGTCAGGTAGTCCGCCGACAGCACGCAGAAGTCCGCGAACATCCCGGGTCGCAAGCTGCCCTTGACGTCGTCTTCCGTCGAGAACCACGCGCTGCCCTGCGTGTACAGCCGCAGCGCCTGTTCGCGGTCGAGGCACAGGGTGGGCGGCCTGATTTGCATGCCACCCACCGTCCGCCCGGTCACCAACCAGTGCAGGCCCACCCAGGGGTTGTAGCTGGCCACCCGCGTCGCATCGGTGCCCATGCCCACCGGCACGCCTGCTGCGAGCATCTGCTGCACCGGCGGCGCCTGCTGCGCGGCGGCCAGGCCGTATCTCTCGGCGAAGTACTCGCCCTGGTAGGCCATGCGGTGCTGGATGGCGATGCCTCCGCCCAAGGCCCGGATGCGTTCGATGTTGCGCTCGGAGACGGTTTCGGCGTGGTCGATGAACCAGCGCAGACGGTCGATCGGCACCTCGCGGTGTACCCGCTCGAAGACGTCGAGCACGCGCGTGATCGATTCGTCGTAAGTGGCGTGGATGCGGAAGGGCCAGCCGTTCGCGGCCAGCACGCGCGTCACGCCCTCCAGTTCGCCTTCCATCGTGGAGGCCAGTTCCGGGCGCGGCTCCCGGAAGTCCTCGAAGTCCGCGGCGGAGAACACGAGCATCTCGCCCGCCCCGTTGTGGCGGAACCAGGCATCGCCATCGCCGGGCTTGACCTGTCGCGCCCACTGCACGAAGTCTTCGCGCTCCTTCTGCGGGCGCTGCGTGAACAGGTTGTAGGCGATGCGTACCGTGAGCTCGCCGGCGTCGGCCAGGTGGCGGACCACCGCATAGTCGTCGGGGTAGTTCTGGAAGCCGCCGCCAGCGTCGATGACTGAGGTGATGCCCAGGCGGTTGAGCTCGCGCATGAACAGCCGCGTCGAGTTCACTTGGTCGTCGTCCGACAGCTGGGGCCCCTTGGCCAGGGTGGCATAAAGGATCATCGCGTTGGGCTTGGCGATCAGCAGCCCGGTGGGGTTGCCCTTCGCGTCACGCTGGATCTGCCCGCCTGGAGGCTCGGGTGTGTCCCGGGTGTAGCCCACGGCCCGCAAGGCGGCCGCGTTGAGCAGCGCACGGTCGTACAGGTGCAGGATGAACACTGGCGTCTCGGGTGCGGCAGCGTTGATCTCCTCCAGCGTGGGCAGCCGCTTCTCGGCAAACTGGTGCTCGCTGAACCCGCCCACCACACGCACCCACTGCGGCGGCGGCGTGATGGCCACCTGGGCTCGGAGCATCGCCATCGCGTCGGACAGCGTCGGCACGCCGTCCCAGCGCAGCTCCAGGTTGTAGTTCAGCCCGGCTCGAATCAGGTGGGTGTGGCTGTCGTTCAGCCCGGGGATGGCCCGCCGTCCGCCCAGGTCCACCCGCAGCGTCCGCGGTCCCGCCAGCGCCAGCATGGCGGGCGTGCTGCCAACGGCGTGCACCCTGCCGCCGGTAACGGCCAGTGCTTGGACCTCCGGCGACGCCGGATCCAAGGTGCTGATACGGCCGTTGTGGAAGACGGCATCGACGGCAGCGTCCATCTATGCGTCCTCAGTGGCCTTCCGCGGCGTTGAACATCGACTTCGCGTAGACCAGCCCCAGGCCGTAGCCACCGCCGTACTGCATAGCGATGCCGGTGGTGCTGGCATAGGTCTCGTGGCGAGCCCAGTCGCGCTGAAGTTCGAGCAGGTACTGCAGCGCGGTCATCGGCCGCGCGCCGGCCTGTACCATGCGGTCCATGGCGCGTTGGTGCGCCTCGTCGGACACGTCGCCGCAGGCGTCCGCGATAACGTAGACCTCGAAGCCCTGGTCCAGCGCCGACAGTGCCGGGCCCACAATGCAGACGCTGGTCCACAGGCCGGCGAGCACGATGCGCGGGTGGCCCAGGGCATTGACCTTGTCCGCGATGCGCGGGTCTTCCCACGTGTTCATCGTGGTGCGGTCGATCACTTCGGATTCAGGCAGGGCGCGCTTGATCTCGTCGAAGACCGGGCCGGAGAAACTCTTCTCGGCTACGCTCGTGATGACGGTCGAGATGCCGAACGAAGCCGCAGCCGAGGCCACGAGCCCGGCGTTGTTACGCAGGGTGATGGCGTCGATCGACTTGGTGGCAAACGCCATCTGCGACTGATGATCGATGAGGATCAGAGTGTGGTCCTTGGGGTTCAGCAGTGACTTGCCGGGTGCGGCGGTGGCTTGGGGCATTCGGGTCTCCGGTTGCGGTTGAAGGATCGGCTTGATTCAGTTGGTGACGGCAGGCGCCGGTGCCTGCGCGCTCGTACGGCGCCCGATGGCCACCACGGCACTTGCTGCGCCCAGCACCATGGCCGGCCAGGCACTGCCGCCGATGAGCAGAAGGTGTGTCAGTGCGGCGCATAGCATCGTCAGCCCGAGCAGGGTGGCCGCGTGCGCAGCGTAGCGGGGCCGCAGCAGTGCCAGAGCCGCCGCGACTTCAATGAGCCCCGTGACGAATCGAAACCACTGGCCGATGCCGATCTGATCGAAGATCTGCACCATGTCCGGCATGCCGACGAGCTTAGTGCTACCGGCGCCGAGGAACGCCGCCGACAGTGCGATCTGCAAGCCCCACAGAGCGAGGTGCACGGCGCGGGAGCGAGGGCGGAGGGGGTCGGGGGCTTGGATGTAGGTCGTCATGCAGACTCTGGATTGACGCGTTTGATGGGCCCGAAGTATGTGGATACCCCGCGCGGGGAACAAGCTGTCAGACGGATCAGTGCGATCCACCGGTGGAACGGCGGTCCGGGACTTTCGGTGAAGAATCCAGGGCGGCGAGCCTCGTGACGAGGTCGCCTGAGAAGATTCGTCAACGCGGTTCAGCGTGCCATCCAGGAGCCAAGCCATCTACGACCTCAAGCAGATCCAGGTGTTCGTCAGCGTGGTCGAGCAACGCGGCATCCGCGCGGCGGCCGAGAAGCTGGGGATGGCGCAATCCAGCGTGAGCCGCGCTGTAAGTGCGGCCGAGGCCCGGCTGGGTGTGCGACTGGTGGAACGCTCCACGCGGACGTTCGGCATCACCGAGGTCGGACGCCTGTACTACGAGCACTGCCGCAGTGCGATGGATCGCATCGAACAGGCCGACGTGGTGGTCCAGAGCCGGGGCGCCGAAGTGGCCGGCACCCTGCGGGTCAGTGTGCCAGTGCCGCTGGCCCGCTACCTGCTGGCTGAGGTTGTGAGCATCTTCCTCGCTCGGCATCCCAGGGCGCGCATCATGTTGGACGCGTCCGATCGCCGGGTCGAACTGGTTCCGGAGGGTGTCGACCTGGTGGTGCGATTCGGGAGATCGCCCCAGGCCTCCGGCCTGGTGACCCGCCTGCTGGCCAGGCCGGCTGCGGGTCTGTATGCGAGCGCCGCATACCTGGGCGAGCGCGGCGTTCCGCGCTCGCCCAACGATCTGGCCGCGCACCGATTGCTGATGCTGGGTGCCAGCGACAGCCCGCAGGAGTTGCTGTTGCGCCACCAGGACGCCAGTGTTGTCGTGCAACAGGCGCCAGTACTCCACACCAACGACATGCCGACCCTGTTGCGCGCTGCGACGCAGGGCTGCGGCATCTGTGTGGCTCCGCACTTCGTATGCCGGCGGGAGCGGCTGCCCGAAACTCTGGTGCAGGTATTGCCCGACTGGCACACCGATTCCGTTGAGGTGCGCACGATATATCCGTCACGGCGCAGCGTGACGCCGTTGCTGCGCGCTTTCGTGGATCTCTTGGCTGAGCACGCTGCCATCTCCTTGAACGTGGAGCCGCCTCCCGGCTCATGACGCTGCACCCGGCGGCCTGGGTGGGGAACTGTTGCCAGTGGGGTCGGTTCTGGCTGTACTGGCAGACTGAATCGGCCTGAACCCGGATCTTTTGGAAGGGGCTTGCAGCATGCGCCCTGAACCTACAAGTCCCTGATCCATGTGACGCACACGGTTGGAAGCGGGGCCATCTGCTTCTGGCGCCGAGCCGTGCGGCTGGACAGCTACGAGATTCGAGCCGGCTCGGGCGGCGCCGGGTGCTGGCGCGGCGGCGACGGCGGCGACGGCGGCGTACGGCGCGTGCGCTTCTTGGAGCCTATGCCCGCCTCCATCCTCTCCAACGGCCGCCGCGTGCCGGCGTTCGGCCTGGCCGGGGGCGCCTCGGGCGCGCTGGGCATCAACCGCATCGAGCGCGCTGACGGACGTACAGAGGTGCTCACGCACATCGGCAGCGCGCCCATGCAGCCCGGCGACGTGTTCGTGATCGAGACGCCGGGTGGGGGAGGGTATGGGGTGGGTGAGGGCAGCCAGCGCGCCAATGGCTGAAGCTGTACGCGAAGTCGTTTGTGCAGCCGAGGCGGCTGATGAACGGGGCCTCTCGCGCCGTATCTGGCCCCTACGTGGCAGATTCCGGATGATGGGCTGCCGCCTACATTTGACCAGGCGGGGTCCATGAGGACCGTGTTGAACAGGCTTGCCGGGTGTCCATTCATTCGGCGCTGAGCTCATCTTGATTTATCATGAAACATCATGATTGACCGTGATTCCCTGAGCAGAACACACCGATGAGAACCGCCACGCGAGAAAAATTCTCCTCACAGGCCGCACCGGAGGTGCTGGCAGCGTTGCGCGAAATCGCGCAGCAGCAGGGGCGCCAGTTCCAGGCCGTGCTCGACGATGCGCTGCGCGACTACATCGATCGCAAGCAGAGCGAGCGCCCCCGGCGCCATGTGATGGCATCGTTCGCGGCCAGCCTCGACGAGTTCGACAGCCTGTACCGCGAACTTGCCAAGTAGAACCAGCGTGCCGCGGGATTATCTGAACGTGACCGACGTGGTGGGCATGCACGCGGTCCTGATGAAGCGCTACGGAGGCGCTTCGGGCTTGCGCGATCCCGGCGCGCTGGAGGCGGCTCTTTTTCGTCCCCAGACGGGCTACTACGACGACATCGTGGCCGAGGCGGCTGCCCTGATGGAGAGCCTGGCGATCAACCACCCGTTCGTGGACGGCAACAAACGGGCGGCCTTCGCGGCGGTGGATGTGTTTCTGCGCATCAACGGCTGGCGCCTGCGCCGCCCACCCACGCAGATACATGCCGAGATGATCCAGATGTTCGATGCCGGAACCTTCGACCTGAGTCACCTGGATCCCTGGCTGCGGGGCTTTGCAAGCCCGCAAGACGATTGACCGACAGGGGTAGATTGCTCCGATCGAGCCGTGGTTGGTGACAGCCCTGATCCCGCCTGAACCTGGATCTCGGTTGGAGCGGGGCTCAAGGTGCCGGCGTTGAGGCAGCGCTTCACCATGACGCTGGAGCACCTGCTGGCGCAGTTCCGCCAGGGTGATCCTCCGCTAAGCTCCGAACATGACCGATGCGCCCGCACGATCACTGGTGCGCCGACCGACTGCACCTGCCCAGCCGCTGCACGTCGTGCACACGGTGAACTACGCAGACCTGGCTCCGCTGTCGCAGGCCACGCAGGCCTTCTGCTGCCTGGGTACGGCGATCCGGCAGACCGAGTCGAAAGAGGCCTTTCGAGCCGTCGATCACGGCACGGTGCTGGCTTTCGCCCGCGCTGTCCAGCGCGCCGAGCTCTGAAGCCGCAGGTGCTGTGACACTGGCAGACCCCGCCTGGTCCACCACGGCCCTGGGCCTGGCCGCGGCGCTAGGCGGCGGGCTGCTGATCGGCCTGGAGCGCGAACGCCGCAAGGGCAGTGGCGCCCGCCGCGCCGCCGCCGGCATCCGCAGCTTTGCGCTGGCCGCGCTGGGCGGCGGTATCGCGCAGACCCTTCAGCAGCCGATGCTCGTGGCCCTGGGTGCCGCATTGGTGGCCGCGCTGGTGGCCGTTGCCTACTGGAAGAGCCGCGGGCGCAGCGCTGTCGAGCCCGAGGCCGACCCCGGCCTGACCACCGAATTGGCGCTGTTCATCACCTACCTGGTGGGCGTGCTGTCGGTGCAGCAGCCCGTCCTGGGAGTGGCCGCTGCCGCCGTGGTGGCCGGACTGCTGGCAGCGCGCGAAAGGCTGCACCGATTCGCCACCGAGATCCTCACCCAGGCTGAACTTCATGACGCCTTGCTGCTGGCCGCGCTGGCGCTGGTGCTGCTGCCGCTGGTGCCGGCCGCGCCCTGGCCGGGCCTGGGCGGCATGGCGGCCCGCACCCTGCTGCTGACCACGCTGCTGATCCTGTCGCTTCAAGGCGCGGGCCATGTGGCGCTGCGCCTGTTGGGCGCGCGCGCGGGGCTGGCGCTGTCAGGGCTGTTATCGGGCTTTATCTCCAGCACGGCCACTATCGCCTCGCTCGGCGCACAGGCCCGCGCAGACCCTGCCCGGCTCGCGGCCTGCCAGGCGGGAGCCATGTTCTCCACCACCGCCACCTGGCTGCAGGTGCTGATGCTGGTCGGCGCGCTGGCGCCTGCGGCCCTGCCCTCGCTGCTGCCGGTGGCTGGGGCCGGCGCTGTCGTGGCCCTGGGGACCGCCCTGCTGCAGTGGCGCTCGGCCGCGCCCGCGCCTGCCGAGCCCCGGCGGGGCGCCTTGGCTCCGAGCGGGCCCTTGCGCCTGCGCGAAGCGCTCATCGTGACGGCCCTGCTGGCCGCCGTGTCGGTAGGCGTGTCTTGGGCGCTGCGGCAGTACGGCGGGGCCGGCTTGCTGATTGGCACGGGGCTGGCCGCGCTGGCCGACGCCCATTCGCCGGTGGCCACGCTGGCCACGCTGCAGGCCGCCGGGCAGGTGGACAACCACACGTTGGTGCATGGCACGTTGCTCGCGGTAGCGGCCAACGCCCTGACCCGCGCGGGAACAGCCGCCCTGGCGGGGGGAGGCGCCTATGCGCGCCGGGTGGCGCTGTCGCTGCTGATGTCCACGGGTTCGGCCGGCCTCGCGAGCCTGCTGTGGCCCCTGGGCTGACGACCGGTCCGCACCGGCTGACGAAAGGCGGTCGGGGCGGTGCTTTGTGAGCCGGTGCCCACGATCAATGTGTCGCCACTTTGCACGGTCAGCACCGCGGGCAGATTCGGGTCGAACTGGCCCCAGTGGCAGGTACCAACCGAAGCAGGCAGGCAGTGGGTGGTCATGGCGCCTCTCGTCCGGTACTGAATCACGATAACCGGGGACGCCCACCCCTGCATCTAAACTGAATTGACCATAACCTGGGGGCACCATGCAGCAGATGGACACCGACTACCTCGTCATCGGCAGCGGTGCTGCGGGTCTGGCCTTCGTGGACACGCTGCTGGCCGAAGGTGACGCGCACATCACCATCGTCGACCGTCACGGCAAGCCCGGAGGCCATTGGAACGACGCATACCCTTTCGTCACGCTGCACCAGCCTTCGGCTTTCTACGGTGTCAATTCCATGGTGCTGGGCAGCGGTCGCAAGGACACGCACGGTCTGAACGCGGGGCTGTATGAATTGGCCTCAGGCCCGGAGATCAGTGGCTACTTCGACCGCGTGATGAACCACCGCCTGCTGCCCAGCGGACGCGTCACCTATCTCCCCTTGAGCAACCACCTGGGGGACGGCCGGGTGGAATCCCTGCTCTCAGGCCGCCAGACGCAAATCAACGTGCGCCGCAAGACGGTGGACGCGCGCTACTACAGCCCGCCCGTGCCTTCCACGCACGTGCCGCGTTTCAGCGTGGCCGAAGGCGTGGACTTGGTGCCGCCCAACGCACTGCCCGGCTTGTGGGCCCGTGCGCAAGGCCCGCAGGCCCGGCCGCTGCCGCGGCGCTTTGTGGTGCTGGGCGCAGGCAAGACTGCCATGGACGTCTGCATCTGGCTGCTGCAGTCCGGCGCCGATCCCGACAGCATCCAGTGGGTGGTGCCGCGCGACAGCTGGCTCATCAACCGCGTCACCACGCAGAACGGACCGGAGTTCTTCCATGAAGCCATTGGCGGGCAGGTGCGTCAGATGACCGCGCTGGCTGAGGCCCGGTCGGTGGATGATCTCTTCCTGCGGCTGGAGGCTTGCGGCACGCTGTTGCGCATCGACCCTTCACGCATGCCCAGCATGTTCCATTTGGCCACGGTCTCGGAGCGCGAGGTGGCCGAACTGCGGCGTGTCCACCAGGTCATCCGCCAAGGCCGCGTGCAGGCCCTGGAGCCTGCGCGCATGGTCATGGACCAGGGCAGTGTGGCGGTGGAGCCGGGCACGCTCTTCATCGATTGCACGGCCTCGGCGGTGGAGCCGCGGCCCCATATGCCCATCTTCCAAGGCCAGCAGATCGTGCTGCAGATGGTGCGTCTGCCTCAGCCGGCCTTCAGCGCTGCCCTCACGGCCTATGTGGAAGCGCACTACGACAGCGACGCCGAGAAGAACCGCCTGTGTGGTTCCGTCCCCTTCCCGCACACCCTGGCCGACTACCCCAAGAGCATGATGGTGGGCATGTGGAATCAGGCGCAATGGGGCCAGGACAAGGCCCTGCGCCAATGGGTGCGTGAGAGCCGTCTGGACGGCTTCGGCAAGCTGATGGCCCACGCGCCGAAGGAAGATGGCGACAAGCAGGCCGTCATCGCTGCCTTCCGCGAACAGGCGATGGCCGCCATGGCCAACATCCCACGCCTGCTCGGCTGAGCGCCCGGCTTGGTGGGCCTCGGGCGACCGTCTCAGCGCGGTCAAGCTGGCCGGCGCAGCCCTCACGCTGGCGGGCGGGGCTCTGGCCCCGTTCGCCCACAGGTTCAGGCGTCGGGGTTGATCCCGGCCGCCACGGCAGGCCAAGGCCCGAAGCAGCGCCGGGGCCTGACCCCTACGCTTACTGCCCCTCGACGCCGGCCTTCTTCACGAGTTGCGCGTAGCGGACCAGCTCGCTGCGGAAGAAGGGCATCGCCCGATCGGCCGCTTGCACGTTGATGACGTTGCCCTGGCGGGCCATGGTCTCCTTGACGGCCGGGTCGGCAAAGGCAATCACCACAGCGGCGTGGATGCGCTGCACCTCGGCACCGGGCAATCCCCTGGGGCCGATGACGGCGAACCAGGCCTCGACCTGGTAGCTGGGCAGACCCTGTTCGGCAAAGGTGGGGATCTCCGGTGCTGCGGCAATCCGTTGGGCGGTGGCCACGCCGATGGCGCGCAGCGCCCCGCTCTTCAGATGCTGCTGCACGCTGGGCAGCGCCGCCGTGGCGAACTGCACCTGTCCGCCGACCAGGTCCGTCAGCACGGGACCCACGCCCTTGTAGGGAATGTGGCGCGCCGTGACCCCGGCTTCATCCAGAAACATCTCGGTGGCCAGGTGCAGGATGGTGCCGTTGCCGCCCGAGGCGTAGTTCATCTCGCTGCCCTTGGCCTTGAGCAGCGCCACCAGTTCGCGCGAGTTGGCGGCCGGCACTTTGGCGTTGACCACCAGCACCACGGGCGTGTAGCCCACCACGGCGATGGGCGTGAAGTCCCCGGGCATGTCGAAGGGGACGGACTTGAGCACGCTGGGGAAGATGACGACGTTGTTGGACACCACTGACAAGGTGAACCCGTCAGGCGCCGACCGGGCCAGCGCCTGCAGCCCCACCACGCCGCCAGCGCCGGCCTGGTTGTCAACGATCACCGGATGTCCCAGCGCCTTGGCCAGGGCCGGCTGAGCTGCCCGGGTGATCGCGTCCACGCCCGAGCCCGTGGCATTGGGAAGGATGAAGCGGACCGCGCGTTCCTGGGCTGATGCGGGCCAGGACACGGATGCAATGCCGGCAGCGGCCGAGGCGGCGGCCAGGCCCAGCAGACGGCGGCGATGGTGAGGGTTCCTTGGGTTCATGGGGATCTCCAGTGAAGGTGCCAGATTGCGATGGCCCTGTTGCTCAGGCCACCAACTTCAAAAGTCTGAGCTCGGCGATTTCGGCGTCGCCGTAGCCCAGTGCGCTGAGCAGCGCCGTCGTGTGTTCGCCCAGGTGGGGCGGATGCAAGCGCACGCCCAGGCGCTCGCCGTCCATGGTGATCGGGAACAGCGTTGTCTTCACGGTCTGCCCGGCCTTGGGCCCGTCGGGCAGCACCACGTCTGCCAGGCCTCCAGTGGCCTGCAGGTGCGGATCTTCGTACAGGTCTTCGGGGCGACGGATGGGCGCAAACGGCAGGCCGGCGCGCTCGAACAGCCCAGCCAACTCCCCGGCTCCGCGAGCAGCCAGGCGCTCGCGCAGGGTGGCCAGCAACTGCGGGCGCTGTTGAACACGGTCGTTGTTGGTGGCCAGCTTCGGATCGGCCATCAGGTCCTCGAATCCCAGCATCTTGCAGAACACCTGCCACTGCGCGTCGCTGACAGCGGCCAGGAAGATCTGTTCGCCGTTGCGCACCGTGAACACGTCGTACACCGCCCAGGGGTTGTCACGCGCCGACATGGGCTGCGGATGCCGGCCGGTCATCGCGTACTGCAGCATGTGCTGGCCCATCAGGAACACGTTGTTCTCGAACAGGGCGGACTGCACTTGCATGCCCTTTCCGGTGATGCCGCGCTGGATCAGCGCCCCCAGCACGCCAATGGCGCCAAACAGCCCGCCCATGATGTCGTTGACGCTGGTGCCCGCACGCAGCGGGTCCCCCGGACGGCCGGTCATGTAGGCCAGGCCGCCCATCATCTGCACCACCTCGTCCAGCGCCGTACGGTGCTCGTAGGGTCCGGGCAGGAACCCCTTGTGGCTGACGTAGATCAGGCGCTCGTTACGGGCTGCCAGCCTCGCGTGGTCCAGGCCGTACTTGCTGAGGGTGCCGGGCTTGAAGTTCTCGGCCACGACATCGGCGCTGAGCGCCAGCCTCCGTGCGACCTCGGCACCGGCGGGCTGGCGCAGGTCGATGGCAATGCTCTTCTTGTTGCGGTTGAACATCGGGAAGAAGCCCGGCCCCGCGCCCAGCAGCCGTCGGGTGCCCTCGCCCTGCATCGGCTCGACCTTGATGACCTCCGCGCCCAGATCGGCCAGCACCATGCCGCAGGTGGGTCCCATGACCATGTGCGTGAACTCCACCACGCGCAGTCCCGCCAGGGGTTGGGGCGGGGCGCGCATTGCAGGTGACGGCGGGTCGGTGTTCATTCGATCTCCTGCAGCGTGCGCGGCAGGCCGGCGCGCCAGATCGCGCCGTGCAACGGCTCGCCCCCCACCCAGCCGGCGACGCGCCCTCGCAGCGCCATCAAGGCTTCGAACTTCAGGCCCGTGGGCACTCCCATGCCGGCAAAGAGCCAGGCCACATCCTCGGTGGCGACATTGCCGCTGGCGCCCGGCGCGTGCGGGCAGCCGCCGATGCCGCCCATGCTGGCATCGAAGCGCCGCACCCCGGCCTGCCAGGCGGCGTAGACGTTGGCCAGGCCCAGGCCCCGCGTGTCATGGAAGTGGCCGCAGTTCAAACGGTGTCCGGCGATGCTCAAGCCGCGCTCGAACAGGCGCGCGACCTGCAGCGGGTTCGCAAAGCCCACGGTGTCGGCCAGTCCCACGTGCTCGGCCCCGGCGTCCAGCACCGCCTGCACCAGTCGCAGCACCTCGCCTTCTGCCACGGCACCCTGGATGGTGCAGCCGAAGGCGGTGCTGATGCCCACCTCGATCAAACAGCGTGACCCGGCGGCGTCCCTCGCGGCCCGGATGCGCCCAACCTCGGCGACCACCTCGTCAGGCCTCCTTCGCAGGTTGGCCAAGCTGTGGGCGCGGCTGGCCGACAGCGGCAGCAGCATGCGGTGCGCGCCGCTGTCCAGGGCGGCCTGCGCGCCCTTGAGATTGGGCACCAGCACCGAGGTGATGAGTCCTGGCAACCGCAGCGCAGCGGCGACCAACTCGGCGGTGTCGGCCAGTTGTGGCAGCAGGCGTGCGGGCACGAAGGAACCCACCTCGATCTCCCGCAGCCCGGTGCCATAGGCCGCCTGCAACCATTGCAGCTTGTCAGCCGTTGGCACCACGCGGGTGATGCTCTGCAGGCCGTCGCGGAGACCGACTTCGCGCACGATCAGGGGTGACGGGATGCTCATTCGACGGAATCTATCGTTTCCGAAACGTTCTAACCAATGGCAAGATTTCCTGCATGAGGTTCCAATATGGAAACTCTCTGATCGGCGATTCCTCGTCCTGTCCCGCGAGGGAAGTGCCCATGCCCCGAATTCTGGATACCTACAGCCTGCGCCTCTTCGTCGCCGTGTGCGAGGAAGGCAGCCTGACCCGCGCGGCGCAGCGCGAAGCGCTGGTCGCCTCGGCGTTGAGCAAGCGCATGGCCGCCCTGGAACAGTCATGCGGTGTGCCGCTGCTGATACGACGGCCGCGCGGCGTGCTGCCCACGCCTGCGGGCGAGGCCCTGTTGGGTCGCGCCCGCGAAGTGCTCGGCGCGCTGGAAAGGGCCTGCAGCGAAGTGGACGCCTTCAGCCACGGCGCTCAGGGCAGCGTCCGCGTGCTGGCCAGCCCTTCGGTGCTGGCCGAGCAACTGCCCGAGGACATCGCGCGCTTCCTGGAGCAGCAGCCAGGGCTGCGGGTCAGCCTGGAGGAGCGCATCAGCCATGATGTCGTTCGCAGCCTGCACGAGGGCAGCGCAGACCTGGGGGTGCTGTGGGAGGCCGCTGACCTGAAGGGCCTTGACGGGCTGCCTTACCGCAGTGACCATCTGTGCTTGGCCATGGCGCCGGGGCACCGGCTGGCTTTCAGGCAGAGCGTGCGCTATGAAGAGACGCTGGATGAAGTCAGCGTGGGCGTGGCACCGGGCGGCCTGATGGACCGCCTGCTGCGACGTCAGGCCGCCTTGGCCGGGCGCCTCATGGAACATCGGATCCAGGTCTCCAGCATGGACGCAGCCTGCCGCATCATCGCCGCTGGCCTGGCTGTGGCGATCCTGCCCCGCGAGGCGGCCATGCCGCACGCCGATTTGGGCCGCCTGGCATTGGTTCCCCTGGACGAACCCTGGGCGGAAAGACGTTTCGTCGTGGCCAGCCGCCCACAGCACTTGGCCTCGGCGGCCAGTCGCTTGCTGGCTGAGCACCTGCGTACGGCTGCCTTGCCTGAAGGCCTGGTAGGGCTTGAGCTGGATGGCAGATGACCCCCGCTGCGCGAACCACGGGGTTCTGGCACCTGATGCCAAGCTGCTCGTGCTTGTGGTGCCATAGCCGCCCACCCAGGTGCCATCGGCCACCGGCGGTGCGGTCGTGCCCCAGAGCGGGGTCGAGAGCGAAATCCAGCCTTTCCATGCTGGGCCACACCGCATCAACTGGGAACGGCCGCTGAAGCGGGTTGATTGCACCCCTTGTTCAGGAGTCTGATGGCCGGCGAGCACTGCCTGCAGGGCTTCACCAAACGAGATTTGGGCTCGCAGCTGAAGGGCACACGGCGGCCACGCGCGTGCACCGACGACCCGAAAAAGCCCAGCGCAAAGGTCGGCTGTAGCGTCAGACGGCTGCATGCCCACAGCTTGTGCCGAGCCACTGCTCGGCGAGACGATCGCCGCCAGTTTGCGCGCCACCGTAGCCTCGCTGTGCCAGACAGCATCATCAGTGCACCACCACTCAAGTCCCAGCAGTGGTGGCCGACAACACAGACATGCAAGTCTCATCCATTGGCGCAACGTCTTCGAGGGTCTCGTCAGGCAGCGGGACTCCTGGTGCCATCGCCAACCTGCAGAAGCAGATCAAGGCACTGACGACCGAATTGAAAGATCTGGCCGCCAGCGACATGGACGCCAAGGCCAAAGAAACCCAAAGACAGTTGCTTCAGAGTCAGATCGAGATGCTGCAGGCGCAGATCGCGGTCTTGCAGCAACAGCGTCAACAGGCAGACACGCAGAAAACGGGCAAAGACGCACGCCAAGATTCAGCCGCTGAAGCGCCCGCTGAGGCCAGAAGGCGTACGTCCGGGCTGGGTCAGGTGATCGATACCTATGCCTAAGAGCGTGTTGACGTCCTCGTTGGTGACAAACTTTCTGTAGCGCAGCCAGAGGCAAGGGGCCAGGTTGTTGGAATGCATGTCTGAGCCTTGGCTGCAGGCATCGCCACGTACTTGCCCTGCCTGAAGCCCCTGCACGTGATCGTGCCCCTGGGCTGTATGCTCAACCCGCGCTTGCCGGGAGCGGTGGTGGCCGGCAACGTCTAGACCTCGATGTGCGTGCCCAACGCCTTGTTCGGTGCCTTGGGCCTGATGGCCGTCAGCCAGTGCACGATGAACAACTTCACCTTCGGCAACGAGCAGCACCAGTACTACGAGATGATTTCTGGCGGCACGGGCACGGGCGCGGGCGTCTGGACCGGCCTCGACGGGCAGGTGACGGGCGGCTACGACGGCCGCCGTGTGCCGGCCTTCGGCCTGGCCTGGGGTGCCCCGGGCGCGCTGGGCATCAACCGCATAGAGCGTGCTGATGGCCGCACAGAGGTGCTCACGCACATCGGCAGCGCGCCCATGCAAACCGGCGACGTGTTCGTGATCGAGACGCCGGGTGGGGGAGGGGGGGGTGGGGTGAAGGTGCTCGGGGCGGGCCCGCCGAACGCGCTGCACTGCAGGTTGTAGCAATTCGCGGCCGGCTTCATCGCCCACACCGAGGCCAACCACCGGGGCTGTGCTGCCGCGGTTCACCACCGAAGAGTTCGACACCTTACCCGAACGCGGCGTCCTGGCGCACGGGTTTCTGCCGCTGCGCTGCGGCGAGTGTGGTCACGACAAGCTGCTGGCTCCCCCGCTGCTCCACCCACGGCGTGTGGGCGCCCAGTGCCAAGCTGCGATCTCTGGCGGTGCCGCAGCCTCGCCCGCGCAAGCATGCCAGACGCAGCCTGTTGCGCCCGGATCCGGCGGAGCGGGGCTTCTGCCGCCTGCGCAAGCGCTCCGAACCCAACGAAGGCGCATGAGGCTGTGATGCGTGACCCAGCCATGACCCGGCCGGGACAGCGCTTCGCGCCGCCAATGTCAGCACGTCGAGGCCTGCGCGCAGGATCAGCACTGCGGTCACGGTGCTCCCGCTGGTCTGCTCCACCCTCTTGGAGACATGCTTCAGAAAGTGGACGGGCACGGACAGTGTCGCCAGCGAGCCTCAGCATGGCGCGGGACTCCGTCGGGGAGGCCTAGCCGCTACAGCGCCGCATCCGCATGTTTCAAGCACCAGGCGCAGACCCGCAGCGCTACGCCTTGGTCGCCTGAAGGCGAACCATGTCTTCAGCGCGGCGCCGGGCGGCCGGGCCTTGCGGGCGCGTTGTATGGGCCCGCGGCGATGCTTGGTCTCGCGACAGTCGCCAGCCACGCCCAGTCATCGATCTCGTACGGTGCGCAATCCCAATCCTTGCCGAACAGCGCTGGACCCTGCTCGCACATCCACAGCGCATAACGTGCGGATGCCGGGTGGCCAGCGTTGGCCAGCTCGATGAAGCGCCCATAGGCCTCCGAGAATCGGGCTTGGCGGAACAACTCCACCGCCCTGGCATGCATGCGATCGGCCTGCGTCGCCTGCGCCTTGCCGGTGGAAGCCTCGCCGCCACCGAACCCTGGCGACAGCAGTGCCACCCACAGCAAATGCCTCGCCGCCCTCATCGACCTTCCTCCGTAGGAGCATGCCTTGCTGTGCTCAATCGGCCATCGCGCTCGTTCGCGGGGTGCCGGATCCGGCGCAGTTCCAACAGCCGCAGCAAGTTGATCGGCAGGAGCACAGCATGCAGCACCAGCACCGGCCAGGTGGCCATGGCCCCCGCATAGATGATGAATGCCACGCTAGCCCCCAGGGAGGCCATACGCAGTTGGCAAACGTCTCGCAAAGTGAAGGCCAGCAGCGTCAGCGCCGCGGCAGCCCAGCCGATGAGATCGATGGACGTCATCGAACAATCCGGTCAAGCAGGCCAACTGCGGTGTACCGCGATCAGCGCGATGACGCCGCCGCACATCGTGGCATTGCAGAGATTCGCGAGTGCTGCGCGGTTGAGACGTTGACCGTTGTGCTCGTACAGCCATGCTGCCATCGTCAGGTTGGCACCGAGCCAGGTCGTCCAGGTCCAGAGCGAATGTTGGCTGGAATCGCCGCTGGCCTGTATGGCCCACATGGTGGGCAGGTACGAGATGACACGAAGCGAGCTTGACAGCGTGAAGGCCCAGGACAGCATGGACAGATAAGCGGCCCGTGCGCCATGGCGATGGCCGCGCGGTGTTGCTTCAGTGCAAGCGGGAAGGTTCGGCGGGTTCATTCGCGTATCGGTCCATGCAGATCGGCTGATGCCCTGAGTCTGGCGCAGCGCAAAGAGATTCGCATCAGCCGTTTGGTGGAACTCCCTGGGATGGAGGTGTCGCCGACCCGATCTTCGAGACCTCCATATCCGCCATCTGGTGGAGGGCTTGCCGATCACATGAACAGCGCCGAAACCCTGCCTGCGGCAAACTTTGGTTCTGGCATCCATCGCAGGTGCCACATAAGAAGTCGGGGAGAGCATGAGCACTGAGGAACTTAGTCGCCTGATTGGCGTCATCTATGACTGCGCGCTGGCGCCCGAGCTTTGGGGCAAGGCGCTCGCCGAGATCTGCGCCCATTCCGACAGTGCCGCAGGCACGCTGGCCATCGTCAATCTGCAGACGGGCCAGGAGTACACATTGGTCAATCACGGCATCTCGGAACACTTCGACCAGTTGTACAAGGCCAAGTACCACTGCATGGATCTCTTCATCCATCCGCTGCTCGCGCGGGCCGTGGGTGAGCCGGCGCTTTCAGCGGACCTGGTCGATGACGAGGAACTCCTGGCCAGCCGGATCTACCGCGAGTGGGCGGCGCCACAGGGCTTTCGTGACACCTTGATGACGATGTTCACGCGCCACCACGCCCAACTGTCCTTCATGGGGTTGACGCGCAAACTTGATCAGCGGCGCTATGACGAACGTGACCGGCAGGCCCTCAGGCTGATCACACCGCACGTGCAGCGTGCTGTGTTGATATCGGACTTTGTCGAGCACCAGGCCGTGGAACGCAGCCGCTTCGTGGAAGTGATCGATTCGATCACCACTGCCACGATCGTTGTCGATGCACAGCGACACATCCTGCATGCGAACCACGTGGCACGCGCGTTGTTGGACAAAGGCCAGATCGTGGCTTCGTCCAATGGTGCCTTGACGGTTGCTGGCGTGTCCCCGGCAAAGCTGTTGAAGTCAACCGACCGAGGTGCAGGGGAACGGCCGCTTCCCGAAACCCGACGCGTTCGGGCGCCCCAGGCAGGGGCGGACACGATCATCGTCATCATGCCCTTGTTCGTCGCCGAAAACATGGGCTCGTCGGGGGGGCTGCATTACGCGGTGTTCATTCAGGACACCGGGCAACTCTCTCCTTTGGCCAGCGACGCCTGGACCAAGTTGTTCGAGCTGACCGGGAGCGAGCTCCGTGTGCTGCAAGGCCTGATCCAGGGTTCGACGCCTTCCGAGATCGCGGATACCTACGGCATCGCCATTTCCACCGTGAAGACACAACTCCTCAGCCTTTACCGCAAGACCGGGACGCGGCGGCAAGCCGAACTCGTCAAGCTTGCATTGGGGTCGATACCTCCGGTCCATGCCGCACGTCCTGAGCTGACGGGCCTCGGATGATTTGTCACCTTTGTCTGGAGCAGGTGAGGATGTCATTCCTGCCGCCGTGTGCCGGCCTTAGGCTTGGCCGGGGGTGCCCCGGGCGCGCTGGGCGTCAACCGCATCGAGTGTGCTGATGTCCGCCGCGCGGTCATTCTGATGCGGCATGGCGGCCTTGCGTCCCACCTGAGCCTCCACCGCGTCCGCGTGCCCTGCAGCCTTTCAGGTGTCGACTGCCAAAGGCGTTGAACCGTTCAAGCGTGGACTTGAGGTACGGGCTCCGGGGTGGGGGTGGTGGCAAGTGGCTGACGGCTGCCGGTTGTCAGCGTGTCGAACCAGTCGAGGGCCGCGTCCCACAAGGGCTGGCCCGCCGACCGGAAGTAACCCATATGGCCGATGGCGCCCAGGCCCTGGCTGTGCGGGCGGATGTCCAGCGGTCGCCAGCCAGCGTTGCAGTAGCCGGCCATGAAGGCGTCCCGCGAGGCCGGCGGAGCCCACAGGTCGTCGAGTGCGTTGGCGGCGACGATGGGTGTGCGCACCGCGGCGAACAACGTGCGCATCTGCGTTCCGATCTCGGGGTCGTCGAAGAAGTAGTGAGGATGCTGGCACCAGCGCCGCCACTGCTGGTACACGCCCAGTGGCAGGTCCTCGCCCATGCCCAGTCGGCTCCACGGCAGGTAGCCGGCCCAGCGCGTCATCAGCGGTCCCAGGAGCTTCCACATCAGCAGCACGCGCGTGCGCTCCAGTGGCGGCATCCAGCCGTGCCAGCCGGCCCCGGTGCCGAATGTGTAGGCGCCCGCCAGGGCTGCATGCTGGGGCAGCAGGCCGATGGCGTGGCCGCCGTAGGAATGACCCACCAGCACCAGCGGCGTGTCGTCGGGCGGCGGCAGGTGCTGCAGTGCATGCAGGGCTGCAGCCAGGTCGAGCCGGGCCCAGTCGCGGTAGTCCATCTGCATTCCCCGCAGCTGGGCCGGAGCGGACTCCCCGATGCCGCGGTAGTCGAGCGTCAGCGTGGTGTACCCGCGTGAGGCCGCATGCAGTGCGAAGCGTCGATAAAAGCGCTGCGGGACGCCCGTGGCACCGGCCACGAGCAAGCGGCCGCGCGGCGTGCCGGGCGGGCGGAACAGGAGGGCCGACAAGGGGTACCCATCGCTGGCGCGCAAGGCCAGTGGCTCGGACCGGCCTTCGGAGATGGGCAACACAGGGGGCGTGGCGTCGTGCATGAGAACCTCGGTTGGGCAGTGCGCGGGGGCTTTCGGCCTTTCGGCGCAGGGTCGTGATGAGGGGTCTTGGCGGAAGAGCCGGTGCGGTGGATGTCCAGGCAGCGGAGCGGGGTGGAGGTCACGCTCCCGGCGGGGGAGGGAGTTCAGCGGCCAGCATCGCCAGCAAGACGTCGGCCGTTTGCTGCAGAGGGGCACCGGTGCCCGCCACCCGGGCCTGCATGAGCGCGCCTTCGTAGGCCGCCACGACCAGGGTGGCCAGGCTGGTGGCACGCTCCGGGGCGGCACCGGCCTGCGCCAGCAAGGCCGCCAGCCGCTCACGCAGGGCCGCGAAGCCTGCAGCCAGGGCGGCGCGGATCTGCAGGTCGCCAGGCGTGCTTTCCAGCGCCACGGTGGCCAGCGGGCAGCCTTGCTCGAAGCCACTGCGCTCCAGTGCCTGCTGGGCGGTTGACACCCACTGGCGCAAGGCGTCCACAGGGTGAGCACCGGGTCGCTGCACAAGGCGGTCGAGCGCCTGCAAGAGCCACGCCACTGAAGATTCGATGGCCGCCACGGCCAACTCGTTCTTGCCGCCCGGGAAGTGGTGGTACAGCACGCCCTTGGGCGCTTGGGCCGCCTGCAGCACCTCGCTCAGGCCCACGCCGTGCAAGCCGCGGCGCTGCAGAGCGTCGGTCATGGCGGCCACCAGGCGCTCGCGCGTGGCGGGTTCAGAGGGCGTGGTCGGCGAGGCGGACATGGGCGCTGGCAGTTGGAGCGGGCTGCGGGCCAGGCGGCGTCGAAGCAGGAAACAGGCTGCAACCCTCCGCGTGACCCGGCCCGAATCCACTGCGGGGTTGGAGGGAAACGGTGAGATGAGATTCTCTAGACCGGTCGGTCTAGTGTCAAGTGGCTTCCGCCAAGGTCGACCAGGCCCGCATGCCCACCAACGCGGGCGCGCTGCCGCTGTGCGAATCCGTCACGCCCAAGGGGTTGGCGGCAGCCCGGTCATGGAACATGATGTCCGAATCTGATGGAAAGCCGTCGCCGCCTGATGCGACAGGGAGCCGTGTCGCCCCTACAGTGAAGGCCCGACACACAAGAGGGTCCTCATGCGAACCGCCCTGCTGCTCATTGACGTTCAACAGTCCTTCCGGCAGCGTCCGCATTGGAGCGACGACCATGCGGATGCCTTCCTGAACCACTGCAATGCCCTGGTGACGGCGTGCGTGGCGGCCCGGGTGCCGGTGGTGCGCATCCTGCACGTGGAAGGCGATCCTGGCGATGACAACCCGTTCGCTTTGGGGTCGGGTCAGGTGCGTGCGCTTGACGGGCTGATCGACTTCCCGGCTGCTGCCGAGTTTCGGAAGTCTCGCCACAGCGCTCTGGTCGGGACCGGCCTGGGTGTCTGGTTGCACCAGCAAGGCATTCAAAGGTTGATCGTGGCGGGCATTCGAACCGAGCAATGCTGCGAAACCACCACCCGCCACGCGTCGGACGAAGGGTGGACCGTGGACTATGTGTCCGAGGCCACGCTGACCTTCGACATGCAGACCCTGGACGGGCAACGCCTGGCCGCCAAGGACATCGTCAAGCGCACCGAGGCCGTGCTGAGCGGGCGCTTTGCGCGCATCTGCACGGTGGCAGACATCCAGGCTTCATTCATGCCTGCCTGAACCCGGAGCCGACCATGCTGCAACTGCGCCCGAACTGCGAATGCTGCGACACAGACCTGCCGCCCGATTCCCCTGACGCCCGGATCTGCTCTTTCGAGTGCACCTTCTGCAGCAGGTGCAGCCAACAGCGCCTGGCCGGCCAATGTCCGAACTGCGGCGGGGAACTGCTGGCGCGGCCCCGGCGGCCGGCGTCCAAGCTGGCGAAGCACCCGGCCAGCACCGACAGGGTGTTCAATCCCGTGGGGTGCCGGTCATGACCCCTTTGGCCGCAGGCCGCCGCTTGCTGGAGATCCGCACCTACCGGCTGAAGCCTGGTGCGATGCAGGGGCTTCAAGACGCGATGCGGGAGGTGGTGGTCCCCATGCTCCAGCGTCACGGCATGGACGTCGTGGCCCATGGGCGTTCCGACCACGAGGCACAGACCTGCTTCCTGGTGCGTTCCTATAAGGACCGCAGCGCCTTGGAATCGGAGCAGTCGGCCTTCTACGCCTCGCAAGCGTGGAAGCAAGGTCCGCGCGCCCTCTTGATCGACCGCATCGAGACCTATGTGAACACCTTGCTGTGGTGCAGCGACGAAGGCGTGGAGGCGATGCGCACGCTGAACGCGGAACAGACGCCGTGACCCCGGTGCTCTTCGTCCTCCTGCCAGACACGCTGCTGCTGGACCTCGCCGGACCTGCGGAAGCTTTCAGGCTGGCCAACCGGCACTTGGTGGTGCAAGGTCGAGCCGCCGCGTTCGACCTGCGCTACGTCGGCGCCCTGCCCGAGCAGACGTCGTCAGTGGGCCTGGGATTGAGAGACCTCCAACCCTTGCCCGAATCGCTTCCTCCCAACTGCTGGCTGGTGCTGCTGGGCCAGACCACCGCGGGTCTGGAGGCCTCGCTCAGCGGTCGCAGCCCCGCCTGGAGGGTCACCCGCGAGTGGCTCCACCAGCAGTGGTTCAGCCAGGATCCGTCCGACGCCCCTCACCGCCTGATCACCGTGTGCAGTGGCTCGGTGCTGGCAGGCGATGCGGGCCTGCTCGGCAACTGTCGGTGCACCACCCACCACGAGCTGCTGGAACGCCTGCAGGCCCTGGTACCTGGTGCCGATGTGGTGAACAACCGGGTGTTCGTCATCGACGGCCCGCACGCCAACATCGCCACCAGTGCCGGGGTGACGGCCGGCATCGACTTGACGCTGCACCTCGTGGCGCAGGCCTGCGGCGAAGACATCGCCGCCGCGGTGGCGCAGGACATGGTGGTGTATTTGCGGCGCGGACCGCGTGATCCGGAGCTGTCACCCCTCTTGCAGCACCGCAACCATCTGCATCCTGCGGTTCATCGCGTGCAGGATGCCGTGAACCGACAACCCCAGCGGCCGTGGACGACCAAGGCCTTGGCAGACGCCGCGCACGTCACCCAGCGCCACCTGTTGCGCCTGTTCACCGAGCATGCAGGCGTGTCGCCCAGTGCTTATGTCGAAATCATTCGCCTGGAGCATGCCCGCCGGGCTTTGGCTGGCGGCGCAAGCGTGGGGCAGGCCGCCGAGGTGGCAGGCTTCAGCGCTGATCTTCAACTGCGCCGCGCATGGTCTCGGCGTTGGGGCGGTACGCCTGTGGATGCAAGAAGACGTCGGTCCTCCTGAGAACAAAGCGCGCCTGGCCGTTCGTCACACGGCGATTCACATGGCCTTGAACAAGTGCGTGTAGACCCGGCTCACCGTCCAGCGTTCCGGTCGGCCACGCAGGGTCAGCGTGAGCTTGCCACTCTCGTCGCGTTGCGCAGCCTCGATCGCATCGGCCCGCACCACCGTGCCGCGGTGGACTTGCCAGAAGCGTTGCGGGTCCAACTGTGGCAGCAAGTCCTTCAGCGGCGTGCGGATCAGGTGCTCGTGGCTTGCGGTCAGCACCCGCAGATACTTGTCGGCGGCCTCGAACACCAGCACCTCGTCCACCGGCACCAGCCGGATGGTGCTGCCCACGCCGGCCTGGATCATGCGCAGCGGCCCGGCGGGCGGGGCAGCCACCTCGGGAGCAGCCAGCAGGCCGCGCAGCTGGGCCAGAGCGACATCCAGACGGGCGGCTGCGGGCTGGCGGGCGGCCAGCGTCTGTTGCACCCGCTCCACCGTCCGGGCCAGGCGGGCCAGCTGCACCGGCTTGAGCACGTAGTCCACCGCGCCGGTCTCGAACGCCTGCACCGCGTGCTGGTCGTAGGCGGTCACGAACACCAGCACTGGAAACGGCGTTCCGGCCGGCCATTCGTCGGCCAGGTCAGCCGCGGCCTCCAGCCCGCTCTGGCCGGGCATGCGGATGTCCAGGAACAGAACCTGGGGACGCCGTGCCAGCGTCTCTCGCACTGCGCTGGCACCATCGCCCACGGTGGCCAGCACCTGCAGGTCCGGCCAGGTGCGGGCGAGTTCGGCCTGCAGCGCGTCAGCCAGCAAGGGCTCGTCCTCGGCGATGAGGGCGGTGGCATTCATGCGCGCGGCCCTTGCAGCGGCAGCCACAGTCGGGCCAGAGTGCCTCCCCCGGAGGCAGGTTCGATGGCCATTCCGGCTGCGCTGCCGTGCAGGGTGGCCAGCCGCTCGCGCACCTGCTTCAGGCCGAAGCCGTTGCTGCGCTCCAGCGTGGCCGGGTCCGCTCCAGCGCCGCTGTCCCGCACCGCCAGGTGCAGCAGCCCGCCCTCGGCGCAGGCGCTCACCGTCAGCGTGCCACCACCCACCTGGGGTTCCAGACCGTGGACGATGGCGTTCTCCACCAAGGGCTGCAGCAGCAGGGCCGGCACGCGCTGGCTGGCTAGGCTGGGCGGCAGATCCAGGCTGATCTGCAGCCTCGGTCCCATGCGCACCGCCATGAGTGCCAGATAGTCGCGCAGGCGGTCGAACTCCGCCTGCAGGGTGTGGGTGCTGGCGCGCGAGGCCGCCAGGGTGGAGCGCAGGAAGGCGTCCAGGCGGTCCAGCATGGCCTGGGCGCGGGCCGGGTCCAGGCCGATCAGCACCCGCAGATTGGCCAGGGTGTTGAACAGCATGTGCGGCTCCAGTTGCGCCTCCAGCAGTTTCAGTCGGGCCTCCGCAGCCAACTGCTCGGCCTCTTCTCGGCGTTGCTCCAGCCAGGCGCCGCGGTGCTGGGCATAGAAGTAGCCGGTGCCCACCACCCCGGCCAGCAGCGTCACCAGGAGGTCGGTACGGTTGTCGGGTTCGGTGCGGGCCGAGGCTGCGCTGAACAGTCCCAGGGCGAGGCAAATCTGCTCGCCCAGGCTGTGACCGAGGAACCAGCCCGCGGCGATGCCACTGGCCACCAGTGCCAGCGCTGCCGGTCCGGCCGGCCAGCCGGTCTCAGCGGCCGAGGGAAACCAGTGCCGCCCCAGGTCGATGACCGCCCAGGTGATCATGCCGATGCAGATGGAGAAGGTGGCCACGGGCCCGTAGGGCCGCCCAGGCGTGAAGGCGACCTGCAGTGCCGCCAGTGCCAGGCAGAACGCCAGGACCTGCAACCCGTTACGCAGGATGGCGATGCGGTCGAAACGGGCCGGCAAGGCCAAGATTCGGCCCCGGCTCAGCGCCCGTCGTCGGACTGCTGGCGGCGCAGCCTCTCGCGCTCGCGTTCCACCAGCCTCTCGCGCAGACTGCTGCCCTGGCCCAGCACGAACACCGCCACGCCGTGCAGCACCAGTCCCAGGCCCCAGCCCAACGCCGGCCCGGCGCTCCAGGGTCGCTGGCCGAAGCCGGCCGAGGAGAATGCCCACAGCCCGACGTTGACCAGCAGATAGATGAGTGCGTGCGTGTACCAGCCCAGCTTGGCGCCGGCGCGCTTGCGCGCCAGGCGCTCCAGGTCATCGGGGGGCAGCGGCATGGGCGAGGGTGTCCGGCAGGGAGGGGGTCAGGCAGCGGCGATCTTCGCATGCACGGCCGCAGGCAGGAACCGATGCAGCCCGCCACCACCCGTGGTCCACCCGGCCTGAAATCCGCTCAGCTTCACGACCAGGTCCCAGGCCAAGGCATGAGGCCCGCCCAGTGCGGGCTATGCGAGGCCCCAACGAGGGGCCACGGCCGCGCACGGACCGCGGTACAGGCTGGCCTGTGCGGGCGCCAACCCGTGCGCAGGGGTGGCGTTGCGGGGGGGGGGGGCAGTGCATTTCAGTTCGGGGTCAGGCCGCTGGGTGGTGGGCATGACGGCTTGGCTGTGGCGGTGCTGCGGCGCACCCCAGGAACGGCATGGGGAGGTGGATTCGCCAGGCCAGCAGCCTCAGGCGGCCAGCACCGCCGAGGAACAGAAGATCGCCCAACAGGCCCCCGACCCCGGCAGCGGTGCCGCGAAGAACGGGGCCGAGGGCCTTGGGCCGGTGAGTGATCAGGGTGAGCAGCATCGTCAGCTTCCTGGTGGTGCAAGGGGGTGTACACGGGGTGTGCGGAAGTGTTCGCGGATCAGGGCAACGGTTGCAGGTGAAGGCGGTGGAAGTCCACGATGCGCTCGTGAGCTTGCGTGCGCAGCCGTCCGTCGAAGCCAGGGGTCGGCAGGCCTCCGCGCACCTGCTGGGCAGCCACCTCGCGGGCCACGCTCTCGGGCCAGGGCCACAGCAGGTCGAAGTGGCCGCCGGGGAGTTCAGCCAACAAGGTGCAACTCCTGCAGTGGGCCAGCACCCAGCCGCTGTGGAAGCGCGGCACGAGCACTTCGTCGCGCTGGGCGCTGACCACCCCGACCGGGATGCGGATGCGGGCCAGGCTCTCCGCGCTGTAGATCGCAGCGACTGGCACCGCCAGCGTGACGGCGGCGATGCGCGCATCGGGCCGCGGGTCGGCGCTGCCACTGAGGCCGCCCTGCAGGTTCTTGAGGTCCGGAGGCAGCAGCCGCTCGGGCACGTTGCGGGCGCGGTCGAAGCTGGCCTTGCGCTCGGCCCGGGCCGCATCGTCCTTGGCGCCGTTGAAGCAGAAGCCCTCGTCGTCCTGCGCATGGGTCTGACAGTGGCGCACCAGGTTGAGGGTGCGCCACTGGGCGCCGGAAAGCGACAGGCCGGTCACCCCGCCGGCCGACATGCCGTGCACGCCCACCTTGTCCAGGGCCAGCCGGGCTGCCCAGCGCGGGTCTGCAGCCAGGGCGTCGATGACTTGCATGACATCGCGAGGGCGCTGCCGGAAAGACTCCGGCCCCGTCCGGCTGGCGTCGCGGAAGTTGTCCCCGGGGTGCCGCGGTTGCGCCACCACGAAGCCGGCGTCGGCCAGGGCCGCCGCCAGCGCATGGTGTTCGGTGGCGCTGCCACCGGTTCCGTGCGACATCACCACCAGGCGATGGCGCTGATCGCGCGGGGCGCCGTCCAAAGCGGCTTCCAAGGAGAAGGGGCCCAGGGCGATTGGCCTGGCCTGCGCCGTCGTGGGGTAGGTGAGCGTGACCTCGATGGCCCCGGCCTGAAAGGCGGTCATGCCAACCTGGGCCTGGGCGCTCGCCACGACCAGGAAGGCGGCCAGGCTGATGAAGGCGCGGTCAGCGGCGCGGCGCATGCCATGCGACGTCATGGTCGGGCTCCTCAGGGGGTTGCAGTTCACAGCAGGCCCAGGCCGCCCCACACCAGCCGGCCCATGAGGCGGCCGGGCAGCAGGGTGAAGGCGCCCGCCACCAGGCAGGCCCAGACATACAAGCTTTGCATGGTGCTGCGGTGCACTGCGATCTGGCCGCGCGCCAGGGCCACGAAGGCGACCACCAGCGAGCCCAGGGTGACCGGAATCAGCAGATGGATGGGCGTGTAGCCGCCGATGTTGGGCAGACGGAAGTCGCGGATGAAGAGGGCCGAGACCGCGGCGATGATCATCAGCGTGACCCAGGCGTAGCCGAAGGCGCGGTGCAGTCGCGGGCGCTGAAGGGCGCCGCGGCGGGCCCACAGTGCAACGGGACCTGTCGCCACCGCTGCGATGGCGGCGGTGGCGTGGACAGCGATGAGGGGGGTGAGTTCCATGTCGGGCGGGTGAGGTTGGTCGATGGCTGGACTTTCGTCTCGCGCTCGTCCAGCCGCCACTGGCATGTGATGAACTGCAGGGCCCGTGGCACGAACTGCGGCCGGGCGGCGTGAGCCGCGGCGGCGTCAGGATGGTCAACTGATGTGGGGCCGCGCCGCAGCGAGTGAGGACCTGAACGGCCGGTGGCGTTCAATCACCAGTGGTGAGGATTCCCTACCCGTGCGGCGCATGCCCCCGACAGCGAACCGCCCGGCCAACCCACCCACACCGCATGTGGTGGTGCCGTAACTGGAGAGGTCGCCCGATGTCCAGCGCCTACAACGCTTCGCGTCACCCTGGTGACACTTCTTGACAGTCGCGCCGGCTGAAACAGGTACGCCCAGCCTTACCCGTGACCAAAATTGTCAGTCGATCGCCGCAGAAGCGCCGAAACAAGCCTGATTTTCCCTGGCACGGATCATGCGGATAATGCGACGATTGAGCGATGGCAACGGAAGCAGTAACTCTCCAGATACACGAAGCGGTCCCTGAAGTCGCAGGAATGCTGAGGAAGCCCAAGCGGGCAAAGTCAGCCAGATGTCGACAGCAGGTCAGGCCAGCAGCACAACGCCGAACGCGAAACCTGAATATTCTCTAAGGAAGTAAGAACATGGCACAAGAACTCACCGGCGGCAGCAAGAACACTGTTCAGGCCATTTCACAACTCGCAGTGGCTGCGGCAGCGTCGGCGGCCCAGGTCGTGGTGGCAGCCACCACCATCAGCAACGGCAGCGCAGGCGATGACGTCATCGTGGGAGGCGCGGGCCGCGACATCGTCAACGGCGGTGCGGGCAACGACATCATCGATGGCGGTGACGGCAACGACGTCCTGAACGGCGGCGAGGGCACCGATTGGCTGTTCGGCGGCAACGGCAACGACGTGCTGAACGGCGGCGAGGGTTCTGACATCCTCGATGGCGGCGCCGGCAACGACACGCTGTTCGGTGGTGAAGGCATTGACCTGCTGAACGGTGGCGTCGGAAACGACCTCCTGAGCGGCGGCACCGGCAACGACCTCCTGCTGGGCGGCGTCGGCGACGACACCCTCGATGGTGGCGTGGGCGATGACCTCATGTTCGCCGGTCGCTCGCTCAGGGGCGACATCATGACCAACGGCGTGCTGAACGCCAGTGTCCAGGCCGATGTCAACGCTCTCCTGGCGTTGATGAACGATGGTGTGACCGAGGCTGACATTGCGGCCGCTGAAGCCTTGTTGGTGGACAACAGCACCGCCACGGAACGCAACTGGTCCTACGGCGGCGCGGGCAACGATGTGGCGGTCGGCGGCAGGGGCGCTGACTGGATGTACGGCCAATCCGGCAACGACACGATATTCGGCCGTGCCGGCAACGACATGCTGGACGGCGGTGATGGCAACGACAAGTTGCGCGGCGATGAGGGCAATGACGTGCTGGTCGGCGGCACGGGCAACGATGACCTGGACGGTGGCGCCGACAACGACGTGCTGTACGGACAGGACGGTGCGGACACGCTGGCTGGCGGTGCCGGCAATGACTACCTCGACGGTGGCAACGACAATGACAGCCTGGACGGCGGGGCGGATCAGGACACTCTGGTCGGCGGCGCAGGCAACGACAGTCTGTCTGGCGGCACCGGCAACGACCAGCTGCACGGCCAGAATGGGGACGATGTGTTGAACGGCGAAGCCGGTAACGACTGGATGGCGGGTGGCGCTGGCAACGACACGGTCAACGGTGGTGACGGTGATGACTACGCGGATGCGGGTGACGGCAACGACGTCGTGCTGGCGGGCGCTGGCAATGACAACCTGATCGGCGGCAACGGTGATGACAACATCAGTGGCGAGGCTGGCAACGACGTCTTGAACGGCGGCGCTGGCAACGACACCCTCACCGGTGGCGATGGCAACGACATGCTCACCGGCGGCGCGGGTTACGACAACGTTGACGCCGGCATTGGCAACGACGTCGTGGCGCACATCCACATGAGCGCTGCCGAATTCGCCGCCTCCACGCCCCTCAACGGCGAGGAAGTCAAGAACGACGCCATCTCCGCCTTCTCGCTCTCCCCTGTCAGCTATGACATCGCGCGCGGCGGGGCAGGCAGCGATACCCTGCGCATCTATCTGTCGAGCGTTGACTTCCAGAGCGATGCACTGCGCTCCGAGGTCCTGAACTACGCCAACAACCTCCGGCTGTACACCGACAGCAACGGGGTGCTCGCCGATCTCGGCCAACTGGCGCTTCGCGCCGGGGGCTTCGAGCGGGTCGAGTTCTACGTCGATTTCGTCGGGACCAGCATCGCCGGCGGAGGTGGTGTAGGCGTCAATCTCTTCAGCCAGAACACCGACTGGGTCGATTTCGACGTCGTAAGGGCCGGCACCTATGCCGCAGGCACGCAATACGATGCGCTGGGCGGCCATGACAGCGTGTTTCTGGCCTCCAACGCCGCCGAAGCGGCGGAGGCTGGCTACGATCTCTCTAGGGCTTTCAATGCCGGCGCCGGTGACGATCGCGTCTATGGCCGCGGGCTGAACGACGTCATCAACGGTGGCGCAGGCGCTGACCGCCTGTTCGGTCAGGGCGGCAACGACACGCTGAACGGCGACGACGGCAACGACATCCTGGACGGCGGCGACGGCAATGACGTCGTGAACGGCGGCGCCGGCAGCGACACCCTGCACATCTCCGGGTCCGGCGATACCTTCGATGGCGGCGCGGGTTGGGACTCGGTGGTGGCCACCGACAACGTGGACAACTTGACCCTCAGCGCGGCGGCCCTGGTCGCGGTGGAGCAGATCGATCTGCTGGGCGGCAACGACGTCCTCGACATCACTGCCCTGTCTCAGGACATGGTGGTCAGGGCCGGTAACGGGAACGACCTCATCAGCGCAGGTTCCGGCACCGACCGCATCTGGGCCGGCAACGACAACGACACCGTGAACGCCGGCGCGGGCAACGACAGCGCCTGGGGTGAGAACGGTAACGACGTGCTGAACGGGCAGGGCGGCAACGACACCCTCAACGGTGACGCCGGCAACGACACCTTGAATGGCGGCGCAGACAACGATGCGCTGTATGGCGGCGGCAACGAAGACGTCCTGAGCGGCGATGCCGGCAACGACCTGCTGGCGGGTGGCGACGGCAATGACGCACTGAACGGTGGCGAAGGTGACGACGTGCTGCTCGGCCAGGTGGGCAACGACAACCTGAACGGCGGTGCAGGCGCTGATGTGCTGGAAGGCGGCGACGGCACTGACAACCTCAGCGGCGGCGCTGGTGTTGACACCATGAACGGCGGAGCCGGCAACGACACGCTGAACGGTGGCGACGACGAGGACGTGCTGTTCGGTGGGGCCGGCAACGACTCCATGGACGGCGGCGCCAACGCCAGCGGTTTGGACGTGCTGTTCGGCGAGGACGGCAATGACACCCTGAACGGTGGCGAAGGCGCCGACGTGCTGTCCGGTGGCGTTGGTATCGACGCCTTGAACGGCGGCAACGGCGACGACGTGCTGATGTTCGAGGCAGAGCGCGCTTTCGGCAGCATTACCGTGGGAACCACCGTCTATGACACCTTCGCCCTGAACCGCGACGGCCTGTTCTCAGGCGACTCCGGTATCCAGCTCAACCAGGCCGGCAGTCTCTTCCGCGGCAGCTTGGACACCTACAACGGTGGGGCTGGCCTCGACACCTTGCTGGGCACGGGCGGCCACGACGTGCTGTTCCGTTTCGCGCTGCTCGACAACGGTGGCCGCACCGGAGAACTGGTGTCGGGCATCGAAGAGTTCCGCATGGGCGCAGGCGACGACATCGTGGACCTGACCTCGACCTTGACCAACCTCGTGGGTACCCAAGAGGCTGTTACGTTGTATGGCGAGGACGGGCGGGATTCGCTGTGGGCCGGCGCCACCAATGACACCCTCTACGGGGGCAACGGTGGCGACTGGCTGTCTGGCGGAGCCGGCAACGACACGCTGTATGGCGGCAACAGCGCATCCGACGGCGGCGTCAACAGTGGTGGCCGCACCTGGAGCGTGACCGGCGTTGCGGGTCAGTTCGACGACATTCTGGACGGCGGTGCCGGCATCGACAGGCTGTTCGGCGGCTCGGGCAACGACCTGCTGGTGGGCGGACTTGGAAGGGACACCGTGACGGGCGGCGCTGGCGCAGACCGCTTCGCATTCAGCCACAACTGGAGCGGTGGCAGTAATGGGGACTTGGTGACGGACTTTAACCATGGCGAAGGTGATCGTCTGGTGGCAATTGGCGGGGCTACGGGGCTCAAAGCCAGGGATGGGTTCGACGGCTTGGAGATTGTGACCAGCAACCAAAGCATACTCATGACGCTGGGTAGCATGACCGTTGTTAAAATGAACGAACTTGGCGGGCTCGAGACCTTCTTCGCCTGAATCTGCCACCGCGGCGTAGCCCGGTGCAACGTACGGCCTGCCTCCGCAGGCCGTATGTTTTTTGGGTTGCAACGCTGCAGCTCACGCGCCCGAGCCGCACCCGTGCTCTCTGGGCTGGACCCTGCTACCTCGGTGCCAGCCCGCTGATGTATTCGTGAAGCAGGGGCCTTCTTCAGCCATGCCGTTTCCGTTGCTGAACGGCCCGACCGATGGGGACAAGACCCCTTGAGGGGTTCATCACCCGCGGTTGCTGATCAGCCCCCAAGTGATGAGCGCGGCTGGGTCAGCGGCCGAGGCCCTCGATGCCGGACCAAAGCTCATGCAAGTCCGGGAAGTTCCACTTGGCCGGGTCTTCCCGGCCCTCAATGCGGTCCACCGTATGCGGGTTGGACAAATCGACCGTCATGGCTGGAATCCGCATGCTGGACTTGGTCGAAAAGAACAGCTTGACCTTGGGCGTTGTCAAGGATTTCCCGGTCTGCTCCGTCACGACGCCGATGCGGCCGGATTTCATGAGAACCAGCGACCCCACCGGGTAAATGCCGATGCTCTTGACAAAGGCCTGGAATATCGCGAGATCAAAGTGTCCCTTGGACCACTCTGCCATCTTGCGCAAAGACTCCGCCGGATCCCAACCCTCCTTGTAGGGGCGGTTGGAGGTGATCGCGTCGTACACATCGCACACGGCCCCCATCTTGGCCAGCAGGCTGATCTCATCGCCTTTCAAGCCCTTGGGGTAGCCCGAGCCATCCACTCTTTCATGGTGGTGCAGGCAGACATCCAGAGACACCGGGTCATGGGTCTCGCTCCTGAGCAGCATGGCGTGGCCTTGGATCGGGTGGCTCTTCATGACCGCAAACTCAGCTTCAGTCAACTTGCCGGGCTTGTTCAGGATCTGCGGGGGCATCACGGACTTGCCCAGGTCATGCAGCAAGCCGGCCATTCCGGCCGACTGGGTCTGCGCATCATCCAGACCCAATTGCCGGCCCAGCGCCACCATCATGGCGCACACCGCCACTGAATGCATGTAGGTGTAGTCGTCCGCGTTCTTGATCCGGGCCATGCTGATCAGGGCGTAGGGGTTGCGTGATACCGAATCGGAGATGTCTTCAACCAGCAGCAGAGCCCCGCCTCTGTCGACGGCATTTCCCATGCGTGCTTCCTGGAACATCTGCACCACGGCCTGCTTCGCCTGGGTGCAGATCCGGGCTGCCCGGGCCATTTCGCGCTCGATGGACACGGGCGCTTCCGCCAGGTTTGCCGGCGAAATGGAATCTAGCGCTTCGTCGATTTCACGATCGATCTGTTGTCGCGACACAGCGGCCACGTTGTCCGGTACATCCAGACCTTTGCTGCTGTCGATCCACACTTCCCGAATGCTGCTGGCCCGTATGGTTTGCACGTCCTTGGGGTTGGAGAGGACGAAGGATGAGCGGAAGAACGGATGATCCATCCAGGAGCCGCAAAACTCCTTGACATGCATCCCCAGCATCAATTTGTCCACGCTGATCCGCTTGAGCACCTTGAAAACCCCAACCTTTCTTGATGTGGCTGGATGATAGTGTTGCTTGAGCAAAGCCCGCCGGACCTCAAGGCGGTGGCCGCGCTTGGCGGATGCCTACCTGGGCAATCGTTCACGCCTGTGATCTGTTCGTCGAAAGCGTGTGCTGGCCCTGCAAGGCGCCACCGCAGGACCTTCCGGGCAGACACCTGGTTCCAGGCTTGAATGGCAGCCCGTGGGTGACGGGGCGCGGACGGAGTGACGCAGGTGCGCGTTGAGGCCGGGGCCGCCGTGCGAGTGGTGACGCTGGAAGTCTTGCAGCACGTCCCGCACTGCAAGTCCGCTTGCAGCATTGCCGGGGCCGGACTGCAGCCTGGTTGCGCCTGTCAGGCGGCCCAGAACGCGCGGTGGTCGTGTGCGTAGCGTTCGAAGCTGCCCGGTGCGCGCCCCAGGATCTGCGCCACGGCGTCGGTGGTGCGCTCGGAGTAGCCCGCCTTGAAGTAGCCGAGGATCACGACGAGGAATTGCGAGTAGGGCTTCGGCATCCCCGCGGCCAGCAGACCTTCGAGCATGGCCTCGGGCGTGATGTCGCGGAAGCTGATGATGCGGCCCGCCTCGCGCGAGAGCAGGGCCGCCACGGCGTCGTGGTCCAGCGCGGTCGGGCCGGTCAGGTCGAAGTCGCGGTTCGCGAAGGTGTCGCTTGTCAGCAGCTTCGCGGCCACGGCGGCGATGTCGCGGGCATCGATGAAGCTGCCCTTGGCCGTGCCGACTGGCAGCGCCACCGTGGCCTGCTGCACGATGCCTTGCAGCCAGTAGGTGTTGAAGTTCTGCATGAACCAGTTGGGGCGGATGATGTTGTAGGCCAGGCCCGAGGCTTCCAGCCGCATCTCCGCCTTGCGCAGCGGGGCGCCCTCGTCTGCGTTGGCACCCATCGCCGACATCAGCACCACTTTCTTCAGGCCGCGCGCGTGCGCCTCGTCAATCACGGGGCCCAGCAGTTCGTCCTGGTTGACGTGCCCCGGCGGGGCCAGCAGGAAGGCACGGTCCGCGCCCTCGAAGGCGGCGCGCAGACCTGCGCCCGTGACGAGGTCGGCCTGCACTTGGTTCGCCGTCCGGGGCGGACGGCTGGTGACTTCGACCACCCGCTCGCCCTGGGCGGCGAGCCCGCGAGAGAGTTCGGAGCCGACGGTGCCGCTGGCACCAAACACGAGGACATGGGACATGGAGAATTCCTGAGAAGAAGTGATGACGCGTCCATCATGCTTCTCAGGAGTCGTACTTGCAATTTATAATAGTACAAATTACATGTTCGAAAGTTCATATGGATTTGCTTACGGATGTTCTGCATGAGGCCGGCCTGCGCCGCCGCGTGTTGTCCCTGCGCGAACTGCCCGACGGCGTGGCCATGCGGTTCCCATGCGACAAGAGCATCGGCCTGCACCTGGTGGTGAAGGGCACGGTGCACGTGCACGCCCCCACGTTGGACGCCCCGCTGGCCCTGCACCGCGGCGACATCGCCTTGATGGCGCGAGGCTGCGTGCACACGCTGTCGGCCTCGCCCACGCTGGCCGGTCTTCCCATGCTGCTCGTCGGCGATGCGGCGGTGCCCACGGCCGCTGACGGCGGCGCCAACGCCGTCATCAGCGGTGCCTTCCAGTTGTGGAACACCCCGGTGCACCCGTTCTTTGCCGAACTGCCCGACTGGTTTGTGCTCACCGCTGCCCAGCGGCCGCAGCTCGGCGCACTTGCGCTGACCTCCGGTCTCATCGAGGAGGAACTGCGCCGCGACGAGCCCGGTTCGGCCAGTATCGTGAACGCGCTGCTGGATGTGGTGTTCACCTACGCGCTGCGTCAGATCGCCGCCGAACAAGGTGAATCGCACCCCGGCTGGAGTCATGCCGTGCGCGACGCTCAGGTGCGCCAGGCCCTGAAGCTGATGCACGAAGACTGCGCCCACGCGTGGACGCTGGAAGCCCTGGCACGCAGGGCAGGCCTGTCGCGCACCGCGCTGGCCGAGCGCTTCCGCGACACCATGGGCGACACGCCGCTCAACCATCTGCGCACCTTGCGCATGCAGCGCGCCATGAAGCTGCTGGTCGAAGGCAGCCAACCGCTGGAGGCGGTGGCCACGGCGGTGGGCTACCAGGCTGCCTTCAGCTTCTCCAAGGTGTTCAAGCGCGTGGTGGGCGTGTCACCCAAGGCCTTTCGCCAGCGCGATGCGGCAGAACGGTCGAACCCGTGGCGCTTCGGGCAGGCCTGAGCCGCCGGCCCGGTCGGTGTGCGGTGGTCTGCGGCAGGACCTCAAGCGCCTGTTGTCCAGGCCTTGCCGCTGTTCGCTCGTCATGTTCTCGCGGTGGTCCCGGTAGAGCATGCTGCTGGCAACCCGCCAAGCCCCGCATCACCTACGATGCAAGCGCCCCGGGGCTGTGAATGGGAGTGCCACGAAACCTGGGGGCTGCGCAGCGACAGGAACGCCTGCCAGCAGCGGTCCATCACGTTCTGTGACGCATTTCATTCCTTCACTCTTCTTGCGTTCTGACGGGATGCGCCTGCACAGCGTCAGACTCAGCTCTCCTGCGCCATCAGCCCGCATGGACAACAGTGGCACACAATTTGGAAGCCCCCCGACGGGGATACCGGGCCCCGGTACTTTGGGGTTCCCACCATGATGGACCGCTGGGTCATAGCACGGTTGCGCCCGGGCCTGGAGGCCGGGGCCCGCGGCTTGGTGCGGATGGGCATCGGCGCGGATGCGCTTACCTGGGCGGGGTTTGTCATCGGGCTGGCGGCTGCCGCCTGCATCGCCCAGCAAGCGTTCGTGGTGGGCCTGGTGCTGCTGCTCGTCAGCCGCCTGCTGGACGGCCTGGACGGCGCGGTGGCGCGGCTGACGCAGCCCACCGATCGGGGCGCCTTCCTCGACATCACGCTCGACTTTCTGTTCTACGCCAGCATTCCCCTCGCGTTTGCCTGGGCCGACCCCGGACGCAATGCCCTGGCCGCGGCCACGCTGCTGGCGGCCTTCGTGGGCACGGGCTCCACCTTCCTCGCGTTTGCCGTGCTGGCCGAGCGCCGCGGGCTGCGCAGCACGGCCTACCCTGCCAAGGGCCTGTACTACCTGGGCGGGTTGACCGAGGCCACCGAGACCTTGCTGGTCTTCGCCGCCATGTGTTGGTGGCCGCAGGCCTTCCCGCTGCTGGCGCTGGCGTTTGCCGGCCTGTGCGGCCTGACCGTGCTGACCCGCCTGTGGTTCGGCTGGCGCGGCTTGCCCGGTGGCGACGCCCGGATGCCTTGACGTCCCGCGCTGCGCGGCGGGTTCAGCGCCCGCCGTCGTGGCACCATGCCGTTACCGATGACCGACCCGAGCCCCTCACGCGCCATCCCCCGCACTGTCTCGCGGCTTCTGCTCGCGCTGGTGCTGGCTGCTTTGGTGGCGGGCTTCGTCGCGTTCGACCTCGGCCGCTTTCTGTCGCTGGAGCAGCTTCGCGCGGCGCAGGCCGATCTGGCCGGGCTGTACGCGCAGCGGCCCGGCAGGGTCATCGCCGCCTTCTTCGCCGTCTACGTGGCGGTGACGGCGCTGTCGCTGCCCGGGGCCGTGCCGCTGACGCTGGCCGGCGGTGCCCTCTTCGGCCTGGGGCTGGGTACGGTGGTGGTGTCGTTCGCTTCGACCCTGGGGGCCACGCTGGCGATGCTGGTCTCGCGCCACCTGCTGCGCGAGGCGGTGCAGGCGCGCTTCGGCGCCCGTCTGGCCGAGGTGGACCGCGGCATCGCGCGGGACGGGGCCTTCTACCTCTTCACCCTGCGCCTGGTGCCGGTGCTGCCGTTCTTCGCCATCAACCTGCTGATGGGCCTGACTGCCATGCGGGTGTGGACCTATGCCTGGGTGAGCCAATTGGGCATGCTGGCGGGCACGCTGGTGTACGTGAATGCGGGAACGCAGCTCGCGCAGCTCACTTCGCTGCAGGGCATCGTCTCGCCCTCGTTGCTGGGGGCTTTCGCACTGCTGGGCGTGCTGCCGCTGGCCGGACGCTGGTTGGTGTCCGCGCTGAAGGCCCGCCGTGCGCTGGCCCCCTGGCGCCACCGGCGGCCCAGGAGCTTCGACCGCAACCTGGTGGTCATCGGGGCTGGCGCCGCAGGGCTGGTCACGAGCTACATCGCCGCGGCCGTCAAGGCCCGCGTCACCCTGGTGGAGACCCACCGCATGGGCGGGGACTGCCTGAACACCGGCTGCGTGCCCAGCAAGGCCCTGATCCGGGCGGCCACACTGGCGCAAGAGATCCGCGAGGCGCACCGGTATGGCGTGCGGTTTGTCGCGGGGGCGGCAGAGTCTGGGTTGTCGGGGTCGGCTTCCGCCCCGGCCGCATCGGCTGTCTCGGGCGGCGCAGGTCCAGCCCAGGTGGCGGTGGACTTCCCCGCCGTGATGGCGCGTGTGGCCCAGGTGGTGCGCGAGATCGAGCCGCACGATTCCGTCGAGCGCTACCGTGGCCTGGGCGTGGACGTGCAACTGGGCCGGGCGCGCATCGTCGACCCCTGGCATGTGGAGATCACGCAGGCCGACGGGCAGACCCACATGCTGTCCACCCGCGCGATCGTCGTCGCCACGGGCGCACGCCCCCTCATTCCGCCGCTGCCCGGTTTGCAGGAGGCTGGCGTGCTCACCAGCGACACCCTCTGGAGTCTGCGCGAGCTGCCGCCGCGCCTGCTGGTGATGGGGGGCGGGCCCATCGGTTGCGAACTGGCCCAGGCCTTCGCACGCCTGGGCTCCCAGGTCACCTTGGTGGAGATGGGCCAGCGGCTGTTGCCGAAGGAGGACGTGGAGGTCTCGGCCCATGCGCGCCACTGCCTGGAGGTTGACGGCGTTCGGGTGCTGGTGGGGCACCGCGCGCTTCGCTGTGAGATGGCCGAGCCGTCTCAGCCCTCAGTCCCGGCATGGCAGCTGGTCACCGAGCAGGACGGTCTTGAGCACCGTATGGCCTTCGATCGCATCCTGTGTGCCGTGGGCCGCAGCGCCCGCCTGGAGGGCTTCGGCCTGGAGGAACTGGGCATTGACACCACCGGGCGCACCCTGCCAGTGGACGAACATCTGCAGACGGTGTTCCCCCACATCCTGGCCTGCGGCGACGTGGCGGGGCCCTACCAGTTCACGCACGCGGCGGCGCATCAGGCCTGGTATGCGGCGGTCAACGGCCTGTTCGGCGGCTTGCGCCGCTTCAAGGTGGACTACCGCGTCATCCCCTGGTGCACCTTTCTGGACCCTGAGATCGCCCGCGTGGGCCTGAACGAGCAGGAGGCCCTGGCGCAGGGCCTGGCCTTCGAGGTGACGCGCTTTGATCTGGACGATCTGGACCGGGTGATCGTGGAGGGCGGGACCGGTGGTGGGCCCGGCACGGGCTGGGTCAAGGTGCTGACGGTGCCCGGCAAGGACCGCATCCTGGGCGTGACCATCGTGGGCCGCCACGCCGGTGAACTGCTGGCCGAATGGGTGATGGCGATGAAGCACGGCCTGGGGCTCAACAAGGTGCTGGGCACCATCCACGTCTACCCCACGCTGGCGGAGTCGGCCAAGTACGCGGCTGGGGCGTGGAAGCGGGCCCACCAGCCGCAGGGCCTGTTGCGCTGGGTGGCGCGGTTCCATGACTGGAGGCGCGGTTGAAGCGCGGTTCTCAGCGGGTTGGAGGGAACCGGGGTCTGGCGCCTGCAGCAGATGAGAGGTCCCGCACAGGACTCACGCTCGCCTGCAGGGGGGTCTTGGCGTCGTTGAAGTGGGGGGTGCGGGCGGCGTTGCTGGCCGGCACCTGCTTGACCTTTGCCCAGCCCGTCACGGGGGACAGCCCCGCGGTGGGCAGCCCGCTGCTCGCGCCGCCCGGCGCCGCCGCCTGGGTCTCGGCGCCGCTGCCGGCGCAGAAGTTGCCGCCCACGCGGTTCGACCTGCGCGAGGTGGACGGCCGCCCGGCCTGGCGCGTGGAGTCCCCCGCGAGCTACGGCAACCTGGTGCACGCGGTGCAGGCCGCGCAGGGGGCCGGTGCGCAGGCCCGCACGGTCGCGTGGCGCTGGCGGCTGGACCGCGCCATCGAACGCGCCGATCTGCTGACCAAGGCGGGTGACGATGCCGCACTCAAGGTCTGCCTGCTGTTCGACATGCCAGCCGAGCGCGTGCCCTTCGTGGAGCGGCAACTGCTGCGGGTGGCCCGCGCGGCTTCCGGGCAGGCCTTGCCGGCTGCGACGCTGTGCTATGTGTGGGCGCCGCTGGTCTCGGCCGCTTCCGCGCCCGGGGCTGCGGCTGGCGCCGTGGTGGGTGGAGTGCCCGCCGCCCCAGGCGGCACCGTACTTCCGAACGCCCACACACGGCGCATGCGCTGGATGGTGCTGCGCGGCGCCGAATCGCCCCTGGGCACCTGGCAGGTGGAGCAACGCGACCTGCGCGCCGACTTCCTGCGCGCCTTCGGCGACGAAGCCTCCGCCGTGCCGCCCCTGGTGGCCGTGCTGGTGGGGGCGGACGCCGACAACACGGGGGGTCACGGCCTGGGCTGGCTGCAGGACCTGACGCTTCGCCCATGAAGCGTCTGCTGCTGCTGGGTGGGGGCCACGCCCATCTCCACGTGCTGCAGGCCCTGGCCCGTGAGCCGCTGGCCGGGGCGCAGATGGTGCTCATCACGCCGCACGGCCACCTCAGCTACTCCGGCATGGTGCCTGGGGTGGTGGCGGGTCACTACGCGCCCGAGCAGGCGCGCATCCCCCTGGCCCCGCTGTGCGCGGCGGCCCATGTCACCCTGGTGCAGGGGCAGGCCGTGGCGCTGGATGCCGCGCAGCGCCTGGTGACCCTGTCCGACGGCCGGGTGGCGGAGTACGACGTGCTGTCGCTGGACGTGGGCGGTACGCAGGACCGCGACGCCTTGCCCGGCGCGCGCGAGCATGCGCTGTTCGTGCGGCCCATCGAGACCCTGGTGAGCGTGCTGGACCGCCTGCGCGAGCAGGCGGCGCGCCGCCCCCTGGACGTGGTGGTGGTGGGTGCCGGCGCCGCAGGCTTCGAACTCGCCCTGGCACTGGCCTGGGACCTGGCGCATCTGACTCGCTCGGGCGAGGGGTCCTCCCGCGTGGCCTTGGTGACGGGCGGCACTCAACCCCTGGCCGGTTACCCAACTGCCGTGGTGGCGCAGGGCCTGAAAGCGCTGGCCCGCCACAAGGTCACGCTGTTCCGGGAGGCCAGCGTGGTGGTGGAGGCCGGTGCGCTGTTGCTGGCCTCGGGCGCGCGTCTGGCCTGCGATGTGCCGGTGATTGCCACCGGGGTCGGGGCGCCGGCGTGGCTGCTTGGCAGTGGACTGGCCCTGGACGAGCGCGGCTTTGTGCGCACGGGCCCCACGCTGCAGAGCGCGTCACACCCGGAGGTCTTCGCCGCTGGCGATGTTGCGGTGCGAGACGACGCCCCCCACCCGCGCAGCGGGGTCCACGCCGTGCGCGCCGGCCCGCCGCTGGCGCTGAACCTGCGCCGCTTCATCGGCGCGGGGGCCTTGCAGTCCTACACACCGCAGCCGCGCACGCTCAACCTGCTGTCCTGCGGCGAGCGCCGCGCCATCATGGCCTGGGGCGACTGGGTGGCCGAGGGGCGCTGGGCCTGGTGGTGGAAAGACCGCATCGACCGCGCCTTCATCCGGCGGTTCGCTCCACACGATCCTGTGGCCTGACGGCTGATCGTTGCTCCGGCCGCACCCTGGATCAGTCCTTCGGCCTGAAGACGATCTCCACCGTGCCGGGCACGCGGCCGTCGGTGTCCTTGGGCAGGCTGCCGGTGCGGTCGATGGCGCGCAGCACGGCCTCGTCCCATTCCCTGGAGCCGCTGGACTTCACCAGCCGGCGACCGATGATGGTGCCGGTGGGCGCGGCGCGCACCTCGATCACGGCTTCGGGGTTGCCGCTGACCACGTCGGTGAACACGATATTGGGCTTGACGGCCTTGATGATGAGCCCGGCGTAGCTTCGCGACGGCGCCGCATCCACGGCGGCCGTGCCACGGCTGCCGGGTGCCCCGGAGCCCGCGGGAATCTGCCCCATCATGCGTTTCAGGTTCTCTTCGCGCTGCTGGGCCAGGCGCTTCTCTTCAGCAGCTTCTTCGCGCTTGCGCTGCGCGGCGTCGCGGGCTTGCTTCTCCTGGGCCGCCTTGTCGCGCTCGGCCTTCTCGGCTTTCTCGCGAGCGGCCTTCTCGGCCTTGGCGGCTCTTGCCGCTTTATCCGCCTGCTCCTGCGCGGCCTTCTCCTGCTGGGCCTTTTGATGCTTGGCCTTCTCCAGCGCGATGTCGGCCTCGCGCGGGGGGGGCGGAGTAGGAGGCGCCGGCGCAGGTGCGGGCGGTGGAGGGGGTGGGGTGGGTGCTGGCGCAGGCGGCGGTGTCTGCTCGGCTGGCGGAGCGGCCTCCTGGGGCACCGCCGCCCACAGCTCGGCGGAGACGGTGACTGGCGGGGGCGAACGCCAGGCCACACCCCAGGCCAGCGCCGCGACCAGGCCGCCGTGCACCAGCAGCGACAGCGCAGCGCCCGGCGCCGTGCCCCCTGGTGAAGGCGGCATCAGGGCGTCATGGACCGCCCCTGCGCCTGTGCCCGCGCCGTGCCCCGGTTCAGCCATGGGACGGTTCGGCCCCGGCCTCGGGCTCATGCTTCAAGCGCCCCCAGACCACGCTCACCGGGTCACCCCGACTGCTTGACCGACAGGCCCACGCGCTTGACGCCCGCCTTCTGCAGCACGTCCATCACGCGCACCACGCTCTCGTACTTGACGTTGCGGTCGGCACTGATGACCACCGGGGTGTCGGCGTTGCCGCCCTGCTTCTCGCGCACGCGGGCGGGCAGACGCTCCAGCGTCAGCGGCAGCGGGTCGTCCTGCTGGTCCACGCGCAGGCGCAGCTTCTCGTCCTTGCCCACCACCACCTCGATCACCTGGCTGGGACGTTGCTGCGCCTTGCCCACGCTGGGCAGGTCCACCACGCCGGTGGTGATGAGCGGCGCGCTGACCATGAAGATGATCAGCAGCACCAGCATCACGTCGATGAACGGGACCATGTTGATCTCGTTCATCGAACGCCTGCGGCGCGAGCCGCTGCGGGAGACAACGCCGGGCATGGCCGCCTTACCTCGGCCCGCTTGCCGCGCCGGCGGCCAGCGGCGCCGCGCCCGCATTGCGCTGCAGGATGTTGGTGAACTCTTCCATGAAGGTCTCCATCTGCGTGGCGATGCGGTCGATGTCGTGCGAGAAGCGGTTGTAGGCGATCACCGCGGGAATGGCGGCAAACAGGCCGATGGCGGTGGCCACCAGCGCCTCGGCGATGCCGGGCGCCACGCTGGCCAGCGTCACCTGCTGCAGATTGGACAACCCCACGAAGGCGTGCATGATTCCCCAGACCGTGCCGAACAGGCCCACATAAGGGCTGACCGAACCCACGGAGGCCAGGAAGTTCAGGTGCCGCTCCACCACGTCAAGCTCGCGCTGGAAGCTGGCGCGCATGGCGCGCCGTGCGCCGTCCAGCTGGGCGCTGGCGTCCATGCGGCGCTCCCGCAGCTTCAGGAACTCGCGCATGCCGCTGGCGAACAGGCGCTCCATCGGGGCGGCGTCGGCCTTCTTGCCGGCGCTGTCGTTCAACTCGGTCAGGCTGCGGCCCGACCAGAACTCGCGCTCGAAGTCGTCGTTGCGGCTGCGCACCTTGCGCAGGCCGAAGACCTTGCCGAAGATCACCGTCCAGCTGGCCAGCGAGACGAACAACAAGCCCGCCATCACCAGCTGGACGACCAGGCTGGCATTCAGGATCAGGTGGAGGATGGACAGGTCCTGGTTCATGTTGCGGGGCGTTGCTCGGCTGCGGTGTGGGGTGAGGTGGGTGCGACCAGCGCCAGCACGAGGTCGGGCATGCGGCGCGGCCTCCATGATGACGCATCCACGCAGCCCACGCGGATCGATCCCTCTGCTCAGCCGTGCAGCACCCGCTCCAGCCGCTGCAGGGCCTGCGTGAGCTGGGGCAGGGCGCTGGCGTAGCTCAGGCGCAGGTAGCGCTCGGCAGCGGCGGGGCCGAAGTCACGCCCCGGGGTCAGCGCCACGTGGGCGGAGTGCAGCAGGTCATGGCAGAAGTCCCAGCTGCTGGTGGAGAAAGCGCTGCAGTCCGCCCAGGCGTAGAAGGCGCCGTCGGGCGCCACCGGCACCTGCAGGCCGATGCGCTCCAGTCCCGCCAGCACGACATCGCGCCGGCGCTGGAATTCGCCGCGGCGCCGCTCGTACTCAGCGATGGACTCGTCCGTGAAGCAGGCCAGCGCCGCGTGCTGCGCCAGGCTGGAGGCGCAGATGTAGAGGTTCTGGGCCAGCTTTTCCACTGCGGGCACCAGGGCCGGGGGCAGCACCACCCAGCCCAGGCGCCAGCCCGTCATGGAGAAGTACTTGGAGAAGCTGTTGACCGAGATGACGTCGTCGCCATGTTCACCATGCGCCAGCGCGCTGTGGCCGAAGCGCTGGTCGTAGCTCAGGCCCAGGTAGATCTCGTCCACCACCGTCACGCCGCCGCGTGCGCGTACCGCTTGCACGATGCGCCCCATCTCGGCGGGGTCGATGGAGGTGCCGGTGGGGTTGGAGGGCGAGGCCAGCACCACGCCGCGCGTGGCCGGTGTCCAGGCTGCCTCCACCCCCGCAGCATCAAGCTGAAAGCGCTGCTCGGGCCCGCAGGGCAGCAACCGCGCCTGGCCGCCCGCGGCAGTGACGAAATGCCGGTTGCAGGGGTAGCAGGGGTCGGGCATCAGCACCTCGTCCCCCGCTTCGAAGAGGGCCAGGCACACGAGTTGCAGCGCCGCCGAGGCGCCGGCCGTGACCAGGATGCGCTCCGGCGCGATGTCCAGGCCGAAGCGCTGCGCGTACCAGCCACTGATGGCCGAGCGCAGCGCGGGCAGGCCGGTGGCCTGGGTGTAGGCGGTCTGCCCGGTTTGCAGGCAGGCCTGGGCGGCGGCCTGCACCGGCGCGCTGGCCGTGAAGTCCGGCTCGCCGATGTTCAGGTAGATCATGGGCTCGCCGCCCCGGCTGGGGTCGCAAGCCGGGCCGGCGGCCACGTCGCGTGCCGACTTGGCCATCTCCATCACCCAGAAGGGTTCGATCCGCTCGACGCGGGAGGCGAGCTTCATGTCCCCGCACCGCCCTGGCGCGCGGCCCGCACGGCCGCCACTTCCACAGACCGCAGGTCCCCTGCGGTCTTGTCCAGCACGCCGTTGACGTACTTGTGGCCGTCGGTGCCGCCGAACTCCTTGGCCAGTTCCACCGCCTCGTTGATGGCCACCTTGTAGGGAATCTCCAGGCAGTTGGACAGTTCCCAGGCGCCGATCAGCAGCACCCCGTGCTCCACGGGCGACAAGGCGCTGGTGCGGCGGTCCACATGGCGGGCCAGGGCGGCGTCCAGCATCGCGGCGTCGCGGATGCAGCCGTGCAGCAGGGCATCAAAGTGCGCGCTGTCGCACTTGTCGAAACCTTCCTGCTCGCGCATGTGGGCGTCGATCACGCCGGGCTCGCTGCCTGACAGCAGCCACTCGTACAGGCCCTGCAGCGCGAACTCGCGCGAACGGCGGCGGGGGGACTTGCCCTGCGGGCGTCTGCCGGCCGGCTTCTTCCCGGCGGTCTTGGCAGGATTGGGCGGCGCCGTGGCCGGGCTGCCGTCCGCGCTGCGGATCGGGGGCTCACCCGCGGGCGGGTTGGAAGGGTCAGGACTCATGAGCGGGGACATGCTTTCTTGCGGCTGCCGCACACGAGCAGCCGCGGAGGGGTCGGTTCAGCCGAGGTCTTCCAGCAGGTTGGCCATCTCCACGGCCACGCGGGCGGCGTCCCGGCCCTTTTCCTCGGCGCGCGCCCAGGCCTGGGCTTCGTCTTCCACGGTGAGGATGGCGTTGGCGATGGGCAGACCGCTGTCCAGCGCCACACGGGTGACGCCGGCGCCGCTTTCGTTGGCCACCAACTCGAAGTGGTAGGTCTCGCCGCGGATGATGCAGCCCAGGGCCACCAGGGCGTCATGGTCGCCCGTCTCGGCCAGCGCCTTCAGCGCCACCGGTACCTCCAGCGCGCCAGGCACGGTGACGTGGCGGATGTCGCCCTCGTCCACCCCCAGCGCCCGCAGTTCCGTGATGCAGGCCTGGGCCAGCGCAGAGGTGAGTTCGTCATTGAAGCGGGCGCGCACGATCCCGATGGACAAGCCCTCGCCGCGCAGTGCGGCGGCCTGGCCCTTGTTGGCGTCTTTCATGGGGGCAGTTCCTGGGGCTCTTGAGGGAAGGACGCTTCAGCGTGCCACGGGCTGAAAGCCGGTGACCTCCAGGCCGTAGCCGGTCATGCTGGGCATGCGGCGGGGGCTGCCCAGCAGCTTCATGCGGGCCACGCCCAATTCGCGCAGGATCTGAGCCCCCACGCCGTAGGTGCGCAGGTCCATCTGCGGGCGCTGGGGCAGGGCGGGGGAGCTGCGCGGCACCAACTGCTCCAGCAGGGCGTCCGGCTCCTGCGTGCAGTTCAGCAGCACGGCCACGCCAGCGGGCGCGGTCTGCAGCGCCGCCAGGGCCTGGGGCAGCGGCCAGGAGTGACGACTCTCAGAGGCGTTCAGCAGGTCCAGCGCGGTGAAGGGCTCGTGCACGCGCACCAGCACTTCGTCGGTGGGTGTCCACTGACCGCGGCTGAGGGCCAGGTGCAGGCCGCCGCTGCGGTCTCGGAAGGTGGTGCAGGTGAACTCGCCCTGGGCCGTGGTCATGGCGCGGGCGCCCACGCGCTGCACCAGGGATTCGTTGTGGCTGCGGAAGCTGATCAGGTCGGCGATGGTGCCGATCTTCAGGTCGTGCTGCTGCGCAAAGACCTCCAGGTCCGGCAGGCGCGCCATGGTGCCGTCGTCGTTCATGATCTCGCAGATCACGGCCGCCGGCGTGAGGCCGGCCATGCCCGCCAGATCGCAGCCGGCCTCGGTGTGGCCGGCGCGCATGAGCACGCCGCCGTCCTGCGCCTGCAGCGGGAAGATGTGGCCGGGCTGCACCAGATCGCCCGGCTTGGCCTCGCGCGCCACGGCCACCTGCACCGTGCGTGCGCGGTCGGCCGCCGAGATGCCGGTGGTCACGCCCGTGGCCGCCTCGATGGAGACGGTGAAGGCCGTGCCGTGCTTGGTGCCGTTGCGGCTGGCCATGGGCGGCAGCTGCAGCCGTTCGCAGCGCTCGCGCGTCAGGGTCAGGCAGATCAGGCCGCGCGCGAAGCGCGCCATGAAGTTGATGGCCTCGGGCGTGACATGGTCGGCCGCGATGACGATGTCGCCTTCGTTCTCGCGGTCTTCCTCGTCCACCAGCACCACCATGCGGCCGGCGGCCAGCTCGGCCACCAGCTCTGGAATCGGGGAAATGGGCATCAGGCCATTGTAGGAGGCGGGGGTGCGAGGACCTGTCCGAGGCGCTCTTCGAGGAGATGTGCGCGCCCGGGGAGCCGCGCGCGGATGCGCAGGTCCGGGCCCACCGGGGTGCATTCGATGAACTCCAGCGACAACCCGTCGGCCAGCCGCTCCAGCGGGCCGAAAGCCGCCATGCCCCGTCCCGGGCCCAGCATCCTGGGGGCCAGGTAGACCAGCAACTCGTCCACCAGGCCGGCTTTCAGCAGCGAACCGTTGAGCTGGTGCCCGGCCTCCACATGCAGTTCGTTCACGCCGCGGGTGGCCAGGTCTGTCAGCACGGTGGCCAGGTCGGTCTTGCCGCGCTCGTCGGCCGACACCTCCACCACCTGCAGGTTGGGGTGCCGCTCGCACAGCGCGCTGGCCGCTGCGGTGTGCCCCTTCCCGCTGTAGACCAGCACCGGCCCGGGCGGTTGCAGGATGCGGGCCTGCGCGGTGATCTCCAGCCGTGAATCGACCACCACCCGCAGCGGCTGGTGCGCCGTGGGCACCAGGCGTACGTCCAGCCGGGGGTCGTCGTCCCGGACCGTGCCGATGCCCGTCAGCACGGCCCCGGCGCGACGCCGCCAGGCGTGGCCGTCGGTGCGGGCAGGCTCGGCCGTGATCCACTGGCTGGCGCCGTTGGCCAGCGCCGTCTGACCGTCCAGCGACGCCGCGATCTTGAGCCGCACCCAGGGCCGCTGGCGCACCATGCGCGAGAAGAAGCCGATGTTCAGTTCCAACGCCCCCTGGGCCCAGGCCTGGCCCTGTGCATCGTTCGATGTGGTCAGGCTTTGCGTGTGCAGGGCCTGGAACTCTTGGGCGAAGGCGGGGGTGAAGGCGCCGGCCACCTGCACCTCGAGACCGGCCGCCCGCATCCGGGCGATGCCCTGCCCGGCCACCAGAGGGTTGGGGTCACGCAGGGCCACCACCACGCGGGCCACCCCAGCTTCGATCAGGGCGTCGCAGCAAGGCGGCGTGCGGCCGTGGTGGGCGCAGGGCTCCAGCGTCACCCAGGCGGTGGCACCTTGCAGGTTCAGCCCCGCCTCGCGCGCTGCGCGCAGCGCCATCACCTCGGCATGCGGACCGCCAGCCTGCTGGGTATGGCCCCGGGCCCAGGGAGCGGCGGGGCCTGCTGCGGTGATGACACAGCCCACCCGGGGGTTCGGGTCGGACAGGCCGATGGCCGCATGGGCGATATTCAGCGCCAACTGGGCCGGGCCGGAGGGGGTTCCTGCGCTGCCGCCCTGAAGATCGGGCTGCGTGCCGGCGATCTCTGCGGGCACGGGGGCGGGCCGGGGGCTCAAGGCGTGGATGAGTACAGCAGCGCCGAGAACACAGCGCCTATTGGTTGCAGCCGCGTGGACGCGGTGTAGGACCTGTTCTGCGCTTGGGCGTCGGTCCAGGTCACGTTGACCTCCACGGTCCTGAACTGCATCTGGCCGGCGATGCCCTCCGCGATGATGTTGGTTTGCACGGTGTACGTGGCGGTGGTGCCCGCCACCGTCCGCGTGGCGGCCGGGGTGCCCGGCGCCAGGGTCGCGAAATCCCGTGAACGCCGTTGCTCGATCTCCTGCAGGGCCAGGAAGCTGGCTTCCGACTGTTGCCGCGAAGCGGCCGCATCGATCAGCAGCAAACCCTGCATGCGGGTCAAGGCCAGCACGCCACCGGCGATGATCACCAGCGCGATCAGCACCTCGATGAGCCCGACGCCCGCCATGGCGCCGCGGTGCGCGCCGGCCCTCACCAGTCCCTCCAGGTGCCGATGACCTTGGCGAAGCGGACGGCGGTGGTGCCCACCCGTGCCAGCGGGCCATTTACTGCGTCTGCGGGGAGTTGCACGTTGAGTGGATCCAGGGTGCTGGCGGAGCCGGCCGCAGCGATTGCTCCGTTGATACTGGGGCTGGCGCAGCCTACACAGCTCACGTTACCTGTGACGAAGACAAATCCGTTGACCGCAACGCCAGCCGGAATGGTGAGGTTGCCGGCCACGATCAGCAATACCGGGCTCGCAGCGGAGCCCACGGTCCCGTTCAGGGTGAGGTCGCCCTGATGCCACACCAGGCCTGCACTGCCAGCGCCAAGGCCCGCCCCGCTCGTCACGGGGGTGGTCAATGCCTGCATGGCCGCCTGCGGTACGCCAAACACGGTGTTGAAAGGGGTGCTGGCCCTGATGGGCAAGGGAGGAGAGCCCGACTGGTATGGGAAGAGGGGTTCAATTTCGACCACCTGTCGAACCGTCGCCTGGCCGGTGCAGGTGGTGACATTCGTCACATCGGTGCAATCGCTGCCGCCAGTGGAAGTGAGCAGCAGGCGTGCGACGGGCGCGGCATCCCCAGGGACCAGAGCCAGCGTGACCGCGTAAGCCAGCCCGGCCCCGGGTGAATCGGTCAAGTTGGCATTGGCGATGGTGAACAGGCCCGGCAGGGTGGCATCTGCGGTCAGATGCGTGGCTCGGCTGGGATCTCCCGGGGCTGCAGTATCGGCATTCAGCACCGACAAGGTCACGTCCAGCCCGGCCTCGGCTGCCGCATGCGCCTGCTTGGCCCGGGTCTGGTTCGTGGTGGCCCGCTGCTCCAACCAGCTCGCGGCATACGAGTGGAACACCAGCACACTGACCACCAGCAGCATGATCACGGTTACCGCGAGCGTGGCCGCACCGGCTTGGCTCGGCGCGGTGCGCCGAGGCTGTCTGTGCGACGGGAACGCTGGCCAATGAACGCCGCTTGTCATGCGCAGCTCGCCGTGCCAGTGCGGTACCAGTCGTTGCGCACACGCACGCTCTGGGTCAGGGTGTGGGTCACGTTCGGGTCGCCCTGCAGTTGGCCCGTCAGGGTGACCTGGATCAGCCGGGTGCACACGGCCCAGGTCACTCCCGCGGCCACCCCCGTATCTGCCACGAAGGGCAGTTGGGGAGCGGCGACGCCGCCGATTCCATCCAGGTACTGGAACGTGAGCACCGTGACCGTTGACACACTGGGGTCCGTGACAGCCTGCCAGGTTCCGTCATTGCAACTGGTGGCGCTGGTGCCTGCCTGCACGGCACCGGCTTGGAGCCTGAAGCCCATTTGCTCAGCGGGGTCCAAGGTGCCGTTCTGGGTGGCTGGCGCGTCATAGGCGTACAGCACGCATCCTGCGGTGGCCAGGTTGATGCCGCCGTCATTGGTGCCCGCCGCGGCAGCAGGGGTGTTGGCCGTGAACGGGTTGGGCGGCGCCGCAGCGGCCGCAGTGGCGCCTTGCGCCGTACTGGAATACCCCGCGCGGCGCAGGTCACGCGTGATCAGATCCATCGCGACGTTCAGGTCCTGGGTCAGGCGTGCATCCTGGAGGTTGCGGCCCGAGGCGACCAGCGATCGGCTCAGGAAGTCCGTCAGCCCGGCCAGCAGGAACAGACCGATGGCCGCTGCGATCAGCAGCTCCACCAGGCCCACGCCGTGCTGCCGCCGGGCCTGCGGGGTTTTCCCGGGGCGCCCGCTGGTGCGCCGTGATGGAGGCAGCAGGCTCAACATGCTGGATGGTGGCCCAGGGCGCCGGACGTGGAGCAGATGGACACCTGGCCCGCTGCACCCAGGCTCACCCGCAGCGTGCCGGCGTTGGGGTGCGTGAAGTCCACCGTGCCGGCGTTGGCCAAACCCTGGCGGGCCGTGAAGGTGGTGGCGTTGGCGGCGAAGGTGGTGGCGCCCATGGTGACGCCCGTGTAGGCGGTGCTGTCCACCTGGCGCAGCGTGCATGAGCTTGCCGTGGTGCAGGTGCAGGCTGCGTTGCCCGCGACGGAGCCGTAGCACCAGGCGTTGCCAGGGGACAGGCTCAACGTGACGCCGGCGTTGCTGCGCAGGGCCTCGCTCCTGGCCAGCTGCAGGCCCTGCGCCAGGGCTTCGGCTGCCCCTGTGAGGCGTCCGCGGGCCAGGAAGGCGTTGAACGAGGGCACCACCAGCACGAGCAGGATGGCCATGATGGCCAGCGTCACCATCAACTCGATGAGGGTAAGGCCGCGCAGCTTCATGGGGGTGCCCTGGCCCATGGCCTCGTGTCGGCGCAGGTTCAGCGCGTCCAGCATTCCGCAGGGGTCCTGGTCAATGTCAGGCCAGTCACCGCCAGCGTCAGCACCGTGCATCCGGTGTCGCTGGCTTGCGACGTGCCGGTCACCGCTGTGGCCGTGGCGGTGTAGCCCGTGGGGCTGATATTCGACAAGGCCAAGGTGTACAAGCCGTCGGGCGAGGTGGTGGCCAAGGCCAGCCGGTTGTTCGCGGGCGTGCCGGGGTCGCAGACCCGCGCTGCGGCCAATCCGGCGCCATAGCTGGTGCACTCCGCCCGCAGTCTCTCCTGCGCCATCTGGATCTGCTGCAGCGCCAGCACCGCGTCAGCCCGGCGCGATGAGCGCACCGATTGCTGGTAGCTGGGCAGTGCGATGGCGGCAATGATGGCGACGATGGCCACCACCACCATCAGCTCGATCAGCGTGAAGCCACGCTCGCACCTGCGTGTGCCAGGGTGGCTGCGCAGCTTCGCCAACCTGGGGGCTCCAAGTCCGCTGCTGAAGTTGCTCGGGTTCGTCGTGTGCATGTTCCGGCCGCTGCAGGGGGAAGGCGGTCGGCGGGTCGCTGTCGTCGATGCGCGGCCCGCTGCGCCTCATGCTGCAAGTTTCGCACGGCCGACCTTCAGGACCAGCGGTCCAGCAGCTTCGTGCAGGGGGAGCGCTGGAAGCCCTGTTGCGGCTCTCGGCCGTCAGCCCCTTGCCGCCCTCAGCACGGCGGGTGCCCGCCCAGTGCCCCCTGGGCGCTGCAGGTGCGCACCCGGCCGCGAAGACTCACGATGTGTCGGATTTCCCGCCCGGTGTGGTCCGTCAGGCGCACCGTGCCGCCGGGCGACGCTGTGCCGATGCGCGGGTCGAACAGGATGGCGTTCACGTTGGCGGCCACCTGCTGCGCACCGTGGACCTGCCAGTGACGGGCACTGAGCATCAAGGCCTGCGGCCCGCTGCACAACGCCTGTCCGGTACTGGTGCAGCTGCAGGCCGAAGAGGGCCCGGTGTGCACCACGTAGCAACTGCCGCCTCCCGCAGCATGGAAGCTCATGCGCACATCGGCGTTGCGCAGGATGGCCTCGCTGCGCATCAGGTGCAGGTCGCCCACCAGGGTGGCGGACATCCCGCGCAGGCGCTGCAGGTCCAGCAGCGAGGTCATGGAGGGCATGGCGCTGCCCAACAGGATGCACAGGATGCTCAGGCAGACGCAGCCCTCGAGCAGCGTCAGGCCGCGTTGGCGGCGAGCGATGCGGGGCAGGAGGGAAGAGGACGGCAGGTGCATGGCGGGCTCCGGTTCAGCAGTGCCGCCATCTTGGAATGCAGGCGCCGCGCCGTCATCGCACCGGCGGGCCCCCCGGAAGGGGGAGGGGGCCTTCAGATGTCCCGGATCAGCTGACGGAACTCGTCCACGTCCTCGAAGCTGCGGTACACGCTGGCAAAGCGCACGTACGCCACCTTGTCGATGCGCTTGAGTTCGCGCATCACCAACTCGCCCAGCCGCGTGGTGGGCACCTCACGCAGGGTGCCGGAAAGCAACTTCTCCTGGATGCGCTCCAGGGCCGAGTCCACCTGCTCGATGCTGACCGGCCGCTTGCGCAGGGCCAGCATCATGGAGGAACGCAGCTTGGCCGCATCGAACTCCACCCGACCGCCGTCGCGCTTGACCACCGTGGGCATGGCCACCTCGGGGCGCTCGTAGGTGGTGAAGCGGCGGTCGCACTTCAGGCAACGCCGCCGGCGCCGCGTGAAGCCCTCGTCGGAGTCCCGGGTCTCGGCGACCTGGGTCTCCTCATGGCTGCAGTAGGGGCAGCGCATGGGCCTGCTCCTGGGGGGGCGGCCTTCAGCCGTAGACGGGGAAGGCGCCGGTCAGCGCGGACACCTTCTGCCGCACGGCCGCGATGTTCGCCTCGTCGTGCGGGTTGTCCAGCACGTCCGCGATCAGGTGACCGGTCTGCCGGGCCTGCTCTTCCTTGAAGCCGCGTGTGGTCATGGCGGGCGTGCCCAGGCGGATGCCGCTGGTGACCATGGGCTTTTGCGGGTCGTTGGGGATGCCGTTCTTGTTGCAGGTCATGTGGGCCTGGCCGAGCACGGCTTCGGCCTCCTTGCCGGTCAGGCCCTTGGGCCGCAGGTCGACCAGCATGACGTGGCTCTCGGTGCGGCCGGAGACGATGCGCAGCCCGCGCTCGATCAGCGTCTCGGCCAGCACGCGCGCATTGGTCACCACCTGCTGCTGATAGGCCGTGAAGTCCGGCTGCAGCGCCTCGTGGAAGGCTACGGCCTTCCCCGCGATCACGTGCATCAGCGGCCCGCCCTGGATGCCGGGGAAGATGGCGCTGTTGACCTTCTTGGCAATCGCCTCGTCGTTCGTCAGGATGATGCCGCCGCGCGGGCCGCGCAGGCTCTTGTGGGTGGTGGACGTCACCACATCGGCATGGGGCAACGGGTTGGGGTAGACGCCCGCGGCGATCAGCCCGGCGTAGTGCGCCATGTCCACCAGGAAGATGGCGCCGATGGCCTTGGCCACGCGCGAGAAGCGCTCGAAGTCGATGCGCAGGCTGTACGCCGAGGCGCCCGCGATGATGAGCTTGGGCCGGTGCTCATGCGCCAGGCGCTCCATGGCGTCGTAGTCGATCACCTCGTTCGCATCCAGGCCGTAGCTCACCACCTTGAACCACTTGCCGCTCATGTTCAGCGGCATGCCGTGGGTGAGGTGGCCGCCTTCGGCCAGGCTCATCCCCATGATGGTGTCGCCGGGGTTCAGCAGGCCGAAGAACACGCCCTGGTTGGCCTGGGAGCCCGAATTGGGCTGGACGTTGGCGAAGTTGGCGCCGTAGAGCTTCTTCAGGCGGTCAATAGCCAGTTGCTCCACCACGTCCACGTGTTCGCAGCCGCCGTAGTAGCGCTTGCCCGGATAGCCCTCGGCGTATTTGTTGGTGAGTTGGCTGCCCTGGGCGGCCATCACCGCCGGGGAGGTGTAGTTCTCCGAGGCGATGAGTTCGATGTGCGCTTCCTGGCGCTGGTTCTCGGCCTGGATGGTGGCCCAGATCTCAGGATCGACGTGGGCGATGGTGTGCTGTTGGCGGCTGAACATGAGGGATGGCAGTCCTCTTCGGATGGAAGGGCCTTCGGGAGCCGGCGCGACGCCGTGTGGCAACGGCGGGCGACGGTCGAGGGCTGCCCAGGCGAACGGCGGACACCGGCCAGGCGCCCAATGGCACCTTTTCGGTCTGCACTCCCTGGTGGTTCACCACCTCGACGGGCGCTGGGGAGTTGAACTCCGCAGGGCCAGCCTATCGCCAGTCGCGCAGCGCTTCAGTGTATCGGAGCGCCCTTGGACGCCTGGGCCAGGGTCTGCGGCTTTCCTGCCTCTGCTTGCCCAGGCCCCTTCTGTGCCTTTTGGGCAGCCTGCTGCAACTGGCTTTGCTCTCCCAATACGCGCTGCGGGTAGCTGGTCTGCTGCGAGGTGCTGTAGGCACCCATGTAGGCGAGCAGGCCGCCCTCCACGCTGCCGGCCTCGGCGATGCTTTCCTTCAGCACCAGTGCACCCACGCGCAGGTTGCTCACGGGGTCGAAGGCGGCGCGCAGCCCGCCCAGGGGCTCGAACTTTTCCAGGTGCGCATGTGCCACCACCTGCATCAGGCCTTTGGCGCCGCCACTGCCCTGGGCAAAGGGGTTGAAGGCCGACTCCACGGCGGCCACCGCCAGGATCAGCGTCGGCTCCAGCCCCGCGCGGGGTCCGATGGACCAGGCCTCCAGCACCAGGCGGGACACCGGCTCCAGGGCGATGCGGTAGCGCTTGGCGAGCCATTCGGCCACGGCAGCCTGTTCGCCCGTCAATGATGAGGGCTCTGTGGCCGTGGCGCGCGCCAGGGCTTCGAGGGTTTCACCGGGGGCCACGGCCGGGCGGGGCTCTGCACGCGCATCCTGCCGTTCCTGCAGCCAGCCCAGGGTGTGGGCCTCGATCACGGTGCGGAATGCTGGCTGGCTCCATCCCAGGATCAGCGCGGCGGCGATGGCCAAGCCCACCACGGCCAGCGAGTGGTGGCTGACAGCCACCACGGCACGGGCCAGCAGACCAGGCAAGGTGGCCTGCCGAAGTTGTGGCTCCGCCGCGGGCCGCTGTGGCGTGTGGGTGGTTTCGGGCATGTTCATCCTTTCGTCACTGGGGCGAAGGCGGCGCCTGCCAGGGCGCCCCCGGGGCGACAGTGATAATCGTTCGCATGCAGGCGCTGACCTTGAGATCAGCACGTGTCACTGTCTGTTGAGGTTTTCAGGCACCGACTTGACGTCGGGCAAGATTCAGGGAAAACCCTCAACTCATGCAATCGCGGCGGATTCTAGGGATGCCGGTATAACCGGTCAACACTAAGAAACGCTCAAATCAGATGGTTTCTTTATGAAGTACCGGGACTTGCGTGAGTTCATGGACGGTCTTTCGGCCTTGGGGGAACTGCGGCGCGTGTCGCAGCCCGTGTCGCCGAAGCTGGAGATGACCGCCATTGCCGACACCGTGCTGCGCGCAGGCGGCCCGGCGCTGTTGTTTGAGAAACCGCAAGGTGCCGCCATGCCTTGCCTGGCCAACCTGTTCGGCACCACGCGGCGCGTGGCCATGGGCATGGGTGCGGAGTCTGCCGCCGAGCTGCGCGACGTGGGCCGGCTGCTGGCCGCCCTGAAGGAGCCCGAGCCCGTGCGCGGCCTGAAGGACGCGGGAAAGCTGCTGCACATGGCCAAGGCCGTGTGGGACATGAAGCCCAGCACGGTGCGCCGCCCGCCCTGCCAGGAGGTGGTGCTCGAAGGCGCCGATGTGGACCTGGCCCGTCTGCCCGTGCAGACCTGCTGGCCGGGGGACGCCGGCCCGCTCATCACCTGGGGCCTGGTGGTCACGCGCGGCCCGCAGGGCGTGGCGCAGCCGCGCCGCCGACAGAACCTGGGCATCTACCGGCAGCAGGTGATCGGGCCGCGGCAGGTGATCATGCGCTGGCTGGCGCACCGCGGCGGGGCGCTGGACTTCCGCGAATTCGCGCTGGCCAACCCGGGCCAGCCCTTTCCCATCGCGGTAGCGCTGGGGGCCGACCCGGCCACCATCCTGGGTGCGGTCACGCCCGTGCCCGACACGCTGTCGGAGTACCAGTTTGCCGGCTTGCTGCGCGGCAGCCGCACCGAGGTGGCGGACACGGGCGTGGGCGAAGGCGAGTGGCGCTTGCAGGTGCCGGCCAGCGCCGAGATCGTGCTGGAAGGCCACATCCCGGTGGCGGCGCCGGGCTTTGCAGGCGAAAGCGAGGCCGGCGTGCGGCTGAAGGAGCAGGGTGGCTACCTGCACGCGCTGGAAGGCCCGTTCGGTGACCACACCGGCTACTACAACGAGCAGGACTGGTTCCCCGTGTTCCAGGTCGACCGCATCACCCAGCGGCGCGATCCGATCTATCACTCTACTTACACCGGCAAGCCGCCCGATGAACCCGCCGTGCTGGGCGAGGCGTTGAACGAGGTGTTCGTGCCCATCCTTCAAAAGCAGTTCACCGAGATCGCGGACTTCTACCTGCCGCCCGAGGGTTGCAGCTACCGCATGGCGGTGATCTCCATCCGCAAGGCCTACCCCGGCCACGCCAAGCGGGTGATGTTCGGCCTGTGGAGCTTTCTGCGGCAGTTCATGTACACCAAGTTCATCGTGGTGGTGGACGAGGACGTGAACGTGCGCGACTGGAAGGAGGTGATCTGGGCCATCACCACCCGCATGGACCCTGTGCGCGACACCACGCTGGTGGACTCCACGCCCATCGACTACCTGGACTTCGCCTCCCCGGTCAGCGGCCTGGGCGGCAAGATGGGCCTGGACGCCACGAACAAGTGGCCGGGCGAGACCACCCGCGAATGGGGCCGCACCATCCGCATGGATGCGGCCGTGGAGCAGCGCGTGGCGCCGGTGCTGGCGCAGATTCTGGGACGGGGCTGAGGCTCAGGAGCCTGATCGTCGGGCCAAGCCCTTCGATTTCGCTCAGTACGAACGGGGTCCGGCCCCTTGGCTGTGCCCGGCGGGAGATCAAGCTGCCCGCAGCGCCTGGCGGATCAGCTCGGAGGCCTTCTCCGCGATCATGATCGTCGGAGCGTTGGTGTTGCCGCCCACGATCTGCGGCATGACCGAGGCGTCCACCACGCGCAGGCTCTGCAAGCCGTGCACTTTCAACTCAGCATCCACCACGCTGCCCCCGCTGGCCGCCTGGCCCACCGGCCCCATGCGGCAGGTCCCCACCGGGTGGTAGATGGTGTCGGCGTGCTGGCGCACGTAGGCCTCGATCTCGGCATCGGTCTGCGCCGCGGATGAGGCGGCCACCTCGCGGCCGCCGTACTGCGCCAGCGCGGGTTGGGCGAGGATGTGGCGCATCAGCTTGAAGCCACGCACCAGCCGCGCGGTGTCGTCGGGGTCGCTCAGAAAGGCCGGGTCGATCAGCGGCGCGGCCAGCGGGTCCGGGCTGGCCAAGGTGACGCTGCCTCGGCTCTTGGGGCGCAGCAGGCAGACGTGGCAGGAGTAGCCGTGGCCGAACACGGTCTTGCGGCCGTGGTCCACCAGCTTGCCCACGACGAAGTGCAGTTGCAGGTCGGGGATGGGCTCTTCAGGCGTGCTACGAAGGAAGGCGCTGCCTTCGCCAAAGTTGGTGGTCAGCATCCCGGTGCGGTGCCGCCGCCATTCGAAGATGCCCCGCATTGCGCGCACGGCGCCTGCCAGGCTCAGGCCGAACAGGTCGTGATGGCCCGGGGCGTCCACCACCTGCACCACGTCGATGTGGTCGTGCAGGTGCCTTCCGACGCCGGGCAGGTCGTACAGCACGGGCAGGCCGAGCGCTTGCAGATGGGCGCCAGGCCCCACGCCCGAGAGCATCAGTAACTGCGGCGACTGCAAGGCCCCCGCGCTCATGATCACCTCGCGCCGGGCCTTGAGCGTGCATTCAGCGCCACCCATCCTCACGTCCACACCGACGGCACGGCCGCCTTCGAAGCGCACGCGCAGCACCTGGGCGCCAGTCAGCACCTGCAGGTTGGGCCGCGACAGGTGGGGCGTGAGGCAAGCCTTGGCTGCGCTGAAGCGCTCGCCGTTGCGGTGCGTCACCTGGTAGGGGCCGAAGCCCTCCTGCTCGGCGCCGTTGAAGTCGGGGTTGCGCGAGTAGCCGGCCTGCACGCCGGCTTGCGTAAAGCGCTCTCGCCACGTGGCGTCGCTGCGCAGGTCGGCCACGTTCAGCGGGCCGCCCGTGCCGTGGAAGGCGTCGGCGCCGCGCTCGTTGTACTCGGCGTGCTTGAACCAGGGCAGGACCTCGTCGAACGACCAGCCGGGGTTGCCCTCGGCAGCCCAGGCGTCGTAGTCGGCCCGGTGGCCCCGGGCGTAGATCATGGCGTTGACCGAGCTGGAGCCGCCCAGCACCTTGCCGCGGGGCTGGTAGCCGCGCCGGCCGTTCAGGCCGGGCTGCGGCACCGTCTCGAACCCCCAGTTGGCCGCCCCCGTCTGGGCGAGCAGCGCCAGGCCGGCGGGGCAGTGGATGAGCACGCTCTTGTCGGGCGGGCCGGCCTCGATGAGGCCCACGCGCAGTGCCGGGTCCTCACTCAGACGCGCTGCCAGCACGCAGCCTGCCGAGCCAGCGCCGACGATCAGGATGTCAAAGGCTGCACCGTCCGGGAGGTCTGGCATGGCAGCTCCTGATGGATCTGGGGCGTAAGGGGTTCGGCTTTCCGAACCGGCTTGCGCGCAAGTTGGCGAGGTGTCTCAGGTGGTCGCGGCCGCAGCCGCAGCCGGCACCGCATGGGATTCAGACCCGGAGCCTGTGGCAGGTGCGGTGCTGCCGTCCAGCCCGAATTCACGCGCCAGCAGCGCATAGGAGTGCCACCGCACGGCGGGCTCGTGCGCCCAGGTGTTGACGACCAGGTGGTCCAGTTCCAGGCTGCGGGCCAGGGCTTGCATCCTCTCCCGGACGGTGGCCGCCGAACCCACCAGCGCCTTGCGTCGCATGGGCGCGACGATCACCGCCATCTCCTCGTCGCTGAAGCCTTGCGTGCCCACGTCCTGCGGACTCTGCAGCGGGCCCAGCAGCCCGCGTTGCCGGTTGACGCGCCAGCGCTCGCGGCTTACGGCCTGGAACTCGGCCTGCTCGTCTGTGTCGGCGGCCAGGGCCCAGACGCAGATGGTGGCCTGCGGCCGGGGGTGGCGTTCGCTGGGCCGGTACAGCGTGCGGTACAGGTCCAGCGCCTGCTCCACGCCCTGGCCGTCCATGAAGAAGTAGGCAAAGGCGTAGGGCAGGCCAAGGTGGGCGGCGAGTTGGGCGCCGTAGTCGGAGCTGCCAAGGATCCACATCTCGGGTCGGCGGTCCAGAGAGCTGGTGGACTCTTGGCCACGGGTGCCTGTGGGGCCTGCTCCGTGAGTTGGACTTGTGTGCTCATGTGAGCCCGCTTCAGTGTGCTGGCGTGGGGAGGGCTGCGTGGGCTCGTCCGCCGGTGACGGAGGCAGCGGGTGCGCCACCACGCCCTGGTGGGGCCGGCCGCTCACCCAGGCTTGCAGGTCCAGCACCTGCTGCGGGAAGTCCTCGGCCATGCCCGACACATGGGGGTTCAGCGCCTGGGCGGTGCGGCGGTCGCTGCCCGGGGCGCGGCCCAGGCCCAGGTCGATGCGCCCGGGCGCCAGGGCGTCCAGCACGCGGAAGTTCTCGGCCACCTTGAAAGCCGAGTAGTGCGGCAGCATCACCCCGGCGCTGCCGACGCGGATGCGGGTGGTGCGCGCCGCGATGGCGGCCATCAGCACCTCCGGCGCCGTGCCGACGATGGTGGGCATGCCGTGGTGCTCGCTCACCCAGAAGCGCTCGTAGCCCAGGGCCTCGCAGTGCTGGGCGAGTTCCAAGGTGTCGCGCAGCGCGTGGTCTCCACCGCGCCCGGCGCAGGCCACGGACTGGTCCAGGACGGAGAGTCGAAGCGGCATGGAATTCATGATCTTGCCAGTGCCCGCTCCTGCGGCAACAGCTGGATGGTCTGGCCATGAGGCGTGCGCTCGGCTGCGTCTTCCCAGGCGTGTTCCAGGGCGTGCAGGGTGGCGGCACTGGCCAGGCCTTTGGCCTGCAGCAGCGTCTCCAGGGCGTCCAGCCAGTGGTGGTAGTAGGTGTCGCCCAGGTCCGGGTCGCCCTGGCCCTGGGCGCGGGCGATGGCCTGGCTCAGGGCCTGCGCCCACTCGCCCCAACTGAACAGGCCGCGCTCGTGCAGCCCCAGCGTCATGGCAAAGGCTTGGGCCTGCCAGGGGGCGGCAAACACCGGGCCGTCCGCGTCTTGTGGCAGGCCGGGAAGGTCGCAGGCAGCGTGGGGCATGGTCATGCGGTCCCGGGCGATGCCGGTTCCAGGTAGCTTTCCCAGGCGTCCACGCTGACGCGCAGGCCGGGTTCGACGTCGTCGCCCCACAGCTCGCGCCCGTCGAAGGCCACGGTGTACAGCCACTGCGGGGCTTCGTCGAAGGGCTGGCCTGGGGCACTGGCGGCATGACGGTCGGCAAACACATGGGCGCCGTGCACCAGCACCACCGTGCCGACGTGGCCTCGCACGTAGCGGGGCAGCCGCGTGTGGCCGGCTGGGTGCCGGTTGAGGGCTCTGACTCGCTCGCCCACGGCATAGCGCGCAGGCGTGGTGGCCGGCCGCTCGGTGGGCGTGCCGCGGGCCAACGCAGCGTCGACGCTCTCGGCGCGCAGCACCCGGGCCAGGGGCAAGGCGGGCGTGTGCGGGTGTCCCGCTGCCAGTTCTTCCTCGCTCACCAGGCCGCGCCGCAGCATCAGGCGCTGCAGCCCCAGGATCCAGATGCGGTAGTAGCTGGAGCCCAGGTAAGCGGCGGGCGGCAGGCTCTCGCGGGCCGAGCGGGATTGATCGATGTTCCACTGCCCGGTGGCGCCCATGGCCACGGTCAGCCCCATCGCTCGGCGTTCCCAAGGGGCGTGGAACAGGGGTTCGTCGGCCTCCAGGTGCACCGGCCCGAAGCCGTGCATGCCGCCCATGTCGTGTGCGCCGTTCATGGCTCGCGCGCCAGGCCCGTGCCGATCATCGAATCCCGCGTGACCAGTTCAGCCAGTTGAGCCTCGGGCCACCCCTCGGTGCCCGTGGGCCGAATGGGCACCACGAGATAGCGCACCTCGGCGGTCGAATCCCAGACCCGCACCGCGGTGCCTTCGGGCAGCGTGACGCCGAACTCTGCCAGCACGGCGCGCGGTTCGCGCACGGTGCGCGAGCGGTAGGGCGCGCTCTTGTACCAGGCGGGCGGCAGTCCCAGCACCGGCCAGGGGTAGCACGAGCACAGCGTGCAGACCACCATGTGGTGCTCGGCAGGCGTGTTGAACACTGCCACCATGTGCTCACCCTGGCGACCGGTGAAGCCCATGGAACTGATGGCGGCGGTGGCGTCCTCGGCCAGCCAGCGGGCGAAAGCCGGGTCGCTCCAGGCCCGGGCCACCACCTGCGCACCATTGCGCGGGCCCACGCGCTCTTCGTAGGTCTGGATGATGCGATCGATGGCGGCCGTCTCGACGTAGCCCTTCTCGGTGAGCAGCGTCTCCAGGGCCCGCACGCGAATGTCCATCTCGTCGAGGTGGGTGTGCTCGTCGTGGGCAGACCCGGGCCCGTGATGGTGGTGCTGCGTCATGGGGGGTGAGTTTAGTGGCGGCCCGGCCACCGGACACCCCCGGGAAACCGCAGGGGCGCCCGCATAATCCGCCGCCCTGGAGCGCCCTCGTGATCTTTCAAGCCTTCGAACGTCTGGTCGACCCTTATCCGCAAGCTGCCCCCGAAGCGCCGCCGAAGGGCCTGCTGCCCTTTCTGTGGGCCTGTTCTCGGGGCACTCGGGGTTACATCGCGGCCATGACGGTGTTCACGGCCGGGATCGGCGCCTTCGAGGCGCTGCTGTTTGCCTTCCTGGGGCGCATCGTCGACTGGCTGGCCCGTGTCTCCCCCGAGCGGTTCTGGGCCGAGGAGGGCGATACGTTGCTGTTACTGGCCCTGGTGCTGAGCACCAGCATCGCCCTGGCGGCGTTGCAGACCATGTTCAAGCACCAGACGCTGGCGGGCAACTTCCCGATGCGCCTGCGCTGGAACTTCCACCGCCTGATGCTGGGCCAGAGCATGGGGTTCTTCCAGGACGAGTTCGCCGGGCGCATCGCCACCAAGGTGATGCAGTCGGCACTCGCCGTGCGCGAGGTCTGGATGATCGTGGCCGACATCCTGACTTACGTGCTGATCTATTTCGTGACCATGGCCGCCGTGCTCGGCAGCTTTGACCTGCGCACGCTCGGCCCCTTCCTGCTGTGGTTCCTGTTGTATCTGGGCGCGGTGCGCTTGTTCGTGCCGCGCCTGGCACGTGTGGCCCAGGCCCAGGCCGACGCCCGTTCGCTGATGACCGGGCGCATCACCGACGCTTACACCAACATCGCCACCGTCAAGCTGTTTTCGCACTCCCAGCGCGAGGCTGGCTTTGCCCGCTCCGCGATGCAGGAGTTCATGACCGCCGTGCACGGCCAGATGCGGCTGGTGTCGGCCTTCGAGATCGTCAACCAGGTGTTGTCGGTGCTGCTGATCGGCAGCACGGTGGGCCTGACGCTGTGGCTGTGGTCGGTGGGTGACGTGGGCGTGGGCGCGGTGGCCGCTTCCACCGCGATGGCGCTGCGCTTGAACGGCATCTCGCACTGGGTGATGTGGGAGATGGCGAGTCTGTTCGAACACGTGGGGACGGTGCAGGACGGCATCGCCACCCTCTCGCGGCCGCGCACGGTGCTGGACCGCGCGGACGCGGCGCCGCTGGCGGTGCAGCGGGGCGAGGTGCGCTTCGAGCGGGTGGACTTCAGCTATGGAGGCGGACGCAAGGTGATCGACGGCCTGGACCTGCACATCCGCCCGGGCGAGAAGATCGGACTGGTGGGCCGCTCCGGCGCGGGCAAGAGCACGGTGGTGAACCTGCTGCTGCGCTTTTATGACGTGCAGGGCGGGAGCATCCTCATCGACGGCCAGGACATCGCCGGCGTCAGCCAGGATTCGTTGCGCGCGCAGATCGGGATGGTGACGCAGGACACCTCGCTGCTGCACCGTTCCGTGCGCGACAACATCGTCTATGGGCGGCCGGGCGCGACGGATGAGCAGATGCGCCACGCGGCCGAGCGGGCCGAGGCGGCCGACTTCATCCAGCATCTGGTGGACCCCAAGGGCCGCACCGGCTTCGATGCCCATGTGGGTGAACGTGGCGTCAAGCTCTCGGGGGGCCAGCGCCAGCGCATCGCCATCGCCCGGGTGATGCTCAAGGACGCACCCATCCTGCTGCTGGACGAGGCCACCAGCGCGCTGGACAGCGAGGTGGAACAGGCCATACAGGCCAGCCTGTACCGGCTGATGGAGGGCAAGACGGTGGTGGCCATCGCCCACCGGCTGTCCACCATCGCCGCGATGGACCGTCTGGTGGTGATGGACCAGGGCCGCATCGTGGAGCAGGGCACGCATGCCGAACTGCTGGCGCGCGGCGGCATCTATGCCCGGCTGTGGGCGCATCAGAGCGGGGGCTTCCTGGGCGAGGAAGTGCAGTAGCGGCTGCGTGCTCTGCCGCGTGGGCCGCGGCGTGTCGCCCGGCGCACGCCTGGGGGGGCTGCCACGCCATGCGCCGGCAGGGTTGGGCAAGCGAGACCTGGCCGGCGGCCTGGCGCCGTCGAAGGGTCAAACCCGGACGCCGCAACACCCGCACGCTGCATTGCGGACAATCGAGCAGTGTCCAGCATCACCCTGACCCCGCCCGCGGTGCCCGCACCGTCCGCACCCCCGAAGGCCGCACGTCCGTTGACGGGTTACAAGCCCTTCTGGGCCAAGCGCTTCGGCCCGGCCCCCTTCCTGCCCATGAGCCGCGCCGAGATGGAGCAGCTCGGCTGGGACAGTTGCGACGTCATCATCGTCACCGGCGATGCCTATGTGGACCACCCCAGCTTCGGCATGGCGGTCATCGGCCGCACGCTGGAGGCGCAGGGCTTTCGCGTGGGCATCATCGCGCAGCCCGACTGGCACAGCGCCGAGCCCTTCAAGGCCCTGGGCAAGCCCAACCTGTTCTTCGGCGTGGCCGCCGGGAACATGGATTCACTGATCAACCACTACACGGCCGACCGCAAGATCCGCAGCGACGACGCCTACACGCCCGGCGGCGTGGCCGGCAAGCGGCCTGACCGCGCCACGCTGGTCTACACCCAGCGCTGCCAGGAGGCCTTCAAGGACGTGCCCATCATCATCGGCGGCATCGAGGCCAGCCTGCGCCGAATCGCGCACTACGACTACTGGCAGGACAAGGTGCGCCGCTCGGTCCTGGTGGACAGCAAGGCCGATCTGCTGCTGTACGGCAATGCCGAGCGCGCCATCATCGAGATCGCCCACCGCCTGGCGCGGCGCGAGCCCATCAACTCCATCACCGACGTGCGCGGCACCGCCTTCATCCGCCGCCGCGAAGACCCCGCTGCCGTTGGTTGGATGGAAATCGATTCGACCGAGGTGGACCGTCCAGGGCGAATCGACGACCACATCAACCCCTACCTGATGACGGAGGACGCGTCTGCGTCGCAAGGCGAGACTTGTGCGCGTGAACAACAGGGGGCTTCGACAGGCTCAGCCCGAACGGAGTCTGTGGCGATTTCCCGTCTTTCTACCGTTCGCCCTGAGCTTGTCGAAGGGCCTGTGGGAGCTTCGACAGGCTCAGCCCGAACGGGTGGTGAGGCTTCGACGGGCTCAGCCCGAACGGAAGCCTTGGCGCCGTCGGAGGCTGTCGTCGCCATGCCCGTTTCCCGCAAGACCGGTCGCGTGGCGATGCCGCCGCGTGACAAGACGGTGATCCGCCTGCCGGCCTACGAACAGGTCAAGAGCGACGCCGTGCTCTACGCCCACGCCAGCCGCGTGCTGCACCTGGAGACCAACCCCGGCAACGCCCGCGCGCTGGTGCAGCGCCACGGCGAGGGAGCGACCGCGCGCGATGTGTGGATCAACCCGCCGCCCATTCCGCTGACCACGGCAGAAATGGACCATGTGTTCGATTTGCCGTATGCGCGCAGCCCGCATCCGGCGTATGCGGACGACACCGGCGGCCACGACGGGCCGACCAAGATCCCGGCCTGGGAGATGATCCGCTTCAGCGTGAACATCATGCGCGGCTGCTTTGGCGGCTGCACCTTCTGCTCCATCACCGAGCACGAGGGGCGCATCATCCAGAGCCGCAGCGAGGATTCGATCATCCGGGAGATCGAGGACATCCGCGACAAGGTGGCCGGGTTCACGGGCGTCGTGAGCGATCTGGGCGGCCCCACCGCCAACATGTGGCGCATCGGGTGCAAGAGCCCGGAGATCGAGGCCGCGTGCCGCAAGCCGAGCTGCGTCTACCCCGGCATCTGCCCGAACCTGAACACCGACCACACGCCGCTGATCAAGCTGTACCGCCGGGCGAGGGCCTTGAAGGGCGTGAAGAAGATCCTCATCGGCTCGGGCCTGCGCTACGACCTGGCGGTGAAGTCGCCCGAGTACGTGCAGGAACTCGTCACCCACCACGTGGGCGGGTACCTGAAGATCGCGCCGGAGCACACCGAGGGCGGGCCGCTGTCCAAGATGATGAAGCCGGGCATCGGCACCTACGACCGCTTCAAACAACTGTTCGAGAAGTTCTCGGCCGAAGCGGGCAAGAAGCAGTACCTGATTCCGTACTTCATCGCCGCGCACCCGGGCACCAGCGACGAGGACATGATGAACTTGGCGCTCTGGCTCAAGCGCCACGGCTTCAAGGCTGATCAGGTGCAGACCTTCTACCCCAGCCCCATGGCCACCGCCACGGCGATGTACCACTCCAACCTGAATCCGCTCAAGGGCATCAGCCGCGATGCGGCGCGCTCGGAGAAGGTGGACATCGTCAGAGGCGAGAAGCGCCGCCGCCTGCACAAGGCCTTTCTGCGCTACCACGATCCGAACAACTGGCCGCTGCTGCGAGAGGCGCTCAAGAGCATGGGCCGGGCCGACCTGATCGGCAACGGCAAACAGCAGCTGATCCCTACCTTCCAGCCCGCCACCGACGGGGCCTATGTGAGTGCGCGGCGCAAGAACTCCACGCCCGTGGGCGCCAAGGTGTCCACGGTCACCAAGGGCCGATTGCTGACGCAGCACACGGGCCTGCCGCCGCGCGAAGCTGCGGCTGCTGCGGGTGCTGCAGGGGCCAAGGCCCGGCCCGGCTTGCGCCCCGGCGCCAAGACGTTGCGCAAAGGCCGCTGAAGCCTGTCGCCTGGCGCGGCTCTTGCTGCGGGCCTGAGCAGCCGCTACGGACGACGTCCGTCAGGCGGTGAGGATGACGCACCACCTTTCAGCATCGGAGAGCAGCTACATGACCCCAGGCAAGGTTTTGGTCGCCCAAGGAGGCGGCCCGACGGCGGTGATCAACCAGTCCCTCGTCGGCGTGGTGCTGGAGGCGCGCCGACAGCTCGGCGTGGAACGGGTGTACGGCGCCCGACACGGGGTACGCGGCATCGTCAACGAGGATTTCTTCGACCTCACCCAGGAGACCAGCCACAACCTGGAGCTGGTGGCGGGCACCCCGGGCTCGGCGCTCGGCTCCACCCGCGACAAGCCGGACATGAAGTACTGCCAGGAGATCTTCCAGGTGCTGAAGGCCCACGGCATCGGCCACTTCTTCTACATCGGCGGCAACGACTCGTCGGACACGGTGCGCATCGTCAGCGAGGAGGCGACGCGGGCGGGCTATCCGCTGCGCTGCATCCACATCCCGAAGACCATCGACAACGATCTGGTGGGCAACGACCACACGCCCGGCTTTCCCTCGGCCGCGCGCTTCGTGGCCCAGGCCTTTGCAGGCGCCAACCTGGACAACGCGGCCCTGCCCGGGGTGTACGTGGCCGTGGTCATGGGGCGGCACGCCGGGTTTCTGACGGCGGCCTCGGCGCTGGGCCGCAAGTACGACGATGACGGCCCGCACCTGATCTACCTGCCCGAGCGCGAGTTCTCGGTGGAGCGCTTCCTGGCCGATGTGAAGGCCACTTACGACCGCCTGGGCCGCTGCATCGTGGCGGTGTCCGAGGGCATCCATGACCACTCGGGAACGCCGATCGCCGCCCAATTGGCCCAGGACCTGGAGCGTGACGCGCATGGCAACGTGCAACTCTCCGGCAGCGGGGCGCTGGCGGACCTGCTGTGCGACGAGATCAAGGCGCGCCTGGGCTTGAAGCGCGTGCGCGGCGACACCCTGGGCTACCTGCAGCGCAGCTTCCTGGGCTGCGTGAGCGACGTGGACCAGCGCGAGGCGCGCGAGGTGGGCGAGAAAGCGGTGCAGTACGGCTTCTGGAGCGGCCGCGACGGCTCTGTGGCCATCCGCCGCACGGGGCACTACGCCGCAGACTACACGCTGCTGCCGCTGGCCGAGGTGGCCGGCCGCACGCGCACCATGGAAGACGCCTTCATCGCGCCGTCGGGCACTGACGTGACCGATGCCTTCCGGCTGTACCTGCGGCCGCTGCTGGGCTCGGGCATGCCCGATGCCTACCGGCTGCGGCCCAACACGGTGGCCAAGGTCTTGAAGCCTTGACGCCGTGAGGCGCGCGTCAGGCGAGCATCAGGCGCGCATCAGGCGCGTCAGCCCGGTCGTGTCAGCCCGGTCGTGTCAGGCCAGGGGCGTCACCGCCAGGCGGCCACGCTGCGCCTGCACGGTTTGTCCTAGCAACTTGGTGACAGCGTAGATCGCCTCGATGGTGGGCGTGGGGGTCTCGGTGATGCGGCCCAGCTCCACCACGGCGCCCACCAGCGCCTCCAGCTCCAGGGCGCGGCCGGCCTCCACGTCCTGCAGCATGCTGGTCTTGTGCGCACCCACCGCCTGGGCACCGGCCAGGCGCTGCTCCAGGCTGATACGGAACTGCACGCCCAGGCGTTCGGCCACGGCCTTGGCCTCGGTCATCATGCGCGCGGCCAGATCGCGCGTGGGCGCGAAGGTGCAGATCTGCTCCAGCGTGGCGTGCGTGAGGGCGCTGATGGGGTTGAAGGTCAGGTTGCCCCACAGCTTGACCCAGATCTCGCCGCGGATGTCCTTGCTGACCGGGGCCTTGAAGCCGGCGTTCATCAGCGCCTTGGAGAGTTGCTCGACGCGCTCGCTGCGCGAGCCGTCGGGCTCGCCCAGCGTGAAGCGGTTGCCCTCGATCACCTTCACCACGCCCGGGGCCACGAGTTCGGCGGCCGGATAGACCACGCTGCCGATCACGCGCTCGGGCTCGATGTGCGCGGCGATCACCCCCTCCGGGTCCACCGCCTCGATGGCGCGCCCCTCCCACGGGCCGGCCAGTTGGTGGAAGTACCACCAGGGCACGCCGTTGATCATGGTCACCACCGTGGTGCGCGGGCCGAACAGGCCACGCAGGTCGGGCAGCAGGTCGCGCACTTGGTGAGCCTTGACGGTGAGCAGCACGGCGTCCTGCGGTCCGGCATCGGCGTAGCGTTGCACGGCCCGCACGGCCGGGGCGTGCAGCTCGCTGCCGTCCTCCTGGATGAGGCGGAAGCCGTGGGCGTTGATGGCCTCCAGGTTGCGGTTGCGAGCGATGAAGGTGACCTCCTCGCCCGCGGCCGACAACCTGGCCCCCAGGTAGCCGCCGATGGCGCCGGCTCCGACGATGGCAATCTTCATGAACTCAGGATCCTTGTGCAGAAGTGAGGGTCAGTGCGCTCAGGCGGCCGGGCCTGTGGATGCGGCCGCTGGGGCCCGCAACGCGCGCCGCAGCGCCCCGAAAGCCGGCCACACCAGCATCAGCACGGCCAGGCCGGCGATGCTGCCCACCAGCGGATTGCTCCAGAAGATGGTCAGCGAGCCCTGGCTCAGCAACATGGACTGCCGGAAGCTGGACTCTGCCATGTCGCCCAGCACCAGGGCCAGCACCAGCGGTGCCAGAGGGTACTTCAGCTTCTTGAACAGGTAGCCCACCACGCCGAACACCAGCATCATCGTCACATCGAGGAACGAGGAGTGCACGGTGTAGGCCCCCACCGCGCACACCATGATGATGACCGGCCCCATGATGGAGAACGGTATGCGCAGGATGGCCGCCCACCAGGGCACGGTGGTCAGCACCACGATCAGGCCGACCACGTTGCCCACGTACATGCTGGCGATGAGGCCCCAGACGAACTCCTTCTGCTCCACGAAGAGCATGGGCCCGGGCTGCAGGCCCCAGATCAGCAGGCCGCCCAGCAGCACCGCCGCCGTGGGTGAGCCGGGGATGCCCAGCGTCAGCATGGGCAGCAGCGCGGCGGTGCCCGCGGCGTGCGCTGCGGTCTCGGGCGCCACCACGCCCTCGATGCGGCCCTTGCCGAAGCTGTCCGGATCTTTCGACATGCGCCGGGCCATGCCGTAGCTCATGAACGAGGCCGGGGTGGCGCCGCCGGGCGTCACGCCCATCCAGCAGCCCACCAGGGTGCTGCGAAGGAACAGCTTCCAGTGGTTCAGCAGCTCCTTCCAGGTCTGCAGCACGGTGCCGAAGGTGATGCGCGCGCTGCGGCCCTTGAAGGACAGGCCTTCCTCCATGGTCTGCAGGATCTCGCCGATGCCGAACAGGCCGATGACTGCGATCAGGAAGTCAAAGCCCTTGAGCAGTTCCGGGAAGCCGAAGGTCATGCGCAGCTGGCCGGTCACCGAGTCCATGCCCACGGCGGCCAGGGCAAATCCCAGCATCATGGCCGCGAGCGTCTTGGCTGCGGGCTCCTTGCTCATGCCGATGAAGCTGCAGAAGGTCAGCAACTGCACCGCAAAGAACTCGGGCGGGCCGAACTTGAGCGCGAACTGCGCCACCAGCGGGGCCAGGAAGGTGATCATGGCCACGGCGAAGATGGCGCCCACGAAGCTGGAGGTGAAAGCCGCCGTGAGGGCCTGCGCCGCGCGCCCCTGCTGCGCCATGGGGTAGCCGTCGAAGGTGGTGGCCACGCTCCAGGGCTCGCCCGGGATGTTGAACAGGATGGAGGTGATGGCCCCGCCGAACAGTGCACCCCAGTAGATGCAGCTCAGCATGATGATGGCCGAGGTGGGGTTCATGCCGAAGGTCAGCGGCAGCAGGATGGCCACGCCGTTGGCGCCGCCCAGCCCGGGCAGCACGCCGATCAGCACGCCCAGGGTCAGGCCGATCAGCATGAAGCCGAGGTTTTGCCACCCCAGCGCCACGCCGAAGCCCTGGATCAGGCTCTGGATTTCTTCCATGTCGTGTCTCCCTGCGGCTCAATAGCCGAACAGCGCTTCGAGCGGCCCCTTGGGCAGCGGTACCAGGAACCAGCGCTCGAACACGACAAACACCACCAGCGGCACGGCCACCGGCACCACCAGCTTGGTGGCCAGCCGGTGCTGCCCATGCCGGTGCATGAACCAGCCGATGAGCAAGGCCGATGCCATGTACAGGCCGATGAACTTGATGAGCGCGACATGCACCACCATCGGCAGCATCACCGCCGCCACGCTGCGCATCTGAGCGCGCTCGGCAAAGACTTCGATGCGCTGCCAGTGGCGCAGTTGCGTGAAGGTTGTCCACCCACTGGCACCCAGCAGTGCCAGCCCGATGTAGAACGGGAAGTAGCCCGCCTGGGGGCCGTCGTCAGCCCAGCCCGCGCCCACGCGAAGGCTGTCGACTATGACCACCAGCGCCAGCGCCATCAGCGCCAGCGCCACGCCCAGCTCCACCCAACGTGTGGCGATGGGGGCTCCCTCGGCGCTGTCCGTGTGGTCAGCGCCGCCGTCATGAGAGGTTTGCATGGGGCCCCCTCAGTTGGCGAGGAAGCCGGCTTCGCGCATCAGCACGCGGTGCATCTGCTCGTTCTTGCCCAGCCAGTCGAAGTACTCCGGGCCGGTCATCACCGTCTGCTTGAAGGCGCCCTTGACCATGAAGTCTTTCCATTCCGGCAGCGCGCGCACCTTGGCCAGCAGATCCACGTAGTACTTGAGCTGGTCGGGCGTCACGCCGGGCGGCATGAAGATGCCGCGCAGCATCAGGTACTCCACCGGCAGGCCGGCCGAGGCGCAGGTGGGCAGGTCGTTCCAGCTCTGGGTGGCGGTGACTTTCTCCTTGTACGGCAGTTTCTGCGAGTCCATCACGCACAGGGCGCGCAGCTTGCCGGCGCGCCAGTGGCTCTCGGCCTCGATGGGGTTGTTGACCGTGGCGTCCACGTGCTTGCCCACCAGCTGCGTGGCCACCTGGCCGCCCCCGCCGTAGGGGATGTAGGTCATCTTCTTGCCTGCGGCCTTCTCCAGCATCACCGTGATGATCTGGTCTTCCTGCTTGCTGCCGGTGCCGCCCATCTTGATGCTGCGGTCGTTACCCGCCTTGAGGGCGTCGAAGAAGGCCTTCGGGGTCTGGTGCGGCGAGTCGGCGTTGACCCACAGCACAAACTGGTCCAGCGCCAGCATGGCCACGGGCGTCATGTCGCGCCAGTTGAAGGGCACGGCGGTGCCCAGCGGCGTGGTGAACAGGTTGCTGAGCGTGATGACGATCTTGTGCGGGTTGCCCTTGTCGCCCTTGACGTCCAGGAAGGCTTCCGCTCCTGCGCCGCCGCCCTTGTTGACCACCACGATGGGCTGGTTGGTGAGCTTGTGCTTGGTGGCCACACCTTGGATGAACCGCGCCATCTGGTCGGCGCCGCCGCCCGTGCCCGCGGGCACGATGAACTCGATGGACTTGGTGGGTTCCCAGGCCGCGCGGGCCTTGGGCGTGCCCAACAGGGCGGCGGTGGCGGCTGCTGCGGTGAGCAGCGTGGCCGCGAGGGCTCGCGCTGAGCGCTTGCAGGCCGTGGCGGCCATGGTCTTGGCCGCGCGGGCCGGAAGGGCCGAAAGGGCCGAAAGGGCGGGTGAACTCGTCGAGTTCGTCTTCAGGGTCCAGCTCATGTCGTCTCCTAGATTCAGAGGGAAGTCACATGCAGTGGTGAAAAACGCGGCCTTGCGGGCCGCGGGCGAAAAACGGGGCGTCTGGGTGTGGCGTCTCGTCCTGTGGGGATGGGGTGGTTCGTAGGGGCGGGCTGCGATCAGGTGGCCAGGTGAGGGCAGGCTCAGAGGCTCAAAGGCTCAGCCCAGGCCCAGCTTGGCCGCCAAGCCGATGCGCTGCAACTTGCCGGTCGCACCCTTGGGGATCTCGTCCATGACGAGGATCTTTTTCGGTACCTTGAACTCCGCGGCGCGGCCGGCCACAAAGGCCTGCAGGTCGCGCTCAGTGGCGCTCTGGCCTTCGCGCAGCACCACGGCTGCGGCCACTTCTTCGCCCAGCTTGGGATGCGGCATGCCGAAGCACACCACCTGCGCCACGGCCGGGTGGTCCATCAGGATCTCGTCCACCTCGCGCGGGCTGATCTTCTCGCCGCCACGGTTGATGATCTCCTTCAGGCGCCCGGTGAGGGTGACGTAGCCGTCCTCGTCCATCACCCCCTGGTCGCCGGTGCGGAACCAGCCGTGGGTGAAGGCTTCGGCGTTGGCCTTCGGGTTGCTTTCGTAGCCGGCGGTGACGTTGGGGCCGCGGATCACGATCTCGCCCGTGCCGCCACGCGGCAGCAGCGTGCCGTCGTCGGCCATGATGGCCACCTCCGGGCCGGCGGCGATGCCCACGCTGCCGGGCTTGCGCACCGCTGGCGGCAGGGGGTTGCTGGCCATCTGGTGCGTGGCCTCGGTCATGCCGTAGCTCTCGATCAGCGGGGCGCCGAACACTTCTTCCATCTCGCGGATGACCTGCGGCGGCATGGAGCTGGACGAGCTGCGGATGAAGCGCAGCGGGTGCCGCGCGATCACGTCGGCGCTCTTGGAGGCGCGCGACAGGATGGTCTGGTGCATGGTGGGCACGGCCGTGTACCAGGTGGGCCGCGCCTCGTCCATCCAGCCGAAGAACTTCAAGGCATTGAAGCCCGGCGTGCAGAACACCATGGAGCCGGCCGACAGTGGCGTGAGCACGCCGGCAATCAGGCCGTGGATGTGGAACAGCGGCATGATGTTCAGCCCGCGGTCCGCCCCCGTGAAGGCCAGGGTGCGGGCGATGTGCTGGGCCGAGGCGCACAGGTTGGCCTGGGACAGCGGCACGATCTTGGGCCGTGACGTGGTGCCCGAGGTGTGCAGCACCATGGAGACATCGCCCGGCTGGGCCAGGCCGGGGTGCGCAGCCACCGTGCCGGGTGGCTGGGCGCATTGCAGCGTGAAGCTGCCGGCGCCAGCAGCCAGTTCGGGCACCAGCTCGATCACGGGCACGCCCATGCGCTGGGCCACTTCCACCGCGGGCGAGGTGCTGCCTTGCTCCACCACCAGCGCGCGGGCTTTCAGGTCGGTCAGATAGAACTCGAATTCCTCGCCCCGGTAGGCCGGGTTCAGCGGCGCGGTGGCAACGCCGCAGGCGGCGGCCACGAAGCAGGCCGCCATCTCCGGCCCGTTGGGCAGCACGATGGCCAGGCGGTCGTTGCGGCCGATGCCCATGCCGTTGAGGGTGGACAAGGTGCGGTCCACCAGGGTACGCAGTTCGGCGTGGGTCAGGTCCTGGCGGCCGGGGGCGCCCAGGGCGGCCTGGTGGGCGGTGCCGCGCTCCAGCAGGCGGCGAAGACTGGTTTCCATGAATGACTCAATCGTCCCGGCTCGGTGGGGAGTCCGGGGCAGTGGAAAAAACCGGGATTGTCCGGCTCCTTCGGGGGAATCGGGAGGCGGAGGTCTCTGTCTCTGGACAGGAGGCGATGCCTTGGACGCTTCGCCCATTTGTCTTGGACAACGAACAGTTTGTAATTGACAAACCCTGACGCCATCATAGGTATTGACCCGGGGATTTCATCCCGCGATACAGAACGTTTTTCCGGATCGTGATCAGGGTTTCCCCGGGGTGAGCCGATCGAAAGGCCGAGTCGACCGGTAGGCACCCGCGCGCTGCGGCTTGGCCAGCACCAATTGCCACAACTGCCCCTGGCGCGAGCGGAAGAAGCCGGCGCTGCTCAGCAGGTAATAGCGCCACATGCGCCGAAAGCGCTCGCTGTAGCGGGACTTGAGTTCCGGCCAGGCCGTCTCGAAGCGCGCGTGCCATTCCATGAGGGTGCGGTCGTAGTCCGGGCCGAAGTTGTGCCAGTCCTCGATGACGAAGCCGCGTTCGACAGCCCGCGCCAGCTCGCTGGCGGCGGGCAGGTGGCCGCCGGGGAAAATGTACTGTTCGATCCACGGGTCGGTGCGCCCGTTCGGTCGGTCCGTGCCAATCGTGTGCAGCAGGAACAAGCCGTCATCGACCAGGAGCCTGTGTGCGGTGTCCAGGTAGGTGGCGTGGTTCTTCGGGCCCACATGCTCGAACATGCCCACCGAGGCGATGCGGTCGAAGCGTCCCTGCAAGGCTCGGTAGTCCATGAGCCGCACGCTCACCGGCAGGCCTGCGCAGAGCTGCTCCACGTGGCGCGCCTGTTCGCTGGAGACGGTGATGCCGGTGACCTGGGCGCCGTGGTGCAGGGCGGCGTGGCGCGCCAGCCCGCCCCAGCCGCAGCCGATGTCCAGCAGCGTCATCCCTGGCTCCAGTTGCAGCTTGCGGCAGATCATCTCCAGCTTGTCTTCCTGGGCCTGGTCCAGGGTTCTGGCCTGGCCCCAGAAGGCGCAGGAATACACCATGCGGGCGTCCAGCATGCGCACGAACAGGTCGTTGCCCAGGTCGTAGTGGCGCTCACCCACCAAGAAGGCCTTGTCGGGAGCCTGGGGGTTGCGCCAGGCGGCCTCCAACAGGGCCCAGGCCAGCTTCAACCGGGCCAGACCGCCTGGCGGCTGGTCAGCGCGCAGCCGCAGCAACCGTGTGAAGAACTCGTCGATTTGCTCGCAGTCCCAGTCGCCGTCCATGTAGGCCTCGCCCAGCCCCATGGACCAGTGCCGCAGCACGCGGCCGAACAGGCGCGGGTGGTTCAGCTGCAGGTCCCAGGGGCGAGGGCCGTTGATGCGGATGTCGGCCTGTTGCAGCCAGGTGCCCAGCGCGTCCGGTACACGGGGGTGGGCCTGCAGGCGGGTGCGTGCGCCAGAGGACAAGGTCTGCATGGGCGTCTGTATGTGCGTCTGTATGGGCGTCTGCATGGACCAGGGGTGGCCCGGCGCCGGCAGGGCGCAGCGCAGGGCTGGCAGGGTTGCACGCCGGTGGGGCGCTCCACCGCGCACTGTGTCGCGCCCGGAGGGCAGCTGATCAGAGCAGGCTCAAGCTGTGCAGCGGTCGCCGCTGGCTTTTCGCAGCGTCTGGCCCTGCCACGGCCCCCAGGCGCCTGAGGCCCCCACCACGCGCAGGGTGGGGCCCTGCGGGCTTGTCTGCCACTCGGCCCGGGCCTGCGCGCCGGGGGCCCACAGGTGCAGCGTCGTCGCGTCCATGTGGCCCAGCAGGGCCTTGAGATCTGCCGTCGGGCCGGCCTGTCCCTGCACCATCTGGAACTGTTGGCGCAGGTGCCATTGCAAGCCTGCGTCGCCGCACCACAGGCCGGCGGCAGGGGCCGGCACCACCCACAGATGCAACTGGCTCAGCTTCTCTCGCCCGATGTTCTTGGTGGGCGCTTCCACCGTCAGCGTGCGGTCGGGTGTCCACTCGCCCATGTCCCAGTCATGCGATACCAAGCGCGTGCCGGGCTTGAGCCTCAGCAGTGCAGGGCGCAACTGCAGGTTCACGGCAGGCAGCAGGTACATGGTGATGACGCTGGCTGCCGTGAGATCGGTCTTGAAGAGATCCTGCTCGCGGAACTCGGCCCTGTCGGTCACGCCGGCGGCCTGCGCATTTCGCTGGCTGCGCTCGACCAGTTCAGGAACGATCTCCACGCCCAGGCCGCGAGCGCCGAAGCGTCGCGCTGCGGTGATGACGATGCGCCCATCACCCGAGCCGAGGTCCAGCACGAAGTCCTTGGCGTTGACCCCGGCCAGTTCGAGCATGGACACGGTGACGTTGTCGGGCGTGGTGATGAAGGGCACTTCCTCCATCACGGGCATGGGCGCCAGGCCTTGGGCGCAGGCGCTGGCCCCAACGCCAAAGCTGCCGGCCGCGATGCAGACGATGGTGGCCCACCCGCGGCGGGCCCCATGCCATGCCAGAGGGCTGGCACCACCACGCCTACACCTGGTGTCGGGCGCGTTCATGGCGCGCTACCTGCCCCCGATGCCCAGCAACTCGATCTCGAAGTGCAGCGTGGCGTTGGGCGGTATGGGGCCTCCCGGTGTGCCGCGTTCGCCGTAGGCGATGGCCGGCGGGCACACCAGCCGCGCCTTGCCGCCCACCTTCATCATCTGCACGCCCTCGGTCCAGCAGCGGATCACGCGGTTGAGCGGAAACTGCGCCGGCTGGCCGCGACTGTAGGAGCTGTCGAACTCCCGGCCATCGGGGAAGGTGCCGCGGTAATGCACGCGCACCGTGTCGGCGGCTTGCGGGCTGGCGCCCGTACCCTCCTTCAACGAGGTGTATATCAGGCCGGTGGACGTGGTGACGTTGGCGGCGCCCGTGGGGGCGGCCTGGGTGGACACGGTCTGTGCGGGCGCAGGCTGCTGGGCCCCGGCAGTGAACGCCGCCAAGGCCAGTGCCAAGGCCGAGGTGTGGCGCGTCCATCCAGACGCGGCCGGCTTGCGAGCATGTGCAGTCATTTCCAGGAGTCCTTGAGGGTGGTGATGCGGTTGAACACAGGGGCCTGGCTGCGGTGGTCTATCCGGTCTGCCACGAAGTAGCCGTGGCGCTCGAACTGGACCCGGTGCTCGGCCGCAGCGCTGCCCAGTGAGGGCTCCACGAAGGCTTGCACCACCCGGCGGCTGTGCGGGTTGAGCACGCTGCGGAAGTCGCGCCCTTCGGCGTCGGGCTGGTCTTCGGTGAACAAGCGCTCGAACAGCCGCACCTCGGCCGCCGCGGCGTCGTCCACCGCCAGCCAGGTGATGGTGCCCTTGACCTTGACGGCGTCCGCCCCGGGCGTGCCGCTCTTGGTGTCGGGCACCACGCGGGCGCGCACGGTGGCCACGCGGCCGTCGGCGCCCTGTTCAAAGCCGATGCATTCCACCACCATGCCGTACTTCAGCCGCACCTTGTTGCCGGGGGCCACGCTGCCGTCGGCCTGGGGCTGCGGCGGGTACAGCCGGAAGAAGCCTTTGGGCGGCACATGCTCGAAGTCCTCGCGCTCGATCCAGACCTCGGGGCCGAGCTTGAAGTGCCGCAGGCCCAGTTCGGGGCGCTGCGGGTGGGCCGGGGCGGCGCAGGGCTCGCGGTGCCCGGCGCCGAAGACCTCTTCCCAGTTCTCCAGCACCAGCTTCACCGGATCCAGCACCGCCATGGCGCGCGGGGCGCGGCCTTCCAGGTCTTCGCGCAGCGCGATGTCCAGCACGGCGTAGTCCAGCCAGATGTTGGTCTTGCTGGCACCCGTGCCGTCGGCCATAGCGCGGATGCTCTCGGGCGTGTAGCCGCGCCGGCGCATGCCGAAGAGTGTGGGCATGCGTGGGTCGTCCCAGCCACTGACATGGCCTTCGTCGACCAGCGCCTTGAGCTTGCGCTTGCTGGTGATCACGCCCGTGAGGTTCAGCCTGCCGAACTCGTACTGCTTGGGCAGCGGGTGTGCCAGCAACCCCAGGCTGGCCAGGTGCTCGAGCAGCCAGTCGTAGAAGGGCCTCTGGTCTTCGAACTCCAGCGTGCAGATGCTGTGGGTGATGCGTTCCAGCGCGTCCTCGATGGGGTGCGCGTAGGTGTACATCGGGTAGATGCACCAGCGGTCGCCCGTGTGGTGATGGGTGGCGTGCTTGATGCGGTAGAGGGCCGGGTCGCGCAGGTTGATGTTGGGCGAGGCCATGTCGATCTTGGCGCGCAGCACCGCCGCCCCATCGGCGAGCTTGCCGTCGCGCATGTCGCGCAGCCGCGCCAGGTTCTCGGCCGGGGTGCGGTTGCGAAACCGGCTGTCCGTCCCCGGCGTGGTGAAGTCGCCGCGGTTGGCGCGCATCTCTTCCGCACTCTGCTCGTCCACATAAGCCAGGCCGGCCTGCACCAGGGCCTCGGCGGCGCGGTACATGAAGTCGAAGTAGTCGCTGGCCTGGTAGAGGTGACTCGTGCCACCGCTCTCCCAGTCGAAGCCCAGCCAGTGCACGGCCTCCTCGATGGCGTCGACGTACTCCTGTTCTTCCTTCTCGGGGTTGGTGTCGTCGAAGCGCAGGTGGCACACCCCGCCGTAGTCGCGTGCCAGGCCGAAGTTCAGGCAGATGCTCTTGGCGTGGCCCACGTGCAGGTAGCCGTTGGGTTCGGGCGGAAAGCGCGTGCGGATCCGGGCGGGGTCGGGCTGGCCGGCGGCGTGGTGGGCGGCATCACCCGGGCTGCCGCCGAAAGGCCGGCCGGCATAGGTGCCGGCGTCAAGATCGCGCTCGATGATGCCGCGCAGGAAATTGCTGGGTTTCACGGGCTCTGCCGGCCCGCTGGCCTTGGGGGCCGCAGATGCTTTGGACATGACAGGGATTCTAGGCAGCGGGGGCGAAGCGCCGCAGCGGTGTCCGGTGCGGTGAAGATCGCTGGTGTCTCAGCGGCCCTCGCGGGCCATGCCCGGCGTTCACGGACTCGCAAGTCGTTGTCGCAGCGCCTCGATGCGTGCACGGTTGACGCCCAGGTCACTCTCGCCCAGGCGGGAGGCCGAACGCACCTGGACGCGCTGTGCCACGGGATCGAACCAGAACTCCGCGTCATCCACGAACCGCAGCCACTTTGTCGTGTACTGCGCGTACAGATGGTCCGGCCCCGCCTTCACCACCTGCGCGCCGGGCGTGGCCTCCACCATGGAACGCAGGCGTTCCATGGTCTGTGCGCTGTCCGCCTGGGCCGGCAGGGGTTCGATGGCCGCGTGGGCGTACTGCGCTCCCCATATCCCCGCCTGGCTGTGCACGTTGTTGCGGGTGACATGGGGCGGAGGCAGCCGTCCACCCTGCACTCCCAGCAAGGTGGGGGGCTTGCCGCGGAGCAGCCCCGCCTGCCCGGCGGCCAGCAACAACCCGATCGCCGCCACCAAGACGGCCAGCCCGATCGCCAGCGCGTTCAACAGCATGCTGACGGGCTTCTTCTTCGTGGCCTGCTTGTGGGCTGACCGGGCGGTGTTTGGTTGCACAAACCCTCAGCGCCGCCGCCCGCCGCCCAGCAGCGAGCCCAGCACGCCGCGCACGATCTCCCGGCCCACTGCCGACCCCACGCTGCGCATGGCGCTGCGAGCGGCCGCTTCGGCCAGGCCTTCCTTGCGTCCGCCGCGCGGGCCGGTGCTGCCAAACAGCATGTCCGACAGTCCGCCCAGCAGGCCTCCGCCCGCGGCCGCGTCGGCGGACGTGCCGTCGCCGGAAGCTGCCCCGCCCGCTGACAAGGCCGGCGCGGTGGACGCACGCCCCTTGAGCTTTTCGAACGCGGACTCCCGGTCCACCGTCGCCTCGTACACGCCGGCCACCAGCGAGCCCCGGCGCAGCGCCTCGCGCAGCTGCGGCGTCACCGGGCCGATCTGGCTGCCCGGCGGCATCACGAACACGCGTTCGGTGACGGACGGCCGGCCTTTCTCGTCCAGGAAACTCACCAGCGCCTCGCCCACGCCGAGTTCGGTGATGGCCGTGGCGATGTCGAGCTTGGGGTTGGCGCGCATGGTGCTGGCGGCCGACTGCACCGCCTTCTGGTCGCGCGGGGTGAAGGCGCGCAGCGCGTGCTGCACCCGGTTGCCCAGCTGGCCCAGCACGCTGTCCGGGATGTCCAGCGGGTTCTGCGTGACGAAGTACACCCCCACGCCCTTGGACCGCACCAGGCGCACCACCAGCTCGATGCGCTCCACCAGCACCTTGGGCGCCTCGTTGAACAGCAGGTGCGCCTCGTCGAAGAAGAACACGAGCTTGGGCTTTTCCAGGTCGCCCACCTCGGGCAGGGTCTCGAAAAGCTCTGACAGCATCCACAGCAGAAAGGTCGCGTACAGGCGCGGCGCCGTCATCAGCCGGTCGGCCGCCAGGATGTTGACCACTCCGTGGCCGTCCACCGCTTGCATGAAATCCGCGATGTCCAGCATGGGCTCGCCGAAAAGCGGTCGCCGCCTTGCTGCTCGATCTGCAGCAGCCCGCGCTGGATGGCGCCCACGCTGGCGGCGCTGATGTTGCCGTACTGGGTGGTGAAGTCCTTCGCGTTCTCACCCACGTGCTGCAGCATGGCGCGCAGGTCTTTCAGGTCCAGCAGGGCCAGGCCGTGGTCGTCGGCGATCTTGAACACCAGGTTCATTACCCCGGCCTGCGTCTCGTTCAGGGCCAGCATGCGCGACAGCAGCAGCGGCCCCATGTCGCTGATGGTGGCGCGCACCGGGTGGCCTTGCTCGCCGAACACATCCCACAAGGTGGTGGGGCAGGCCAGCGGTGCCGGCGCCTCGATGCCGCGTTCGGCCAGCACCCGCGCCAGCTTGTCGGACACGCGTCCGGTCTGGCTGATGCCCGTCAGGTCGCCCTTCACGTCGGCCATGAACACGGGCACGCCGATGCGGCTGAAGCCCTCGGCCAGGGTCTGCAGGGTGATGGTCTTGCCCGTGCCGGTGGCGCCCGTGATCAGGCCGTGGCGGTTGGCCAGGGCCGGCAGCAGATGGCATTCGGTGGTGCCGTGGCGGGCGACGAGGATGGGCTCGGGCATGGGGCTTCCTGGGGCAGGGTCCAAGTAGAACAGGCCCCGAAAGGGCCGGCCGGTAAACTCGGGGCAGTCTATACAAACCACATGTGTCCCTGCACCTGACCCGGCCCAGACCCTGGCCGCCGTTCGGGCGCCGGGCAAGGAGATTCGATGGCCGGGCATTCCAAATGGGCCAACATCCAGCACCGCAAGGGCCGGCAGGATGAGAAGCGGGGCAAGGCCTGGACGCGGGTGATCCGCGAGATCATGGTGGCGGCTCGCCTGGGCGGGGGCGACGCCGGGGCGAACCCCCGGCTGCGCCTGGCCATCGAGAAGGCCAAGGCCGTGAACCTGCCGGTGGACACCGTCAAGCGCAACATCGACAAGGCCACGGGCAACCTCGAAGGCGTGAGCTACGAGGAGATCCGCTACGAGGGCTACGGCATCGGCGGGGCGGCCGTGATCGTGGACTGCATGACCGACAACCGGGTACGTACCGTGGCCGAGGTGCGCCACGCCTTCAGCAAGTACGGCGGCAACCTGGGCACCGAGGGCTCGGTGGCCTTCCAGTTCAAGCACTGCGGGCAGTTCGTCTTCGCTCCAGGTGCGAGCGAGGACCGCGTCATGGAAGTGGCGCTGGACGCCGGCGCCGAGGACGTGGTCACGGGCGAGGACGGCTCCATCGAGGTGCTGAGCGCGCCGGCTGACTTCGAGGCCGTGAAGAACGCCCTGGAAGCTGCAGGCCTGAAGCCTGAGATCGCCGAGGTCACCATGCGTGCCGAGAACCCCATCGAAGTCTCGGGCGAGGACGCCGTGCGCATGCAGAAACTGCTGGATGTGCTGGAAGACCTGGACGACGTGCAGGACGTGTTCCACAACGCGATGATCAGCGAATGAAGGTTCTCGTCGTCGGCAGTGGCGGGCGTGAGCACGCGCTGGCCTGGAAGCTGGCCGGCAGCCCGAAGGTCCAGACGGTCTTCGTGGCGCCTGGCAACGGCGGTACCGCGGGCGAGCCTGGCGTGCGCAACGTGCCCATCACCGACCTCCACCCCCTGGCCGACTTCGCAGCCGAGGAAAAGGTGGGCCTGACCGTGGTGGGCCCCGAGGCCCCGCTGGCGGCCGGCATCGTGGACCTGTTCCGCGCCCGGGGCCTGCGCATCTTCGGCCCCACCCGGGCGGCGGCCCAGTTGGAGAGTTCCAAGGCCTTCGCCAAGGACTTCATGCAGCGCCACGGCATTCCCACGGCGCACTACGCCACTTTCAACCACCCCGTGCCGGCGCATGAACATGTGCGCCACGTCGGCGCGCCCATCGTCATCAAGGCTGACGGCCTGGCCGCGGGCAAGGGCGTGGTGGTGGCCATGACCGAGGAAGAAGCCCATGCCGCCATTGACGACATGCTGGCGGCCAGTACCCTGGGCGTGCAGCAGAACGAGGGTGGCGCGCGCGTGGTGATCGAGGAATTCATGGCCGGTGAGGAGGCGAGCTTCATCGTGGCCTGCGACGGCGTGAATGTGGTCACGCTGGCCACCAGCCAGGACCACAAGCGCATCTTTGACGGCGACCAGGGCCCCAACACCGGTGGCATGGGCGCCTATTCGCCCGCGCCCGTGGTGACGCCCGACGTCCATGCCCGCGTGATGCGCGAGATCATCGGCCCCACCGTGGCCGGCATGCGCAAGGACGGTATGCCGTTCACTGGCTTTCTCTATGCCGGGCTGATGATCGATGCCCAGGGCCGCCCGCGTACCGTGGAATTCAACGCCCGCCTGGGCGACCCCGAGGCGCAGGTGCTGCTGATGCGCCTGAAGAGCGACCCGCTGGACCTGTTCCTGCACGCCACTGACGGCACCCTCGATCAGGTGGAACTGCAGTGGGACCGCCACGTGGCGCTGGGCGTGGTGATGGCCGCGGCGGGCTACCCGCAAGCGCCGCGCCGAGGCGATGTCATCACGGGCTTGCCGGGGCCTTGCGATGACGGGCATGTGTTTCATGCCGGTACCGAACTCACGTCCGATGGCCCTGTGCGCACCAGCGGCGGGCGCGTGCTGTGCGTCACGGCGCTGGGCGATTCAGTGCGCACGGCACAGCAACGGGCCTACGACATGCTCAACCCCATCTCGTTCGACGGTGCGCAGTGGCGGCGCGACATCGGCCACCGCGCCATCAAGCCACGATGAACACCGTCCCCCGGCCGGTCCCGGCGGATCCGCAGCCCTTGGCAACTTTGGGTCCTCAGGAGTTGCAGGAGCGTCCCGTGCAGTTCCAGGGCAGCCGCCTGGCACTGTGGTGCCTGCAGCGCGCCGGCTGGCAACTGGACTTCGACGGCCTGCCGGCTCGCCAGGGGGTGATCGCCGTCTACCCGCACACCTCCAACTGGGACTTCATCGTCGGCATCTTCGCCAAATGGGCCATGGGCATGAGCGCCACCATCTGGGGCAAGGACTCGTTGTTCCGCATCCCGTTGTTCGGCCCCTGGCTGCGCTGGATGGGGGGCGTGCCGGTCAACCGCAGCGCGCCGGGTGGCATCGTGGCCGACATGGCCCGGCAGTTGCGCCAGGCGCGCGAGCGCGACGAGTTCATGTGGCTGGTGGTCGCTCCCGAGGGCACGCGCGCGCACGGGCCGGGGTGGCGCAGCGGCTTTTACCGCGTGGCCGTGAGCGCGCAGGTGCCGCTGGCCCTGGCCCACCTGGACTTCGGGCGTCGGCGCGTGGGGGTGCACTCCTGCCTGCAACTCAGTGGAGATCCCGACCTGGACTTTGCCGAGATCGAAAAGCGCCTGTGCTCGGTCCGTGGCTGCAGGCCCGAACAGGCCGCGCCGATCAAGCTGGTGTGACGAGGGGCCCTGTCTCTGACCCAGATCATGCCGGGATTGACAGGGCTGAGTGTCTAATTCCGCCGGTGGGATGCGGTGCGACCTAACCGCCATGATGCGCCGCCCCTGCCTTCACCCACGCACAGACCGGATGATCACGTGACTGCCCCTGACCCCTCCACCGCTGCCGTTGTCGACACTGCTGCTGTCCGGCAGTACCTGCTGAACCTGCAGGACCAGATCATCAACGCCTTGCAGGCCGAGGACGGTCATCCGTTCATCAGCGATGGCTGGACGCGTGAGCCCGGTGGCCGGCTGGAAGGCGACGGCCTGTCGCGCCTGGTGGAAGAGGGCGGCCTGCTGGAGCGCGGCGGCTGCAACTTCAGCCACGTGAAGGGCAAGACGCTCCCGCCTTCGGCCACGCAACACCGGCCCGAATTGGCCGGTGCACCCTTCGAGGCCATGGGCGTGTCGCTGGTGATGCACCCGCGCAACCCCTATGTGCCCACCGTGCACATGAACGTGCGCATGTTCGCCGCCCTGCCGGAGGGAAAAGAGCCCGTGGTGTGGTTTGGTGGCGGCATGGACCTGACGCCCTACTACGGCTTCGAAGAGGATGCGCAGCACTTCCACCGCACCTGTCGGGCGGCGCTGGACCCCATCGACCCCGCGCTGTACCCGCGCTTCAAGACCTGGTGCGACGAGTACTTCCTCCTCAAGCACCGGGGTGAACCCCGGGGTATCGGCGGCGTGTTCTTCGACGATTTCGCCGAGCTCGGCTTCGACGGCAGCTTTGCCATGATGCGCGCCGTGGGCGATGCCTTCGTCGACGCCTACCTGCCCATCGTGCAGCGCCGGCGCCACCTGCCCTATGGCGAGCGCGAGCGTGACTTCCAGGCCTACCGCCGCGGCCGTTACGTGGAGTTCAACCTCGTCTTCGACCGCGGCACCTTGTTCGGCCTGCAAAGCGGCGGGCGTACCGAGAGCATCCTCATGTCCATGCCGCCCATCGTGAAGTGGCGCTACGACTGGCACCCCGAGCCCGGCACGCCCGAGGCGCGGCTGTATACCGACTTCCTGCGGCCGCGGGACTGGGCGTGACACCAGGCCAGGTGGCGGGTCGGCCAGCACGCATCGGCTTGCTGGGCGGCAGTTTCGACCCGCCGCACCTGGCCCATCTGGCCCTGGCGCAGACCGCGCTGTCCTCCCTGCAGCTTGATGAAGTGCGTTGGCTGCCGGCCGGCCAACCCTGGCAGAAGGCCGGCCGTGAGATGGCGCCTGGGCTGCATCGCGCGGCCATGGTGCGTCTGCTGATCTCTGGGGAACCGCGCTTTCATCTGGACGAACGCGAACTCAACCGGCCTGGTGCCACCTACACGGTGGACACCGTGCGTGAGTTCAGGGAGCACCAGCCACAAGCCGAGTTCTTCCTGATCCTGGGGCAGGACCAGTACAGCCGCCTGGACACCTGGCGCGAGTGGCCTGCCTTGCTGGGCGAGGTGACGCTGGCCGTGGCCGCGCGCAGCGGTCAACCGCCCCTGCCTCCCCCGGCCCTGGCCGCGCACCCGCATCGGCTGGAAGTGTTGCCCCTGCCCGACATGCCGGAGTCCTCCACGGCCCTGCGCGAGGCCTTGACACGGGGAGATGAGGTTTCTCCGATGGTGGGACAGGCCGTCGCAGGCTATATTGCCCGACATCACCTCTACCGGGGCCCGCCCCCGACCTGAATGGACATCCGCAAGCTGCAACGAGCCATCGTCGATGGACTCGAGGACGTGAAGGCGCAAGACATCGTCGTCTTCAACACCGAGGCCCTCTCACCGCTGTTCGAGCGGGTGATCATCGCTTCAGGATCCAGCAACCGTCAGACCAAGGCCCTGGCCTCCAGCGTCCGCGAGACCGTCAAGTCGCGCGGCATGGAGGTTCTGCGCATGGAGGGCGAGGACAACGGCGAATGGATCATCGTGGACTGCGGCGCTGCCGTGGTGCACGTCATGCAGCCCTCGATCCGTGAGTACTACCACCTGGAAGAGATCTGGGGCGCCAAGCCCGTGGCCATGAAGCGCGCGGCCAAGGCCCAGGGCCTGGTGAAAGCCTCCGAGCCCGCCGCGCCGCCAGCCCGCAAGCCCGCTTCGAAGTCGCCGGCCAGGGCGCCTGCGAACTCGCCGGTCAGGGCACCTGCCAGATCGCCAGCCAAGCCTGCGGCCAGGACGGCAGCCCAATCGGTACCGAAGGCGCCCGCCAGAACCGCCGCAAAGACGGCAACGGGACGCAGGGCCGCGGTCAAGACCACGGCGCAGCCCGTTGCCAAGTCTGCGGGGAGGGCCCCTGCCAAGGTGGCCGCCAAGCCGCCCACCAGCACGGTGGTGGTGGCCCGCAAGACCCCGGCGCGCAAGGCGGCACCGGCCCGCAAGGCCCCCGCCGCCAAGCCTGCCGCGCCGCGACCGGCTGCCCGAGCCGCCGCACCCGCCCGCAAGGCTGCGGCACCGGCCCGCAAGGCCGCCGCCCGCAAGACCGGCTCCGGCAAGGGTTGAACCCCGTGCGGCTGGTCGTGGCCGCCATCGGTCAGCGCCAGCCCGCATGGGCTGATGCGGCGTGGGACGATTTCGCCAAGCGCTTCCCGGCCGACTGCAAGCTCGAACTCAAGGCGCTCAAGGCCGAACCCCGTGCGGGCAAGGCTGCGCCCCAGTGCATGGCCGCCGAGGCGCAGCGCCTGGAAGCCGCCCTGCCCAAGGGTGTGCGGCGCGTCATCCTGGACGAGCGAGGCAGCCGCCTGACCACCGCCCAACTGGCCGAGCGCCTGCAGTTCTGGCGCGGTGACGGCCGGGACGTGGCCTTGCTCATCGGCGGCCCCGATGGCCTGGACCCGGCGCTCAAGGCCACGGCCGACGAGACCCTGCGCCTGTCGGACCTGACCCTGCCCCATGCCTTTGCCCGGGTGCTGCTGGCCGAGGCCCTGTACCGCGCCTGGTCCGTGGTGCAGGGGCATCCTTATCACCGGGAGTGACGGGCCGATGCCTCCTCATCGATCCCGCGATCGTCATCTCGTCACCGTGCATGACAGCCCTCCCACCGTTCGGGCTGAGCCCGTCGAAGCCCCTCCCAGCTTCATCTGGCTGGCCTCCCAGAGCCCAAGGCGCCAGGCCCTGCTGGCGCAGATCGGGGTGACCCTCCAGCTGCTGCTGCCCGGCGACGACGAGGATGCCGAGGCACTGGAGGTGGTGCAGCCTGGCGAACTGCCGCTGGCATACGTGCAGCGGGTGACCCGCGTCAAGCTGCAAGCGGCCGTGGCCCGCCGCCTGCGGCGCGGCCTGCCCGACGCGCCCATCCTGTGCGCCGACACCACGGTGGCGCTGGGCCGGCGCATCCTTGGGAAGCCGGCCGATGCCCAGGACGCTGCCGCCGTGCTGTCGGCGCTATCGGGCCGGACGCACCGCGTGCTGACCTCGGTGGCCGTGGCCGCACCGGCTCAGGAGGGCGGTCTGCCGCCAAAAGCATCGGCTGTCGTGCGCGCCGCGAGGCCCAGGGCCCCGCAGATCGCCCAGGTCACCCAGATCACCCAGGTCTCCCGCGTGCGCTTCGCGCCTCTGTCGCCGGCCGTCATCCAGGCCTACATCGCCAGCGGCGAACCTTTCGGCAAGGCCGGCTCCTACGCCATCCAGGGCGCGCTGGCCGGCCACATCGCCCACATCGAGGGCAGCCACAGCGGCATCATGGGCCTGCCCTTGTTTGAAACCGCCGAACTGCTGCGCCGGGCACGCGTGCACATGGCGCTTGGCGCCGGGCAGTGACACCTTGACGGGAGCACGGGCGAGGCCGCAGGCGGCGGCCTGGGCTGCGAGCCCCTAGACTTGCCCCATGGCCACACAAGACATCCTCATCAACTGGGCCCCGCAGGAAACCCGGGTGGCCATCGTCGAGAACGGCGCGGTGCAGGAGTTCCACGTCGAGCGGGCGCTGGAACGCGGGCTGGTGGGCAACATCTACCTGGGCAAGGTGTCGCGCGTGCTGCCGGGCATGCAAAGCGCCTTCGTCGACATCGGCCTGGACCGTGCGGCCTTCCTGCACGTGGCCGACCTGCACGCCGCGCTGCCGGCGGGCCGCCGCGCCGAAGACGCACCCCTGGTGCCCATCGAGCGCCAGGTGTTCGAGGGCCAGACGCTGACGGTGCAGGTCATCAAGGACCCCATCGGCACCAAGGGCGCGCGGCTGTCCACGCAGGTCAGCATCGCCGGGCGCATGCTGGTGCACCTGCCGCAGGACCAGCACATCGGCATCTCGCAGAAGATCGGCTCGCCTGAAGCGCGTGAGCAACTGCGCGCCCGCATGCAGGGCCTGGTGGGCACGCCCGAGGCCGGCGGGGGAGGGGGCTTCATCCTGCGCACCAACGCCGAGGAAGCGAGCGACGAGGAGCTGGCCGAGGACATCGCCTACCTGCGCAAGACCTGGAGCCTGGTGCGCCAGCGCGCCGTCTCCAAGCCCGCGGGCACCCTGCTGCACCAGGACCTGAGCCTGGTGGAGCGCGTGCTGCGCGACCTCACCACCGAGGCCACGCAATCCATCCGCATCGATTCGCGCATGCAGTTCGAGGCCCTGCAGGCCTTCGGCCGCACCTACATGCCGGCCGTGGTGGACAAGCTGGAGCACTACCGCGGCGAGCGCCCCATCTTCGACCTCTTCGGCATCGAGGAAGACGTGGCCCGGGCCCTGGCCCGGCGCGTGGACTTGAAGAGCGGGGGCTACCTCATCATCGACCAGACCGAGGCCCTGACCACGGTGGACGTCAACACCGGCGGCTTCGTGGGCGCGCGCAACTTCGACGACACCATCTTCAAGACCAACCTGGAGGCCGCGGGCGCCATCGCCCGGCAACTGCGCCTGCGCAACCTGGGCGGCATCATCATCGTCGACTTCATCGACATGACGCGCGAAGAGCACCGCGACGCCGTGCTGGCCGAGTTCCGCAAGCAACTGGCGCGCGACCGCACCCGCACGACGCTCAGCGGCTTCTCGGCGCTGGGCCTGGTGGAGATGACACGCAAGCGCACCCGCGAAAGCCTGGCCCACATGCTGTGCCAGCCCTGCCCCACCTGCGAGGGCCGCGCCCAGGTCAAGACCCCGCGCAGCGTGTGCTACGACATCCTGCGCGAGATCCTGCGCGAGGCCCGCCAGTTCAACCCCCGGGAGTTCCGCGTGGTGGCCAGCGCCGCCGTGGTGGAAATGATGCTGGACGAGGAAAGCGTGCACCTGGCCGGTCTGAGCGAATTCATCGGCAAGCCCATCTCCCTGAGCGCCGAGCCGGGCATGAACCCGGAGCAGTACGACATCGTGTTGATGTAGCGCTGCGGGCGGGGCGGGGTCATCTCGTGAGTGGCTAAACTTCAACGGATGCATCCGATCATCGAATCCCACCGCGACCAATTGATCGCACTCGCCCGACGGCGAGGCGTCACCCGGGTCTGCGTGTTCGGCTCGATGAGCCGTGACGACGCCACGGACGACAGCGATGTCGACCTGCTGGTGACATTGAAACCCGGGACGAGCGCACTTGCTTTGGGTGGCCTGCTGATGGATGCCGAAGAATTGCTTGGCCGTCGTGTCGATGTGGTGACAGAGGCAGGCCTGCACCCGGCACTTCGCGAACGCGTTCTTGCCGACGCCGTGCCACTGTGAAGCCCGGCCCGGAGGCTGACCGTGTGCTGCTGGCGCACATGTTGGAATGCCTGACTCGGATCGACGAGTACACGGGCCGTGAACGGGCCCGTTTCGACGGCTCCCGCCTTGTTCAGGATGCTGTCATTCGCAATCTTCAGACCTTGGCCGAATCGAGCCAGAGGCTGTCGGCCGATGTCAAGGCGACGGAACCGCAGACCCCATGGCGTGAACTCAGCGGGTTCCGCAATGTGATCGTCCACGACTACCTCGGAATCGACCTTGACGCAGTGTGGTGGGTGGTCGAGCAGGACTTGCCTGCGCTGGCCGAGGCGCTGGGCCGCATGCGCTTGCGCTTGTTGCCTTCTGCCTGAAGGCAAAGACCGACTGTCTAACGCGGCTCCTTGCCGGACCGGTCTTGCTCCGGAACTGCCTGTCACCAACTGAAGGTCGGTACCAGACTGGGTGCCGACACTCAGATTTCGGGGTCGAGTGTCTGCAGTCGCCAGAACCGGCCGAACTTCGCCATGCTTGCGGATGAGGGCGGGAACGGCGGGTGGTCGATGTCCCATGGTGGATGTAGCGAGCACAACGAGGCGGCTGCGAGAGTCCATGTGGAAAAATGTTTTGCGAACTGCGGGAGTCCAACATGTTGTTGTGCGAATCGTGGCGGTACCTGGCGATGTCCCGACGCCTTGCGCCGGGCCACAGCCTGGCTGCTTACGGGCAGCGCGGTTGCGGACGAGCAGCCGATGAGGACTTCTGAGAAGGTTCGCGGCGCTATAGAGGGTGGGCCCAGTTTTCGGGCACTGAGGGATTTTTCAGTGAAACAAGTTTTGAGCGTGCTGATTGCAGCGCTCGCAGTGGCCAGCGGCGTGCCCGCTCAGGCAAAGTCACCACAGTGTGCGGAGTTGGTCCGCTACCGCGACACGCGTCTGCTGGCGGACTACGACACAGCAGCGAGGCAGCAAACCGCTGCCAATCGCAGCCTCGAGGTCTTGAAGGGTGTCAAGGCCGAGGCCCAGAAGCTTCGTGCCAAGCAGCCCACGGTCAATGGTGCCTACCAGTTGACGCTGTCGCTGCGCACTGCGGCGAACACCGTCGCGAGCATCCTCAGGCTGGACCCGGCGACAGGGGCATTGCTTGGAACCGCCAAGACAGCAGGCGGATGGGCCGGCAAGGTTCTAAAGGCCTCTGAGGTCACATCGTTTGCGGCAGCACTCACCGAGAACAGCCTCGCAGAACACCTCCTGACCGAGGCCGTCGCCGACGCATCAATGCTGGGCGCAGCGCTGGCGGGCGCCTACGCGCTTGCCAAGGAGATTGCGGAGCAGAAGGACGCCTACGGCGACGGACAACAGATTCTCGCCATGCTCGACCACAATCTCAAACGGCTCGAAGGCCAAGTCGCTCGGGTCGACAACAAGCTGAAGGCGGCGTCTTTCCGCCTTGAATCGGTCAACCGCGTCAGGGCCAACATCGACACGCTGTGCCGTTGAACTCCAAAGAGTACCTACCCATGAATCTCAAGCATGTCGCAGCTGTTGCAGCTGCTCTCTTTGTCGCTGGCACCAGCCTTGCCTTGGAACTCGAGCCCAGCACCTCCTTCGTGGTCGTCAAAGAGTTCTATGTGCCCTCCCCAAAGGGCGGGTTCGAGCCATACCAGGTCAATGGCTTCTACGAGCCGGGGGCGGCGGCCAACAAGCCACGGTTCTATGTGCTGCCGCGCATCCAAGTCCTGCCTGGCTCATTGCAGGCCATCTCCAAGGCAGGCAAGGTCATCGCCGACCCCACCTCGGAGGACTTGCCTCGCATTGACGTGCTCAAGCTGGCGCTTTCCTACGATGCCAAGCTGCCGACCGCAGAACAAGGTATAGGCATTGGTGCGGCCATCAACGGGCAGGCCATCAACGCCTACATCCCAAGACCGGTTCGCCTGCCCAACGGAACCATTCCATATAACCCCTCAGCTCCATTGGTGTCGCCTGCGGTCAACGGCGATGTCATCAAGGCCATCAACGAAGACTACGAAGTTGTCGAGAAGGCACGGGCTGAACAGCAGCAGATGCTCAAGCGTTGGGAGGGGTTCACGCGGCTTCCTGTCAATCTGGACCAGCTGACCGTGACGCTTCTTGTTGATTCGGAACCTCTGGCTGAACGTCGGCTTCCCGGTACAGCTGTTTTGACGGGAGGCAAGTTGCCGGAACTCATCGTTCGCGATGTGTCAGAGAAGATTCTGAACCGATTGCTCGAGGGGACCTACGAGGTCGCGGTCAAGTTCTCGTTCAAGGACTCCAAGGTTGCAGCCATCGACGCAAGTTTCGACTTGCAGAAGTCCATGAGCCGCTACGTCGAGGAGACCCGCCAGGCCTTGACCAGCGCAAAGTCAACCAGCTGGGGTGTCTTCAACATCGGGGGTCGGCGCTCATCTTTGCGGCAGTCGCTCAGCGACCAGTTCAAGGAGCAGGCCACACAGGACTCCAAGGCGAACACGGTCATTGTCATGGATGACGTGGATGACGCCATGCTCAAAACGTTCGAGGAGCAGTTCTTTCCGTCTCTGACGCTCGCTTCCACCATCGAGAACCACCTGAAGGCGGCGGATGCCGCCAAGCTTGCGGGCAATGCCGCTCTCGCCTCGGCACACATGAAATACGTCGCCATGCTTCAGGCAGCTGACCCCAAGGCAGAGATGGATGCCGCCGGCGCGGCCACGGCACTGGCCGCGGGTGACTACGCCACCTTCATTGCCAAGGGTGTTCGCTTCTCCAGCACGACCATGACTGGGGCCAGTTCGTACCACCGCGTCCTCACCCAGAACGTGACCGAAGGGCAACAGAAAACATGGGCACAACTCAAGCGCATCTCGGCCAA